>JABFRR010000017.1 GCA_013141065.1 Bacteriovoracaceae bacterium | reverse complement strand
ATCATTATAAATATGAAGAACATCACCGTCCCATTTCCCCAAACACAAGGTTGACAATTATCACCACTAGGTGAAAAACTGCCTTTTCTAAGATTGATTTAATTTGACAAGGTAAGAAAGCAGCACCGCCTTTGGGCGTAATCCACTTGGGGCTCATCTAGGCAAAACCTAGCGTGCCAGCAATTAAGCGCGTGGATATTAAAATGTTTGTATGTACTACAACATTTTTGATCACAAGGAGTGCTGCTTATGAAGTATTTTATCGGCCTTGACGCCCATTCATCAACATCAACTTTTGCCGTTTTGAACGAAATTGGTGAATGTGTTCTCAGAAAAACTGTCGACACCTCTGAAAAGAACCTTTGGCATGTTCTAGAATCAATAAATGGCGAGCGAATTCTCACACTCGAAGAGTCAACTATTTCGCAATGGTTGTATTTAATACTCAGAGAAAAAGTAGATCGCTTATTAGTTTGCAATCCAACTTTTTGTTGCAAAAAAACCTGGTGCAAAAACAGATTTCAGAGATGCAATTCATCTCGCAAATGAACTTCGATGTGGTCATTTAAGAGAAGTTTTTCATGACGATTCCCATTGGGCACAACTTAGAACTTCAGTGAGTGGCTATCTAGATATCGTTCAAGAAATAGTTAGATTTAAAAATCGATTAAAATCTGTCTTTAGAGCTAATGGGCTCAAGACAGATGAAAATAACTTCTACAAAAATAAAAGCGATGTTCAGAATTTAAAAACGATTCAGCTCGATTTGTTTCAGAAAATTTATTTCATCAAATTGAATTTTTAGAAAACGAAAAAATAAAAGTATCTAGACTGGTTTAAAAATAATCAAAAAAAATATCGCCCAATTAGGAATCTGATGACGATACCAGGAATAAGTATTGTCAGGTCCAATATTATTACGGCGATTGTATGCCAACCAGAGCGCTTTAAAAATAAACATCAGTTCTGGGGCTACTGCATGTTAGTTCGTCACATTCAAGAATCAGGTGGAAAAATTTATGGAAACAAAAGAGTTCATGGCCGCAGAGAGCTGCGAGATATTTTTATTGGTGCGGCGAATCAGCAATGAGAACTGAAACAACATTGCGAGATTATCACGATGCACTTCGAGCGAAAGGAACTTCTGCTAAAGATGCAAAGGTAGCACTTGCAAGAAAAAATTGCTTCACTGACATTAAATTTATTAAAAACAACGATACATACAACGACGATTACGAGGAGTATTTAAAGGAAAGAAAACGACTACGATTACTTGTCGGACAGAAAAAACGCTAAAGAATCTCGTTCACTTGATTTCACATGGAAGTGAATTAGGAGACAGTTCCCTTTCTTATTCATTATGACAGGAAAGCGATTGTTAAATTAAATATAGGATTTGTTTCGGGTGAATTAGGGATGAAGGATGAGGCCCAATATTCTCATGTCACGTTAATGATAAACGATGACCATTATTTGACTGGCACGCCTTCTTTTTAAATCCAACATTATCATGGCACATTTTATAATGAGGCCCAAAAAGATGAATGAATGAGCTGAGGCGAAATTCTGTTTAAGGTAATGGAGTAGTTCACAGAATAAAAACTTCTAGAGAGTGAAATTAAGTGAGTCACTACCAAGTGCGAGGTTTGGCGGGCAAAAGCAGCTAAACTTTTACTCTTTTTAGAGGAAAGGGAAAATATTTTTTAGAACTGCTTGCTTTCTTAAAGATGTTCTAATGGAATTTTTTCATTCATTAAAATATTTTATTGAGAGCTTGGTTTTTGGACAAGCCTTAGATAATATTGTCGCTAAATTCGTTTAATTAATTCCTGAAATAGCAACAAAGGCTATAATTTCTTAAAACGAACTGATGTGAGATTCAAAATGAGAAAAACGTGAATAAAATTATCGTTCCAAAAATTCAATTAAATCTTGAAATAGATTATCAGCTTTTGGCACAAGAAATTCTGAGGACTATTCGTAAAGATCTCTCTCAACGTGAACTCAGTCAAAACCTAGGTTATAGTTTTAATCAAGTTGGAAAATGGGAATCAGGTGCCACTCAAATAAAAATGGATGATTTTATTCTTTTTTCACAGAGCCTCAATATAGAAATTGAAAAACATTTCCGCTCTTCGTATAGTTTTTTTAATCCTGAATTCTCGGTACCTACGCTCATTCAAGCTTTGGACATTACTATAAATTTTAATACGATTCTGGATAAAAATTTTCATCGCACACTTTTGAAATGGAAAAATGGAACAACAGTTCCAGATTTTGCAGAAATTTTAAAATTAATGGGAAGAACCCCCCCTATTTCAGGAAAGTTGTCGCTTCAAATTCTAAATAATTAACCCGAAATGGAAGCACCCGACGTAAGGAGGGTGGAGTCCATGAGGGGGGCGAAGTGAGAAAATTATGCGTTCAGAGGTTTACAGCAAAGAATTTAAAGATGCCGCAGTTAAAAAAGTGATTAAATTAGGACCTAGTAAGGCAGCCAAAGAATTAGGACTCCCAGTATCAACAATATTTGGTTGGAGTAAAATGTATGGTATGTCTAGTTCCATGAAAACAAAAAAAACAAAATCAGTAGACAAGTGGACACCTGAAGAAAAACTAGATGCTGTTATTAAGACTGCAACAATGGATGAGCTTACTCTTGGTGAGTTTCTTCGTAGAGAAGGGCTTTTTATGGCCAATCTAGAGCAGTGGAAAACAGATTTAACCAATGGGCTCAAGTCTGCTGCTGGAAGGCCTAGAAAGGATCCTGAACTCTTTGAGCTACGAAAAAAAGAAGAAGAACTTATAAGAGAATTAAAAAGAAAAGATAAGGCACTTGCAGAATTTGCAGCGAGAGTTGTACTTCTAAAAAAAAGCCATCTTTTGTTTGGAGTGGACGAGGACAATTAGTGTGCTCTGACTTAAGAGCAATTTGTATTGAATTAATTAAAGAAGCAAACTTAAATGGCTGCAGAAAAGAAATAGCCAGCAAAGATTGTGGATTATGTATCAAAACAATAGAACGTTGGGAAAAAAATCTTATTGATTTAAGGAATGGGCCGAAGACCATTCCTGCCAATAAGCTTTCAGAGTTTGAGAGGCAAAAAATTATAAAGATAGCTACTTCAGAAAAATATAGAGATAAATCTCCGTGGGAAATAGTACCAATGCTTGCCGACAGCGAGGGAATATTTATTGGAAGTGAATCAAGTTTTTATAGAGTTTTAAAAAAAGAAAAGTTACTGGCCCACAGAGGAAAAAGTAAAGGGAGAACAATGGATCGGCCAGCACCTTTAATTGCAAAGGGCCCTAATGAAATTTGGTCATGGGATATTACCTATATGAAAGGTCCGATACGAGGTCAGTTTTATTATTTATATTTATAGGTAATCCTTCACTAACTTAAATCAAAACGATTTTTATCATTGGAGAATTCTCCAATCTGCTTCTTCACCTAATGTCCGGATTATATGGCCCAGCGTCCACGGCCATGCGAAATGAAAAAGGCTTTGTTTTCGATTAAATTATTTTTACCACAAAACAATTTACTAAAACCCAAAGCCTTCTTATGAATAAACTATCCATTAACTACACGCCATTTGCCAAGTCCATTTCTTCATTTTCTGGATTGAAAATTTTTGACGATCTGACTCATAAATTTGAAATCAAGAGCTTGTTTGGCATTTATCTCCCCAAAAAAGATCGTGACCGAGGATTTTCAAGCTGGAATAAGTTTTACGCAATTATGATGGCACTTATCGCTGGTTTTGACTGTCTTGATGATTTTGATTGGCATGGGGAAGACCCTTTATTTTTCGACTCACCAATGCGCCTTCAGCGGTTACGCTCGGGAGGTTTCTTCGTCGCTTTGCTCCTCGAAACATAGAGAAAATTCAAGCTCTCTTGCCTGAACTTGGTTTAAAAAATAAGGAAAATCCTTGAGCCTAATGTTTACAAAATTATTTTTGCGATGGATTCTTCCGATCATCAACAGTATGGAGTAAAGTCTGAAGGAGTGGATTTTGGGTACAAAAAACTTAGGTGCCTAAATTCTCAAAATATATTTGATGATAAAGGAATTTGTTATGGTTTCAAACTACGAAAAGGAAATACTCATTCATCTGTAGATGGTCCTGAAATGCTCTACCAAGCACTCTCAAAAATTCCTAAGGAAATAAAAAAACAATTCATGGCCGATTCGGCATATTCGACAATGGAAATCTACAATACCTGTTTAAATCAGAGCTGTAATTTTGTTATTTGCCTAAAAGAAAATGTTTGGACTTCTATACTAACTAAAAATAAAAAGCACATTAAATGGCATAAAACAAAACTTCAATTTTTGAATCATCAAACTGTGAGATTGGCTCGTGCCTATATTCATTAAAAGGTCTGGCCGGAGGAAGAACATTCTTGAGAGTTGTTTTCATTCGCACTCTGAAAATTAATCCTCAAAAAGGAGACAGGTATCCTTACCATTACTACTCTGTAGTTTCTGATATGAGCGAATCTGAAATGGATAATGAAAAAGTTTTTAAATTTTATCGAAAGAGATCTCAAGTAGAAAATAACATCAAAGACATTAAAAATGGTTTAGATTTTCACCACTTTCCTTGCATGAGTTTGAAAGCAAATAATGTATGGGGTGTGATTGGAGTAATTGCGTACAACCTATTGAGATTTTCTTCATTTGCAGTCGTGCCTGAGAAAGGATGTTTTATAAAAACAACAAGAAAAAGAATTATAACAATTGCCGGCGAGGTGATTTTCCACGCTCGCTCAATCGAAATAAAATTAATGAAATATATTTACCAGGAGGTATGCAGAGTAAAAGCAATGATAAATAAAACCGTATTTACGGTAGATGCAAATCGCTTGAGACCACATGATGGTTTCAAGACATAGTTCTTTAACATTCAAATAAAAATTGATGGACAAAAGAGGCACTACCCGACGAAGCTAATCCCCCACATTTATGAGGCGTGAAGAACCATACACCAAAGGTTCTTCTATTCTGAAGAATGAGCTGTCAGAAAGAAATCTAGGTGCTCAAAAAGAGAGATTAAAAATGTTTGACCTAAAAATAGGCCAGTGAATCACTCATTGGTTGGAATTTTTGTGACAGATACGTCACGAGATTGATTTTGGAAAGCTTAGTGAAGGATTTGGGATACAGTTAAACCTAAAATGTTGTGAAATTTTACGTTCTAACTTAATATGGAAATGTTAAAATTAATTGAAGTCTTAAAATCAACAAAAGGGAGTCTCGAATGAAGAAAATAATTCTGACCTTATCTCTACTAATCTCAGTGAATGTTATAGCTAATGAAAGTTGTCAAGATCTTACCAAGTGCGTGGAGATCGTTAGTAAACTTACGGGAAAGAAGTATATTTTTAGTGGAAAACTTGAAGGTGAACTAAAGTCTTCTTCAAACTTTGTGATTACTTCTGAAAATGCAGACACTATGTTTTCATATATTCTCAATGCTAGTGGATATTCCCGCGTTCCAACTGTTGAAAAAGACACTTACAAAATTGTTCCAGCTCGAGACATCCGCTACGAATCAGTTTCAGCTCTTAAGGCAGATTTAAATACGACGCCAGTTATTCCCTCTACTGAAGATTACGTTTTTCTAACTTATAAATTTGCAAATTATAAAGATGGCCAACCGAGAGAACTTTCGAACACTCTACGTCCTTTTATGTCTCGCTATGGAAGAATCATCGAATTAATTGACTCTGTCACAATTCAAGAGATGGGAACAAAACTTCCACAGCAATTAGAGTTCATGAGAAAAGTTGATCGCCCTTTATCAAAAGAAGAAATTGCAATTAAAAAGCAAAGAAGCCTTGACCATGACAAAAGAATGGAACGTGAAGCTAAGCAAGAGAAAATCGAAAAAAAAGAAGATAAAAAAATATAATTATTTAACTTAATATTTAGGTGGCTTCGGTCACCTATTCTTTCATCAAGCATGATTTTTAAGCAACAAATTCATCAATTGGCTTCAATACTTTGAGTTTCTTATCACTTTCATCAACATCAATTTTACAGTGAGTAGTAATCAAGAAGACGACCGAGCGATATGCTCATTTAAGAAGTTTAAAAACATTTAACATGGGGCTTATTGCTTGAAATTAACTTAATGTATTGATATTATTAGTGATTTTTTGGTTGCGGGAATAGGATTTGAACCTATGACCTTCGGGTTATGAGCGTGAGCCAGTCGATTCTTTAAACTGTTAAAAACTAAGGTAACTGTAAATTATTATTAACCTTTTCTCCAAATGCCCATGCTCAGGATAACTCTCAATTACTACCCTTTTCTATCTGCATTCACGCCTAATTCACGCTTCACTTTGAGCTGAAGTGAAGTCCAATCTATTCTAAAAAAAACTTCTTAATTAAAATTTAAATGTAAGAAAATAAATATTTAATATTTTCCAAGCGACTGAAGAAGCGTTGCAACAAATCATAATTGTATGATATACTTGATCAAAGCTCTCGGACTTGAGCTTGTTTCATTTTGTAGTTAAATGTTAGATTTTGTCGGCCCAGCGCACACAAAAAGGCCTGACTTTAGAGGTCTGCATTGAAATAATACAGTAAGCAACAAACCTACTGAGTAAAGAGGATGTAACTATGCCATAAAGTAATTAAACCATTTGGGGAAGCTACGCCCTCATTAAGATGTCGAATACCTTAATGTTAACTCGTACCCTCCAAAATTCAAAGCACATTTTTAGAATTGAAAAATTTTCTTAGTTAATTAAGAAAGGAGTCAATTATGGAAAAAACAGAATTTATTAAAGAATTTATTTATTGGAGTAAACAGTATGATTACGTTATTGAAAACATGGACAGATGTCCAGACGGCACTAGCTAGCAACAAAAAAACAATGCATTACCGTAAAGGTGGTTACAGCTCACATGGTGATGTAGATTATTTTTCGGCAACAAAAGTAGTTACTCATAACAGAGCAAGAATAATTGTCTCTGGCCCATGCGGCACTACCAACACCCCATTCATTATAACTGGATGGTTTGACCAATCCCTTTCTGGAAATGTTGAAATTGTAATTGATAGAAGAGTTGGAAAATCACTCACTGAAGCCTTTGATATTCTTTTGGTATGTCTACTTGAGCAACTTAAAAGAGCACAATCAAAAGGTGGTAGATTTCCAAAGGGTGCCAAAGCTTTTATTATGCGAAGAAATTCTAACGGTGGGAAATACAGACAAAGAGTTGTCGAAGCTGAAAGTGCCAATTTAATCCATGTAGATTTTAGACCAGAGTATGCAGGAATGGGTTTTGGAATGATGAAACTAGGCTAATTTAAAAAACCGAAAGCTTCGTTCATCATTGATTGAATTGATGGTGAGCGCGGCTTTCCTCTAAAAATTTGAAACTCTTCTTTGCAACAAAAACTAGAACACAGCCCAACAATTTTTCCACTCACAAATGGAATTTCTGCAATTACTTCCTTACCACATCCGCTGCAAATATAGCTCTTAGGAAACATACCTATTTTGAAATACCAAGCTTCTCTATTTTCATTTATAAAAAACATACTTCTTCACCACCTACGCTTAATTAATCACAAAAAACGTAAATAAAGTTTAAAATCATAATTAAATTATCAAACGTAACATTTTTCAATATTTATTAACTGCTTCAATATAAAAACTATACTATTTTAAATTATTTATAAATAAAACTTGATTCTAGGAATTTTGCTCCGCAGAGAAAACATTTTAATACTTTAAGAACCTTCTAGATCCTGCTTGTATCTTATAGATCTCCAGTAATTTCAGCGATAGATTTTTTATAAAGCTTAGAAAGCTTTTTTAAGGTTAAAATCGTCATATTCTTCCCAGACTCTATCTTTTGAAGATGCCTCCAGTTTGGCCATCCATGTTCCTCTGTTTCTTCGAGAGTCCAACCTTTCTCAAGCCTTAATGCTCGCAACCTCGCTCCCAATGCCTTCAAGAACTTATCTTCTGATGATAATTTAATCATCTAAAGATTTTCTCTCTTACTACCGATACATAGTACCACCGATAGTGTGTATTAATTGGATTTATAATCTTAAGGTTGAAAAATGAAAGCTACATTCTTTCTTAAAATTTTAATCTCAATAAGTATTGTGTCTTGTGCTACTGGCGAAAAATTTAGCTCTATCAGGGAAGGCATGTCCAAATCGCAAGTAAAGGAAGTTCTTGGCGCCCATGATCAAATTTCAAGGAGCGAAGGTGGTTGGTCGACATACTCATATAAAAACCGCTTAATGAGTGGTTGGAGTTGGGACAAGTCTGATTACTACGTAGTGTTTGATCCAAATGGAAAAGTTTATGAATATGGACATGGTGAAGTAGATACTCGCACATCGGAACGAATGAGCGCATGGGGTGCACAACAATTACAAAGATCTAAAAATAGTCCCACTACTATTGATTGTAATTCTTATACTAGTGGGAGTATTACAAATACTAACTGTAAAGCTAGTAACTGAATTAAAATAAAGACTAAAGATAACAAGATTTTATAAAATTTAATTTACTATGAAATTCAGTCTCAACTTTGTAACACTCTCTGTGATTCTTCATCATATTTATTGCCTTTTTTAAAACAGGGTACCTTTTTGTCCAACTGTACAATACCCCAACTGGTGGCATTCCAGCTAAACAAGAGATCTTTTTTAACGTCATTCCCTGCAACGTAAGAATGCAAATTTTTTCGAGGTAGAAGTAGCAAAAAGTATGTTTCATAAAAACCTCATATCTGCATTATACACAACTCTTATTCATAAAAAACCTTACAGTCCTCTGGTAAATCTCACCATTCAAAATAAAACATAGTATGTAATAAGAGACAACAATAGACACTAAAAGGGAGTACTAGAGGATGAGCAAGAAAATAAATGACTTTGGATTAGTTGGTGACATTTATTCAGCTTATGAATCAGTTTATCCTTCAAAAAATCTCGAAACGCTCGTGGCTTTCTCATTTAATAAACTAGATCTCGCATTGCTATATACAGATCTCAACTACCAATTAAATAAAGTAAAAAAAGATCATTTTGAAATTGAACTCAAAGAGACCTTAGGGAAAATCATGCGCATATCGTATACGATTTTTCGGCGAATAATTCGCAACAAAGAAATGAGAAATGCTATTTTTTATTTTGAAGATAAGGGGCTCGACATTACTAGACGAGCAAATTACAAAGATAAAAACTTTATAACTAAATTAAAGGATTCCATCCAAGAAATTGAAGGCAATCTTGAAAAAGGAAGACCACGAGATTACGTTCTACGATCAGTTATCACTGAAATAAATGATCATCTAAAGTATTATTGCCAAACGGAACTAAGGCTCCATGCAGTAGATTCCGGCAATGCTTACCATTCTGAAGAACGCTTTTCTGGGGCCGGGTTAGCACTCGTTTTATACATATTAGAAGACTTCAAAATCACTTATCATTCCAAAAGAACTATTTTTGATTTAATTAAATACACCTAAAATCAAAACCATACTTGTTACTTTCACGAAACGACGACTTATCCGGTAGTACTACAAACAAAATACCCAATACTATTTCATTATTAGCAAATCATCTCAATGGAGAATAATAATGAAAAAGATTCTTAACTTTACCGAAGCATCCACCTATCTAAATGTAAAACAATCTTGGTTACGTATGGCCATATTCAAAAAAACGATTCCTTTTATCAAGGTTGGAAGATTAATTAGATTCGACTTGGAAGAATTAAATCAGTGGCTTTCAAAAAACTCTATCAATTAAAAAAGAAATGCCCTTGGCTAGAAGGGCAAAACTAAGGAAAAAAAAATGAATTCAAGATTTGAACAAGCAAAGCTTACCATAAGCTTAAAAGAAAAACACGCACTGAAACTATTTAAGGTTCACACTGTATTACCGGAATTACTTTGTTCCTGTGGTGCATACAACTGCACCTCACCAGGGAAACATCCAAAACAAAAGGATTGGAAAAATGGCCCTTTTGTAGACAAAATCGAACAATTCGTAATTCGTCTTGGTGAAATAAATTATTTTTCAAACATAGCCATAAAAACGGGAGATGGATTAATTGTAGTAGATTTCGATTCAGAAGAATCATACTTAATCTTCCTTAATACTTATCCTCATTTAAAAAACACCTTAACTGTAAAAACGGGTAAGGGATTTCATCTATACTTTAATTCTAAAAGTAGGATTAGCAACAGAGTTCGATTCCTAAAAGATGTCGATTTGAGAGGAGATGGTGGTTATGTAATTGCCCCAGGAAGCTGTCATATATCTGGAAAGGATTATTATTGGATTGATTCAAATGCCGACATACTGGAATTCCCAGATGACATTATAACTAGGCTTCCAAAAAAACATAAAAACACATCGAACGAACTACGAACTAACGTCCTAGAAGGAGGTCGAAATGATTTTCTTTTTAAAGAAACTATCAAGCTGACTGATTTAAAGGTTTCTACTGAACTATTACATAGCTTGGTAAATCAACTTAATGAAAATATTTGCTCCCCACCATTAGATCAAGATGAAATTTTACAAATTATAAAGAGCGCTCAAAGCACAGTCCTAAAAAAAGAATTAGAGCCCTCATTTCCGGTGATCTCAATGTTTGGTGTCCTTGGTTCAATTGTTTCTAAAATTGCACCTCATACAGAAGCCAATCCGATAGCTATTTACTCACAGTTAATTACTATTATTGGTTGTTACTTCGGTAGAATTGCGTCCTCACAGGTTAGTGGAGATAAGCACTATTCCAATTTAATGACTTTAATTGTTGGAGACTCGGCCCTTGCACGAAAAGGAACCTCGCTAGGTGTGGCCATTTCAGTTTTGGAAGAAATCATTCCTGACTTTGTGAAAAGTAATATTAAAAGTGGTGCAACGTCAGCAGAGGGAATCATATTCCATAACCGCGATCCCATTTACGAGATCAAAGACAAGAAAGGAAAGCTGGAAAAGATTTGTGTTGATGCTGGTGTCACAGACAAGCGATTAATGATTATCGAAACAGAATTCGGCAGTGTACTTATCTCAATGAAGCGCGAAGGTAACAAACTCAGCACAACAATCAGAGATGCATACGACAGTAAAAACCTTAGTACTCTTTCTAAAAACAACTCTGTTAAATCGACTAATCCACATATTTCGATAATCGCTCACATCACAATTGAAGAATTAAAGCACCTACTGAATGTTGTTGATGTATTTAACGGGTTCGGCAATCGCTTTATGTACATATATACGAAAGCAGATAAGATTCTTCCAGAGGCACCGTCCATAAAAGATTTGGATCTAAAAGACGAGCTGTTTTTACTAAGTGAAGCAATTCGTTTCTGGGACAAAGACCTCAATAGCCTTTCCAATCATCGTGTTAAATTTTCGATCGAGGCACAAAAACTTTGGAATGAAACATACACTAACTTCATGAAGACACCTGAATCAGGAATCGTTGGTACTTTGCTGAACCGCAATCTTGTTCATGTAAAAAAAATAGCATTGATCTTTGCCATGTTAGACAAACAATTACTTATACAAAAAGGGCACTTGGAGGCAGCTCTTAGAATTGGAGAATATTCAAAAGAATCCATACAGTTTATTTTTAAGGATTCTGCTTCAGGCTTGAGTAACAAGCATAAAAAAGTTTTAAGTCTCTTAGAGTCAAGCATCAAGAACCAAGCAACACGAACTGAAATATCTAAAGAAGCATTGAAAAAGAACTCATCAAAACAGGAAATTGAGCAAATTAAAAGTGATCTTCTCAATGGTGATCTGATCACTGTAACCCAAACCCCAGATGCTGAATTCTGGGAATTAAAACAGGAGTAAAACATGGACAAGTTATTGAGTACGGAAGGCGTAAGGATATGTGCAAGTGAACCCGATATTGATGAAAACACATCAGATTTTCAAAAGCTAAAAGAGATTGCATTCGGACTAGAAAAATCAGGCAATTATCTTCGAAAATATTCTTCATATAAATTAAAACACGTTTTTGAAAGATACCTAAAAGATGTAACCGATGGTGATATTAACCATGTTCATAATGGTGAACTGATTAAAGCCATGGAGCTAGCTGGCCATGTATGGCAAAGATGTTCCCCTTCCAGCAAAAATGCTTATTTCAAAATTTCATCTCGTTCCCTAAAACCTTTTGCGTGTTACTTGGATAATTTTAACATGAGGCCCAAAAGTGAAATTTGAAAATTTAGTCTCGGAAGGACAAGGCTCAGAATGAGAGTAATACGAGTAGAATTGGGGGGGCTCCCCCCCCTCTTTTCTTAAAGCTAATTACTATAATGTTTTGCTGAAAAAAATAAATGAAAAGAAATAAAGACAACACTAAACAAAACGGAAAGATCAAAGATGAGCACTGACAACACTTTACAAACAATAACTACTGACGATAAGTTCAAAGAAAAATTGCTCTTTAAAAATTTAATAATGGAAGATGAAACACTTTTAACAAAAAAAGAAATTGCAAAATTTCTTAGTGTTAGTGTGAAGATGATAGATAGAAAAGTTCACATGAACGAGATTCCTTTTCTTAAAATCGGAAGACTCGTTCGATTTAGTAAAAAGAGAATTCTAGCATGGGCTGAGGGGAACAACTCTCCGAGGTAACTATGGCTATTTACTTAATTAAAAAAACAGGCAATTGGAAAGTAGAAATTTGGCATAATCAAAAACGATATGCCACAAAAAACTTTTCAAAAAAAGCCTTCGCTGAAAAATTTGAGAGAGATACTTTACTTGAGCTAGAGAAACAAAAAGTCTCTGGAATTCAGGCTAAAGACTATACGTATAACGAGATTTTTGATTTCTGGTATACAAATGCCACATCAAGAAAGCGACACCGCTCTCTTATTAAAGATTCTCAAATGCATAAGAATTATGTCGAGCCTATTATTGGCAATTTAAAAATTAGCGAGATCAACATAATGCATTTTGAGAAGATGGTTTCAATTGTTTTAAAAAAAGATCTTACTAAGGCCACTGCAAATTTAGTGATTCAACATTTCAAAGCGGTGTTTAACCATTCCTACAGGAACGATCTGATCTCACGCCATCCAGCCAAAAATTTCAAGCAGCTTAAGCTAGACAAGAAAGAAATGGACTATTTCTCCCAAGATGAGATGGATCAATTGCTGACATATTCAAACCAAAAGTATGTAGGAGTTGAACGATGGAAGCATGTTCTATACCTGACTTTGTTTTTAACGGGCGGAAGATTGGGAGAGGTCTTGGGTCTTGAATGGAATAGAATTAATTTTGAGCGTGAGGCAATTATTATTAGCCAAATGTGGTGTGGAGTTGAAAACAAACTCGTTAAAACCACAAAAGGGCGAAAAGATCGCGTTGTACCGTTAAACTCTCTTCTAAAAAAAGAGCTAGGATCAATAAAGAACTACTCTAAAGGAAGTTTTATTTTTAGTGATACTGATGACAGGCCTATTGATCCTTCCAATTTTAGAAGTCGTACTTGGGAGAAGGATTTAAAGAAAGCTGGAATCAGGCACATGAGAATCCACGACGCTCGCCATACCTACGCTTCGTTATTTATGATGAATGGTGGGAAGCTCTATGACTTGAAAACTGTACTGGGCCATGCCGATATGAAAACAACCGAGCGGTATGCTCATTTAAGCAACGAACACTTATCGGGAGTAAAAGATATTATTAAGCCTAGAATTGAGAATTATGCCGAGGTCATTGAAGCTAAAAAATGTATGACGCAAGATCGTTCACGCTTTATTCACGCCTCGCTAGAAAACGTGCTCGTTTCTAGTTCTTGAGATCTCTGTAATGTCTTGATTTTATTGGTGAAAAATTGGTTGCGGGAATAGGATTTGAACCTATGACCTTCGGGTTATGAGCCCGACGAGCTACCAGACTGCTCCATCCCGCGTTGTGAGTGTAGTTTATTGGATTCTCTTTGTCCAGTAAGAAATAGAACTAATCACTCCCGTATTGATTCATAATAAAATGTTACTAAGGGGCTAAGTGTCAACAAATAGTAAGCGTAGATCATTTTGATTGCTCCTGATTTCTATTATACTCATTTACAATTTTAAAGAAATTAGTCAATTTTTCCTCTAAACCTTTTTTTAATTCAAATGGATTTAGTATTCTTTTTTCTTCTGATAATTTAATTTTTTGCTCTTCTGATAAAGAGCTTGACTCCATTAATCTTTGATACGGAGTTATTGGCTTGTCATAAACTTTCTTTATCCGAGCACCGATTCTTATCTTTTCTTTTAATTTAAAAGTAGGAAGGAAAAAATTTTGAAGAGGATTCCAGTAATCAACATAGATTTCATTCATCAATTCAACTAACTCTTTTTTCTCAAAACGCTGATAACCAAAGAGTTCTCTAACATGAGTGAAGTTTTTTTGCTCGACATAACAGTTATCATTTTTCTTGTAAGGCCTAGATCTTGTAAATTTAATTTTCTTTTCTTGAAACATATTAAAGACCGGTGTGTTTAAAAACTCAGAGCCAGAATCTGTATTAATGGCCTTTAAAGTATATGGAATACTTTTTTTGATGTTGACTAGGGCATCTCGTACTTCAGCTCCTTTCTTCGTATAAAGGGCCCTATTGACGGTCCAGGTAGAAAAAATATCTGTAAGCGTAATTGAGTTAATAAAAACACCCTCGAGATGATCTCCACAATGAGCAACTGTGTCTGACTGAACAAAGCCAGGCTCAGTAATGACAGAATCAAGTGTATTGATTGGAACTTTGTTTTTCATGTACCGGGCCGGTGATGTTGAAGTCAGCCCTTTCATTGCCGGAGACTCATTTTTTTTAATTTTTTTAACAAATCTTGCCAGTGTAGATGCACTCATCTTTTGAAGTAGAAACTTAATGTGGTTATCAACATTATTTTCGCGATACTTGGGTAACCAATCCGGAAATGCGGCCTTCATTCTTTTAGGTGAAATTCTTTCCATTGAGATCCAAAGATATTGAATGTGCGGTAGTAAAAGTTCTTCAGGATACTTAACTTTTGCACCACAATTTATTTTTTTATTTTCAATTGCAGAAGTTGAGTTTAAAATTCTAATAATTGTTTTACGATGTCGGCTAGAGATAAGAGCGGCATGGTCTAATAGTTGAGTTTTTTTCTCTTTTGTAGATATGAAATATATTTTTGCCAGAGCCTTAAAGTACTCTATTGCTGTAGAGTAACTCATTTCTTCCTTCCTTGGTTGAATTAAGTTATTGGGATTATTGCTGTAATTCCATTTTAACCAGGAAGGGAGTTTTGAGGCAACCAACTCGAAAATCACAATCAAGTTACCAAGTCTCGGTAACAGATAATATGAATCAATTCGCTCCAACATAAAGTTCTCAATGCAATGACATAATCTGGCGATAAGAGACTTGAGTGTTTAAGAGAACCAATAGATTTAAGCGAGGATACTAATTATGTCAGCCCAAACTTCAATACAAGGTAAAGTGGTAAAAATTGAATTCGATGGAACCGAGCTCACACCTCAGCAAGTTAGACTCATCAAATCTCTTAATACAATGCTGGCGCATGTGCTTCTTACAGAAAATGAAGAAGAGTATTTTGAAGGTAGTGCGGAGTTCATGAGAATGTGTGCTGCCCTAATTAAACAAGCGCGCTTCACAGAAGAATTAAAAGACCAAAGTAGCATTCCTTATGCTCAACAGGCCCTAGAGTATTCAGTAGATGTATTACAGGAATATGTGACGGCTTCAAAAGTTGTAGCTTACGATAATTAAAATAGTAATAAGACTTATCTAAAACTAAAAAGCCCACTTGAAGTGGGCTTTTTAGTTTTTGTATTATGGTTTTGCGCTTCTAAAATTTGTTTTCTTGAGATTATTATTCTTAATTGTTGCATTAACTGCATCAACTTTCTTTCTTCGTTCAACATAATTTTTTTGTTCTTCAACATACACTTGATCAGAAAGTGATTGAATTTTATTGGCAACTGCAGATTTATTTTCAGCAATTTGCTTAAGAGAATCAAAATAAGTTTCTCTTCTAAATTTTTGAAACGTTTCATCATCAGCAACCGTACCTGGCTGAGGACGTTTCTTTTTAAGATCGATTGTCTTTTTGGTCGAGACAAATCCTTCTTTGTTAAGCACTCTCTTTGCTGTTCCGTCTTCACTAAGACCGATCAAATTAAGCATTTGATCCTTACTCATCAACCTAAATTTTCCTGGTGCAACACCTTCAATCGATAGTCCACCAATAGCAAGACGTTTAAGCTTATCAACCGTGAGGCCAACGGCTTCACACAGTCTTCTGATCTCTCTATTTCTTCCTTCATTAAGACGAAACTCAATCCAAGTTTTTGTCGGAAGCTGCTTAATAACGCGAACTGAAGTTGGCTTTACTAGACCTTCATCTAAGTAGGCCCCTGCACGAAGCTTATTTAAAATAGTTTCTGTAACTGATCCAAAGACTTTTACTTCGTATACTTTTGTTACATTATATTTTGGGTGCATAATAATATTGGCGAATTCACCATCATTAGTCATAAGAAGTAATCCTTCTGACAGATAATCGAGTCTTCCTACGGGATAAATTCTTTCGCTGATTTCCTTAACGAAATCCATAACTGTCTCACGACCTTCTGGATCACTTAATGTCGTCACATAACCTCTAGGCTTATGAAGCATTAAATAAATCGGCTCAACGGCGTTTAAATCAGCAAGATGGCCATCAACCATAACGACATCATTAGATGGATCTACTTTTGTTCCCATTTCAGTGACAAGTTCACCGTTAATGGTCACGCGGCCTTCGCGGATCATAATTTCAGCTTTACGTCTGGAAGTTACACCACAATCTGCAATGTATTTTTGTAAACGAATGGAAAATTCCGAATCATTTTGGCTTTCTGTTTTTGCGGTTTTAATAGCGGCTTTTTTAGTCTTCGACTTAGTCACGGGGTCCTCCAATCTGCCTTCACGGCGGTTTTTTGGTTAATAATTTTTTAACAATTTCAATGAGCCGAGTTTTACGCTACGGCCCAAGTGCTTGTCAAGGATTGAAAGAATTTAGCTTTCCGATTTCCCGAGTTCATCTTTTAAAAAAGAAAGATCGAGATCTAAGTCCTGGGCTTTTTCGATCATTCCAGTAGTTAGGTCATCTAATTCTTGACTTTTTTCTTCGAGAACTCCGCCAAAGGCGAACTCTTCGTCTGATAAGCGACTATCGAGTGTTTCACCAGTGAGATTTTCAAAAGCAGCATCCAAGGCCTTTGATAAAGCCTCTTCTTCTGATTCTTCTTTATCAAAATCTAAATCGACAATAATATCGAAATCTTCTTCATTTAATCCACTGTCGTAATTTCCGTCCTCATCTAATTCAAAGCCTTCATCGGAATCAAACGACACAGGTAAACCTGTATCGAGGTCGATCATTTCAAAAGACTCGTCGTCTTCATCCATATTAGGAGTATTAAATGGCCCAGCTTCCAGGTCATTAATGATTTTTGGATCAATTACATTCGTTGTCAAAAGAGATTCTATCGCTTGTTTATTTTGCTCTGTGATTAGGCGTTTATTAACAAACTCTTCTAATAAATCAAAAGCAGATTTAACTTCTGCACCGTGCTCAGAAATACGCTTTTTTTCTTCTACTTTTAGAGAGGCTGTAAAATCAGTTTCGCTTGAAATATTTTTTATTGATTCACTCAACATATCCAGTTCTTCAATTTCATCAAATTTAAAGCGGGCCTTATCACCATCATTCACTAGAGTTTTAATGTCAGCAATCTTCCCTACACTACTGGTGCGAGACATTTCATCCAACTCATGCTCCGGTGGCAGCGCACTTAATTCTGGAAGATTAAAAACTTCTAAAAATTCTGGAGTTGTTCCATAGAGAACAGGACGACCTAATTCATCCGACCTGCCCGTAACTTTTACAAGACGCTTATCCATAAGAGCACGCACGATATGTCCGCTATCAACACCTCTAATTTTGTCGACTTCGACTTTAGAGCAAGGCTGCTTATAGGCAATGATCGCCAAAACTTCGAGAGCAGTGGGAGATAAAACGAGTGAATTAATTTTAAAGATATCTTGAACGTATTTAGAATAAGTCGCTTTTGTACGGTACTGATAACCTTCGGCAACTTCTAGGAGTCTTAATCCATGATGCTTTTGTTCATATTCGAATTGTAACCTTTGCAGGGCTTCGTGAATTACTTTTAAAGGCATTTCCGGGTCAATTAAGGCTTTAATTTTTTGGATGGCGACTGGACGATCACTCATGAAAATAATTGTTTCAATGGCACCACAAAGGGTATCTGAATTCAGTCCCGTGCGTGCTTGCCAAAGAATTTCATCAGAAACAATGCTGTCACTTTCAATAAGTTCATCAGCGAAAATCATTTCGGGATATTCGAGTTCACTTTCCTGTGGATAGACTACTGGAAGTTCCATTGAATCCATCATTTCATTATTTGATTCATTATTTGTTTCATTTTCCATATAACGTTTTCCTTCTATTGAATGAGTTTCGATCCAGCGTCTAGGCTATCGGGAGTCGTCAATAACTCCATATAGTCGTCTTCATTAAATGTTTCATTAGTTTCTTCATTACTTGTTTCAGTTTCAGTTTCCGCTTGATATTCGCCGAGATCTTCTATCACGAGCTTTTCATCAGAATTAGCGGTTTTAATTTCTTCAACTCCACCTTCAGGTGCAGGAGTTGGTGTTTCATCTTCAAAACCATTAGCCTGTTCGACATCAAAGTCTTCGAGGGATCTGACGACATTAACATAAATAGTGCTGCGGTCTTCGTTTTGGAAAACGTTAATTCGCTTGAGTCTTGCGAGCTCTAAAAGAGAAATAAAAGTAATGACGATATTATCTGTTTCGTCTTTACCTTCTTCAGCTTTTCCATTTTGTTCTAAAAGTGAATCAAAAGTTGTCTGCTCACCAAGTTTGAGATTTTCTTTTAAGAATTTTAATTTTTCTTTTATCGAAAGACGATCGCGTTTAACAACAGTGTATTTTCTTCTTTGTCTGAAGAGAAAATCGACCATTGTCATTGTGAGTGAATTAAGATCCATGGGAGTAAGGATGGAATTAATAATGGCTTTTCTATCCACTCTTGGCTTGACGAAAATCTCGTGGCCTTTTTTATCGAGTTGCCAAAGCTTCTTAGACATTTTTTGATAGAGTTGAAGTTCTTCAAGTCTACGAATAAGTTCTGATTGAGAAGTTATATGAAGACCTTCTACACCAAACTCTGACTCAAGTCCTTTAAGCTCTTCTTCTGCAATACATATTTTAGATTTTAACAACAGAAGTGTCGAAGCTAAAAAGAGATAATCTCCAGCAATATCAAAATCCAAATCACGCATTTGTGCGAGATAATCAAGATACTGTTTGGTAATCTTAGTAAGGTCGAGATCACGTAAACTCATTTCTTCTTTTTCAACTAAAAGAAGAAGGAGCCCAAGTGGCCCATCAAAATGATCTGTTTTAACTTGAATTGAAGTGTCTAACATTTATAGCCTTGCAAAAATTTGAATAAAAATATTCACGATAGCATTACTCGCTTTAAGAGCTGGGGACATAACCCAATTCAAAACCGGTGTGGCAATCAGGATAATTAAAAAAACAAAACTGTATCTTTCGAGTTCTTCAAATTTTCTTGCATTATTATAATCCAACATTGAAGACACCATTTTTGATCCATCAAGGGGAGGAAATGGGATGAGGTTAAAAACGGCCAACAAAACATTGATCATCACTGCGCTTTTAAGCATTTCCGTAAAAACTTGGTAGTAAGAAAAAGTTGGTGAAACTTTTGTTAAAATTAATGCTAGTAAAATTGCTGATACAAACATCAAAATTATATTTGCCAGTGGTCCTGCGAAACTCACCCAGAAAATTCCTGAACGAACGTTTCTAAATCTTCTTGAATCAACTGGTACAGGCTTGGCCCAACCAAACATCGTTCCACCGAGCATGGCTCCGATCAAAGGAAAAATCACAGTGCCCACTAAGTCGTAATGAACAGCTGGGTTTAAGCTTAACCGCCCTAATTGCTCACCTGTTGTATCGCCAAAGCGTTTGGCCATATAAGCGTGAGATGCTTCATGACAAACAATGGCCAATAAAAAGGCAGGCAGTGAGATTGCTATTCGATAAATTATTTCTTCCATAGAGGGAAAACATATCATTTTGGTCAACATGTAGCAACGAATTAAGGGGTGCGTAAAGAGCATATTAGGCAGTTTTTTATGACTCAAACATTAAAATGTCAGATTATGTTAAAATTTAAAAATATGAGAGATAAAAAAATAAAGAAAAAAGTCCAAGTTGTGGTTTTCTCCATGGACTTCGATTTGGGCTTAAATTCGGCCCAGGTTTTACTTTTAGAGTTTAATTCAAAAAATAGTCAAGGACCTATTGGATTTCAAAACATCACTGGATCAGTGGAAGAAAACGAAAGCTTTATTCAGGCGGCAAAAAGAGAGTTATTAGAAGAAACAGGAATCGATTCAGAAGTTTTGGATTGCCACTTTGATTTTTCATTTACGGATCGTTGGAATAACGAAACCGAATGTATAGAAAAACTTTTTTTATGTATTATAAATCCAGAAAGAAAAAAAATTCAAATTTCAAATGAACATCAAAGTTACAAATGGGTCGACGTAAAAATTGTTCGAGAAATTGATTATACTTTCCCCTCAAATTTTATGGCCTTAAATAAAGCCGTAGAGCTGGTAGGAGCAAAGTTAAAATGAAGTTTTTTCTATTCCTCTATTTAATTTCAGGCTTTCTGCATGCTAATGAGACCGCTCCCTATCTCGTGTATTTGAGACCAGGGGCTGTTTTAAAAAAATTGAGTGATCAAACATCATTTGCTTTATCAAAAGGCATTTACGCAAAAGTTTTAGAAAAAAACTTTGATAAGCGAGATAACATAATTGTTTACGATAAGATGGGGGTTCCACAGTATGAAGTCGCTCCCAATGATATTGTGGAAATTGAATCGGATATAAGAATACTTCCCAGCGTAAAAGGTGACGCCATTTATCCTAAGCCTACACTTTACCAAGCTAAAAACGAAGACCTCTTTTTAGACACTCAAGTGAATATTCATTTTGATTATTTGTCCACAGGTGCATTAGCAGAAATAAATAATCAAGAATCTACCAGTGCAATTGGAAATCGTGTAGAAGTCAGGACACTTCTTATTTCTTTATTTCCGGTTGATTTTGGTGTCAGCCTTAATTATGAAAAAGCGACATGGACTGAAAATTTTGAACAAACGAGCCTTTCGATATTAAGTTTTGGCCCTCATTTACAAAAATCAATTTATGAAGAAGATAAGTATTCTTTTCACCTTAGCTTCGGTGCTGAATTTGCTCCGATTTATAAAACGACCTCTGTCAATTTTCGCGATAATTTTCAAGGTGTGTTGTTTGACATTGGAGCCGAAGGTTTATGGGAGACAG
The DNA here is from genome assembly GCA_013141065.1 of Bacteriovoracaceae bacterium. Taxonomy (GTDB): domain Bacteria; phylum Bdellovibrionota; class Bacteriovoracia; order Bacteriovoracales; family Bacteriovoracaceae; genus Bacteriovorax. The sequence goes on along the minus strand of JABFRR010000017.1, from coordinate 25,565 downwards.
ACTATGGAAAATGGTCACTTGGCTCACACATAAGACGTCATGATGTCACACTCATTAGTGGCAGGAATAAAATGGGCAGGGCCGTTCCTGAAACTTTATCCATAAACTCCTTTGGCTTAACCATTGGATATAAATACGAATGGGATCTATGAATAAAATAATCTTTTTACTCAGTATAATGTTTATTGTTCAGGCCCACGCCTATGAGGCAATTGTGATTGTTTTAGAAGCTCCACTGCTAAGAAAGCCCGAAATGTCTTCTGTTGTTTTGCAAACGATCAGAAAAGGACAGAGAGTTTATGTACCGAACGATTCTTACCGAGATGAAACTATCCCTGAATACTTCCAAACATATGACCGTGCTGGTAACACTGCTTTTATACCTTCAAGATTTGTCAAAGTCATTACTGAGGATGAAAATGAAGGACTTTTGCCCATTACTTTAAATGATCATGATCCTACTGATTATCGCCTCGAAGAACCGATTCCTGTCACCTATCCCTTTTCTAATAATAATTATCTACGGGCTTCATTCTCGTTCACGCTCAGTAATAACAGCAAGTCGCCTTATGATTATGAAAAAAGTTTTGATTCTCAAAATTATCGCACTGAAAATGGTGGCAGATTAGTGGTGAGTAAAAAAGTAGAGCACGATAAATACGACCGCTTTTACTTTGGGTTTATCTCTTATATTACAACTAGTAAAAATAAAGTCGTCTTTACCAATCAAAATATTGCATCAGAAATTCGAGACCGCTTCAGAATTGGCCCCTACATTTCTTATGATGTGTTTAAAAATGAGAAATACCGTGGAACATTTGCCACTGGTTTTACATTTAACTACCATAAAACTGCTATCGTGGTAGAAAACGAAACCTTGAGTGAAGAAAGATTGTTTTCCGGTTTTTCGTTGTCTCCAATTGTGAGCTCTAATTTTCAAATGAATGATGTTATTCCCAATACGGACTTCATTGCAGGAATGGACTTAAGTCTCTTTCTCCCCCATCCACTTTCGACCAGTGAAAATGCCGAAATTCCGGAACTTTGGGGGGAAAAAAATACCATTACTGAAGGATTTAAACCGCAAATTTCTGCATTTATAGGCTTTCAAGTGAAGTATTGATTACCAGAGTGCGGCAGTCAAAAAATTAAAATAAAAAAAATGAATAAAATTAAAAAATGTCTAAAGTTTAGACAGTACTCTGACGAAAAGTCATATAAGAGAGATGGTCATCACAATTTCACGGAGGAAATTATGAAAGCAACAAACACAAGCACAACAACTAAATCAAACGCACACTCAGAAGTTCTTTTTCAAAAACTTGGCAATACTTGGTATGTCTTTTCTGAAGTAAAAGGCGACATGGTTTACTCTGTTCTTCCGACTGGAATGGACCCACATACAACTTCTTTGGAGCTTTATGAAGTGATTGAAGAGCATATTGAAAAAGTTTCAAATCATTACTCAAGCAGAAGGAAGCCTGAACTTACGGCTTAATATTTATGGGTGCTTTAAAAAAACCGGTCACAATAAATAACAAAACTGTAACTGACAATAAAGTCGATACCTCGGCCCAGAATAACGTCGCAAAAGCTGAGATCGAAAGGATGAAAAAGCTCTTATCTGAAAAAATTAAAGATCCGAACTTGGCTAAAAAAGCAGCAATGATCATAAGCGAAATGCTTAATAAATAAAGAATCCCGCCATTGAGCGGGATTTTTTTATTCTTTATCCTTCCAATCCTCTTTTTTTTGGGATTTACTAGCAAAAAATCCTTATTTATAAAAAAGCTGGATACCACTATGTTGAAAAAAATATTCCTTAGTCTGACTGTTCTTTTTTCAGTGAATGCTCATTCAAAAATTGAAAAACTCACTATCAACTCTGACATCTTCGACTGCAAAGGACAATTGACGACACTCTTCGAACCAGAAAGTCAGGCTGCACTTTATCCAGCGACCAATGTGGTGTTGTCATTTCTGGGGCAAAGTTATCTTGAAAAATTAAATGTATTTTTAGCTGACTTAAAAAAAATAAATCCCTCTAGAGCAAATTTTATTTTTGAACTTGCCGTTGTAAATGAAAATCTTCAATTTAAATCTGGAATAAAAATTCAAAGATCCAGCCCCTCCTCTAATCTTATTTTACCAGAAGGTTGTACTGTCGAAATAATCGCGGGAACAACGTTTAATAGACAAGGGTATCAAATTACAGTTGATCAAGATAAGTATCTTAAGTTGTCTGATGATTCAAAAATTTTATTCTGGTTTAATTTGGCCCTAGACATTGAGCAAACAACATTCGCTCTTTCCTTGGTTGATTATCGCTATCATGAAGTGGAGATTGACCTCATTTTAGGTCGCAATTTTATGGCGTGTTGGTTAAGTCCGAATTGCAAACCTCAATCAATTGGTGAAATGCATTCTCTCGCACTCAATAAAGATTATCTTCTTCCAACAATAGAGCAAGATGGTATCGTTATTCCCGTTAAAAGAAATAAGATCAACTTTTCCCTAGATTCAGGATTAGTTAAATCAGCTTTAAAAGTTGCTGAGAATTTTTATGGGGCTCCCTCAGCTTCCTTTGATTCTCATGTGAAATTAAAAGGGAAAAACTATAAAGTTCAGCAATCCTATAGTAATGAATATTTTGTCAGCTTTAATTCTCAAGGAAAAGTTCATTGTGCGACAATTGAAAATGTAGAGGATGTTTTTAATAACAGACCCATTTTATGGGAGCCTTCTGAAAGTGGGTCTTATCCCTTGCAATTCCCAACATGTTGGGACAATGAAGAAAATATTATTCAAGGTGAATTAAGATTACAGCCTCAAGAACTGATGACTTTAAATGTTGCAGGATCAAATCTTCAACTTAACCACTTCGACCGTCTCGCTGGAAATCGATATTATGCAATCAGTTTTATTTTTCATAAAAATTTAGCAATCAAGTGGATTTTACGTGCTAGAGGAATAGTTCGATTTAATAATCAAAATGTCTTAATCAGAGGCCCTTTAAAACTGCATCCATCGGGAGAAGTCGCCTGTATGGAATTCGCTCAAAAAACTTCCTTACGTCTCTTTGATGGCTCGAGGCTCGAGATTAAAGATGAGGATGCGGGAAACTACTTATATTGCTTTAATGAAAAAGGTCAATTTGAAAGCAAATATTTATATTACGATGCGCTCAAATACATAGAAAAAGACTTAGTCAGTTTTTAATAACGTCCTTTTAATATCAGTGAATTTGGATTCATCGCATTTTCAAATTTTTTAACGTGACCATAGTAGTGAGGAAGTAAATCTTCTCTTAATGTGGGCATCATTTCGTTATGAAAGCGGTAAGGAATAAAACCTTTTTCTTTCATTTCAATATGGATTTTTTTATACCATTCCCAAAAATTTTCATTTTTATCAAAGTCGTAGACAATAGGCATTACCAAGGCAAGAGTCCGCTGATTCAGAATGGTCCAGGTGTAAGTTTTGAATTTAAATTCTGAATCGACATTGAGAGTTCTCACTAGGTCAATGAGCTGAAGTGCCCTGGCAGGAATGAGTGGGCAAATTGGACTGAACCATACTAATTTTTTGTCAAACTTGGCAAAGTCAAATTGGTCATTTTTTAAGTAATCAAAATCGACATCTAGTGCTTTAAATCCTACTTCGCTGGTGCGACCACGAGCGAGATTCATCATTTCATTGAGGTCTTTTATTTTAAAAAAATGTTCCGAAGACTCATTGCCAGGAATTAAGGAAAAAAGCTTCGTCAAAAAATGAATTTTTCCTGAATTAAGAATTGAAACTTTGGCTTTTAAAAATTGTCTGATTCTTTTTTTGGTCAATTTTATAATTGAATTTCTTGTCAATGAATGCGAATAAATTACGATGGTTAAAAACCATTCATCATAACTAAAAAATATTCTATTGATTAATGAATCATTATTTTTAATAACCTGCTTGCGATTAAATATCTTGATACTTCCAATGCTTCCCTCCATTTCAGACATTAAATTTTGTAACATTAAAATGATTTGGCCGAGCTGTGCTTCAGAAAAAGTAAGAAGTATTATGTCGGTGCACTCTTGTCTCTTTTTTAGCTGTATACTCATTTCTGTTACAATTATCCATGAACTTTGTGAAACCATTTTATCTAACTGCGGGCCAACCCCCCATGAAAAACAGTCTGCTAATTTGGGATCGATTTCCTTTAGTGCACTTTCATAAATGGATCCATCTGATAAAATACCTCTGATAGAAAGAATTGAACTGGCATGATCCTGCAAAGGAGCAATTCCAAATCCTCTTTCCAAGGCATTTCCCATAATTGAAGCACGATGACCTGCCCCATTATTGGGAACATGATAGTCATAATTATTTTTTTCTAAATAGGCTTGAAGATCCCCCTGAGTGACCCCCGGTTCAATTTTTAATATTCCCAGGTCTTTATCAAACGAAATGATCTGATTCATTTGAGACAAATCTAAATGTATCGCCTGATTATCAATCGCCGAGTTCGTTCCATATCCCCAATTAAAACCCGCACTGAAACAATGAATGCTCCTGTTGGATTCTTGAGCCTGATGAACTGCCTGAATTATTTCTTTTTCTGAATGTGGACTCAATATTGATTTAGTCTTCATAACAATAGCTTAGGCACAAGAGGGGCAGACCGCCAGCTTGAATCGCTTTAGATAAAAATAAACTGCGGCACTATTGCCGCAAAAAGATCTGATTCTTTTTCATAAACAATAAAACTTCCTGATTTGTCATTGATGTTTGATTCTGACTAATGAGGAAAGAGACCAATGCTCTCACCGGTCTTGAGTCATTCAACTTTTGTCTTTTAAGCAGTAATGAATAAAGGACTTCATGCAAAATAAGTATATTTTGCTGTGAAGTGGATATTGATTCAAAAAGTGGTTTACTGATAATAAGTCGATTATTTCTTTGAATGATGGCTTGAGTTAACTCGCAATCAATTGGCAAGAAAATATCAAAAACATCATCAATTTTTCCCATATTTGTCACATCAATAAAAATTGAGTTTGATTCTAAGTTATGATTCACTAATTGAAATTCATTGGCCAAGTCGGCATCAATTGAGTTGATTTTATCTTGAATTACTTTGAAGAATTCTTTTCTTTGATCCAAATTTTTTAATTCTTCATTGTAAGAAAAACCAAATAATTCTTTCATTTCAAAATAATCTAAAACGACATTTTGTGAATTTCTACAAACTAAAATATTACCACCGTTACCTTTGGTAAATCCTGCATGAGAAAATAGTGGGGCCATTGACAATAAAAAAATCAATAATATTTTCATTTTTAAACCTTGTTTGAAAGTGGGAAAACTTGGACGGCAAACTGAAAAACTTGATCAGCTTTTTTTGATTCAAAAAGTCGTTCAAACTCTTGTCTTTTACTGCGAATCCAGAGTTTCATTTTTTTTATATCTTTAGAACTTCCTGCAAAAGTAAGTGAAGTAAATTCTCTTTCCAGCAGGCTAATCGTTTTTAATTTTTCAATCGCTAAGTTAAGTTCATTCTGATGGGCCACTTGAAGTGCATTAGACATAATGTCCTCTGTTGATTCAAAGTTTTGGTTTGTGCGGTTTATTTTTCCATCAGAGATTTCAATGAGCCCAAATTGAAAAAGTTTGGCATAGATTTCATTAGATCTTTTTTGTGTGAGCCCCAAACATTTTGTAATATTTTGAACTGTAAAAGAAAAGTGCTTAATATCAAACAAACATAAAGCTGCGGCAAATTCCCACTCACTAATGATTTCAAAATAATTTTCAGATGAAAGCAGACGTGCCGATCTGCTAGAGAGTTGTTCTTCTTTGGCCTTGATCCCTTGTTCGTCCCACAGGCTTTGATAAAAGAATTGTTTTTCATTAGGCTTTAGTTTTAGTTTTTGGGTCGTTGTCACCCAGTGTGTTTTAGGTAATTTTCTTTTTCCACTTAAAATTTGAGAGAGTGTTCCAGAATCTAAATCTAAAAATTGAGCATATGCCCTTAATGTGTAACGAGAGTTTTTGTTACATCTTGTTTCAAAATCTTTATTCAAATACTCGCGATAGTGATCCTTCATTTAAAACTCCTAAAGAATTTTAATGAAGGGAGTGTGATTTGCCAATGAAATTTTACTTACTTAAAACTCATTGTTATTATTCGAGACTACTGGTTTTTTTCTTTCATATTCTTCAGGATTGCATTTTTTTAAAACAGTTAAATGTATGCCTTCCATTTCTTTTTCTCGTTCTAAGTAAGGATTAGCTTTACCATAAGCATGATAATCAAAAGCAGTTTGTCCATTTCTGTATTTGTAAAAAGATGTGCTCCATTGAAAATTACTATCGATAATTTCCAAGTCATAACCATCGTCAACTTTTTTCATGTCGACAACCAACCATGCATGGGCCATGACACCTTTAATTTGTAATTTTTGATAGGCAATATTGCCTTCAATAACGACATACTGAAAAAGCTCATCCATTTTCTTTTTCAATTTTTTTGGTGACGATTCACTCACTCCAGATAATCCCATTACCCAATTAAATTTTGTAATTCCATCAGTTTTTTGCCATCTTTCTAGTTCGTCTTGAATGAGAGCAGAATAGGCTCCAGAAAATTGATAAAAATTTTGAAAACCAGGAATAGTGACTATTTCATTTGCGGCACGAATTTTTTTAATTATCTTTTTAGCTTCTTCAAGATTCGGCATTGGTTCAGCCGGTTTGTAGACTGTTAAATAAAGTGCACTTCTTTGAAAACGTGAGTGCCACCAACAGACTCCCCCATTGCCAATTCCCCCATGATTTTTAAAACTCATAAGATTAGTTGAGATTTTTGAGAGATTTTTAACATAACTTCCTTCTGAACGATCTGCACAAAATTGCTCTGTCGACTGAGATGGAGAATTGGAAGCTTTTGCTTCAGAAGCTAAAACATAGGAGATACTTAATATCATTAGACTCAATAAGGCTGATTTCATGTAATGCTCCCCAAAATAACCAAAGTAAACTCTTATACAGCAGCGCAAAATATCCACAAGCAAGATGTAAACTTTTCACGTGTGAAGCTTGCTAGGAGAGCCCGATTTTGGTAACTAAACCCTTTATAATAAAAGGTTTAGATATGGTTGATTATTCTTTCAAAGAATATTTTAAATACAAACATGAAAATCCCTACCATGAAAGATTGGGGGCTTTTTCTGAATTCGTTTTAAGAGATCACGAAGCTGAAGCTCATAAAGGAAAATGGAATAAAGAAGTTTTTAAAAAAGAAGGAGAACTCTTTTTAGAAATTGGAACTGGCGCAGGCCACTTTATGATTGATTATTGCCGAGACCATCCGGAAGTAAACTTTGTCGGATTAGATTACCGTTTCAAACGCAGCTTTGCTCTGGCAAAAAAATTATCCGAAGTCGTCGTTAAAAATTTTCGCTACCTTCGTGCCAAGGGTGAAAGAATCGAATTCATGTTTGAAGAAAATGAACTCGATGGAATTTTCTACTTCTTTCCTGATCCGTGGCCAAAAACTAAACATAATAAAAAAAGACTCATTCAAGAGCCATTTTTAAAATCAGCGTACAAAACAATCAAGCCCGGTGGAATTTTTTATATTAAAACAGATCACGACGACTACGCTCTTTGGATGGAAAGAGAAATAAAAAAGTGTGGCCTCTTTGATGTTATACTAGAAAGCAAGGACCTAAGGTTAGAACACCCTGATCATCTGCTGGCCAAGTACACCACTGGTTTTGAAAAAATTTTTCTCGAGCAAGGAATTAAGATAAAAGCTTTTGTTTTGAGATCAAAAAAATAATGTCATTAGAAGATTTAAAACAAAAAATTAAAGAAGAAATTCCGATTTCTGCGATTATCGGAAATTATATGAGCTTGAAGCGCCAAGGCTCTTCGCTCGTCTCACTTTGTCCTTTTCATGGCGATTCAAAACCATCGATGAACGTCAATGATTCTAAAAAAATCTTTAAGTGTTTTGCTTGTGGTGCCGCCGGTGATGCCATTACTTTTGTTATGAAACACCGAAGTCTTGACTACATCGAAGCCTTAAAAGAAATTTGTTCGAAACAAGGAATCAACTTCGAATCCTATCAAGAAGAAAAAAAAACCAACCCTAAAGTTGATATGGCCAAACGTATATTAACGAGGTCGGCACTTTTATATCGCAAAACGGCTTCATCAGGAGCTTATGCTCCCTATAACCAATTTATTAAAAATCGCGGTCTAGACGAAGAAGTGGCCACTACCTACTCTCTTGGTTTTGCGCCCAATAAAAACTCAATCTCAGAATACTTGGGAACAATTAATGACGAAAAAGAGCGTGCTTTTGCTTTATCAGTCGCTTTAGATATTGGTCTCATAAGACGAGATAAAAATAATCCTGATGCCCACTATGACACCTTTAGGGACCGAATCATCTTCCCCATTTGGGATCAATTCGGCCAAGTTAGTGGTTTTACCTCGAGGGCCATTAGAGACGATCAAAAAGCCAAGTATATGAATAGTGTGGATTCCTTCGTCTTTAACAAGGGAAACATTCTCTATGGCTTCCATCTTGCTAAAAATACCATCAGAGAAAAGGATGCTGTCATCCTGGTTGAAGGGAATATGGATCAAGTCGCACTATTTCATAATGGATTTAAAAACACAGTGGCCGTCATGGGCACTGCTTTGGGTGTTCAGTCTCTCGAACGTCTCTTGAGTCTAACAAAAAATATTTACCTGACTCTCGATAATGATGCCGCAGGACTAAAGGCCATGGAGCGCATAAACCAACAATTCGCGAGTCATGGAATTGTGGCCAAGATGGTTTCCTGCGATCCACAAAAAGACCCAGATGACTTTTTAAAAGCCAACGGGGCCCTCGCCTTCCAAGAAAAATTGGACAATGCCGAAGCAGCTTTTGATTTTTTACTCTCTAGGCTCATTCCTGAAAAATTACCGGAAGTCCTCGATCGTAAACTTGAAATTCTCCACAAGGCTTTCGAGCTCCTTTCTCCAATGAAGTTAGAATTGGCAGCGACCGAGCGTGTCGTGAATTTTGCCAAACGACTTGGCCTTCGAGCTGAAGCTGGCCAAATTATTAAAAACTATCAAGATCACCTAGATAAAACGCAAAAACGCCCAAAGTTTACTGTATCTACTCCAATAATCGCCAAGACCGAAGAACACAATCATGAAGAAAATGAAGAGCTCATGATTATGGATGAAAGCTTTCATGTGGAAGTCTCACCACCACAAATCTTTATGAGTAAAATGGAAAAGCTACTTGTGCAAGAATTAGTCCAACTTCCTTCCCTGCTTTCCCTCGAGAAAATGAATGAAATCCTTGATTTAGTTAGCAATGATGAGGTAAAAAAATACGTTGGAAAAATTCGTAGAATCACAATGGAAGTTGATGATAATGAGTACGAATCAGTTGTGCTGAATCTCACAAACTCTCCGGAGTACTCGATTGATCTAAGAGAAGTTGTGACAGGTGCTTTTTATAATTACAAACCAAAAGAAGCCAACAACAAAACGAAACAAAGAATTCTTTTTGATTTAAAAAATAAGTTGCATATGGAGCAGTTAAAAAATCAAAAAGATGAATTAAAAACAAAACAACTGACGTGTGAGTCCGACGAAGAAATGACCAGACTTCTCACCCAGTTAAATGAAATAGAAAGAAATATACAAAACCTAAAAAATTCGAAACCTGAAAAAATCAGGTAAGATTTTTTAGAAGTCATTAGGGAGTTTTAAAAACATGAGTAACCCAATTTCACCAGCTGTCGCTCAATTCCTGAATTCAAAAGAATTCAATCGTCTTTTGACGAAAGGAAAAGACCAAGCTTTTATTACTGCCGAAGAAATCAACGACGCTCTACCTGCTGGCATTGTCCTGGCAAGCGACGTCGATGAAGTCATGGGCCGAATTTTAGAATTAAAAATCGACGTTATGGATAGCGCCGTCGAAGAAGAAGAAGATGAAGAGGGTATCCGCCTTGATGGTACTGAAATCATCGAAGAGGCACTTTCTCGTGAAGAAAAAGCCGAACTTCGTTCAGCTTCAACTGATCCAGTAAAACTTTATTTAAAACGCATGGGCTCTGTGGCGCTTTTAACTCGCGAAGGCGAAGTTGTTATCGCAAAAGAAATTGAAGAAGGTGAAAGAGAAATTATTCTTTCAGCTTTATCTTCTACGCATGCCTTGAAAGAAGTTGGTAAATTAAGAGAAAAAATTGAAACTCAAGAAAACCCACAAGAATATGTAAAAGAACTTGTTCGCGGTCTTGATGACGAGTCTTCACCTGCTGATATCAAAAAAGTCAAAGACAGAATCTATACTGTCATTGATCAAATTGCGATCATCTTACAAGAAACTGAAAAAGCTGACGGGACTCTAAAGGCCCTCGATACTCCTCAGAAAAAATTGATGGATGAAATTTCAGCCGAGCTTGCGGATTTAACTTTCAACAGAAAAATCATCAACTCTTTTGTTGAGCCAGTAAAAAAATACTACCTTCAGTTTACAGAAATGTTTGATCAACAAGATCGTATTTTCAAATTCCTTGAAGTCGGTAATGCTGAAGACTACAAAATTCTTTATGACCGAGTTATGGAAGATGATGCTTTCAAAAGAAAACTCGCTAAAGACCTCTTTACGACAGACGCTAAGATCGAACAACTTATCCGTAACCAAGAAGATATCCTAAGAAAGCTTCGTCGTTTAACGATCGATGCCGGAATGGAATATCTTGAAATTGAAAAAGTTTATAAAATTATTATCGAAGGTGAAACAAAAGCCGATAAAGCGAAGGCTCAACTTGTTGAAGCCAATCTTCGTCTTGTTGTTTCTATCGCTAAAAAATACACGAACAGAGGTCTTCAGTTCTTGGATTTAATCCAGGAAGGAAACATCGGTCTTATGAAGGCCGTTGATAAATTTGAGTACCGTCGTGGATACAAATTTTCAACATACGCGACTTGGTGGATTCGTCAGGCCATCACTCGTGCCATTGCCGATCAAGCTCGCACAATCCGTATTCCAGTACACATGATTGAAACGATTAACAAAATGGTGAGAACATCTCGTCAGTTAATTCAGGAACTAGGTCGTGAGCCAACTCCAGAAGAAATTGCTGAGAAAATGGAACTTCCAGTTGATAAAGTTAAAAAAGTTCAGAAAATCTCTAAAGAGCCAATCTCTCTTGAAACTCCAATCGGAGAAGAAGAAGATTCATCTCTTGGAGACTTTATTGAAGACAAAAAAATCATCTCTCCAGCTGACGCTGTAATGAGTATAACGCTTTCTGAGCAGACCCGTGCTGTCTTATCAACGTTGACTCCTAGAGAAGAAAAAGTTCTTCGTATGCGTTTTGGTATTGGAGAAAAATCAGATCACACTTTAGAAGAAGTTGGTCAGGATTTCTTTGTTACCCGTGAGCGTATCCGTCAGATCGAAGCGAAGGCCCTTAGAAAACTAAGACATCCGTCACGCGCTAAACTTTTAAAAAGTTATGTAGATAACTAGACCGATGAAATGCTCCAGTGGAGCATTTCAACTTCGCCAGCGAAGCAAAAAAATTCACTGCGCTTCGAAATTTTGAGTTCGGTCTAGCCATTTCCAATCATGTATTACTTTTCTTATAAGCCCTCTTCGGAGGGCTTTTCTATTTCTACTTTTTAAAAAATGTCAAGCACTTTTCCTTCTCAGACCCTTAATAAACAAAATTAAAAATCCCCTCTTTGAAACTTTTTATCGTATAATCATCTCTTGATTAAATTTGAAACTAAGAGATCACATGAACGAAGCTCGCACTTGGACAATTCCAGAAAAAATAAACACTGAATGCAAAAGATTTTTTAATCCGGCACTTATTCAAAACGGTTTAAGATTTTTTAAACTTTCTCGTGTTTCTATCTCTTTTAAAAAAGGATCCGCTGAAACCTATTATATCGTCAGTGGGATCGTTCGCGATGACCGCGCTCATGAGACCAAGATCGTTTATAAAAAACGCTTAGAGGGCACTGAAGAAGGACCCTTTTCATCAAACTGTGATTGTCACCTCTGGAGAGAAAAGAGCCATTGCCCTCACGTGGTTGCTTTGTTTATTACTTATCAAGTTCAGCTTTATCTCGAAGAGCGTGGCGAAGAAGTCTCAGACGGAATAGACAGTGGATTGCCGCCAATCGTGATTAACTCTAGCTTTGGTGTCAATGTCGCTGAGTACGGAACTATTCTCGCAGGCGCTCATCAATTAATTGGAGCCCCGGCCGCTCCAACCTATTCATCACTTCAGTACTTACTGCACAATAAAAAAGTTGTTCCTTTTCCAATGCCTGAAACTTTTAAAGGCAAACTCCAAGTTCATCTTTCTCCAGATGAAAAAGTGAAATTTAAATATCATTCAAGCCCACTTGAAAAAGCGACGGCTGAAATTTCGATTTTTGAAAACCTTTATATCTTTAACTGGAAAGATGGATCTGTTTTTCATATTCCAAGTGACTTAAAAATTCTCATTCAACGTATTCGTCTGAATATGTTTAGTTATTCAATTAATGACATCTTATGCAACATTCAAGAGCTCGATCTTTTTTCACAGGTCGAAGTCTTTATCGACAATGTGGCCTTAGAAGACATCAAAACTTCTCACCCAAAGTGTCGAATCACTCTAGCTCCTGCTGATAAAAAAGGCTTATTGCATGCCAGTTTAGAATTTTTTGATGACTCTGATTTATTAGTTGTCCCCAATGAATTCTTTTCATTTTTTACTTTTAATCATGGAATCTTAGGCCACTTTAAGAAAAAACAAGATGCTTATGATTTTGTTTTGGCGGTTAAAGACAGTCTCATTAATGGCAATGAAAATTATAAAAAATTTATTGTCTCTGCGAATAAAAAAATTAAAGCCCAAAGTTTACTGGCCGAAGTCGCTAAAGACCGCGAAAGCATGGTTTATGACCAAACTAATAAACTCATCTGCCTTTATAATAACCAAACGGTGAAAGAGTTATTCTTAGCTATGATTCAACACTTTGGTGATCAATTTTTTAGATATGCTCAACTAGACCAAGAAGTTAAAAAAATTAAATATGACGTTCAGCCTAATGTTGTATTTCAAGGACTTTCTGAATTTCATCGTGCAGTTTCCTTAATGGGAATTGAAATATTTTATGACCGACATGAAATTTCTAAATGGAACTCACGAATTCGTTTTGAAAGAAGGTCCTCAAGTACTAAATGGTTTGATCTTGAATTAAATATCGATCAAGATGACCTGGCAGTTATTTTAGAGGCGGATCTTGAAGCTGGAATGGTTATTGCAAAAAAAGGGCTCATCCTTTTAAGTAAAGAACAAAAAGACCTGATCCGTTTCATGCAAAAATACACTAAGTATGAAGCAGTAGAAACCCAAACAAAAATTGATGGCAGCCAATCATTTAAAAAATTCATTCTCCCTTTTAATCGTGCTCGTATCTTTGAGTTGTTTGAATTAAGAAAACTCGGTATCGATGGCGCATTAAACGAAGAAGACATCGCTCTTTGTGAAAAGCTCTCTAACTTAACCGAGATGCCGACCTATCCTCTCCCAAGAGAAATTGATGGGGTGCTGAGACCCTACCAAACAGTGGGCTATAATTGGCTTAGATTTCTTTATGAACATAAATTAGGTGCATGTCTGGCAGACGACATGGGTCTTGGTAAGACCTTACAGACCATCGCCTTTTTACAGTCTATCTATGACAAAATTGAGCGCGTGCTAATTGTTTGTCCGGTGACGATTTTATTAAACTGGGAAAAAGAAATTCAAAAATTTTCTCAGATGGATATGCATATTTATCACGGTGGCTCGAGAGAGTTTCCTCATGACAAAAAAATTATTTTGACTTCATATGGAGTCATGAAAAAAGAATCGGAAGCTGTTTTTGCTAATATTAATTTTGATATCTTAGTTCTTGATGAAGTTCAGCACCTTAAAAACGTGCGCTCACTTGGTGCTTTTTCGGCAAGAAAAATTAATGCGAATTTTCGTGTTTGTTTGACCGGTACGCCAGTTGAAAATGACCTCTCTGAATTTTATAATATTTTGGATCTTTCTATTCCTGGTATCTGGGGTGATCTGCAATTTGTTAGAGCTGTTTCTAACCAAAAAACTCGAGGCATAGCCAGAAGAACGGCCAGTCCGTTTATTTTACGAAGAACCAAGGCACAAGTTCTCCATGACCTCCCTCCAAAAATTGAAAACAATGTTTATCTAGAACTTAATGAAGAAGAATTAAAATTTTATCAGCAAAATATTGTTTCCATTAGATCGCGTATTAACAGTTCGACCACTTCGGCGAAGTATGGTGAGATATTGAGAGGTCTCTTGCAGTTAAGGCAAAATTGTCTTTGGCAAAATAGAACCAATGAAACTCATTATAAAAATATTGATTCAACTAAAATTGAGTTTCTTATGGAAACCCTTGAAACAATTTTAGAAGAAGGACAACAGGCCATTATTTTTTCTCAGTTCACGACATATCTTGATATCATTCAGCACTTTTTTAGAGAAAAGCATTGGAAGTTTTCAAGGATCGACGGATCACAAAGTATTAATAAGCGCCAAGAGCAAGTCGAGCAATTCCAATCAGGAAAAACTCCTATATTTTTAATTTCACTTAAGGCGGGTGGTGTCGGATTAAACTTAACTGCCGCTAGTTATGTTTTCATCATGGATCCTTGGTGGAATCCGGCAGTTGAATCTCAGGCCATCGATAGAGCACATAGAATTGGACAAAAAAATACCCTGACAGTTTATCGACCAATTATTAAAAACTCTGTCGAAGAAAAAGTCTTAAAACTTCAAGAAGAAAAGAAACAACTTTTTTCTGATTTATTATCGACAGATGACGATCAAGTCTTTTCGGGGCGATTAACGATGAAAGATTTTGAGATGCTATTTAATTAAGTGAGTTTCCAATTAATGGGCACGATGTTGTTTGATTTTAAATAATCATTTGTTTGTGAAAATGGCTTACTACCAAAAAAACCTCGATAGGAAGATAAAGGTGAAGGGTGAACAGACTGAATCACAAAGTGCTTATTGTGATCAACTGATTTTGCTTTTTTTTGAGCAGGGGCTCCCCACAAAATAAAAACCAGATTTTCTTTTTTCTGATTTAATTTTTCTATGATGACATTGGTGAATTGATCCCAGCCAATATCTTTATGAGACATGGGGCTACCTTCAACAACACTCAGTTGATTATTTAATAGCATTACGCCTTCACGGGCCCAATTTATTAAGCAGCCTTCCTTAGGAATGGGAAAACCTAAATCTGAATTATACTCTTTAAAGATATTCACTAACGATGGTGGAAGCTTCACACCAGAATTCACTGAAAAACTCAGACCGTGGGCCTGTCCTTTACCGTGATAAGGATCTTGGCCAAGAATGACGACCTTTACCTTATTAAAAGGTGTTTCATTAAGAGCACTAAAAATTTGATTTACAGGAGGATAGACGGTGGAATTTTTAGATGCAATTTCAAGAGATTTTTCTAGTTCTAGAAAATACGGGGCTTGAAATTCGTCAGCTAAAATTTCAAGCCATGAACTTTCACTTATAAAACTTTTAAGAGACATTATTTTATTTGGCAAACTGGCAAAGACTCTATGGCTTCAAAAAGCTCTATCTTACAAGTCCATAAATCCATCACACCTTTAGATTCAGATCTAGTGAGTATTTTATTCGTCGCCGATTCGATAAGTCGAACTTGAGTTTTTGCAAAAATTCCAAAGTATGTGCTAGTGCACTCAACTGAGGCATCGCTGATAAATTCAACATCGTGAACATCAGAAACTTTATTTAAAACTGTAACAAAATATCCTTTGTCTTCGTAGGCCTTAATGATTAATTCTTTTTTTGAATCAACGGCCAATGTTGTTCCAAAAGGCAGTAATCCTAAAATGCACTTGTTGCCTGTAATAAAAGCCGCATTTGTTTCAGCAGAGTAAATTGAAATAAGTACTAATAGTACCAAGATTACTTTTTTAACTAACATTGAGAGAACTCCTGAAAATTTGAAAGCGTATTTCAGGCAGTTTTATAGGCAGACTGATAAGTAATCAAGGCTTTTTTACGGAATCTGCTGGCGCTGGAGCTGGGACTTTAGGTTCATCAATCACATATTTTAATTTCATTCCTGGAGACAATACAGAACTTTGAAGAATATCTTCATTCAAAACCTGTAACTCGGCCCATCTATTGATGGAGCCGTAGATTTTTTGTGAGAGTTCACGCAAATCTACTTCTTTATCAACTGTATAACTCCCCAAGTTCAATTGTTTATTGCTTAGAACGCTTCGCTCCATTTCGGCTTTGGCTTTTTGAATTTCCTGAGCGCTGTCATAGACTAAACTAGGTTTGAATTCTTTTGTGACGTTGAGTTTTTTTCTTAATTCATAATCAAGCACGGTGACAGTGTCACCTTGTTTGTCTTTATAAACGTTTTTAGGCTTTGCTGGTGCTTTGGCCTTTTGGGCACAGACTTCGTTAGAATGGATTATGAGAACCAAGAAAAAGATTGTTAGCGTCTTCATAAAATAAAACATTCCTAAAAAAAGATGTATCCCACTCCAAAGCCTACTCTTATTGTTAATAAATTAGAAGGCCCACTCATTGAATGGTATTTAAATAGTGAATGGAGATAAAATTTATCACTGAATTTATAGCTGAGATAAAAAAGTGCTCTGACTCCATCATAGTGACCTTGATCTACGAAATCTGAATTAACTGTCGCTGACAGAGGAGCTCCACTCGAGTATCTACTAATAATACTTTTAGAAAGTGAAAATTTAGTAAAAAATTGACTGTTAAAAAGTGTAAAAGCTTTGGCCATACCAACTGTGAGATAAGTGACATTTACGCCATCGACATAAACCTTTGTATCATTTCGAAGTCCTGCCAAATTAAAAACAGAAAATTTTTCAATATCGGGGCCTACGTACCAGATAAGATTATATTTTTGCCAACGATATTCTCCGTAGGCACTCAAGCCAATTTCCGCAGGGACTTTGACTTCTTCTGTGGTCAGTGAATTCACTGTAGTTGTTAAATTGGCATAGTATAAAGAAGCCGACATTGAATAGAGAGACTCTTTGGGATAGTAAGACATGGCCAATCCAAGAGTGACAGGTGAATTTTGCTTAAAACTAATATTGGCAACATTCGGTGCATCTTGAGTAAAGTTACCAATTGAAGTCATATAAAAAGCAGAAGATTTAAAACCTACTGGGTAAGCAGACTTTAATTCATTAGCGATGGCCTCTTCTGCTTTTTTTAAGTTTGCTTGGTAGTACGGTTCAAACTTTTTTAAATCCATTACATCTTTAGTGATGAAAAGTTCTAAAATTGTTTCTGGTTTAAGTTTTCCCCAATTTTTTACATGAGGATTATAGAGCAGCGTTTTTTTAACCAATGGAGATTTAGCGTTAATGATAGAATACTCTTGAACAAATCTTTTAAGAATTGAAGCAAAAGTGTCACCTTCTTCGACTTTATATTTGAAGCGATAAAATTCTTCTGCACCAGACTCAAAAGAGAGTCCAAGAAGCATAAAAAATAATATTAAAATCTTCAACATATAAACCTATTACCAATTCGAGAGAGGTGAAATAGGAAAAATTATTCGTGAAAATGGTGAGAGTCCACTACTTCTTCCTCTTTTATTCGTCACTTTATACTGCAAGTAAAAAACTCCAGATCTTCTGGTTGTCCATTTGAATTCTGGAGAACTCGTTGTATCTTTAAAAACTAAATTTTGCCCCTTATTATCCTTATAAATTGAAAATTCATATTTTACCGCATCTTTCATTTCTGGAACTTTAACGTTGTATGTTTCAAGTCCGCCGTCTTCTTTAGTATATTCTAGAACTGAATCCTTTGCCCTAGGAAGTGTCGGAAAAGGTGGGAGCTGAACAAGCTTCAGACAAAACTCTTGTGGATTAGTAAGGTATTTTTGTGGTGTCGTGAAGACAGCGCCAAAACAATAATCCCCAAATTCAGTTAAGAGTAAATTTTCTAATTCTTCTGGCTTAATTACGACGCGTTTTTTTCCTGTTTTGTAATTATAAAAAAACTCCACAGCACTTAAGTCAGGAGTGTTTTTAATAAAAGAGAGTTTTAGTCGGTGTTCGATATCGGTCGTTTTAATGATTTTCTCTTGTCCTTCTACCCATTCAATCACTGGAGCTGAAATGGTTATTGTTGTCGAGGCTTTTTTGAAAGTAGGATATTCTTTTGAACCTACATCAATTTTAAGCTCTCCAATTTTTGTTAGTGGCAAAGTCAAACTCGCTTCACTCATATCCTTTGACATGAGCTCTAAGTTTGAATTTATATCTGTAACCCTTACTTCATAAGTCGAGGGACTACTTGATAACCAACTTAATTTTAACTCTTTTTCATTTAATTGATACTCTTTTTTGTCGGCCGTTGTTGTAAATTGAATCTCACCTTCGTAACTCAAGTTGACTCGGTTAAAACTCATGAGAGATAAGGCAGACGCTGGAGCCACTTTCGAAGTCACGGTCCAATCAAGCAATTTTCCCGAGAGGGGTCTTACTTGAAATTCGTTTTGCTTAATATACTCAGACCTAATAGTTCCTTTCGAATCTTTTAGATGAACATAATAATTATTCGTGGGAATTGCTTTCCAAGATAGCTTTATACCAACTTCCGGGACCACTGTCGCCAGTGTGCCATTTGGTGGAAGTAAGTCTTCTATTTGATATCTAGTTACAAGGGTAATGGGAACCATACGCGAATTATTATCCGATTTAACTTTTAAAAAATAATCACCATCGGGAATATTCAAATTCCAAGTAAAAGCCTTACCCTTAAAATTTGTACTTTCTATGGTTTTGGAAAAATCCGCTAGCTTTGAAATTTGAACTGCATAAGAGTCGTCTATGTCTACTGCTAAATCCAACTGTGTATCGTAGCTGATAATAGATCCCGCTTGAGGATTTAATAAATTAAAGACACTGGTAATTTGTAATGGAACATTGGTGGTCAGGTCTTGTTTAAATTCTTTTTCCCCTTCATTTGTTTTGAGTTTTAATCCTTTTTGATTCGGTAAAACTCGCAGCTGTCCTTCAGTATTAAAAATTTTCACTGAATTTTTGTCAGTCGAAGTAATGGTATGAATCACTCCGTCTTTACTCAAGTTTACTGACTGGTCTTTTTCAAGCACTAGACTAACAACCCCATCTTTAACTTCGATAATGTCACCATCATCACCTTCTTCAATTCTCACTAAACTTGAACTTGGAATTTTGAGAACACTACCAGTTTTTAAAAATTTTACCGAAGCTTCGGAATCTCTTCCGGTGAAAATTTCATCGTTACTTTGAAAATTTTCTTTGGACCTGACTTCATAAAAAGCGACTGAGCCAGCTTCTTTGAATTTGACGTTATTAGAATAGACACTTAGTTGGGCAATAGTTTTATTTGAACGAAGGCCGGTATTGGGCCTTACTTCATAGAGAAGATACAAACTAATGATCATAACAAAGAATCCAAAAAAGACTCCTACTCGATCAGCTTGATCAAAATGATCAGGAAAAAATGTTTCATATATTTTCATCACTATCTTTTATTATAATATGAGTATAATAAATTTAACACGAGAGAAAAAATTACTCATTTCAACGAGTTCGCATGAAAGTTAGTCTCAAACTAAAAATTCTGTTTGCAACAAGCATACTCGTTGTCATATGTACTGCGTTCAATCTTGGCTATTCGTACAAGCTCTTTATCGAGGATAAAACCAGTTACATCTTTGAAAGTGGACTAAAGAAAGCAGAAAACATCAGTGACCAAATTAATTTTAAACTCAACGACGCTAAGACGAGAACTCACCTATATTCTGGATTAATGACCAATGAGGCTGTCGATCTCGAAAAACTAATTAATGAACAAGAAGAAATTATTGCCATGGGAATGATTGGCGATAAAGAAATTTCTAAAAAATATTACAATCAAGCAAAACTCAATCAATTGGTTAATAATTTATCCATTACTTCACAATTACTCGAGACCGAAGTAATGGGAAAAGCTGTTCCCGAAAACCTCAAGTATAAAGAAGCTGATTATATAATTAACTTAAAAAATAAATCCAAGCTTCTCATTCATTTTACACAAAGAAGTGGAATGACCTTTTTCACAGTGTCTGATTTATCGTCAATGTTTGAGACTTTCTCAAAAGACAAAACTTACTCTAATAAAGTTATCTACCTGGCAGATAAAAAAGAGAGAATGCAAAGTGTTGACTGGCTTAAAAATATTAATTTTGAAACGAGTAAAAAAGGTGTCTTTGAAGACCAAATTAATGGGCTAGATCTTTTAGTGGCCTATTCTTATGCTAATAAAGATATTTTAATTTTAAGTTCTATCGATAGAGTGAAGGCTTTTGGGATTACGAATTTTCTTATCTTAAAGACCTCAATCTTTGCGCTCTTTTTAATTGGTGGCTCCATCATTATAGGGATTTATTTTTCTTCTTCTATTACCCTGCCTATAAAGAAGCTTACTGACATTGCTCAAAAAGTTGCCATCGGAGATTTTTCAAAAAAAGCAGAGATTAAAACTTCTGATGAGATCTCAATATTGGGAAATACATTTAATTTTATGAGTGATGAAATTCAGTCATTATTAAAAAATAAAGAAGATTTAATTGCTGAGTTAGAAAATTACAGTAAAAACCTCGAAGTCATGGTTGAACAAAGAACTTTAGAGTTAAAAGAGGCCAATGATTTTATGGGTCTCATGGTTAACTCTCTTGATCAAGGCCTTGTGGTCTTTGATGAAGAACTTAATTGTAATCCAATGTTTACTAATGCCTGTGAGCCAATGTTTGGAATTTCACCAAAAGACCGATCTATTCCTGAGCTTTTAGATATTACTGAAGAAAGTGAATTAAACGTCCTCACTCAATGGGCAAAAGTTCTCTTTAGCGAAATGATTCCTTTTGAAAGTGCTGTTACCTTAGGACCGAAAAATAAAATTGTGGGCACTCATTATAGTGATGATAATTACAAATTTATTGGACTCAATTATTATCCAATGAGAGACAGTGACGAAAAAATTATCAATATCGTTATGATTGCCACTGATAAAACTAAAGAAGTTCAAGCAACTGAGACTGCCAAAGAAAAAGAAGCCTATGTTTCGATGATTCTTAAAATTCTTAATAATAAAAATCAATTTGAGTCTTTCATCTCAGAGGTTGAGGAAATTTTCCATCAATTCAGTAAGACCTATTCTCTGGAAGAAAACACTGTGGATTTCGAGCTCGCCATGATGCTCTTCCACACTCTAAACGGTGGATTTGGGATTTACAGCATTACTAAACTTCAGGCGCAAGCTCGAGGTTATGAAACAGAAATTAGTACTATAAAGGAGACATCTCCAGATCCTCAAGAGTACATTCCATTTTTACAGGCCCATGTAGAAAGCTTGAAGGCTGATTTCCATCAATTTAAAGTGGACCTCGATAAACTCATTGGAACTAAGTTCTCTCAAAACGAGGCGATCTCTGAAATTCCACGCAAGAAAATCCTGGAATTAAAAAATCTTATTAAGAGTGCACATAATCCCGAACTTCTTCATTATTATTCAGAAAACTTTGTTAAAGTTCCTATCATTAACTACTTCAAAGCTTATGATGATTTCTGTATTACGACTGCAGTTAAAATTAATAAAGAGTTCCATGGACTCACTTTTGGAAATCCTGAATTAAAAGTAGAAGTTGAACCGTATTTAGAATTCTTTAACGTACTTGTGCACTTATTTAGAAACTGTCTTGACCACGGTTTAGAAGATCCGAATACTCGTGAAGAACTCGGAAAATCGAGAGACGGCCATATTGAAGTCAATTTTGATATGTTAGAAGAGCATGGCCAGCAGCTTTTTGCCCTTACTGTAAAAGATGATGGTGCTGGAATTGATCCAGAAAAAATTCGCGCTCGTTACTTGAAAATCTATCCAGATGCTCAAATAGATAATTTCACTGATGAAGAAATTATCTATAAAATCTTTGATCCATTCTTCTCTACTCGAGATGAAGTTTCGGCCCTCTCAGGTCGTGGAGTTGGGATGTCGGCCATTCAAGAAGTTGTGGATAGACTGCATGGAAAAGTCGTACTTAAATCAGTTGTTGGTCAGGGCTCTAGCTTTGAATTTATCATTCCAATTGAATCGTAGCTTTATTTCTTTATTTAAGTCGCATAGTAACTTTTTGCTTAACCACTTCAGCACTATAAGGCTTTATAATATAATCGGTCGCCCCTTCAATCACCGCTGTTAAAATAATGTCTTTTTCATTTTCAGTACTCACCATAAATATTGGTGTTTTTTTGTAAACGGTTGTGGCCCGGAGTGCTTTTAGTAAAGCTAAACCACCCATGATAGGCATGTTGATATCAGAAAAAATGATCTCGTAAGGCTTACCCTCTGAAGCTTTTAAAACAAGCTCATCAAGAGCTGCTTTTCCATCAGGCATTTCTTTAATGTTGGTGAAGCCTAAAGAATTGAGAATCTTTATTAAGTCAGTTCTAATGTTTGGAAGGTCGTCGACGACCATCACTCTCTTGGTAAAATAATCTTCAAGGCCCATGAGGCTTTCTCCTTAAAACTTAAGTACCATCCTATCATAAGGTAAATATGATTATTTTAACATCGTGAAATACATAAGATTACATTGATTAACCCAAGCAATTTTGTCGGCCTCAATTTTCTGACAAATTTCTGGAACTTTTATATTATTATTACTTATTAACAAGGATGTTTTACATGAAATTAATTCTCTCTATTTCTCTTCTCGCTCTAGTACTTTCTTCTTGTGGTCACCACGGTCATAAAGGCTGCTCAGGGAGCTGTAAAGAAGATTGCAAAGATTCAAAACAATGCGATATGAAAGGAAAAGCAGAAGGTTACAAGTGCCATTCTGAAAAAGAAGCTGCTCCTGCTGCTGAAGTTGCCCCTGCTACTAAGCAGGAATTCCCGGTGTAAATATCTTCCTCTCAAAATATGATAATAAATTTATTTTTTCGTAATGTTTTTGTGGTTTCTGGCCTTCACAATTCATCCTTGGCCATCTAAAATACTTTCAGAGGTATTTTATGGGGCGGCAAGCAAATAAATTAAAGGTAGAAGAATGTCATGAGATTATTTTGAAAGAATTTTCAAAATTTAGGGAAAAAAGACCAATTTTTGAAATTCCGCTCAATAATTTTTTAATGTCGAGTTTTGCAGTTTTTGCGCTGAAGTCACCATCCCTCTTGCAGTTTGAACAACACTTTACAGAAGAAAAAACAAGAAGACATAATCTCAACTCACTTTTTAAAATTGATCGAGTTCCATCGGACACACATTTACGAGATGTTTTAGAAACGGTAGAATACGCTCAATATCGCCCTGTTTTTCAACGATTATTTTCATACATTCAAAGATCAAAAACTCTTGAACAGTTTGAGTTTATGAAAATAAATGGTCAATCACATTATTTATTAGCAACAGATGGCTCTGGCTATTATCGCTCAGAAAAAGTCGTTTGTGATTGTTGCATGATCGAAGAACATTTTGATGAAAATAATAAACTGACACTTAAGTTTGGCCACAACATCTTAGCAGGTTCAATTGTTCATCCAAATTTTAGACAAGTCATTCCAATGTGTCCTGAACCTATCATGAGGGTTGATGGCCGAAGTAAAAACGATTCGGAACAAACAGCATTTAGAAGATTTTTAGAGGATTTTAAAAGAGAGCATCCTAAGTTGAAAATTATTTTTTACTTGATGCTCTGTATGCCAATAGCCAATTATCAAATTGCTCCGAGAGTATAAATATGAATTTATAATTGCGGTAAAGGAAACGAAAAGTCTTCTATTTATGCTTGTCAAAGAAGGAGAAACCACTGGGGAAACTCAATTTTTGGAAACAAGTTTTGAATTTGGTGAAAAAGTTATCAAAACAACTAAAATGAATTATAGATTTGCAAACAACGTAAGGCTTCATCAAGACAAAGACAGTCCATTTATAAATTTTGTTCAAGTTAAAGAAGTTACCGAATGGATTGGAAAAAAAGGCAGACCTGAAAGAATCGAACGTAATTTTACATTTATTACCGACATACTAGTTACTAAAAATAACATTGCACAACTTGCAAAAGGAGGCCGTACGATGTGTCTCAGAAATTAGTGCAGTTTGAAGGAAGGTTGAAAAACTTTTCTGCTACAAGATTCACTTTCTAATTCAATTTAATTATCAAGTCAAAAAATATTTCATGCTAAATTCAAATCAACACGAGACGAGTTTATTAAAACTTCAGTCTTATAATATTTTTTATTTTGGAGATGTATATGACTTGGTCAAAGGCAGCTGATAGCGAAAAAGTTTTATTTCGAGCGATCTCTTTATTATTTTATCGTAACGAAAACCTTTTGCATCTTATGTTTAATCCTGATTATCCTAAACTCATGGCGCCACCAGAAGTCATTAAAGGCAGGCGCAAGGCTTTCATCATCAGAACAACTCCTAGTAAGGATTGCCCTTGATGCTTGGAATGGATCGGGAGGCATCCACTTTAATGAGTTGTATGAAAAGCTAGATCCCACACATTTTCAAAAAAAATGCTTTTAGTTCTTAATTATTTATATTCTCCACAACAGGCCGTACATTTCTGACTTTGTCGTAAGTGCATTTAGTTAATTTTCACCTCTACTATAGGAGAAAACTCTTTGGCCGTTTTGGTATATCGATGAGAATGAGTTTCATAAAATTTTTTAATCGTTTGATTTCTTGAATCTAAAATTTTCTTCTCCCTCGCCATAATGCCTTTCTGCCGGTGTTATGAATTGGATACCTGAATGTTTATAAGAGTAATTATATTCATGGAAATATCCTACAAAATAATTTCGGCCACTTTGTAAATCAACGAAGCTTCCTGGCAATGTTCTAAAGGTTTTTATTGTTCCAAATAAACTTTCTGAAAAAGGGTTGTCATCCGATACCCCGCCCTAGAATAAGAATCGACCATCTGGGCATCTCGGACAAATTTGATCATCTCATGAAGTCATTATTGCTCCGTTGTCTTTGTGATTGGTCAGTCCCTTGCCTGTTATAAATTGATCTTCCAACGCCTTCTTCCACATGATAATTGCATGCTCTGATTTTCGTGATCCCTCAAGTACCCACCCCACTACAAGACGGCTCCAAATATCGACGATCACATATAAGTAAAATCGTACTGATCTACATTCAGATTTTATTTGAGATACATCCCAAGACCAAACTTGATTATGCCCTGTTGCTACAAGCTGAGGCTTCTCACACGATTCAATGGACGCTTAATACCTGTCTTACTTCTTTTTGTTAAAAGGTCCGCATCTTTCGCTATTCTATAAAAGGTTGCCGGCGAGGCAATAATTCTTTTTCTTCATCAATCAATTTATACAGATCTCACGCGGAGAATAATCGCCCACTCTTTCTTAAGCAGAACATTAACGG
>JABFRR010000004.1 GCA_013141065.1 Bacteriovoracaceae bacterium | reverse complement strand
TGTTTTTCAACGATTATTTTCATACATTCAAGGTCAAAAACTCTTGAACAGTTTGAGTTTATGAAAATAAATGGTCAATCACATTATTTATTAGCAACAGATGGCTCTGGCTATTATCGCTCAGAAAAAGTCGTTTGTGATTGTTGCATGATCGAAGAACATTTTTGATGAAAATAAACGACGCCTTGAGTTTGGCACAACATCTTAGCAGGTTCAATTGTTCATCAAATTTTAGACAAGTCATTCAATGTGTCCTGAACCTATCATGAGGGTTGATGGCCGAGTAAAAACGATTCGGAACAAACAGCATTTAGAAGATTTTAGAGGATTTTTAAAGAGCATCCTAAGTTGAAAATTATTTTTTTTACTTGATGCTCTGTATGCCAATAGGCGATTATCAAATTGCTCCGAGTATAAATATGAATTTATAATTGCGGTAAAAGGAAACGAAAAGTCTTCTATTTATGCTTGTCAGAAGGAACCACTGAAACTCAATTTTGGAAACAAGTTTTGAATTTGGTGAAAAGTTATCAAAACAACTAAAATAGGGTATAGATTTTGCAAAACAACGTAAGGCTTCATCCAAGACAAAGACAGTCCATTTATAAATTTTGTTCAAGTTAAAAGAAGTTACCGAATGGATTGGAAAAAAAGGCAGACCTGAAAGAATCGAACTTGTAATTTTTACATTTTATTACCGACATACTAGTTACTAAAAATAACATTGCACAACTTGCAAAAGGAGGCCGTGTGTGTCTCAGAAATTAGTGCAGTTTGAAGGAAGGTTGAAAAACTTTTCTGCTACAAGATTCACTTTCTAATTCATTTAATTATCAAGTCAAAAATATTTCATGCTAAATTCAAATCAACACGAGACAGTTTATTAAAACTTCAGTCTTATAATATTTTTATTTTGGAGATGTATATGACTTGGTCAAGGCAGCTGATAGCGAAAAGTTTTATTTCGAGCGATCTCTTTATTATTTTATCGTAACGAAAACCTTTTTGCATCTTATGTTTAATCCTGATTATCCTAAACTCATGGCGCCACCAGAAGTCATTAAAGGCGGGCGCAAGGCTTTTCATCATCAGAACAACTCTAGTAAGGATTGCCCTTGATGCTTGGAATGGATCGGGAGGCATCCACTTTAATGAGTTGTATGAAAAGCTAGATCCACACAAATTTTCAAAAAATGCTTTTAGTTCTTAATTATTTATATTCTCCACAACAGGCCGTACATTTCTGACTTTGTCGTAAGTGCATTTAGTTAATTTTCACCTCTACTATAGGAGAAAACTCTTTGGCCGTTTGGTATATCGATGAGAATGAGTTTCATAAAATTTTTTAATCGTTTGATTTCTTGAATCTAAAATTTTCTTCTCTCGCCATAATGCCTTTCTGCCGGTGTTATGAATTGGATACCTGAATGTTTATAAGAGTAATTATATTCATGGAAATATCCTACAAAATAATTTCGGCCGCTTTGTAAATCAACGAAGCTTCCTGGGAATGTTCTAAAGGTTTTTATTGTTCC
Organism: Bacteriovoracaceae bacterium; assembly: GCA_013141065.1. Lineage (GTDB taxonomy): Bacteria > Bdellovibrionota > Bacteriovoracia > Bacteriovoracales > Bacteriovoracaceae > Bacteriovorax. The sequence goes on along the minus strand of JABFRR010000004.1, from coordinate 161,525 downwards.
AAATAAACTTTCTGAAAAAGGGTTGTCATCCGATACCCACGCCCTAGAATAAGAATCGACCATCTGGGCATCTCGGACAAATTTGATCATCTCATGCGAAGTCGTATTGCTCCGTTGTCTTTGTGATTGGTCAGTCCCTTGCCTGTTATAAATTGATCTTCCAACGCCTTCTTCCACATGATAATTGCATGCTCTGATTTTTCGTGATCCTCAAGTACCCACCCCACTACAAGACGGCTCCAAATATCGACGATCACATATAAGTAAAATCGTACTGATCTACATTCAGATTTTATTTGAGATACATCCCAAGACCAAACTTGATTATGCCCTGTTGCTACAAGCTGAGGCTTCTCACGATTCAATGGACGCTTAATACCTGTCTTACTTCTTTTTGTTAAAAGGTCCGCATCTTTCGCTATTCTATAAAGGTTGCCGGCGAGGCAATAATTCTTTTTCTTCATCAATCAATTTATAATAGATCTCACGCGGAGAATAATCGGCTACTCTTTCTTAAGCAGAACATTAACGATCTCTTCCTTTTCTTTAAAAGATAATTTATTCTCAGGGAGGTTTTTCTTCCCTTTTTCTTTATCTCAATTTTATTGCTGGTCTTTTTCAAAGAAAATATGACCGAGTAGGCACTCCCACGGAATCACAAAATTTTTCTATCGTGATTCCAGCATCAATAACTCTTGAGCAGTTTTTAATAACTCTTTTTTTCTTCAATATTAAGATTTAGTCTTTCTTTTTAGCATATCGAAAGTTTTTTTGCAACACGAGAAGGGTCGATAACTTAGCAGTTGTTTTCTCTTGCTCCTGAAGTTCTTGTTGAAGTCTTTCAATTTCGATTTGATCCTCAGACTTTTTATCTGATCTTTGCTTTCTCTTCCCCAAAACTTCAAGTGAGGCATTCTTTACTTGATCTCGCCAGCGTTTAATATCTGAATCATATAGTCCATATTTTCTAAGTAATTTGGCTTGCCTTGATCGTCGGCCTTTAAATAATTTTCAAGTAAAGAAAATTTTTCTTCTGCAGTATAACGATTAAAGGATTTAGAAGATGACTTTGATTCAACTGAGTCATCATTTTCTTCAACGTTATTGGGTTTGCGCTTTAAATTTGCCCTATAATTATAAATTTGCGAAGGCGATATTTCAATTATACGACAGAGGTTAACTGTACTAATATCTGGATGAGTGTCTAAAAAATCGACAATTTCGTTGGTAGGTGTTGGCCGTTCTTGAAATCTGGCCAATAATTTCGGGTCTAAAAGATTCTTCATAGAAAAACTCCTTATACCCCAAATGTTTTTGCGAATTTCGTACCAATATCATGTATTTTTTACCATACAAGGAAAAGTTTTTATCTCATGCTTCCGGACTGCAATGTCCCCTGAGACATGGGGGTACTCGTTGGAAGATAGAAAATGAAACGTTTAATACTTTGAAGAATAGAGGTTATAATTTAGAACATAATTATGGGCACGGAGAAAAAAACTTAACACATAATTTTATAATGAGTATGTTCCTGGCATTTTTAGTTGACCAGATTCAAGAAATTAGTTGTTACACATTTAAGAAATTAATTGAAAAATATGAACAAAAATCCCGCTTGTGGAAAAAGCTTGAAAGCGGTTTTGAGTTTCTAGAGTTTTCTAGTTGGGATCAATTTTATTATCGAATGTGCTATAATGAAATGCCACCGTCTTCTGGGTAGGTTTTGCGCCCGTTCTGACTTATATTTTTAAACTCTTCAAAGACATTCAATATAAAACTAGTTTTCTTTAAGAAAAGTGTGAACTTTTTACCCTAAAATTACAGGAGACTGAAATCGGGTTGACTGGTCGAGAGGCCGGGAACCGCTGGCTACTAAGTAAGTTTTACACGCCTTCACAAATCGCCTCGATTGGAGTTTAGACTTTATCTAGACACTCTAAACTTTTGAATCGAGGCACTCTTGAAAAAGACACTTACGTTTTTAATTACGTTACTCGTAGCTATGAATTCGTATTCAACTGAATTGAATTTAGACTATTCGGGAATGCTTAAAAATCTCAAATCATGCCGTAAAAATGTCATGGGTTGCACGATTGCTGAAGAATTAGAGCTCGCGCAATTTGAAGGCAAGGTCATCGACTCTTATCAATTAAATAATTATTTAGCTCAAGACACATCTGAAAAAAAGGGATATTTCATTCCACTTTCACTGACAGATAAAGAGTTATTAATTTTGGCAGCTTCTACTAGTTTAGGAATCGTTGCTTTTAAAAATGACCAAGAAATCATGGATGTCGTACAAAGAAATAAATCTCAAGTGACTGAGACCTTAACCAGTGTTGGAAATTTTTATGGTAGCCCTGCTTTTGGTTTCGTAGCTGCCGGTTCATATATGTTAGGAATTTATTACGATAATAATAATTTAAAAAGAGTTGGAATCTTTACTCTTGCAGCGACTGTTGCTCAATCTATTGTTGTTGCTGCTGTTAAAGAAACTGCGGGACGAAAACGTCCGCCTGCAGGTGAAGGCCCATACGTCTTTTTTGACAAAGGAAGCAAGTCATTTTTTTCAGGACACACATCTACAGCGTTCGCTCTTGCAACTGTATTGAGTGAATCTTTTAAAGAAGAATACCCAGTTGTTCCATGGGTGGCTTATGGATTAGCCGCTGTAACCGCTTATGCACGGGTGCATGGAAAAAATCATTGGCCAAGTGATGTTATCGCTGGTGCCATCGCAGGTCACTTAGTCGCAAAGCTTACGATGAATGCCCTTAATAAAAATGAAGACAACCGCAGTGGATTTCAAATTTATCCTAGCTTTGATATTGAAACGGGAACAGTTTATGTCATGGCCGAGTGGAAACAAAAAGAAGCTCAACGTCCACTTAAATGTGCCAAGATGCCGGATGGTATGCTCAAGGTTGAAGCCTGTATGAACGAAGCTCTTAATAAGAAATAGGTGCCAGCAGACTTAGGGTAGCGCGCCAGCGCTACCCTAAGTCTGCTGGCACGTTATAAAGGGATATCTAAGAGATTCTGCATTTCATTTGCCTCATCTCCCAGAGTAAGTGTGTTGCCAACTCCTAATTCTCCATAGAAGTTTTTCCCCCAGCACTTCACACCGCCATTAGAAAATAAAGCGCAACGATGCCCCGCAGACCATTCTAAAAATGATCCACTCACTGAAATGACTTTTCTCTCTCCAAGAATCGCAGTTGGAATGTTATCACCCGTTAAAATTGATGTGTTCCCATAATTGCTTGTCGATCCTATTCCTAATTGTCCATTGCCCCAACATTTTAATAGATCATTATCTAAAATTGCACAGGTACTTAAATTCGAAGCAAATATTTGCTTCGCTGTTCTTCCCGTACCGAGATTAACAAATGGTAAATTATCTCCCATGGATCCGACTGTTGAACCTCTTGAAGTTGTATCTCCAAGTCCAAGTTGACCTTGGGTATTTGCTCCCCAACATTTGACTTGGCCAGTGGAAAAAAGTGCACATGAATAATGAACTCCACCGGATTCAAAATAATTTCCTGTAGAGGCCGCTATATCTACAATCTGTGCATTGGTTCCTAAGTTTACATAAGGTAGAAAATCACCCATTTCGTCGGGGTTGTCTCCTCTTGTTCTAGAATCTTCATAGCCCAATTCCCCGGCCGAATTCCATCCCCAACACTTAACTTTGAGATTGTCTAAGATGGCACATCGATGAAAGGCACCCATCGCTATTTTTAAAACTTTTCTTCCTGTACCTAAATTTAAATAAGGTAAATTATCTCCCATACTAATAATATCTGCACCGACTCTACTATCAGAGGCATTTCCATTTGCACCGTAATATCCAACTCCCCAACACTTTGCTAAATTATACTGAAGCCAGTTAAGTTTTCAAGTGCCTACTGCTGAAAAATTATCAGTAATTAAAGTTGCAAGCTCTAATTCATACTTTCGTATTCCTCGAAAAAATGAGGCGCAAATTAATTTAAAATCTTTAAATTTTTCATAATACTGATTGTATAAAACTTTTTTCTTAAAAAATTTCCATAAACGTTCTATAGGATTCAAGTTTGGACTATAGGCGGGCAAAAACACTATCTCAATATTTAATTTTTCGCCAGCTCTCTTACGGATAATGCCTTATTGCTTGGTCCACGATCTAAAATAAAATATATTTTCTCACCATTAGGATTTCTCTCTTAATGCTTTTAGAAAATTACATACTGAGATTTGATTTATTGTATCGTAGCTATGAGTTACGATATCTAAGTCGTCAATAGAAATTGCCCCGAAGACATTGACGCGATTTCGACCTGAATTGGTGAAAACTTCTTTTCTTCGCCTTTTCTAATCCACCCAGCAGAAAGGATTGTATTATGAAGTGGATGAGTTGCATCGCCAAAGTAAATCTTTCCTTTTCCTTTGAGAGAATTGTATTTTTCTATAAATTCTTCTTGGTCTTTTTCTTTGCTTTACCAGGTACGCCTTTTGCTTTTTTGAACGAAAATCAAGCCGGTGAAGAAGGTTGTTGCAGCCACTAATAGAGAATTTTACTTTATATTTTTTAAAAATATGATTAACAACTTCTTTAGTTGAAGCAAAGATTCTATCGTCAAGTTCATTGGCAAGTTGAAATTCTTCAACAAAATTTAACTTTGTTCTTTTGGTGCTGTATTCATCCAGAATTAGGCCTTCGATTCCACCTTCCATATAGCGTTTTCTGTAATTGGCAATGGATCCTTCATCGAGAAATAAAAATTTAGAAATATCTTTGTACGTCTGATTATCATCTAAGAGTAAAATAACCCGAATCCTATCAGCGTATCTTTTTGAACGCTCAATTTGTAGCTCGTCAAGTAGTTCCTGTCTTTGGTCTTTGTTAAGAAATTTATACATGAAAAGTATAATAGTACGGCCATAACAATAGGCCAAATAATTTTTACTAGAAAATTAAATCATGAGCAGTATATCAGTTGTGATGACACAGGAATTAAATGACGAGGTCACTATATCTTTGGCGAGAACTCCTGTTCCTAGTGAGATGTAAGGTAAGTTATCTCCCATGTCTGCAACTTGATCACCAATGTTGTTAGAATGCCCATAGCCCATATAACCTGGTTCGTTCCAATTACTTCCATAGCCCCAACACTTAACTCTTCCGTTATTCATTAAGGCACAAGTATTATCACCTCCATTTCCAGCGGAAATTTTTTGTGCAGAAAGACCTGTTCCTAAATTGACAAAAGGAAGGTTGGTGCCCATTTCATTACCATTATCTCCTCTGTCATTCGTATCGCCATAACCCAATTGTCCCCAATTATTTCTTCCCCAACACTTCACTCGCCCAATATTATCTTTGTAACAATTGTGATTAGCACCAGAAGCAATCATGGCCGTGCTTTGTAATTCATTGTCTTCAATATAGAATCTTTTTCTCGCATAATTTCCTATGGTGACCATCGGTGAAGTGGGCGCACTTAAACTCACATCGATGTATTCAATAGGTTCAGATGCATTATCGTCATTCACTTCGACCGTCAGATTCACGGTTGTACTTCCAGCTGGAATCACGACCTCTGTTGGTGTAGTAAAAGTAAAATCACTCACAAGAGTTGCTGTCCCAGTATAAGTAAAAGCTATCGTCGTATCGACAGATCTTGATTGAGATAGAACAATTTGCAAGTTTGCCGATTGAGAACTTTCTGAAATGTATTGATTAGCCTCTGATTGAAAACTTATACTAGCAGATCTTGCTGTGACCCAAGTTGAACTTTCAAAAACATCACTATAATTTCCTGCGCGATCTCTCGCTCTGAATTCTACAAAATAAGTCTCGCCTTCTAAAAGTAATGGCGAGATATTTTCTATTTTTTGACCACTTGTTATGGGCGTCCAGCTTTTAACCACAGCTTGAGTTTGATCGTCTATAATTCGAACTTCGTAATAATCAATTCCACTTTGAGCATCTGTTGCAGGTAAAAAATTTATTGGAGGTGATTCGGATAAATCATCTGGAATGGCACCTAAACTAAATGTCGTTGATAAAATGGGTTTAACTAAGTCGTCGGCGAGGAAACCATTTTTTAGTAATTTAATATCGATTTTACTTTTAGAAATACATCCCGATAGCACAAGAGCTACCATAATTAACAAGAGTTTAAATATAAATTTTGAATCTATTCATTTTAATGGGGAAAATCGGTCAGGTTTAATAGTGCTAAGCCATCCAAATGAGATCACCGAGCGGCGGTAGTTCGTGGCGATTGTAAAATCGGTCTTTTAAATATTCACCAAAGCTAATTCCTATTTTTCGGCAAGTACTCATCAGACCTAAGAAAATATCTGATGCCATGGCCCTTCTAAGCTTCTAAAATATCCTCTGATTTTTCTTTGAATAACTTTTCTCTCATTGCCAATTCAGAAGTATTATTATGCAAAGGAATAGTTGGAAATTCCAAAACCAAAAGCAGCTCATCTTTTTTGCTCTAGTTTTTTCCATCAATTGATTTAAAGCGAAGTAACAAGTCTTACCTAAAAAAATTAAATCAAATTCATCACTCAATTCTTTCTTTTTCTTGTCATTGGGATTAATTTTATAAAGCTTTAGCTTTTCGTAATATTTCCAAAATGTTTCTCTAAAATCGGCAACAGCTTTTATAAAATCGGGATGACTTGGAGTTAACTTTTATAATGGCGTTCTTCATGAATCAAACAAAGACCTAAGAATTCCAGGATGCCTTTAAACTGGGGAGCATCATCACAAATCAAAATTTTTGACCTCACTCCAAGAAAATTATCCCTAAATGCACCAATGGCACAACCTTCTTTTATGTGTTTTATCCACGAAGTAATCTTTCCTCTCGCCCAGGGAGCATTTAGGATTTCATTGGTAAACTCATCTCGCCCATACAATCTATTTGATTGTAATTTTCTAAGTTCGCCAACGATTGCCTTATTGTTAACTTTATCATCAACATATTTGAGTGCAATTTCATTAATTGCAAATTTTAATTCTGTTCCGGCAAGTGCTCTCAATACAGCCTCTCTATTTTTTGAAAGACTTGTATAATAATCAGTAAAAATTGATTACAAACTGCAATGCTGTAACCATTCTTTCCATTAAGTCTTGCACCGGTATCATCAATTTGAGAAAAATCGCTTCGACTGATTCCAGCTTCCCTTACATTTTGTCGTTCTTCTTCAAATCTCTCATGACAAAGAATCATATTTGAAATTTCGCCGACAGATATTTTGACTTTAAGTCCGGTTAAAATTTTAAAAGAAGATTTTGTGTCATTCTTGCCTCGTAGTGAAACTGGATGACAAATGACCAAATACCAGGTCCGAAGATACTACCTTTATATTCGGGAGGCAGTTGTCCTTCAAAAACTTTTCCTAAAAATGGTGAATAGTATTTATGGATAATAAATTTGGTATTATTTAGATTAAAATTTATGTCTTGAATTACGACATCTCTAGTACCTTTGTATTGTGCATCTTTTGGAAGATCTTTTTTCGACATCTTTTTCTTCCGTATTGTGGATTTCTATTTCTTTAGCATTTTTATTTTTCCACGCCCGCCGTTCTTGCCGCCTTTCTTTTTATCATCACTATCTTTCTTGTCATCTTTGTTTTTAGCAATATCTGGCTTGCCTTTTTCGCCTTTGAGGCGATTGATTTCATCCTTGAGCTTTTGATTTTCTGAAGACAGTTCAGTTATTTTATTTTCTTGAGCATCAACTTTATTGAGAAGAGTTTTAATTGCACCAACTAGCATTTTGACCGGAAGCTTGGAAAATAGTTCGATGGTAAAGTTTTTGATATCGGCGAATGGCATTCACCAATACTTTCATATGGAAGACATAAGGCCAACTAACATGGCCTTACATTTAAAAAATTACCCCAGCGGGATGAATAGATTCCACTATACAATCTAAACTATTATCTATAAAAGAAATATCAACCTACCTATCTGTAAAAGAGTCATGGGTTCGTAGTCAGATATTCCAAGGAAAAATACCTTTTATAAAAATTGGGCATCTTATCCGTTTCAGGGTTTCAGAAATTGAGGAATGGATTAACAATCAATCGAATGGCCCTTCTCCGCCTCACCTAAATTACACTTTAAAGAAAAACAACGAACGACATTAAATCATTGGAGAATTTATGAAAAAATCAGAATCTATAGAATTATTTTTTACAACATTTAAAAAAATATATTATCCCGAATACTTTAAAGATACGAACGGAAGAAAGTTTTTTAGCTATTTCAACAAGGGAATAAAGACGACTGTTATTATAGAATCTGAATGCGTTAACAGTGTAGTCATTTCTATTTTCAAAGAAAACAAATTAGGCAATTGCAATAAACAAATAATTGAAGAAATCTTTGCACACTTGGAATCTGAAGCCTACATGTCGCCTGTGACAAAGGATGTATCATTAAGATTCGGTAGAGATGAAAGTGATAATATAATTATCGATCTAGTAGACAATGGGTATTGCATTATAGATGCAGAAAAATTCCGACTAACAAGAAGCGTTCAACCTCCATTCTACAGATCACAAAAAATGCTTTCTTTACCAATTCCAACCAATGTAGAGATTGAAGTATTTCTTAGCAAATTTAAATCTAAGTTTAATCTTGAAAACTCAAATGATTATATTTTAGTTTTAGCATTTATCATCAAAGCAATTATTCCAAAAAGTGGAGCTAACCCAATACTAATTCTACAAGGACTTCAAGGAACAGGAAAAACTACTATTTCAAAAATCATAAAAAAATTAGTAGATCCTACTCATCCTTTACTAGTAGCTCCTCCTAAAAAAATTGATGATGTAATTGTAACAGCACACTCATCACTTCTATTGGCTTTTGATAATCTTTCTGGACTTAATGCAGAAATGTCAGATTTATTTTGCCGCATTTCTTCTGGTGTTGGATTTACCAAAAGAGCACTATACTCTAATGATAAAGAAATAATTTATGATATTTCACGACCAGTGTTATTTAATGGCATTGATGAATTAACAACGAGAGCTGATTTTTTAGATAGAGCAATCATAATAAACTTATCTAAGATAACAAAAGAAAAAAGAAAGTCAGAATCAAGATTAGATAAAGACTTTGACGAAGATTATTCATACCTTTTTAGTGGAATCGTAAGCCTAATTTCTCCAATCCTAAAAATACTCCCTACAATCCAAGAAACTAATTTGCCAAGAATGACAGAGTTTGCAAGATTAGGAATTGCGTTGGAGCATGTCTTAAATTTAAGTCAAGGAACATTCCTTAGTGTTTTTGATAAAAACTCACTAGAAAAATCAGAAGCTGCATTTTGGAATGATGAGATCTGCACAGCAATACATAATTACTTATTTCCAAAACAGTATTTTAATTTGACAAGGTAAGAAAGCAGCACCGCCTTAGGGCGTAATCCACTTGGGCCTCATCTAGGCAAAACCTAGCGTGCCAGCAATTAAGCGTGTGGATATTAAAATGTTTGTATCTCTATAAACATTTTGATCACAAGGAGTGCTGCTTATGAAGTATTTTATCGGCCTTGACGCCCATTCATCAACTTCAACTTTTGCCGTTTTGAATGAAATTGGTGATTGCATCCTCAGAAAAACAGTAGATACCTCGGAAAAAAACCTTTGGAACGTCATCGAATCAATAAATGGCGAGCGTATTCTCACATTCGAAGAGTCAACTATTTCACAGTGGTTGTATATTTCACTCAAGCAAAAGGTGGATCGATTATTAGTTTGTAATCCTACTTATGTTGCTAAAAAATCTGGAGCAAAAACAGATTTTAGAGATGCAATTCATCTAGCTAATGAACTTCGATGTGGACACTTAAAGGAAGTTTTTCACGATAATTCCCATTGGGCACAACTGAGGACATCAGTAAGTGGCTATATCGACATTGTCCAAGAAATAGTACGTTTTAAAAATAGATTAAAATCCGTCTTTAGAGCTGAGGGGCTTAAGACGGATGAAAACAATTTTTATAAAAACAAAGATCGATGTATTGAATTAAAAATGAATCTGCAAGATTTGTGGCCACTAATCTTTTAGTCAGGTCGAGTTTCTTGAAAATGAAAAAATAAAATATTTAGATTGGTTTAAAAACAATCAAAAAAAAAAAGTATCGTCCAATTAGAAATTTAATGACTATTCCAGGGATCAGTATTGTACGTGCCAATGTAATAGCGGCTATCGTATGTCAGCCAGAAAGATTTCGAAATAAACATCAATTCTGGGGATATTGTATGCTAGTTCGTCATATACAAATTTCAGCCGGCAAAATATATGGCAATAAAAGAGTCCACGGACGTCGTGAGTTAAGAGATGTTTTTATTGGCGCAGCAGAATCAGCAATGAGAACTGAAACAACTTTGCGTGATTATCACGATGCACTTAGGGCCAAAGGAATTTCTGCCAAAGATGCCAAGGTAGCATTGGCTAGAAAAATTTCTTCATTATCACTTCACTTATTAAAAAATAATGACACATACAATGACGATTACGAGGAGTACTTAAAGGAAAGAAAACGACTACGATTACTTGTTGGACAGAAACGCTAATAGAATCTCGTTCATTTGATTTCACATGGAAGTGAATTAGGAAACAAATCCCTTTCTTATTCTTGATGACAGGAAAGCGATTGTTAAATTAAACATAAGGATTGTTTCGGGTGAATTAGGGATGAAGGATGAGGCCCAATATTTTCATGTCACGCTAATGATAAGCGATGACCATTATTTGACTGGCACGCCTTCTTTTTAAATCCAACATTATCATGGCACATTATGAGTTCATTAAGATGAATGAATAAGCTAAGGCGAAATTCTGTTTAAGGTAATGGATTAGTTCACAGATAAAAACTTCCAGGTAGAAAATCTAATGAAGCAGTCACTGCTCGTGCGAGGTTCGGCGGGCATAGCGGCTAAACTTTTACTCTTTCTAGAGGAAAGGAGAAATATTTTTTAGAAACCACTTGCTTTCTTAAAGATGATAATTTAATAAAAGAATTAGAGGATGAATTTACTGCATTTTCTCCTACCGTAAATAAAGCTGATAATATCAAAATTGGTGATACGAAAATACTTAATAGTTATAAAACTAAAAAAGGGCGTCCAAATAATATGCTTTTCGATGCATTCTTAATGGGGGTTAATAAATTATCTGAAGAATTATATCCCGATAAGAAATACGAAAAAATAATAAAACCTTTTTTTACATATATTGCTAATAATTTCCCCGATATTCTAGATATTCGTGATGTAGACACTACTGAGAAATTAAGACAGAAAGTAAAATATCTAAATCCTGCTAAAAAGAAGAGTGGTAAGTAATAAAAACTTACTGACATTTGTTACCAGCTCTCAAACCTTTTTCATCCTCCTAGACTCCAATTCACAGCAATTATGTTGTGACAGGAGTAAATTATGAATTCAGATCATTTCGACATTGACCAAGCCGCCAAATTTCTCAACGTAAAAGTATCTCGATTAAGAACGGCCATTTTAAGAAAGGAAATTCCTTATTTTAAAGTTGGCCGCCTTGTTCGTTTTCACAAACACGATTTAGAAAAATGGATTGATGACCTAAGAAGACAAACCCAGAAAAAATTCTAGTTTGTAAACTTTTGAGGAGGGCATCGTTATGTATGTCCTCCCTTCATTATGAGGAAGATCAATGAAAAATAGCATTAAACCACTCTCGACATCAATAGACCACAATAGACAGCAACCAGCAGCAATAGACCACAACACTTTTGAGCATCATTTCGCTCATCTAAAAAATGGTTCCTATAATTTTTTCATTGGAGAATCGAGACTCTAATGAATAATCCAGCTCACACTTGCCATTCAGAACAGCTCACGATAGCTAAACACAGTGCTAGACCGTGTTCTTTAACAATTAAATACAGTAGACAGCAATTGAATCCTAAGGCCTCTAAACAGGAGATCTTATGGAGAAAGTAAAATTAAAAAACGGCGAATTACGTTACCGAGAAAGTTATTATATCGGTGGTAAAAAAATCAATAGTCCGTCATTCAAGAAAATAACTGATGCTAAAATTTGGAAAAATAGAGTTGAAACAGAAAGACTCTCTAAATTAGCACTCGGTGAACATTATCATAAGACAGTGGAAGTAAACTTTGAGCAATTTGCAGATAAATGGCTTCATAATCATGTCGAAGTAAATTGTGTTCATAAAACATTCTTATCTTATGGAAGTATTCTAAGAACTCATCTTTATCCGAGATTTGCCAAATTAAACCTAAGTGACATCACTGAAGAGATGGGAATGGATCTGATGAAGGATCTAAGAAAAACTCATACGGCCAAAGGTATAAAGAATATTTGGATCGTATTTAGATCAATTATCCACAAAGCGCGTAGGGATAAAATTATTGTAGTTGATCCTTTGGAGAATATTAAAAAGCCAAAGCCCGATCTTGTTCAGGATAATTTTTGGATAAAGGTAGAGATCAATCAATTCCTGCGAGCTAATAAGACAGATCAGCTTCTCCCCTTTTTCTTCGTGGCCATCCATACTGGACTAAGGCTTGCTGAAATGTGTGGTTTAAAATGGGATCGAATAGATTTTGTGAACAATCAAATCTCAGTGACTCGTACTAGAGACAAGTACGGCTTGAAAGAAACGACTAAGACCAAAATTAAAAGATTCGTTCCAATGACTCAAGAAGTGCGAATGCTTCTTGTTTCACTTCGACAATCTTCTAATGGAAATCCTTTCGTCTTTCTTGAGGCCGATGGATCAGAAGTAAAATACGCCCACATCTATAGACGATTCCATAAAGCACAGGACAAGGCAGGAATAACGAACAAAATTCGCTTCCACGACCTAAGACACAGCTTTGCTTCGAACTATATGATGAATGGTGGAAATGTTTTTGATCTGCAAAAGCTCTTAGGTCACACGGATATAAAAATGACGATGCGGTACGCTCACTTCACTCCTGATCATTTACAGAATTCGATACAGTTCATGGATATGACGAGTGAATCTAAAATGAGTATCCCATTTATAGACCAGCGAAAATTAAATGTAGTGGATTAGTTAATGATATTAGAAAGTTGAATCAAAATGGTGCCCTGCGAGGGACTTGAACCCCCACGCTTGCGCACCAGATCCTAAGTCTGGCGTGTCTGCCAATTTCACCAGCAGGGCGTCGATTTGAGAGACTATTTTTACTTAAAATCATTAAAACTGACAAGGAAAAATCGATTAGATTTAAAAATTATGCGGCTTTTTTATCCATAGAAGCTAATTTTCTCTCAAGGTCAGACAATTTCACGGAGAGAAGTGAATTCTCATGTTTTAACTTAAGTAACTCTTTTTTCTTTTCGGTCACTTCGAGACTGGCTTCACTTAGACGAGAATTTGCCTGGTCGAGTTGTTTTGCATAAGCATCAGCACTCTTTTGTGCGGCGATACCAGTTCCATCACGTTTTTTACTACTTGATTCAAGTTGAGCAATAGCGAATTTTAAGCGCTGCTCTGTCTTTTTAAGCTCCATAGAAACGAGCTTATGCTTATCTTCCGCTGTACGTTTTTCAAGCGTCAAAGAGTGAATGAGGTCATCTTTATCGGCCATTTCTTGCTTAAGTTTTGGATTTCCACCTGGGTTGTCTTTATCCTCTCTCAGCTTTGATAATGCTTCACGATCCACACTCATACGCACTTCTAAATCAATTTTTTCAGCTTTTAAGCGTTCAATAAAGACCTGAGCAGTTTGTAGACCATTTTTAAGCGCTTCGACTTCTTTTTCTTTCTTTTCTAGTAATGCGTTGTCATGGGCACTTAAGTTATCACTCAAAGTGCTGACTTTTCCTTTTGCCAACTCCACTCTAGATTCCAACTTTCTATTTTCTTCTTCAAGTTGTTTTAATTTTTCTACTCCGCTTGCCTCACGCAAATGCGCCATTTCTAATTTCATGCTTTCTATTTTTTCTTCTAAATTTTTAACCTTTAATTCTTTAGCAAGAACTGCCATTTCAAAATCAGTTTTTGTTTTTAAAAGCTGTTTATCCTTAAGCTTAATCGCATCAATGGCTTTAACTAGAGAATTTTTAAGCATTACATTTTCTTTTAATTCAGGAGTTGATTTATCTAAAGTAGGAGTTTTTGATTCACCTTCCAAGGCTTCAGTTTTTTCTTTAATTTGCTCTTGTTGTTTGATAACAGCTAAAGCTAATTCTTTTTCAGCAACATCAGATCTCAGCTTCGTGATTTCACCTTTCATGGAATCAACAATAGTCTTCATTTTTGTGACTTGTAATTCAAGTCTATCTTTTATCTGATGAAATGCTTGTTGAGTTAATTCTTTAACTACGGGAGCAGTTTTTGCGTCTTTATCGACTCCATCATTATCCAGCGATATCACTTTCATCACATCACTAGAATCAGCGACCTCATCATCAGAAGATGATAATTTTTTTACTTCCCATTTTTGTTCAGCTGCAGAATGAGAATTCGCATCACTGCTAAAAACAAATTTATCACTGCTATCTTTTAATGTCTCTGCATTACCTTTTACTATGGTAATCGCTTCTTTATTTTCAGCAGGCGATCCTTGTATTTTTGTCACTTGCTCGGCTTCTTCAACAGAACCGCCCTTAACGATTGTACTTGTTTCTTTTTCTCCCCTAGTGCCTTTTACCGTTGTCACAGTTTCTTTTTCAAGATCATTGACATGGCCTTTGACAACCAGGTCATCCTCTACATTTATGAGTGAATTTCCTTTTTTAATTTTTACCAAATCTTCGTTTTCAACTTCACCCAGATTTGCACTTTGACCGAGCTTGCTGACGTATTCATTGACTCCCGTGAAGAGCTGATCACTTTTTATCAGATTGAGGATAAACTCCTTCATTTCTGCATCAACAATCTTATTGTCTATTTTCTTAGGATATAGACTTAAATAGTCTTCAATATCTAAAACCGTCAACTCACTAGCAAATTTTGAGGATTCGTCAGTTGCACGATAGTCGATTATAAATGTAGCTATTTTATTTGCGAGTACAAATCTGTCCGTATGTATTTCTTTGGGTACAGCTTTATAAGTAACATTACTATTAAATTTTAATCCCGAAACCAATTCAACATCATCAGGTAACTCTCCAGCATTTTTAGAGTCTATTTCTGTAAAGATATAGCCTTTAGCATTTTGTAAATTACCGCGTTTAAAATTAACAAGTGAAATCACTAGTCTTTTGCGATTCGATAAGTAAGTAACATCCAAGAGATTGCAATTATCTACTAAATTATTGAGAAAAAAATTCAATTCATTTTTTTCATCAAATCCATCTAAATTAAATGAAATTTGAACTGCTAAAGCATCGCTATCATGTGAATAAGAAACCTCTATAGGCAATTCGTCGGAATTATTCTCGTTTTTATCTACTGCATACATAAATGCTTTGTTGAGAAATTCTCTTAGCTTAGAAATTTCAAATTTTGCTTTATAGGATTCAATGACAACAGAGTCGACAAAATAACCAATATTCAATGCTTCATGAAGCTTAAAACATACAACTTTTTTCATTTCAGCAGAAAAACGCTCAACGATATTAAAATCTTTTGAATTGTTAAAATAAGTATCTAATAATTTTTTTCCCAAAGTAGACATCAACATGTCTTCATTAACTCGACATCTGACATTCTTCTTTAATGCTGGCTCTATATCATCTAGTGTTTGAATTCTTGGAATATTGAGAACCTCTGGGCACACATTATCGACCGCGAACAAATAAATTTCTAATGGGTCATAAACAAAACGCAACTCCAAACCTTGCTCAGAAAAATATCGCCCAACTAAAGAGTTCTCTTGCTCTTTACTGATGAGGATTAAATTTTTCAAAGTTAAAGTCATTTTCTTTTAACCTAGTCCTACAATTTGGACAATTCCCTGATCTCTTTCAAGTAAGGTCCGGCGTATCAATCCAGTGAGTTTGGAATCACACCTAAACTCATTTTTTTCTATTGCTTTAAATAAATTAAGATTTTCATTTTTAAAAAATTCCATTTGACGATTTATGGCAATCAAAACAATTTCCAAATCTAGCATTTCGCGAATATTCACATGAGATATCCCTGTCCCGTCATATCTCTCAAAAAAACCTGAATGAAGTAAGTTACTAGTGTTTTCAATTAGAAGAATTTCTTCTAAATCAATTTTAGTAAATGTTTCCAGCTTATTAATCTTTTCTAGTTTTGCCTTTAACGGTCGAACTGTCCCTTTTTCACCTATACTCATTAAGCTCTTTAGTGTCTTCGTGAATAGCGTAGAAAGAAATCCAGTACTATAATAGCCCAAGAAAAAAGCACAAAATGTATAGGAGCTCGCGACACTTAAATGTCTTCTGAAAATATCATTATCTTGATTTAAAAAATCTTCAGATTCTTTAGGACTAAAGTTTGAAAAGAGTGACCAGGCCAACATGTCTAATTCTAATTGACCAACTTCATTATCTAAAAAATAATCTTTGAATTTTCCAATGAACCTTTCTCTCCAAGCAATTTTTTCTCTAATAACAAGCTCTAGTTCAAAATTGGAATAGTCAGTTTGAAAATCTTTTTGAATTTCAAAATTAATAGCTTCAGAGAGAAGTATTTTTTCTTTATTCGTCTCTAATTTTTGAATAAAATTTAAATTTATCAAATCACCTTTTTTACAAAGGAGCACTTGTTTGCCAGATTTTTTTATCCAAAAAATATTTCCTGGCGCCAGCAAATATTTTCTTAGTTGCATAGAGTTCAATTCCACATGAATCCTTGAATTATCAAAGGTTTCTCTCAGTATACTGTTCGGTTGAATGCCCTATTTATTTGATGAATATTAAATAAAAAAAGCCTCAAATAATTGAGGCTTTTAGTATGAAAAATTTAATGAAATTTTATTTCGAAATTGGATTATAACATCGATACATATGTGTATCTGAGTGATGTGTTTGAGTCGGAAAAGTTTCACGACAAACATCTTTAGCATTCCAACATCTTGGATTGAAATGACAACCTTTTGGTGGATTCATTGGACTTGGAATATCACCCTCAAGAATGATTCTATCATGTCTTCCTTCTGTTGTTGGATGTGGAATAGCTGAGAAAAGCGCTTTGGTATAGGGATGTTTTGCATCTCCGTACAATTCACTGGACTCGGCAACTTCGACCATGTTTCCTAAGTACATAACTGCTACACGATTTGAAATGTATTCAACAACTTTTAAATCATGAGCAATAAAAAGATAAGTAAGCCCTAGTTCTTTTTGTAGGTCCATTAAGAGATTCACAACTTGCGCTTGAACCGAAACATCTAAAGCAGAAACTGGTTCATCACAAACGATAAATTCAGGCTCAACTGCAAGTGCTCTGGCGATACAGATACGTTGTCTTTGCCCACCTGAAAACTCATGAGGATATTTATTAAGTGCATCTGGTGGAAGTTGAACTTGTGAGAGAAGCTTTAAAAGACGGGCCTTTCTTTCTTCTTTTCCTGTATGCAATTCGTGAATATCCATAGGCTCAGAAAGAATATCTCCAATCGTCATACGTGGATTTAATGAGGCATAGGGATCTTGAAAAATGATTTGCATTTTTCTTCTGATGGCCCTCATTTCACTTGGGCTATAATTAACAATATCTTTCCCTTTAAATAACACTTCTCCAGAAGTTGGCTCAATCAATCTTAGAATTGAACGTCCAAGTGTGGTTTTCCCACAGCCAGACTCTCCAACTAAGCCCAGAGTTTCACCTTTTTTAATTTTAAAACTCACTTCGTTGACTGCTCTTACTGCACCAACTTCTCGTCCTAAAAGTCCCCCTTTAATCGGGAAGGTTTTACAAAGATTTTTTACTTCTAATAGGTATTCACTCATATTTCTCTTTCCTTAGAGTTTAATTTAGCGGATTAAAACAAGCTGCCAAGTGTCCTGAATCCAAGTCTCGCAGAGTCGGCTCACCATGAGAACCACGACATTGCTCTGTCACTTTTGAACAACGGTCTTGAAAATTACATCCTTTAGGGAGATCAAATAAAGATGGAACCATACCTTCAATTGTTTGAAGTCTTTCTTTCTTGCGGCCACTTGTTGAATCAAATGACGGTATAGAATTCATGAGTCCTTTCGTATAGGGATGTCTAGGGTGATTGAAAAGTGTTTTTACGTCAGCAGCTTCAACGATTTGACCGCAATACATAACGGCTACACTGTCACAAGTTTCTGCGACAACTCCAAGATCGTGAGTAATGAGAATAATTCCCATACCTAGTTCTTTTTGCAGTTTTTTCATCAGCTCTAAAATTTGAGCTTGAATAGTTACGTCCAGAGCAGTTGTCGGTTCATCTGCAATGAGAATATCTGGCTCACAAGAAAGTGCGATGGCAATCATTACTCTTTGTCTCATCCCGCCTGAAAGCTGATGAGGATATTCATTTACTCGAGACTCAGGTGAAGGAATTCCAACCAGTCGAAGCATATCGACAGCTTTTGCTGTTCTTTCTTTTTTTGATAATTGAGGTTGGTGAAGTTCGATAACTTCTTCAATTTGATTTCCAATAGTGAACACAGGATTCAGTGAAGTCATCGGCTCTTGAAAAATCATCGCGATTTTATTTCCGCGAATTTTTCTCATTTCACTTGGCTCCATATTGACTAAACTCTTTCCGTTAAAAAGAATTTGTCCACTGGCCACTCTACCTGGAGGACTTGGAATTAATCCCATGATAGCTAGGGCAGAAACAGATTTTCCAGATCCAGACTCTCCTACGATACCGACAGTCTTTCCCTTGAACACGTCAAAGTTAACCCCATTAACAGCTTTAATGGTTCCGCGATCTGTTTTAAATTCTACTACGAGGTCTTTGACCTCGAGGATTTTTTCAGCCATTTTATTTCCCTTTCAATTTTGGATCGAGAGCATCACGAAGAGCATCTCCTAAAATATTAAATGCGAGAACTATAACAAACATTGCAAAAGTTGCGGCACCTAATTGCCACCACACACCACGTGCAAGTTCTAATTTTGAATCATCAATCATCGTTCCCCAACTTGGACGCCCTTGAACTCCAAGACCTAAGTAAGAAAGTATGACTTCAGCTTTAATCGCCGATTCAAATGTAAGTGAAAAATTAATAATCAAGACGTGAGAGATATTTGGTAAAATATGCTTAAATATTTTTCTGGTATGACCTGCTCCAATCGCAGTCGCGGCATGAGTGTATTCTCTGTCTTTATGTTTCATGACTTCACCACGAACCACGCGACAAAGACCAACCCAGCTCGTAATCCCAAGTGAAATAAAAACAGTACTTGTTCCTTTGCCCATGATGAATGCAATTGAAACCAATAACATAATAAAAGGAATGGCAGAAAAAGTTGTATAAAACCAAACAATCACTTCATCGACTATACCACCGAAATATCCTGCAACCGCTCCAAGAGTTGTTCCGATAATAAGTGCTATAGCTGCTGTCGCTAATCCAATAGCAACGGCAGTTTCAGTTCCCTTGATGGTCTTTAAAAAGACACTACGACCTAAAAAGTCAGTTCCAAATATATTATCCATGCTAGGTGCTGCATATGCTGAACCAACTTCAACATTCCAATCTGCTGCTAAAACACCAAGAAAAGTAAGGATGGCGACTAAAAAATAAACTGCCACAATAACAAGTGAGACGCATGCAAGCTTATCGCTCACGATGGTATGAAAGGCATGTCTCCATAAAGATTTTGGAGCTTTTTTGGTTTCAGATTTATTTAATGTCAAAGTTTCACTCGTTGCTGTCGTCATGTCTCTTTCCTACTTAAGTCTCATTCTTGGATCAACAACCGTGTATAAAACATCAGTGATGACTCCAAAAAGAATAAATCCAATCGCACTTAAAATTGTCATCGCTTTGATTACTGGGAAATCACTCGTATTGATGGCCTTAATAATAATGCCACCTAAGCCAGGAATACTAAAAAACGATTCCGCTAATAGGAGTCCTAAAATTAAAAAAGGTATTTGAAGAATGATCTGTGTGAGTATTGGTATCATGGCATTTTTTAAAACATGCTTAAACATTACCGACAATTCAGACACACCTTTAGCTCGTGCGGTCCGGACATAGTCTTGGTAAACTTCATCAAGAATCACAGAACGATAAAATCTGGTTTCTGGGCCCCACGAAATAGCAACATAAAGAAGCACTGGTAAAAGAGTATATGGAATAAAATTGGGAAAACCTGGTTCATAACCCGCAATTTCAAACCATCCTAAATAAGCAGCAAAAAACCATTGCCCAAAAAGTATGTAAGCCAGACTTGGAATACTCATCATCGCGATAGAAACCAACAAGACTACTTTATCGATTAGTTTACCTCGGTAAAAAGCCACCAAGAGTGCAATGGAAATTGAAAGCACATTAGAGAGAATAAATAAAGGAAGAGTAATCGTTAGCGAGGGGCCAGCACCAGCTTTAATCATCTCCCAAATTTGTTGTTTAGATGACCAAGAATAACCAAAGTCAAAAGTGAATGCACTTTTAACAATATCTATATATTGAACAATAAATGGTCTATCCATTCCCAGTTCTCTATGAAGAGTGGCAATTTGCTCAATGGTTGCGTGCCTTCCGAGCAAAATAAAAGCAGGATCAGGAGCTACAACATTAAAGATAACAAAAATTATAAGGCAGACTCCCAGTAGTACCGGGACGACATAAAGGAGCCTGCGAAAGATATAGGAATACAAATTCATATCTAAAACCTAAGTGAAATTAAAACTTCTTGAGTAACTCTTCTTTTTTAGCTGAATCAATATTTAAGTACTGAAGGCTGTCGTGGTGAAGATCACCTGCACGATAGTTTCTCAGCCAACCATGTTGAAGAGTATAAGCTTGACGGTGAACTCCGAACAAACTGACTGCTTCTTCAGCAAGATATTGATTTAATTTTTCATAAAGAGCAGTTCGTGCTGGAGAATCTTGCATTTTTACAGCGGCCTCAAAATCTTTGTTATATTGAGGATTATTGTAGTTTGTACTATTAGCACCCGGAGCTGAATTGGGTCCGTAAAAAAGTTGAAGAAAGTTTTCAGCATCAGGATAATCTGCACCCCAAGCAATCCCAAACATTTGTCCAGATCTCTTTTTTAGTTTTGCTTGAAATTCTGGCCACGGGCTTGCTGAAATTTTTATTTTAATTCCAATTTGCTTCATTTGCTTTTGGAAATACTCACCCATCTGACGAGAGGTTGTAGAATCTGGAATATCATAAATAATTTCCGGCAATCCTTTTCCTTCCGGATATCCTGCAAGAGCAAGTGTCTTTTTTGCAAGTTCTAAGTTTGGCCCTTTCCATTGATTTTTATAAGTTGTTACATTTCCTGCAATTCCTGGAGGTGTAATCGACTGAGCTGGAAAAGCTGTATTGTTATAAAAAAGCTCATTCGCTTTCTTTTCGTCATAAGCTAAGTACATTGCACGACGAAGATTCGTGTTGTGGAAAAGTTTATTATCATAGTTAAAGCTGGTGTAAGTAACATCAAGCTGCGGAGAGATTGTCAGAGTAATCCCTTTATTAACTAAGTCATCAGAAAGTTTATTGTCTTTTACTGCAGTTGCAAAGTTATCCTTTGGAACACCAAAGTAATCAACTTCACCTTTACCAAACTTCAACCATGCTGGTTGAGATTCAACCATAACGTGCACAACGATTTTATCAATTAGAGGAAGTTTTTTTCCAGCGTCAGCTAATAAGTGTTGAAACTCTGGGCTTGCATCACTTGGATAAAACTTCTCTCTAAAAGTTGGATTTTTTGTATAAGTAATTCGTTTACCTTGATCAAACTTTGGCAGAACGTATGGACCTGTTCCAACCGGGTGATTGATAAACTCTTTTCCGTATTTTGCTACAACTTCTTTAGAAACTACAGAAGTAAATCCCATTGCAAGAGCATAGAGAAATTGAGGAAATGGCTTAGCCAATTGGAATTGAAGTGTATGTTTATCGATAGCTTTTAAGCCAACAACTTCTTCATCATAATTTGCAGCTGGAAGTTTTTCGTTTTTAGCTCTCCACTCATTTAGGCCTTTGAGTTTTCCGTCAAGAATCCACCAACCAGTTGCTTGATTTTTTGAATCTGCCAGACGTTTAATTGAGTAAACGAAATCTGCTGCTTCAATTTCTCTTCCTTTTCCGCCTGGAAAAGCGGCATCGTCTTGGAAGACAATTCCTTTTTTAATTTTAAAAGTATAAGTGATTCCATCTTTTGAAACTTCTGGCATGCTTTCAGCAAGATTTGGAATAAGTTCATAAGGCATTTTCAACCAGTGATAAGCCAGTAGGCCTTCATAGATTTTTGCGATTTCGCGTCCAGAGTATAAGTCATCGGCCATAATTGGATCGAATCCCTTAATCTCCGCTGCGCTCACTACGTTTAAAACGCGTTCGCTCGCATCTTGTTTCTTTGCACAACCTGCAAAAAAAGCAGAAGTGACAAGGGCCATTACTAAAAAGACATTTCGCATTCTCATTTCAAAACCTCTACTCGCAAATAAATTGGTCGGACTTTTATTTATATCTATGATTCTCTGCATTTGTCATGTTTTTTGGGATTTTTTTTTTGCGCGGTACGAAACTTACTTTTCGCAAATTTGCGGCACCAGAAAAAGTGTCACAATGGCCTCGTTTGAGAGGTCTTTGGCAAATAATTTTACTTGGAAGCGTTCATAAAACTTTTCATTGCTTTGAAAACTGTCAATTAAAAATCGGTAGGAGTTGGTTTGGCGCTCTAAAAGGAAGTGTCCATCTTTTTGACTTGCATTATAATGTTTGGGAAAAACATTACTTGTTTTAAATTTTAGGAACTCTGATAAAAACACAAAAAATTCTTCTAAGGCCTTTTTAATCTTTGCACTATCGGCCCTTTCTCCCAAGTTTTCACGTAAAAGCTCAGTGAGTTCTGAATTTTTAATAGTGCGGTTTACTATTTGCGGATCAAGACTTAGGGCGATTTGTCTTTCACCTATAACAGGAAAATCAAAAGCCAGATTAAACAAATTCCTTTTTTTATCGACCTGAGATTCATAATCAAAAATATGCTTGATAGTGAGAAGTTCAACTCTTCCCTTTCCACTACCTTCAATGCAAATTTTTTTAAATTCAGACTCAAAATAAGCCGGTGTTGATTTGATTTTATGAGACGAACAAGCAGATAATAATACTATTACTATAAGAGATATTAAGGATTTTGTGCCGCTGCAGGCATACGACCACTTTCTACATCTTTTAATAACTTTAATACATCCTCTCTTTCAGCTTCTGCTTGCGTTTTTTTGAGTGCTTCTGTTAAATAAACTTTAGCCTTATCATAATAACGAAGTCTTTGATAAATCATTCCGAGATGCTTCGTAATTGTTGCATCATCTTTAACTAAAGCGAGTGCCTTTTTTGCTTCAACTAAAGCTTCTTGGTACTTTCCTGTCTGATAATAATACCAAGCTAGTGAATCTCTAATATAGCCGTCTTCTGGTCTAAGTGAAACTGCTTTAGAGATATACTCAAAGGCCATTGGCAATTTTTCATTCTTTTCCAAATAAGAATAACCTAAAAAATTGAGCGCGTGAGCATTATTAGGATCTTTTTCGATAATCTGTTGAACTATAACTCTAGCAGCTTCAGATTGTCCGTCTTTTTCATAAATAGAAGCTAAATAGTAATTATGATTTTCAGTATAGTTTTTATGAGTTTTTAAACTTTGAAGCACTTCAATCGCTTTTTTAAATTGTTGAGTATCTTCAAGAAAACTAGCGTGAAGCATTTTAAGTTCGATTTGAACTTCTGGAATAGCACTGTCTCTTTCTGCAATGAATTTTTCAAAATCTAACGAAGCTGCCTGATTACCTTTCGCCAAATCTTCTCGAGCTATTGCCGCTAATAATTGCCCGGCTTGAAGACCTGCATCGCTAAAGAGAGGACTATCTGGTGTTATTTTTTTAAAATAAAGAACTGCTTCTTCAGGTTTTCCAGTTTGTTGCAAAAGAGCACCCAAGTAGTAAAGAACTTTATCTGACTCTGGAACAACGGCCAGGACTTCCTTAAATAATTTTGAAGCTTCATCAAAGCGTTCCAAGTCCGAATAAAGAAGACCCAAGCGAACTTTTAAATTCAAATCATTGCCATCGAGGTTACTTAAAGTTAAAGCATAAGGAAGTACTTCATCATTTTTTTCCAATGTGAACATAATAGTCACTAGTCGAGCGAGCACTTTTGTATTCGTACTGTTGTCTTCAATATCAACAAATTTTTTATAGATTTTCATAGCACTAATGAAATCTTCTTTTTCTTCGAATAATGCGCCAATGGCCAGTACTGCCTGCGTGTAAGTAGGATCTATTTCAAGGGATTTTTGAAAATAGACCTTGGCCTGTGATTTTAATCCACGATCATAATCCACTCGTCCTTTAAAAAAGGAAAATGCTGGATTATCAGGAGTCTTTTTTTGACAAGTGTTAAGGAGGGAATGAACTTCCTTGAATAATTTATCTACAACATAAATTTTAGCGAGATAAAGACAAGCTTCTTCTGATTCAGGATGAACCGCGAGAAGTCTCTGATAAATTTGTTTTGCTTCTTTATTTTTTTCTAATGTTGAATAAATATTGGCCAATACTAGACCCATCATTTCATCTTGAGAGCCGTTGTGAACAAAGGCCTGTTCTAAAATTTTTTCTGCTTCATTAAGTTCTCCTGAACGGATCATCTCAAAAGCCAATTTCTTTTTTAAATAATGGTCCGTTGGCATCAACTCAACAGCCGCCTTAAAGTATAAGATCGCCGATTGGAATTCTCCTCTTACCGAAGCATCATTCCCCTTTAAGAAAAAATCTGTCGCTAAAAATTCACTTGCGACAGTTCCTGCTTTTTTAGCACTTTTTACCTTGTCTTCTAAAGAACCATTACTTATGCCCAAAATTTTCGGTGGATTAAAATCCATCGTTTTGGACTTATCTACACTAGAGGTCATAGGCATCTGAGAACAAGACGCCAAGACTGTCATTATAGTGATTATCGGAATTCTTGATACGCGCATAGGCCGCCCGTTTAAGTCCTGAGGAAGGTATTTCCCTCGTAACTTGATCGAGCTTTGGGAGGATTATCTTTAATTAAAACTGATTTTTGAGAGAGAATCGGTCATTTTTTCGCTCTGTCCCTAATACTTGATTTAATTGCATTATCAAAAATTTTAACCCAAACACAAAAAAATGTTTGGGAAATTGTTTGACAGCATCAAATCAATGTTGCTATTTCTTGGCTCGCTAAGCCTGAGATCGGCAACATTTTTTTAAAAACTAATTTAACTATTTGTTTTTTAAAGAAAAATGTCGCAACTACTTGTGTTTAGTGAAAAAAGTACTTAATTTTGAAAACGAAAAGTTAATGGCTTTTTTCTATGTTAGAAAGTTTACGGCATAAAGCCTTAAAACCAAATATTCGGAAAAGACCGAGAAAACGAGTCTTTCGATACAATAGGGGAAATAGTATGAGCGACCTAAGAATCATTAAACGTTACCAAAACAGAAAACTTTATGACACTCACCAGAGCTGTTACGTGACTCTTGAAGAGATCGCGCAAATCATTCGCGAAGGTAACGAAATTCAAGTTATCGACAATAAGACTAAAAATGACATCACTTACATTACTCAAATCCAACTTTTATTTGATCAAGAGAAAAAATCAACTAGAGCTGGTGATGTAGAGCTTCTTAAGCGTGTTATTCGCTCTGAAGAAGGAACATTTACTGGTCACATTAAAGCTCTTGAAAAATCACTTGGGGTTAACGCTCCAGCTGCAGAATTCAAAGCACCTTTCATGAACAATGAAAATTCAGCTATTGAAACTACAACTACTTTAAACTAAAATTCTAAGCATTAGATCATTCTTCAAAAGGTAACTAATGCTTAGCAAAATTTTAAAAATAGTTCAACTAACACCCGTCTTAATGGCGGGTGTTTTTATTTCATCTCTCCAAGTTTTATCGGCTGAAGAACAGCAAATGAGACCCAGTATCGGAAACCTCACCACAGATACTACCGCTCAAAAAGTTAACAACAATATTCCAAGCCCCAGTGAACCAAGAGTTCCCAATGAAGTAAATAAACACTCCATCGGTCTCGGGCTCGGACAAACATTTCTCCGCAATGATTTTGCCGACAATGGAAATGATAAAATTACTCCCGACATTTATTATAATTACTCTGCCAGTTACTCATTTGATTTTCTGGCCAATTTACATTGGTCAAAACATCAGTATTTAAATCGCGATGTCACCATTCGCGGTCTCGCACTTTCAATCAAAGGAAAAGGGTATCAATTCGATGCATTTTCTCCATTTGTTGTGGGTGGTTTTGGTTTTTATCTCCCTGGAGCGACAAGAATTATTAACAACGTTCCGACTGAAACGCGCAATCAATTAGTTTTTGGTATGAATTTTGGTGCAGGTGTTGAGCTAAGACTCAACAGTGAAGCTACCGTAGGAGTCATTGCACACTACCACGACCCATTTAATCTTCGCCAAGAGCTAGCCCCTGAACTTAATGGCTCTTACATGAAACTACTTATTCTCGGCATGTTTACCTTCAGATAAAAAGAATGAATAAAATTACTAAAAGACTTTATATCATAACCGGCAAAGGCGGAGTCGGGAAAACGTCAATTGCGATGGCGCTGACTAAATATTTAGAGTCAAAAGGTATTGATGCCCGATACAACTCTTTTTTTCAAGAACCCGAAAGAGAATTATGGGACAAACTCAAACTACCTGTTTTCGATATAACTCTTTTATCGAGTGCTGAAATTTATATTGGAAGAAAGCTAAATTCAAAAACTATTGCCTCATGGATAATGAAAACTCATTTTTTTAAATCGCTCTTTCAAATGATCCCAGGACTTGGGCACATGATTCTTTTAGGGCATATTATAGACGATTTAGAACGCAACCCTAATTTGGTGATAATTCTCGACTCTCCTGCCTCTGGACATGCTCTAACAATGTTTGAGTCATCATCAAATTTTAAGAAAATTTTTCGTGCAGGCCTCATCGTTAAAGATATTGAAAGAATGCACCGGTTTTTAACAAATCCTTCGCACTTAAAAACAACAATTGTTTCTCTTCCTACTGAGCTTTCTATGAACGAAGCTCGCGACCTTGAATTAGAACTCGGTCAAAATGACTTAGAAATGGATTTTAACTTGAATTTAGTCGTTAACGATTCTTATTTAAAATACTGTGAACTCAATCACATAAGTGAGAGTGACTTACCGGAGTTCTTAAAAAGCAAAGTCGATTTAGAAAAGGAAATTGTTAAAAATACACCGACGATTCCTCACATTGATGAAAATTCGCAGGAAAGCATAATTTCTGCAATGACTCCTTTCATGGAGACATTAGTATGAAACAAATTCCACTTAAAAAAGTAGAACTCTTTTGTGGCACTGGTGGTGTTGGTAAAACGACAATGGCCACTGCACGGGCACTTTTTTTAGCACGCACTGGAAGAAAAGTGCTCTTAATCACGATTGATCCTGCCAAACGCTTAAAACAAATTTTAAGCCTTCCAGATAAAGATGACGGTGAAATTCACTCAATTCCCCTAAGTCTTTTTGGTGACGAAATGGATTCGAGTTTTGATGCCATGTTAATGTCTCCTGGTGCCACTTTAAAACGCATTGCGAGTGAAAGAGGACTTGAAGCTGAATTTGATTCTACCATTATAAAAACACTTTCACGCCCCTATGGTGGCATGAATGAAATCATGTCTATAATCGAAGTCCAGTATCAACTTAAGAAAAAAACCTACGACACAATTATTCTTGATACACCACCTGGAAAACACTTCATTGATTTCTTAGAATCTTCTGAAAAAATTAAAAACTTTTTTGATAAATCATTTTTGGAAATATTCGAATATTTGGGAAAAAACATTCATAGCGACGGGAAAAAAAGTAAAAATATTTTTACCAAACTAATTTCAACCGGGGTCAATAAACTCCTAACCTACTTAGAAGATGTGACCGGAGCCGACTTTGTTCGAGAGTTTATAGATGCAGTACTGGCGCTCTATAAAAGTCGCGATTCATTTTTACACGCACTTGATTTTCAGCAGGAATTAAAACAAGAATCATACTCAAATTGGTTCTTAGTGACATCTGTTGAGCAGCAAAAAATGAATGAAGCACAAGGACTAAAAGACCAAGCAGAAAACTTCATGCACAATGACCTCTTTTTAATAATAAATAAATGCCTTACTCCTTTTTTGAATAATTGGGAGCCCAAAGCCGACACGACGTTGTCGCGCCTCAAAAAAAGTATGGTGACTCGGGAAGCTATATTGACCGAGTTTGCTAGTAAAAACTTTAGAAACGTACTAAAATTCCATGAAATAAATAATCCTTCTCCACTTGAACATGTGAAAGGATTAGCATTGCAATTTAAAGCGTAAAAAAAACGCTCGAAAAAGGAATTCATGGGAACATCAATTAGTACAATAAACACAAAAGAAGAATTAGAAACCTTTATCTGTAGTCGCTACGATGAGGTTAATCGCTATATAGACAAATTAAAAGTTGGTCTGCCTATTCCTTTTTATTCAAGTGTTGACGTAAGAGAAAGTAAATTTAAATACGCCCCAGTCGATCATAATATGTATCCTGCAGGATTCAACAATTTATGCTCCGCTGACTTTACTGATGCAAGTGTTGTTACAAAAGAAACGCTTACAAAATTAAGTCCTAAAGCCAACATGATAGGTATTTTTCCAGAATCACACACAAAAAATTTAATGTATCTTGATCATCTTGTGACTCTTGGAAAGATGATTGAAGATGCTGGTTACAAAGTTCGCTTTTTAAGTTTTGATCCTAATTTATTTTTAGAAGGCGGTGATTGCCTTAATTTACTCTCACATTCAGGCACTCCTCTTACCATCTGTAAGGCCAGTATCGACCAAGGTGAGATTTATGTCTTTGGAACAAAATGTGATTTAATTATTTGTAATAATGATCAATCCAATCCATGGCCAATTGATTGGACATCTGTCACAACCCCTATAACTCCCACTCCTAAAATTGGATGGTTCAGAAGACAAAAAAATACTCATTTTGGTTATTATAAAAAAGTCGCTGATGATTTCTGTGCACATTTTGGAATAAATCCCGATTTGATTCAGGCAAAATTTAAAGCAGTTGATGATGTCGACTTTGAAGCAAAAAATGGTTTAGACAAACTAGGTAATGCAGTCGATGAATTAATCACTGAACTAAAGCCTGGCTCAAAAGTGTTTGTGAAAGCCTCACAAGGAACTTATGGAATGGGTATCAGTGTTGTTTCAAGCGGTGAAGAAATTATCAACATGAACCGCAAAACAAGAAACAAAATGGACGTGGGAAAAAATAGCATTAAATTTACTTCACTTTTAGTTCAAGAAGGTGTGGAAACAATAATCAAGTACGACGACATGCCCGCAGAAATAACTATTTATCTCATTGATGGAAAAAGCATTGGTGGCTTTATGCGAATCAACGGCGAAAAAGATGATCTCGGAAATCTCAATAGTCGCGGAATGGTTTTTAGAAAACTTTGTATGGGAGAAGTTGTAGAATCGGCTAAAGACCATACAACTAAAGAGGCTATTTACTCTATGATCGCAAGGCTTTCTACCATTGCAGCTGCTTACGAAATTAAAGAAGTGTTATAAGGAGAATTTTATATGATGACCGGAGCAAAGAAAAACGTATTAGAGGCCATTGGATGGACACCTATTGTGAAGCTTAATAAAGTCACAACTGGTGTTGACTCTGAAATTTATGTCAAATTAGAATACATGAACCCAGGCGGATCGAGTAAAGACCGCATTGGTGGATTTATTATGGACAGGGCCATTGCCGCAGGTAAATTAAAACCAGGTGGAACGATCATTGAAGGAACTTCTGGCAATACAGGAGTTGGTCTTGCAATGTGGGCCGCTGTCAATGGCTACAAATGTATTTTCGTTATGGCCGATAAACAATCAATTGAAAAAGTAAATAACTTAAAATCTTTTGGGGCAAAAGTTGTTGTCTGCCCTACTGACGTTGAGCCAGAAGATCCACGTTCATATTATTCTGTTTCTAAAAGATTGGCTGAAACAATCCCTAACTCATATTATGTCAATCAATACGATAATCTTTGGAACCGTGAAACTCACGTAGCTACTACGGGGCCTGAAATTTTTGAACAAACCAAAGGCGACTTTGATGTTTACATGGCCGGAGTGGGCACGGGTGGAACAATTACGGGAGTGTCTACTTACTTAAAAACGAAAATGCCTAAACTCACAACTGTCGGAGTTGATGTAGAGGGCTCTATCGTTGCTCAGTTTGCCCGAACCGGAGACATGAGTGGAGCGCGCTCTTATGTTATCGAAGGAATCGGTGAAGACTTTATTCCTGAAAATTATGACTTTAAAGTCATTGATGATTGGGTGGTCGTTGGTGATAAAGAATCATTTTTAATGACTCGTGCACTTTTAAAACAAGAGGGTATTTATACTGGTGGATCAGGTGGGTCTGCAGTCGTTGGCGCAATTAAATATGCAAAGACACTTAAAGAACCAAAGAAAATTTTAGTCATCCTTCCTGATTCTGGAAACAGATACACTTCAAAAATTTTCAATGATGAGTGGATGATGAGTAAAGGCTATATTGATTCATCTTTTAACGTCATTATTAAAGACTTGCTTGCTGATCTTGGTAAAGTGAATAACCAAGTTATTTCCATTACAGATCATGCAACCATTGGGGACGCTGTAAAATTAATGGAGCAAAAAAGTGTTTCGCAATTGCCAGTTATTTCTGATGGTGTGATTAAAGGGGTGTTAAGTGAAAATGGTCTTTTAAAACCTCTTTTTAATGGTGAGTACCACTTAAGTGACTCGGTCTCACTGGCATACTCTAATAAGTATAAAGTTGTCGATATCAACGATCTTCTTTCTAACGTTGCCGATTCACTTCTTAAAAAAGAAGTGGTCTTGGTTACTGACAAGGGTCAGCCGGTTAACTTACTCACAAACATTGATATTTTAAATTACATCGCTAAACGCGAAAACATGTAGGAATTATATGACGAAAAAAGTAGCTGCAAAAAAAACTAAAGCCCCCTCAAAAGCCCCAATACTTCATGACATCGCCACACGAACTATTCATGTTGGTGGAGAGCCCGACAAAGAAACGGGTGCGATCATGCCACCAATTTATCAAACATCAACTTATGTACAAGACTCTCCTGGCGTGCATAAAGGTTATGAATATACTCGCTCACACAATCCAACGCGCACTCGTCTTGAAGAGTGTTTAGCTTCATTAGAACAAGCAAAACATTGTGTCGTGACGGCGTCAGGACTCTCCGCTGAAATGCTCATCATGCATTTATTGCCGACAGGATCAAATATTATTTGTGGTGATGATGTGTACGGTGGGACATATCGTTTATTTACAACTGTGTTTCATAAAATGCACAATTTTAAATTTATAGACACAACTAATCCTAAACTTGTTGAAAAAGCTGTTAAAGAATTTAAGCCTGCGCTTATTTGGCTTGAAACTCCTACTAACCCACTTTTAAAAATCACTGACATTCAAGCGGTCACGGCAATAGCTAAAAAAGCACGCGCTCTCACTGTTGTCGATAATACTTTCATGAGTCCTTACTTTCAAAATCCATTGGTACTAGGAGCTGACATTGCTCTTCACTCAATGACTAAATATCTTAACGGTCATAGTGATGCTGTCGGCGGATGTATGATGTTGAATGATTCTGAAATGCATAAAAAGCTTTTCACACTTCAAAATTCAATTGGTCCTTGTCATTCTCCATTTGATTCTTGGTTGGTCTTAAGAGGACTTAAAACATTAGCTGTGCGTATGGAAGCTCATGCCAAAAATGCCATGGTTGTTGCCGAATATCTTGAGAATCATCCTAAAGTTGAAAGAGTCGTCTACCCAGGACTCAAGTCTCATCCTCAACATGCAATTGCTAAAAAGCAAATGCTTGGTTACGGTGGAATGATTACTTTTTTCTTAAAAGGTGACATTAAAAAATCAATGAAATTTCTTTCAACAGTTAAACTTTTTGCTCTCGCTGAAAGTTTAGGTGGTGTTGAGAGTTTAATTGAACATCCGGCCATTATGACTCATGCTTCTGTGCCTAAAAAAGTGAGAGAGTCTATAGGACTTACTGACAATCTCATTCGTTTGTCAGTAGGAATTGAACATGTTCAAGATTTGATTGAAGATTTGGATCAAGCGTTTAAAACTATCTAATTATCGGACATAATGAAATTTTTTAAACTTCTTATTTTTATATTTATTTTCACCTCTTTTAAAGGTTTTGCATTTAATTTTAACTACAGAGAAATCCCCTTGGGAGGATTTGATCCCTTTGTCGTCAAACATAAAGAGTGCGAGTCTTTTAATTTTTTAATTGAAAATGAGTTAAACACAGCTATTCCCAATTCTTTATGCAATCAAAACGAAACACCGGAAGAATGTCTGGACGCTGTTTTAGATGACCCACAAAGACAAAGAAAAGTGATTATCTATTTCGGAATTGACAATTTTCAAGCTAGTACAAATTTTTTAAAAAAAACCATAATTAATAAAGATAATCCCAAAGCTATTAGCCTGTATTGCATAAGCCATTTGCTCTCTCCATTTTTACTTGATTCTGAAGTCTCAGAACTTAATAAAAATAATCTATTTTTATTATTTCTACCTACTCTTTTTGAATATTTCCCCCCTAGACTTCAAAAGAAATTATTTATAACATATGAGCCTTTTATTTTTTCAATGTTAAAAAAGACTGATTTCTTCGAGCAACAGAGCCTCATTCAAAATGGAACTTTCAAGGCTTTCATATATGCAAACTTTCTCGAAATCTCACTTTATAAACAAATACCAGACATCGAAAAAACATTGTTGTCTCTTAATATTCTAGAAAATTTAACTACATCTCAAATACCGATATCTAGTGAATTAAGAGAAGAAATAATTAATTATCTTGTTAATCGGCCAAGAGAGTTAATTTTTACTACCGAAATCCTAGATTTACTAAAAACAGATCCTAGCTAT
Organism: Bacteriovoracaceae bacterium; assembly: GCA_013141065.1. Taxonomy (GTDB): domain Bacteria; phylum Bdellovibrionota; class Bacteriovoracia; order Bacteriovoracales; family Bacteriovoracaceae; genus Bacteriovorax. Next base: position 128,327 of record JABFRR010000004.1, on the reverse strand, counting down.
TTGAGACTTATTCTAAAATCAATAGAGCAAGACTCACTTTTTTATAGATATGATATAAATTCAAAGGGTGTAAAAATTTTCTTGGATAGAGATACAAATATTAATATTAAATGTGAAATTGCCAAAAAATTAATAAATCATATATTGATTCCTCCAATTACCCCTGAGCATCAAAAGAATAAACTAATAACATTATTAAACTCATCCAAATTAGATTGTATCAAAAAGTATAAAAACGAACTGGATTCCATGATAACAACTTCTGCTAAATTTACATTAAAGTGGTGCCCGCACACACCAGAGTGCTTATTACACTTTAACAATGACAATTGGAAATATAAGTTTGCATTCTGCAAAGCTAACTCAGATTGCAAAAGTATAAGACATGATAAATGTCCTAGACTATATTTCAATTCTGATATTAGTACTGATGAGTTAAAACTTTATAATTCGTACTGCCTTAAAGGAAGTATCTCAAAGTTTGACACTGTAGATAATCTGAAGTTTGTATGCCAAGATAATATTTGCCAAGAAAAGGGAATATAGTTGAGCACTAAAATAAAATTATATTCAATCCTCATGCTCTTTTTTCTTTCAAGTGTAGTTACTAGTCAGGCAGAAGATGAAAGCTCAACTTTAGTTTTTAATAATCATTGTCGAGTCAAATTTTCAAATGAACGAATCGCCAATTTCATGTCTCGTGACGAACCTACTCTTCAAATAGTTAACTTCAATGAATTTATAAAGTTTCGGATTGGAGAACGTTTACTTGATAATATATTCAACTTCGAAACGACATCATATGTCTTACATAATAATCTAGAGCTTCCTTACGGTCTGAGTGAAGGAAGCTTAGGATGTTTACTTGAGCATTACTTTTCATACCAGGTTCAATTCAAAGAGCCTGATTTTTCTTTAATTAATAACTATTATAAAAGTAACAAGATTTTATTTCAGGTCAATTTCATATTAAAAATTGTAAAACTGCTTGAAGAAATAATTAACTCAAAATCTGAGTTAGAAAGATTTAACACATTAGACAAAGAGCTCTTTGAACTTATTACTAGTAACTCAAAAAAACTTAATAGGATAATTTCTGATAAAATCCTCCCAGACTGGACATCTGTCTTATCCATGATTGAAAATCAATCATTAGACATACCAAAGCTGACATCTTTGATAGATGATTATAACATTTTAAACTTTTTTGATGAAACCAACTTAGCAGATGAAAAAAAATGTCTTATCTCAAAAAAATTAATTTCTCCACTTATCCAATATAATTACAGTTCTGATAAAATTAATATTATCAATTTACTTTTTGAAAAAATTCCAGAATGTGCAAAAAATGATCTTCACAAAAACAATATTTACCCCAGCACTGACACCAGATATTTTTCAAATTGGTGCCTAGATGAGAAAGCTCGAGATAAAAAAAAATGTATGCTTTATTTTAATTATTCCTGGAGAAAATCATTAGGAAAATGTCAAAAGGATAGTCAATGCTCAAGTACTCAGCTCACGAACCTTGGCACTTTATATTTTAACAATGAAAATCTAGAATCAAAAAAAGAGAGAGATTTTTTTATCAACCGAGCTCAATTCTTTAACTCAGATCAAAAATCATTTTACTTTCCACTTAATACTCCCCCCGTCTGCAGGGCCAAGGGATGTCAGCCGCAAATTATTAATTGTGACCCAGTGATTTTGTTTAATGAACTTATCAATATGCAATCAAAAACAAATTCTCAAAAGTGTGATAAAAATGAAGATTGCAAATTGGCCTATTTTTCATCTAAGCATATTCAACATAATTTACCGTTTGCAATCAGTACTGAATTTTACAATTTGGATAATTCCTATATGACAGAAATATTTGATGATATGATTTTGGATTGCAAAGATAAGAATGGACAGTCTTATATAAATCAAGACAAAATCAAGGAATACCTTCGGCAAACAAAAGAATCCGCTACTTGTGAAAAAAATCAATGTCAGATGAGTAATTAGTTATCTAATTTCATGGCACATCTAGAGCCAACGGCCGTTGTTACCCCTAGCCAAAAACTCGAATAAACGCCACTAGTCCCATTGATATAAGAAACACCTCCGGCAGTTAAGCCCTTCATGTCACTATATCCAGATACACTATAAAGGTCATCATGGAAATAAGAAGCTCCAAGAGTGCTTGTTACCTTAGAATTTAAACAAGTTGAAGTCTCAGGATTTAATGGGAGAGATAGGCCCAGTGGCACTGTGAAACAAGGTGCATCCTTCATGAATAAATTAGGAGCAACCGCTGGTATTAGATTATTAAAATCCACACCTGCAAGATCTTTATTGGTCGTATCTAATCGCAAGTCATAACCAGCATCTACATTCATCTGATCCGTGACACCTACACCATTAATAATTCGGTCTGAAACCCACTCGAGCTCGTTACCTACAGCATCTTCAATTCCAAAAAATGACTTACATAAACTATTATTTCCGGTGTTTTCTACAGTTGAACCATTAGCACCATTGCAACTTGAAGAACTTGTTAATCCAACTTCTTTTGCTGCAATTACAGAATCTGTGTTAGTTGATGGCCATGCGGCTGCTGCTTGATATTCTTTTCTTGATAGAATTCTTTTTCTTATACTTTTTGAGGAAGTTGTTTTATTAAAATTAAAAAGTGTGAAATCGCCTTGAGCATCACATGCCATTAAAACATTAGATTGAGTATCTTTTAAAGGAAGTTGATCCGGCCTTGACGATTTATCTGAGCCTAGCTCATAGCGATCTACCATTAAATCATAACCTATATCATAATAATTATTTTTTGATCCAATGCCCGCAAAACTGCAACGGTTATTAGAGCTAATCTCAGTTTGTTTACCTAATTTTTGACATATAATTGAATTGGCCATCCATCTGTGAACAAGTACCATATTGTCAAAAGGAGTTGCAATTCGAACTTCACGACTTGACTCCAAGGTTCGCGATGGAAAGCCAAGCACGATAGGTCGAACTTCATAGTAATACACTTTGCCACTTACGACTGTTGTATCTACAAATTTGCGTAAAGAAGTTGCAATAGGAGCAAGATTCACTGGAGTAGTGTAATCATCTTGAGCATCACCTCCACCATAATATCCATCACCTAAACGTCGATAGATATTGTAGCCGGTTATACTATAACCAGATTTAGGCTCCATGTTATTCCATTCAAGCTCTACAAAATGATTATTATCTGAAACATTTAATTTATTAACTTTATTTCCAATGGCAATAATTTTCGACCATCCTTTATGAACACTTAATGGGGGCTCCCCAGTACCTTTTAGAGGAATTGAAACAGACACATTTTCTTTGCCATTAAAATAATTTGCTTTTAGCGTAGCTGTAAATAGACCTATTGCATTGGGAGTAAAATCTACTCGAACATTACAAACACCTGAAGCTATAAGGCTGTTAGTGCAAGTTGAATTGATAGAATCGTAACTAAAAACACTTGCAGAATCATCTTCAATCACAAAGGAAATATTGCTTATTCCAACAACTCCAGAGGTATTTTCAATTTGAAGATCAGCATTAAAAGTCTCTTGATATTCACGTAATTTAAAATCATAAGCATTTGTTCCAAGAGCGCCACCATCTGTGAACTTTAAAATGGCAGGATCGGCAGAATCAAGTTTTCCATAAATATATTTTTTAACGGTCAGTCCAGATGAAGTATATGTCATCATAATTGTAAAATAATTAGAGGAACGAACTATCGTTGGAGAATATTGAATATCTAAAGTGCATGACTCTGCTGGATTGGTAACAGAATTCAAACAACTTGTCGGCGTGGAACTATTGATTTGTCCTTCTTCAAAATCTCCATCAACGCAAGAAGTATATGCATACCGGACAAGCCCCTTACAAAACTTCACATCTGAAGCTAAATTGGAAATAGTTAAATCCCCGTTTCCAATGTTATTAATAATTATTTGACGATCAACATAATTTACAGAAGGTGTTTGTAATTGTAAGGGTACTGCAGGAAAATTAATACCATTAAAACCAGTAGTGAGTGGTGATATTATTGGAGAAAATTGAAATTGTGCTAAACCAGCTGAAACTGCTTTTATAGTTAATTGATCTAATTTATTTACATCTCCATCGTTGAAATCTATTTTCAGAATATCGGACAATGGATTACCTGAATCTTGAGGGACGAACCAAATTTCAAGAGTGCAACTTTGGCCACCACTTAAATAACTTGAAGGCAAACATGAACCAAGAGCATTTAATTCATTTAACCCTGGAGCAAAGCTTGGCCTAACTACAGAATCAAATGAAAAATTTCGCTGAGTCGGATCATTCCAATCAATTGAATTAATATAAGCTGAATATTGTCCATTATTGGTGATTGTTACAGTTCTTGTAATTTTCTCACCAATATTGTAAGCAGAAGGAATTTGATAACCTGTTACAATGTTTGGAACAGACGTTGCTTCTACTTGATAACTTAAATTTGCCACCTCTTGAGCAGAAAAATTAATGACAGTTTTTTGGTTATCACTTTGAAATAAATTATCATTAACATAATTAAGATAATAATCACTCGTAATTGCCCCTGAAGAAATAGGATTATATTCAAAAACTACTTGGCAAGTTTGCCCGACCGGAATAGTGGCCTCACAGACTGGGTAATCTAAAAGTACTCTTTCCCCTGGAAAAACGTGTATACCAGGATTACTCCCAACTGTCGATAATTGGCAAAGTGTATTTATATTAGGTGTACAAACTGAATAAACCTGCAAGGAATTAAAATTTTCAGTAGAAGAATTATCATTATAATACAACTCCATTTGAGAACTTACATCATTAAACCCTCTACACACTCGTCCTGGATGTACTCCTCCAAAACAAAGAGGATAATCAGAGATAACTTTACCTCGGGTCGATAAATTGAAATCACCACTGTAGTAAAAATCAGTAAGATACAATTTGTCACCATAAACATTTGTAGCGTCAGCTAATCCTGTATTTTTCACAAGCATTCTAGCGCTTTTGGCTTTATTAACAGGAGTTACACCAAAATCATAACCAGTAAGGGGATGAGCATCGGTATATTTTAAATAAGCAAGGGCCGAAGCTGATCCAGTTAAGGCTTGAGTTGAAGTTGTACTTCCTGAACCATTATTATAAGTAAAAACCAAGTTGCCGGATTTTACTCCTGCGCTAGTGGGGTTAAATTTAATTTTTAATATGCAACTAGAACCTTTCAGCATAATAGATAAACAAGTTGAAGAATCAACTAAAAAATCAGTCGAACTGGAAGTTAAGACAACTGAACTTGCTGTGAAATCTCCAGTATTTTTTACTAAAAATGATAATATTTTTTCAGAATTGATACCTTGATTTCCAAAATCATTTACATTCAATAAATCAAAAGTCAATTTTGCCGGAGCAATCCCCTTCCCTTTAACGGACAATGATATTGTATTAACTTGTTTTCCGGAGTCGTAGCTAATAATAAAATCTTCTAGGATATCTCCCGATATTGTGGGTGAAAAAAGAACATTAAATTCACAAAATTTGGATTTTTCAATTACTCCATTACAAGTATTTGTACCAATGACAAAATTGGCAGAACCAGAAAATACTAAACTCGTGGCATCTTTATACCCCTTATTCATAATTTTAAATTTTTTAGCTAAGCCTTTGAGAAAAGCTGCTGATCCAAAATCCTGAGCTCCTGAAGCAAGCACAACAACATCCGCTTCAATCGAAACTATCAATGCTTGAAAAGAGCCAGACATCGTGATATTGCCGTTTCCGTTAAAATAATCAATTCCAATGACCTTAAGCGCGGTCTCATTAACCGTTGCATTCATTTCAACGACGATAGTGCAAGATGCATAGGCAATAATATTAAGACCGCAAGTTCCTCCCAGTCCAGGGTATGATCCACCTTTATAACTAAAAGGAGCCTCTATGATAAAATTTTGTAAATTTTTCGCCGTTAAGCCACCGTTATTTTTTATGGTAAAGGTTTTTTCAATTTTCTCATTCACTTCATGGATACCAAAATCAAAATCTGAATCATCAGAAAATTTTAAAAAAGCAGCAGATCCAGCATAGGCGATAACTTTCAAAATTTTTTGTCTTGAAGTCACTCCCGTGTTAAAATCTAAAGCAATATTATAATTGTAGTTTCCTTCTGACTCTGGCTTAAACTCAAATTCAATTGTACATTGAGAGCCTGAAGCGATGGTGCTTGAACAAGTTCCATTTGTTCCTGGAAATGTTCCACCTAAATAAGTTAAGCTACTTTTCGAATCTAGAGGTGTCGCTGCTAGTCCCGTGATGGCAAATTTTCCTAAATTACTAAGTGTTGCTACACCGATATAGCTTCCACTAATAATTTTTTCTCCGAAATTTAGTACAAAACCATCTTTAGAATTAAGCTCAGCTTCAACACCAGCTTCAATTTGAGCAACTTGCAAGGTTGGCTTACAAGAAGTCAAAGTGAAAACTAGGGTTAATAATGTTAATGCCAAACTTTTAAACATATATTTTTAAAACCTTAATAATTTTCCGGCAAGAGTACACTGCAACGACCAGTTGAAAGATGCATATAACCATCATGTCCGTTGAATAAAATATTATATCGACTAGCTGTACCCCCTGTTCGAGGATCACCCCCACTAACAATTCCAAGAATCGATGGAAAGTTCGCTTTATTTCCAGAGACCCCTCCACCTGCAATTTGTGTCATCTCGGTTGAACCTGCTTGATAACGTGTGATAAGAGTTGTTGCAGATGGAGGTAAGCTTCGAGCACTGACTAAAGTATTAGTGTCATTGCCACCATCATATGTACAAGTACCTCCTTCACAATCAAGAGGTAGTCCCAAAGCCACATTAAAATATTTGGCAGAAGAGTATTGAGTGGCCCCACTGTAATTAACATTAGTTGCGGCACAATCAACTCCTGTCATAGCTATAGCATTTCCTGTATAAAGCCAGCAGATAAAATCTGTAGTAGTGTTACGACTAGGAGAGGAATAAATCAATCTCGGTAATAACTTTGTCCCCATTGAAGTTGTACCAGGGCTTCCACTACTAGAATCTGTTACTGAATAGTATTCACCGTTAGCATTTTTATAATTTTCCTTATTAGTAGGATCAATCGGTGGTGTATAAGTAGTGGTCTTAGCTGCATCTTTAAAGGCCATTGAGCAACCATAAAGAGGATTGCAATAAAATAAATCCGAATTCCATTCTGAGGCATTCCCAATGTGATCTTGGACACCAAATCGAGAGGTACAAGCTTCGGTTGATAAAGGCCCGGAAGATCCCGTAGAAACCATAGAATACTCACCCGCACTTCCACCAGTGACCCATCGAGGATCATTATAATCCAAAAAAGTTCCAGTATTAATGTGGCCTAAAGCCAAATTTCCTGTTTTGACCTTAGTGACATAATTGTAATTTCCAGAAAATAAAGTAAACGAAGTATCGTTATAAATTTTTCCATCAGCAGTATTGTAAAAACCATAAAAATTGTATGTAGAGTTACAGTCACGATCGTTGTGTTCTAAAATTGACATTGTCAGATAATTCTTTACGGGAGCAAGTGGGTTATCGTTCGTGTATTGTGCAGATCCTCGCTCTAGGTTTTGTCGATCGGTTTGATTCAGAAGTGGTGATTCAGCAGCATAGGCAATAAATTCTTTTCTGCGACTCAGTTTTTTTGGATAAGAAACACTATTGAGTGAAACTGTATGTGACTGACAAGTATAATGAAGAGATATGGGATCGGTCCATTTAATAAGTGCAGGTAATTTAGCGTCGTTTGAATAAATTTTAGCTCCATAACCAACACCTTGTGAATAGCCAGAATAATAATTATTACTAACGGTCATTGGTAGATCAGAACTTGTCGTTGTTGAATATGTTGGAGGGATTTTAGTTAAGCCTTTATTAATAACTAGAGAATTGGCAACACCTGCTTCATAGTAAGCTCTGGCATCATACACATTTCCATCGATTTCTTGCAAAGCTTTCCATGTGGTACCTACTCCATTAGAAGTATTAACATAACACGCTTGTGTACTTCGGCTATATAAAACAGATCCTTGCTTTGCAGTTATTTTACCAGTCGGATTATTGCTCGCACTTTTAATTACACAGTCTCCGATTTTTCTCCCGGTAGAAGCATCATCTAGGTCACCTTCAAATCCTACTAGTCCACCAGTGTTAGTACATTGGTAAGTTGATCCACCTCGAGAAAAATTACAGCCCATTTCAAAACGATCAACGAGCATATCTCCTTTCATATCATAATAATATTTTCCTTCAACAGAATCATAAACAGCTCCAAGACCGGTATATTCACACTTATATTGATTACTGCGGTAGTAAGGCAAACCCATATCGTCGCATATTTGCTTGTTGCTCATCCAACGATGAATAAATGAAGTATTTTTTGGTGGAAGAATCATCCTTACGACAGCATCTGAAGATATTGTCGAGTATGATAATTTTTTTCCGTTGTACCAAGGTTCGATTTTGTACCAGTAAACAGTCGCTTCATTTGCTCTGGCAATATCTATGTTATAAGGATGAATTAGAGAATAGTCTACAAACTGAGCAAAAGCTTTGTTAACAGGTGCTGTAGAAAATCTATTAAACAAGTTCATATCAACTGAAGGTGCTTGAATAAATCCGGTATGTGCTAAAACCCAAGCGTTATCAGTTAATGTTGGCCCTGTAGAGCCAAAAACTGGATTATGAAGAACTCTATAAACTTTATAGCCTGTGTTTGGTACAGAGTTATAGTCTCTGAGTTTTCCAAGGTCATCAGACAAAATCATATCTTCCCAGCTGATACGAATGATACCATCAGTACTTTCACTCACACCTAAATCTGTACCTTGGCTTTCAATAGGATATTGATGTTTCCACTGATCTTTGTTAATAGATAAATCAGTTTTTCCATCTATAGCTCCTGAAATTGGAGTCAGCTTTTCTGGAATTGGCATGCCATTAAGTCCATTAAACTTAGGACCAATCGCAAATAGTTCATGCCAAGGCCCTTGTGCAACTAAAGGAGAGCTCGTTAGGCAAGTGGTAACGATAGAATTATTATCACGGTAATGAGTATTGTTGACTGAATTATAAAAATGAGATTTTACCAATATTTGATAAGTCGTATTCATTAAAAGATTCGTCAATGTATAATTAAGTTGATCCGAGGTTACGACTTTTTTAGTGTATCCTATAGCGCCTGCCAAGGCTGCCGATATATCAAATCCTGAAGATCCTTCTTTGTAATAAATTTCAAAATCTTCATAAGTTCCACGTGGACTAGGAATATTCCATGAAACTTTAAACGTTTTTGCCGTTTGATTAGTACATCCTAATTTTACACCAGAAAAACCAGGAATATTATATTGTGGCGTTGCACATTTTACAACTCTCGTTAAACCTGTTCGTCCATCAGGATTAGCTGGATCTATTGGAGATGTTGAATAGGCTAAAGCTACAAAGCATGATTGAGTTCCGGTCGGAAGACCATTAACTCTTAAAAATGTACTCGATCTTAAGCTCACACCAATAGTACTTGGATTACCAACATCGTAAGTAATATTGTCGATCCTATTTAAAAATGGATCAAAATTTCCATTTATATCAGATTTATAAATTCTAATTTCATCATAAACTCCAGAATTTCCATCCGGTAGATCCCAAACAATATCAAGAGCTGATAGACCTTCTCCACCTAATGGTTGGGTAAGGGCTTTTATTCCATTAAAACTGGCCACAGGTGGGGAGGTTTTAATATATTTAATAATATTTTGCCCTTGAGAGTTGGTACAGCCAGAGTCTGAGCAAGCGACAACTGCTAAATACCAAACAGTATGAGCATCTGGAACATTTATTGATACTTGATTTTGAGATAAATCTGTAATCGTTGTGATTAATTTATCAACCGCACTAGTATTAAAACTTGAAACAGGATCTTTACTTGCAAAAACCTTATAACGATCATAGTTACCTGTCCCCGGACTCCATGTTAAGTTAATAGTCGAAAAACCTGCCGAGGTTGAAGGAATTGAAATGGTAGAAATTCCCCCGAATAATATAGGTAGTGAGGTTAATGTTTTTTTAGCTATAAATTTTGAATTTAAATCTTCAATAGGTACACTCAATGAGTTTTTAGCTCTTATGCGTAAATAATAAAGTTTTCCAACATCCAATCCTGTTAAATTAAATGAAGTTGCATTCGGGTCATTAACAGATGTTTGAAAGGTGAGGGTTTCCTCGCTAGTGCCTAGATAAATATTATATCCCGAAATTGAATCTGAGTTACCACCAAAAATCCCCCCGCTCGCACTAGCAGACTCAGCCTTGTTCCATTTAATTAGTAGGCTAGTTTCACCTAATTTTCCAGATAAATTTTCAACAGATTGAATTCCATCAAATAGAGGTGTTTTATAATCGAGTGTTTTAATGGTTACTTGAACATTGTTAGTGTCTTGAGTGTTATATTTTGAATCAAAGGATCTCACCAAAAAAGTATATGTTGTACCTATGATTAAATTGCTTGAAACAGGAAGTGAATATTCTCCATTTTGATCTAAAATTAACTCAGTCTGAGATACTGATGAAACTGGATTTGATAAATTACCATCTTGATAAACTAAGTAAGAATAATTATTAGATCCGCCTGAAGCAGGTTTAAAATAAAGTTGAATTCTATTATGAGATGTTGCAACTGCCTTTGAAATTCCTGCAAAGGATAAAACTACTGGCTTAACAATGCTTGCTTCAGAAACTAACTTACTACTATCTTGAATAGTGCCTACACACGATGTAATAAATAATATAACAAGCAAGATTGCAAAATTTGCTTTCATTCTAAAACCCTCAATATTTCTTCTAATCATTGTATTGAGTTCCTTGGTCATTATAATCTTCTATGAGGGTTGCACAGCGACCAACTGTTGAACCAACTGAATTACCATTAAAAAAGCCCCTAATCCCCATTGAATGTCTGCCAGTGGTTGTACTATCAGTAGAAAACCCATTGAGCATAAATGGAATAACGGTTGGAGTCGTATTATCAGTAGTCCATGTAGTTCCTATATATTTAAAACTTAAAATCTGAGCTACAGTGCTAGATGATTTGGTTGTCACCAATGTATTGTCATCGTAACCTCCGCCAATGAGACAAGAAGATCCTGAGCAAGAAAGCATGACTCCAAGAATTGGATTAAAATATTTATAGTTGGCTGGAGTGCTTACCACTGCATAATTATTAATACTAGAAGCCGTTAATAGATTAACTCCGTTACCCTCACTAATTGAAGAAGCTGTAAAATTTAAATAATGACCATTTGCGCTTTTAAGATTATACTTATTCGCTGGATCTATTTCCGGTGTATACGTTTGCGACACAAGCAATGAACTATCTGGAGTAGGTGGCTCAGTAATTGCACCCTTGTCTTTAATTCCAGAACTACATAAATCTTTTGTCGTGTCACCATTACACTTTAATCGATCTGCTAAAATTTCATTTTTATTACCTGCTATGTCTTGTAAACCAAATTTACTAAAGCAGGTTTCAGTTGATTTATCTCCACTAGAGCCAGTGACGACTACTTGCATATAGCTAGTGTTATAGGCTGTAATATAATTCCATTTTGTTAAATCGAGTTCATCTGCACCTGCGGCAGTTGGAGAAAATGGAATCATCGTTGATGCTTTATTGTCACTGAAGCAATCTTTATCTATTGCTCCACTCATTAAGGAACCACTATTAATCTTAGCATTTGTATTTGAAGTGATAAAATTACTCATTGCAAAGGTTGCAATTTGCTCTTTTCTTCTAATTAATCTTTTTCTATGATCTATTCCATTGATGGGCACAATTGTTGATTGACATGTTCTGTAAAAATTATTTTGGTTTGCTCCATTTAGCGGTGGCATATAGGCATTAGTGGTATAGATTTTAGAGCCTACATCTAATCCTACTGTCGATAATCCAAGCGGAAGAATTTTACTCGCTGTTTTAAGAGTATCATTACTTGGATCGATTTCAGCTAATCGTTGCCAGGTTGTTCCTTTACCGTTCCCATCTAATAAACCTGCACTCGTAGTATTGATATAACAAGATTGACTCGAGCGATCTATAAATACAGCACCAGGTATGGCCAAAATTTTAGCATTTGGTGAAGTTCCAGTTGATCCACCATAACCAACACAATCACCGACAATTCGATCTTTTGCAGGATCATTAGTAGCTCCTTCGAAGAAAACTTTACTGGCCGGAACAGTATAGTTCACATTAGAGCAAGACTTTGCAGTTCCACCTCGAGAAAAATTGCATCCCATTCTGAAGCGATCAACAAGTAAATCACCTTTCATATCGTAATAATATGAATTCGACAAAGAATCAAAAGTTGAAGCGAGTCCATTATAGAGACATTTATAATCATTTTCTCTATCAACTTCTCCATTGGATATTTTTTTATTGAGCTCACCACACATTTGTTGATTGAGCATCCATCTATGAGCAAACGTCATATTAGCTGGAGGTAAGACAACTCTCACAATAGAATCCGCATATGTTCCAAGAAATCCAACTTTATTTCCGTTAATAAAAGCTTCAACTTTATAATAAAAAATTGCCCCTTCATTAATTTTAGTTGGATCTGCTACATAAGGATGTACAAGTGTATAATCTGTAAAAGTTGCAAAATATAAACTTTCCCCTGTTGGAAGAGTTGTCATTTGTGGTGAAATCACATCTACATTAATTGGTGCTCCCCAATCAGTATCTGAAACTTTTGCTTTAATTTTATAAGCAGTATCGTACTTACTCGCATGAGCTTTGCGATAAACCTTGTATTCAACAACTGCAGTAGGTCTTGCAGCGGCGTAATCAAATAACTTCCCAAGCCCATTAGATAATTCAAAATCATTCCACATGAGTTTAACAATACCCTGCTTACTTGAATCGAGCCCAAGGCTTCCCATCGGCCATTCTTCAGCATATTCAAAATCTCTAAGTTCATTAAAACCATTAACTGGAGTTCCACGAGGCTTTATTCTTTCAGCTATTACTTCATCTTGAGTGACCACACCTGAGGTCTTTGCAGCTTTTAGACCATTAACCTTTGGTCCTAGGGCCAATATTTCATACCAACCTTTATGATCGACACTGGCTGCAGATGTTTTGCAGTTAATCGTAAAGGAATTGTTAGTATCTCTTCTAAAAGTTCCACTATCATTATAATAAGTTTTTACACCAACTTGATAATATGTATCCGCGGCCATTTGAATCGCTGATACGGAATTAAAAGTATAGGAAGTAAGATCTTTATTTAAAGGTGGTAATTTTTGGTAACCAGGATTTCCTGCGATAGCATCAGCAAAATTAAATCCACTATTACCTTCTTTCACGTACATTTCATAAGAATCAAAAATACCAAGTGGGATTGGCTTTAACCAAGAAACCGTAAATCCACTAGAGTTAGGTGCTGTACAGCTAGAATTTATGCCTAAAAATCCTGGAGAAATGTACTGCAATGTTATACATGCCTTTACTCTAAGTAAATTTGTACGACCATTAGGGTATTCTGTACTCAGATAGAATGTATCGTAGTCCATAGCTACAAAACAATATTCTGTGTTGGTAACCATATTTTGAACTGTAATTGACGTTTCTGTGTTAGTCGAAATGAGAAGACCTGTAGCGTTTGCTTCTGTCGTAATTTCGTCGATGAGTTCGTTATAATTTCCCAAATTATTAGATTTAAAAAGCTTAATCTTGCTGTAAACCCCTTGAGTTGTATCAGGTTTATCAAAATTTAATTGAACAGAATTTAACCCCAAAGCAATCACTGACTTTATCCCATTAAAAGGAGCTACAGGTGGTGTTGTTTTAATAGATTTAACAACACTTGCTCCTCCAAATTCAAGACATGCATCACCTGCACAGGCAACAACAGCAATATAATAAGTTGAATTAGGGGTGGGAACAGTAATCGTTTGAGAAGTCACTGTTAAATCGTTTATGACTATAGTTTGGGAAGGAGAAGCTGTGACTGGATTCACTACTCCTGGATTGCTTTCAAAAACTAAAATTTTGTAACGATCAAAAGTTCCAATACCTGCATCCCAAGTTAAATTTATCGAGCTAAATCCCTCTACTGTCTTTGGAATACTGATTGTTTTAATTCCCGCAAATAAAATAGGCTGTGCAATTAATGTTTTTTTACTAAAGATTGTTGAATTAAAGTCTTCAACAGGTGGCACGGCAGAGTTTCTAGCTCTTACCATCGCATAATAAGTTCGCCCTGAAAGTAAATTAGGAATTGTAAAACTTTTTGCAGCTGGATCATTAAGAGATCCCACAAGAGTGAGAGAAGCTTCTCCTTCGCCCGCGTAGATATTATATCCAGAAATATTATGAGTACTATTTCCAAAACCTGAGGTGTCTACATAGGCAGCGGTGGCCACATTCCAAGAGAGAACAAGCTTTGAAAGTCCATCAACCCCGGCAAGATTGTTTAAAGCCACTGCCCCATCAAATAAAGGAACCATTTCACTTAGAGTTCTTACTGAAAATGAAACTGTATTGGAATCTGATTCATCATTTCCAACATCATAAACTCTTACAGAGAAATTATAGGCCGTATTTAATTGGAGATTTTTTACATCAACATTTATTTTACCAAGTGAATCTAATCCAACTGATGAACTAGATACTGAAGACACAGGAAGTGCAAAATTTCCATTAGCATAAACAAGGTACGAAAATTGGCCAGTTCCACCACTTGCTGGACTAAAAGAAACACGCACACGGTTGTGAGCAGTTGCGGTTGCTTTTTCAATTCCTAAAAAAGAAAGTTTACCTTTTTGGGCAATACTTGAGTCTGTTTGAAGTTTTGAAACATCTTGAATTGTACCAACACAACCCGTGAGTAAAACTAGGGCCAGTAAATTTTTGAAGAAATTAAATTTTCCGAACATTTAAATTCCCTATTTTGGAAACAATTTAACTACATATCGTCAGTAATTGAGATTACCTTTAAAGTATAATTCACTTACGCCTGGCGACAAAAAGGCAAAGAATTGTCTTTAAAAAACAAATACTTGGAGTCAGAAATGGATTAAAAAAAAATTATTATTGGCATTTTTTTGAGGCATTAAACTAAATTAATCAATTAAGGAATTTGCCAGTCCGCAGACATGCAAACAGCCCCATGTCTCAGGGGACATTGCAGTCCGGAAGCATGAGATAAAAACTTTTCCTTGTATGGTAAAAAATACATGATATTGGTACGAAATTCGCAAAAACATTTGGGGTATAAGGAGTTTTTCTATGAAGAATCTTTTAGACCCGAAATTATTGGCCAGATTTCAAGAACGGCCAACACCTACCAACGAAATTGTCGATTTTTTAGACACTCATCCAGATATTAGTACAGTTAACCTCTGTCGTATAATTGAAATATCGCCTTCGCAAATTTATAATTATAGGGCAAATTTAAAGCGCAAACCCAATAACGTTGAAGAAAATGATGACTCAGTTGAATCAAAGTCATCTTCTAAATCCTTTAATCGTTATACTGCAGAAGAAAAATTTTCTTTACTTGAAAATTATTTAAAGGCCGACGATCAAGGCAAGGCCAAATTACTTAGAAAATATGGACTATATGATTCAGATATTAAACGCTGGCGAGATCAAGTAAAGAATGCCTCACTTGAAGTTTTGGGGAAGAGAAAGCAAAGATCAGATAAAAAGTCTGAGGATCAAATCGAAATTGAAAGACTTCAACAAGAACTTCAGGAGCAAGAGAAAACAACTGCTAAGTTATCGACCCTTCTCGTGTTGCAAAAAAAAAACTTTCGATATGCTAAAAAGAAAGACTAAATCTTAATATTGAAGAAAAAAAAAGAGTTATTAAAAACTGCTCAAGAGGCCATTGATGCTGGAATCACGATAGAAAAATTTTGTGATTCCGTGGGAGTGCCTACTCGGTCATATTTTCTTTGGAAAAAGACCAGCAATAAAATTGAGATAAAGAAAAAGGGAAGAAAAACCTCCCCTGAGAATAAATTATCTTTTAAAGAAAAGGAAGAGATCGTTAATGTTCTGCTTAAGAAAGAGTGGGCCGATTATTCTCCGCGTGAGATCTATTATAAATTGATTGATGAAGAAAAAAGAATTATTGCCTCGCCGGCAACCTTTTATAGAATAGCGAAAGATGCGGACCTTTTAACAAAAAGAAGTAAGACAGGTATTAAGCGTCCATTGAATCGTGAGAAGCCTCAGCTTGTAGCAACAGGGCATAATCAAGTTTGGTCTTGGGATGTATCTCAAATAAAATCTGAATGTAGATCAGTACGATTTTACTTATATGTGATCGTCGATATTTGGAGCCGTCTTGTAGTGGGGTGGGTACTTGAGGATCACGAAAAATCAGAGCATGCAATTATCATGTGGAAGAAGGCGTTGGAAGATCAATTTATAACAGGCAAGGGACTGACCAATCACAAAGACAACGGAGCAATAATGACTTCGCATGAGATGATCAAATTTGTCCGAGATGCCCAGATGGTCGATTCTTATTCTAGGGCGGGTATCGGATGACAACCCTTTTTCAGAAAGTTTATTTGGAACAATAAAAACCTTTAGAACATTCCCAGGAAGCTTCGTTGATTTACAAAGTGGCGAAATTATTTTGTAGGATATTTCCATGAATATAATTACTCTTATAAACATTCAGGTATCCAATTCATAACACCGGCAGAAAGGCATTATGGCGAGGAGAAGAAAATTTTAGATTCAAGAAATCAAACGATTAAAAAATTTTATGAAACTCATTCTCATCGATATACCAAAATGGCGAAAGAGTTTTCTCCTATAGTAGAGGTGAAAATTAACTAAATGCACTTACGACAAAGTCAGAAATGTATGGCCTGTTGTGGAGAATATAAATAATTAAGAACTAAAAGCATTTTTTGAAAATTGTGTGGATCTAGCTTTTCATACAACTCATTAAAGTGGATGCCTCCCGATCCATTCCAAGCATCAAGGGCAATCCTTACTAGGAGTTGTTCTGATGATGAAAAGCCTTGCGCCCGCCTTTTAATGACTTCTGGTGGCGCCATGAGTTTAGGATAATCAGGATTAAACATAAGATGCAAAAGGTTTTCGTTACGATAAAATAATAAAGAGATCGCTCGAAATAAAACTTTTTCGCTATCAGCTGCCTTTGACCAAGTCATATACATCTCCAAAATAAAAAATATTATAAGACTGAAGTTTTAATAAACTCGTCTCGTGTTGATTTGAATTTAGCATGAAATATTTTTTGACTTGATAATTAAATTGAATTAGAAAGTGAATCTTGTAGCAGAAAAGTTTTTCAACCTTCCTTCAAACTGCACTAATTTCTGAGACACATCGTACTGAGGTCGAATCAAGCATAGTATTACCTATGATGATCGGTGAATTAATTTCAAAGTCCCCCTGGTTCTATAAATATCAAACACTTACCGGCTTCAAAATAACCGATTCAAACGTTTATAAAACTGTATATTTGTATGGTCATTTGCGAGGTAGTTAATTCCTACTTTTAATAATTTTTTTATTAATGAATAATATTGTCAGAGGTATTAAGATGAGTACTGAACAAAAAAATTCATTGAGAGAAAAATTTGATCTAGCTGAAAACGAAGTTGAGATCGTTTTTTCTGAGAATCAATTAACAGAGAATCAAAATACTTTTATAAAATTTAAAGACATTGCGAACACATTTGTTCTTTCCATCAGCAAACTTAAGCAAAACTTAATAAAGAAGTCACAAAGAAAAATAAATACAGTAATTTCCGGGGAAGAAAATTCAAAATCAATTACAACAATCGAAGAGATATTTTCTGAAAAAATTGAGATAGACATTAGTGATCTTTACATAAAAACACTTCTTGATTCATTTGATGGACATTACTCTAACATTAAGCTTAACATTCCGGATCGTAAGTTAAGAGATTGCGTGCATTCTATAAACTATTCATCAATTTTAATTAGAAAAATGATGCATGCCTTTAGTGGAAATAAATTAATTACAAACATATCCTCCACACATCTAAAAATTTCACTCATCCCGGACATTAACAAGTATGAAATGCAAATTGTATTTGACCTCGAGAAAAGTGGAGCCCTGTGGGCCAAGCTTTTTTCGGGACATGTCATAAAAAAACTTAACACTTCCTGCCTCGCTGTTAAGGGTGAGATACTCGGCATGTATCGCTATAGCTCCAAACTTAATAGTGAACATTTTTATTTAAATATAAGTTATGAGCTATTGGCCAACTCGCCTCTCGTTACCATAAACGATGAGACTAATATTAATCAACGCCCACTTCACCCTAGAATGATAGAGGTTTAATGTGAAACTAATTTTATTACTATTAATTTTTATTAGCTTTAAGGAATTAAGAAGTGATGAAGTTTTTGATAAAAAAATTGAGAAATTCCAAAAAGATGACTTAGAAAAATCTAAGCTGATTCAAGAAGCTGAGAAGTATACACCATCAGACAATTCCCTATTTTCTGACTTGGAAAAATTAAAAATTCTTTCGAATGAAGTCTATTCATTTAAATTTAATCTTGACTACATTCATACTCTTGCAAGTGAAAATCGATGGATTGCAATTCTTGAAAGAACAAAAAGATTAGCTTCTACGTGCTCTCAAGACACGGTACCAAGTTTAGAGTGTAATAATCAAATGGAACTTTTACATAAATATGTATTAAATTCTAATCTGGAAGAAAAAAACAGGGAATTACTATCTACTTTTTTGACTAACGAAAAGCAACTTTATGAAAATTTTTTAACAAATCAAAAGCATGCTAAAGAGAGAGGTAACCAACTAATTCAAACCATCGCAAAAAAGTTGTTGGTTCATAAATCAAAGAAACAAACCGAAAAAAAAACAAATCAGAAAATCAATAAAGAATCAAAGATTTTTTCTATGTCGTACTTCGACATTATCATTTCAATAATACTTACAAGTTGGTTTGTTACAGGAACAATGCTTCTAACTCTAATAATGTTGATTTATTTACTCGCTAGAAAAATTATTATTAAAAAATTCTATTCTGAAATATTTAAACTTTTTCGAAAAAACAAAACGGGAACGAGGATATACGGAAAAATTTATTTATCACAATGGTTGAAAATTGTCAAAACCAGGACAATTATATTACGATTTCTAAATACTGCACAAGGACAATTCTCTTTTTCCAGCGTAAGGTTTAAAACTATTAAAAATAGACTAATAATTGAACTTGGATTTTTAAATGCAAATAATTTTATTGGTGTTTTAAAAAATGAGAAGCCAGATGACTTTTCAAATGCAATTTTATCTTTAAAAAACTGGCTTGCAAGCAATAATGGAAATCTAACCTTAATTTGCAAATATATTGGTGATGGAGAAATTGCTTCTTCAAAAATTATTATTAAGTTGTAACCTTTTGGACTCAAAATTACTAAGCAGCGCTAGAAGAATCGTCATCAGTTGGAAAGTTTGGCATTTTAATGACATTTACAGACTTTGAATCATCATCTGTATTGCTCGAATTATGCATCAACTCCTCTATCCATTTTGTCACTAGTGGTCTGATTTCTTTTGCCATATCAGGATTATTTCTCACTATTTTTCTCACAGAACTTTGATAATTTTTTTCAATAGTTACTTTATTCATTGTTAACTCTTCTAGTAACCCTGGGTCATTTTGAATTTTTTCAAATTCAAGGTTGATTAGATCACGATTTTTACTTCCAGCTATGGCAATTAAATTAAGTAAATGCTCTTGTCTTTCTACCTCTTGATTATATAGATAGTGTACGCGTGCTTTTTGTTGAAGAAGCTGTAGTGATGCTTTGACAATGCGCCCTGGTGCATTGTTAATAATTTCAACAGGTAGATTAGAAATTGCAGTTTGTAAAACAAATTCAAATGACTCAACAGAAGTCAGTAATTTAAACAGCGTTTTTTCCGTATAAGGGCCTGCGAAAGCAATATGCGCTAGTAAATTTTCTAAGAAAGGCGATTTATTCAAGAGTGCTTTTGTTACTGGAAGATTTTCTTTAAACTTTGAGAGACTATCCAGGATTTTATCTTCAGTACACATAACAGATAGGTTTATTAATGAATCTGCCATGTCTTGAGAAAGATGTTCGAGCATTTCGGAAGCAAACTTAGGTGGCATTATATTCATTAAAATAGCACCTGAGTCGATGTTAAGTTTGATTATTTCTGCTCCTTGCTTCGGAGTCAACGTAGAGATTGTTTGTATGATCTCTGGATCTTTAATGACTGGAGGCGCGATTATATTTTCGACGATCTGACTTGAAATAAATGTATTTCCAAATTTAATTTCATCGTCATTAATATCTAACTTTAATTTCATCTTCCAAGTTTTTCGATCCATGATGCTTAGTGATTCAAATACATTTTTTAACTCATCATTTGTTAATTGCTTTACAAGCGCATTTAGAGCAAGTGAAGTGTCGTTATCTTCTGATTTGATCCATTTTTTTATAAGTAAATTTGATTCAATTGGTGAGTTCGTGAGGAAATTTTTAAATCTTTCGAATGCTTTAATAGACTCTTCGTCAGATATATGGTCTGCACCTGAACCAGATATTCCTTTGCCAAGTAATTCACTTTTACTTAAATTTTCTTTTTCTTTATTTTCATTTTTATTTTCAATTTTCTGAGATTTCATCAATTCCATTTGCCGCTCTTGAAGTTCAGAATATTTTCTAAAGAGAATGATTGAAATAACTCCTAAGGTTAAAACAGACAAAATTAAGCCTAAAGCATTTGCATACATTGGAATCGTTTTACTAAGTTTTTCAATAAATGTAGGCTCAACGGGCTTCACAAGCTTGACGGGTACAAAGACTTCATCCATTGAAATATATTTTATATTGATTCTAGGTTTGATTTTATTACTTGTTATTGTTTGAGTTCCAATAATTAAATCTTCAACCACCTTCCGAGTCTTAATTTCAAGCTTTTCATTGAGCAAGACTTCCACATTAATAGATTTAAGAAAATTGAAAATATCAAAATTATTTGATATTTCATTTATGGTCTTTTTGTAACTTTCACGTTTATAATTGTCTTGATCTTGCAACAGAGGTGCCTCAAGTCCTAGCTTTGTAAAAATTATCGAATCACCCTTGCTCGCACTGGGTAAACTATCATTAAATTTAACTTGCTTTACATTTTTTAATTCATCTTTAGCATCAGACTTCTTAGATTTACTTATAGGCTCTGTTTCAATTGAGACATTCACAATAAACTTGGACGATGTAATAATCTTAGAGATGACAGACTCGTAACGTTTCTTTACTGAATCTTGAAGTTTAATTTTTTGCCAATCTATTGACTCAACAGTTACAACTCCACCGCTTCCGGCATTATCATTCGCATTAACAATTGTTAAAGTAATTAGACTAAGGGAGAAAATAAATGTCACAATCTTACCAAAGCTCATCGGATTATCCTAATCTACTTTTTTTCTACTCCAAGCACCTTTTCCAAATATTCTTTCATTTTAAAAGCATCATAATTCTGCGGGTTAAACTTAAATGCCTCCTTGTATAACTCAAGTGCTTCAAGTGGTTTTTTATTCAAATAAAGTGCAGACCCTTTCAGCTCATATAATATCGACAAGCGTGGAAATTTCTTTAATATTTCATCTAGTTTTGATATCGCAGAATCATAGTTTTTTGATCGGATAAGTCTCTGTACTTCAAACATTCCCTGTGAAGCTTCATCCACTTTAAGCATGAGCGCATAGTCGTCTACTAATTCGAGTTTTGCATTAATTTCAATATCAGCATTGCTTATATCACTCATGATAAAGCGATGTGTTTGATGGTCTTGCTTTCTCAATTCTAAAATAAAAACGTCTGTCTTCGCAAAATTATCAATGATATCTCTAACCTTGCCGTTAAATGGTGTTTCACCAATTTTTTGGTAATTAAGTGTTCCGATTGGCCTCACCCAAACTTCAGAACCAATTGGTGATGTAGTTATTTTTATCTCTTTGGAGTAGAGAGAAGTTGTTAGCATAAGAAATAATGATAATTGAAATATAATTTTCATCTAAACCCCAAACATTAAATTAATTAATATATCGGTAATTCAAATTTAAAAATTAGAAAAATTCATTTACATCTCGAGTAAAACCTACGAATGCCCTTATTACAGATGTTGTTGTAGCCACTCCAATAGCTCGTGCATACCCCGTCTCACCCCTAATTCCCCATTGACTATTTATTGAGTAAATAAGTCCAACATGTGCGCTCAGATCTGCAAGAATGTCACTCTTTTTAGCAGTTTTAGTTGAGTAAACTAAATAACCAGCCCCCGCTTGAAAGCCATAATAATATCGAATCTTGGGCACAATCCTGATACTGTCTGCTTGATCTCTAAAATCCCCTGGAGAACTTAAAGAATTAAAATATTTATTAATACCTCCGCTAATTGAAAAATAACTATCTTTACCAGCAGTTAATAGTGGTGCAGTTACTCGAGCAAAAAATGAATTTTTACTATTTTGATAAAACTCCCATAAAATATCTACTGGTAAAACAGAAGCTGCCCCTGAGGCAGAAGACATTGAGCTTGATGCTGCTCCTTCAAGGTTTGAAGCATTTTCAGTATAAGAGGCGTTAACCATTCCCACAGAAAATGTTAATTGTTGAGTATCAAAACCGGCAAACCCATTTCTCGATATTAAAATTATAGTTAAGAAAAATGCACATTTAACTTTAAACATTTGAAAAGTCCTAAAATTGGTACCTAATATTTGCTGAGAGAATTCTATTACTGGCATTACTTTCTTCATCTTTTAGAAATGATTTTTGAAATTTAATTCCAAATGTATAATTTTTGGATAGTTTATTATCAAAGTTTAAGTTAAATTTGTAACCAACAAGTTTAGTTTCAGTGTTACTACTTGTGAAAAATGACTTCGAAAGTTTTAGATTCAAAACGTATTGATCTTTATAATCAGGTATATTGAATTCATAGATGACTTGGCCCCATATTATTGTATTCGCTATTACATTTAACCCTGCTCCAATAATAGGGAGTGAAATAAAATAAAGAGGCTCCATCTCCAGACCTCCTCCAAATCCCAAAAATGGTTCAATGTCTTTTTTTATGCCATAAAAATCTAACTTTCTCCACATAGGCAGAATATAATTATCAGTCTTGATTGGTTTTGCGATTTGCAGTTCGGCACTAAGTTCCCAAGGTTTTTTAATATTTACCTGTATTTGTCTTGCTCGAACACCAAAACCTAAATGTGCTATATTCGTAGTAACTTTAATATTTTTTTCGGTAATGACTTCAAGTTGACCAGAAAACACAAAAGCATCAAAAATTAAATTATTTAAAACCTCTGGCTCTAATGGAATATCTGATTTCTTCTGCTTGGAATCATGACTCGTTTTTGAACTTTTTAATGAAGGTAAAACTGCTTGTGGGTCGGTTTTGTTATTTTTCTGATTAGTTACTAGTCCATTATTCTCGATAGGTTTTTGAGATTGAATAGGTTGCTTTAATTCTATTTTATATTCGGTTTTTGGTATTTTTCCAGTCTCTAAAATAATTTTGTCTTCAATAATACTTTCGGGCTTTATGTTAAATTCTTTTGATAATAAAATTGTATCTTTTGTTGAAATTAGAACATCGTTAATTCGAAGCGTTTTCCTAGACGGATAGCGAATTTTAGCTTTTTCTTTTATTTCTGCCATATTGTCTAGAACATATTTTTTACCAAGAAGAACTTCTGTAACGGCAATTCTTACCTTTTCAATGGCCTGCTCCTTTTTTTGAAAAGTTAGACTTACCACGCCACTAAACTCATTTTTTTTAAGGTCGTATACTTTAACTTCACCATAAAAACCATTTGTAGTTTCAATTATAACCAATGAGAGCTTCGATAACTGTTTATAAAGCTTAGTCGTACCTAAAATTAATTCGCTTTGATTGTCACTTAGAATTATATCCATAGAATGTTGAATAAACTGAGCATTCTGATCAAGTAGATTTTTTGGTATTGTAAAAGTATCAAAACTTATTTTCCTTTTTGAACTTACTTCTCCCTCAATCGCAAATGATAACCCCGAGATTTGAATCATGAGAAAAAATATGCTTAGGTACTTTTCCATACTGCCTTAAGTTAAAATTCAATATCTGTAATTATAACTCATTCTGAAATAATACAAATAAATTATTGTAATTGTTTCAATTTAATTTAAGATTTTAATATTGGATATTTTTGTACGAGGCGGTTGTAAATGAATTTCTATTCGATTATTGGCTTTTCACTTTCTATTATTGTTTTTGCAATTGGACTCGTTACTTCCACAGACAGTTTTTCACACTTTTGGGATTGGCCGGCCCTTTTGATCGTACTAGGGGGTACTATTGCAGCAATGTCTACCGCTTTTCAGTTTGATCGTATTGTTGTTTTAATGAAGTTTTTTTTTTCAAGGATGATTTTTGGAAAGAAGGTGGATTATAAAACTCTAATACGTGAAATTCTGGTAATTGCTGATGGCTATAGAAAAGGTGAAAGTTTAGAATCACATATTGCGAAAACAAAAGATGACTTCTTAAAAGATGCTTTAAATTTAGTTAATGATAATGTGCTTGAAGGTGAAGATCTTTATGATGTTCTAGATAGTAGAGCTGAAAATCTCAATTACCTCTATTCAGAAGAGGCCAATAAATTCAAAGCTGCAGGAAAATACCCTCCTGCATTTGGTTTAATGGGAACAACAATTGGTATGATTGTTCTTATGAGTAACTTGGGGGGAGCAGATGCACTTAAAAAAGTTGGACCGGCGATGTCAATCTGCCTTGCTGCAACTTTGTATGGAGTTGCTATCGCAAATTTTTTCATTATTCCAATCGGTGAAAACCTAGTTGATTCAACAAGAGAGTCATATTTAAAAAATAAAATAATTGTCGAGGGTGTTAAACTCATGGTCGAGAAAACCAATCCAATAATCTTAGCTGAGAAATTAAATAGTTTTTTAATTCCTAGTAAAAGATTAGATTGGAAACAAGTGAATGGATAAATATGAGTAATTCAACATCTGGAAATAAGAAAAAAAGGAAATCAAGTTTGCAACTTGCTCATAGCGAAGAAGCCGGTGAGCCCTGGCTAATGTCCTATGCAGATTTTATGACTCTACTTGCTTCCTTTTTTATATTAATGATTTCAATGGCAAGTTTTGATGAAAATAAAATTTCAAAACTCGCATCAAGCCTTGCAAAGCATTTTAATGAAAAAGAAATGGAAAAGATGTTAAGTAACTTGGAAGAAATAAAGAAAGGCCTAGAAAAAGATATTCATTTTGGTTCTGGAATTAAAGCAACATTAATTGATAATGGTCTTGAAATATTATTTACTGGTAATGCAATTTTCGAATCAGGGAAAGCGGACATTCTTCCTGATGCAAGTGAGCAACTTAATATAATGATTGACTTAATTAAGAAAAAAGACAGAAAATACAGAATCCTCGTTGAAGGTCATACTGACAATGCACCAATCAAAAAAGGTTTTAATTTCAATTCTAATCGCGAATTATCATCCGCGCGTGCATCGCGAATTGTAGATAAGTTTCAAGATGCTGGCTTTGATCCCACGACAATGATTTCTATCGGCTATGGAGAGACCCGTCCAATTGCACCTAATAATTTAGAAAATGGGGAGCCTTCACCTGAAAACATGCAAATGAATCGGCGAGTTGTAATTAAAGTATTAGATACACTTGATACCAAAAAATCAAAAAATAAAGAGAAAGACGGTGAATTTTTTAATGATAACAAGATTATGACAAACTAATTATTTTTTCACAATTAACTACAACGTAAAGTTAGTCCCCTTGTAGGAAATTTTTTTCTAAGTATTATGACAACTGATAAATTTTCTTTTGATCAACTTCAATGACATTCATCAAAGCATCATGAATTAAAAAGCTTCCAGCTTTATTCCTCGAAACCTCAAAAAAGAATTCATTAATTAAGTCTTTAGTATTTTTATCGCTATTTTCTTTATAAAAATTATCAACAGATAAATCTGGATTTAGTAGAGACAAATTTTTAATTGCACCACCTGAAAGTAAGTAAAATTTCTCTGATGGTTTTATTGTCATTGAAATAGGTTGAGAAAAATCCATTAATTGATTTTGAAAATAGAGATAACCCTCTCCCCTGAACTGACATTCCGCTTTAAGATTACTGAGATTAATAGAAACCATACAATAATTTAAATTCGCTTTATTGTCCGTGGCATGTTTAATAATCATTTTGAGAAAGTGATCAGTTTGATTTTTTAAGCTAGTTGTCGGCGCAGAGAGCTTTAAAACTTCAATTTCTGAAAGTATTAAAGATGAGACGATATAATTGTCACTACCGGCCAAGAGAAAAAGAAACTCATTACCTGTTTGGATCATATCGAAGAACTCTCCCCCACTTTTTTCTCCGGCCATGAATTTACTTGTAACGGTAATCCCTTTTAATGAATCAACTCGCACTTTGACTAGTCTATCATGTAGATCTTTAACTTTTATCAATTCACTTTTAGTGTATTCATAAATTTTATCTAAATCATTTGCTAGTTTGTCTAACTTCACTGCATGTGATGAGAAATTTAGATTTATGTAATTAAGAAGAATGGGAGTGTTGTAATCTAACTCTTGAGATAAGTCGATGAAACCAAAAATTTTTTCAAATTGATTTGTTAATTTACTAACAAGCTTAAATTCTTTTCTGGTGTTAAGTGCGATGATGACTTTCAAATCTCTAAATTCACAAATTTCTGTTAATGCTTCTATCGAATCTTCATCGACAACTAAAACA
The DNA here is from genome assembly GCA_013141065.1 of Bacteriovoracaceae bacterium. Classification (GTDB taxonomy): domain Bacteria; phylum Bdellovibrionota; class Bacteriovoracia; order Bacteriovoracales; family Bacteriovoracaceae; genus Bacteriovorax. The sequence continues at coordinate 101,370 of JABFRR010000004.1, read as the reverse complement.
AGTGGTGAGTTAGTTGAAATTTTAGAATCTTCCCAACTTAAAAAGTGCGGTGGTAAATGGGCCCTTAAAAAAAGTTTTTTTAAGTACTCATCTTGAGTTGAATTTTGTCTCACGCATTCGATTTCATTCATCTTAATATTCTAACTTGTCTAAGCTTTTAATAACTAAAGGCATCCTAACATTCTAAAAGAAGGTTAAAAAAAGAGATATTTAAAAATTAGCTGCCATAAATTTTGGGCACTTTAAAGTCTCCAAATGCCTCCATCAGTTGGATTATACCTCTGTAATTTGGTCAAATTTGCTTTCTTATTAAAGCTTAATCCCAAAATGACCGATACTTAATAAAAGTAGTAGCCCTTATTTTGAGGGGTTATTTATGGAATATAAAAAAAGATGTCAAAAAAGAACAATGTCATTCAACTGTCAGCTGTAAAAAAAGCCAGAGCTCTTAAGCTTCAAAGCGAAGTCGCATCAAAAAATGGGCTTAACATAGTTCCGGCAGTACAGGCAATTAAGAAAGAGTATTTTGAGCTAACTATAAAATCTCTTCTAAGTGCACTCAAGTGCAAAGACGATTATACCTGGGGTCACTCTCTCCGTGTTGCTTATTTTTGTGTATCAGTTGGTAAAGAATTAGGCCTTTCAGAAGACGAGCTCTACGAATTAGAAGTCTCAGCTCTTTTTCATGATCTGGGAAAAATAGGTGTACCTGATTCTGTTTTAACCAAACCTTCTCGCTTAACTGACGAAGAATTTCTTGAAATGAAACTTCATCCAAATAAATCTTATGAAATCCTGAAGGATTTTCCGGTTTTTGATAAGATGGCAATCAATGCAAAATACCACCATGAAAGATTTGATGGCCGAGGATATCCTGAGGGATTAAAAGGAGAAAGTATTCCTTTTTTCTCTAGAATCATACTTATTGCTGACACTTTTGATGCCATGACTTCAACCAGGCCATACAGGAAGGGTCTACCATTTGAAGTGGCTTTTGCAGAGCTTCGTGAATTTGCCGGAAGCCAATTTGATCCACATATCGTTGAAAAATTTATTAGCTCTATGACAAAAGAACAAAGTAAAAACGAATCCACCTTTACTCTTCAGGTCATTACTGGTGACTTTAAAAAAGATGCTGCTTAGTTTTTACAAAAATCCGTAGACTGACTCACACTCACATTATATTTCTGAATTTTTGCACAATCATCATTAGTGGCATAGATTGCTTGAACCACACACTCTTTAGTTTTTCCAACAGACTCATTGTATTTTAAATTTTTATTACAGATTACATATGATGCTCTATCTACACATGCCCAATACTTATCTTTACAATTATAGACTAAGCCTCTTCCCATCTGATCATAAGCCGGTGGTGGAGTTTCAGTCAGTGTTTCAATAATTTTTGAGGCCATATTATTTGCCCCCGATTCAGTTGATTCTTTTTCATTACTTTTTCCCTGAGAAGGGATTTTTATTTCTTCGGCGACACTTGCCTCAATAGTTGACTTTGTCTCAGTATTTTTTGTATTTTCAACTGGAATTTGTCTTATTGGCTCTCTTGCAGCCTTAGGAGTGGATTCAACGATTGGTCCATCATTTGGCTCAATGCCTGGTTGAATACCCGGCTCATCAACTAGTACAACACCTGGATCAACATTTGATTCAAATTTGTCAGCCGGTGTGCTTTCTGCAATTTTATCTAATTTTTGATCGACTGACTCTTCTGGGATAGTTGTAACTTTCTCAAGAACATTGATATTTTCCACCGGGGCTTCACTTGGAGTTTCAGGAACTATGCTTTGTTCAGAAGGTTTAATTTCTACAATTTCACTTGGTACATTTTCTGGATTTACAACACCTTCATTGGCTTTATTTTCACCTGCTGGAAGATCTGTCTTTTTGCGTTTTTTCTTTTTCGCCATTTGCTTAGCTATTATATCTTCAGTTGTTGGCTCGGGCGTTTGATTTTTAAAATAAAATTCATCAAGAACGAAAAAACCAAGTCCCAGGATAACTATGACCCTGATGAGCATGCTGATTCGTTTTTTATTAGTGTTTTCTTCCACTGGCCCACTGCAAGTTAAAGTCTATTTTAAAAAGACTATTTTTAAAGTTCATGGTAAATTTTTCAACCACATAACTAATTATAAAGGATTTTTATGAAAGTCATAGATGATGGAGTTATCAAGTATGATCGGTCAAATTTTTCCCTTTCTGGGCCTTTGGACGCTTTAGAATACGAGGAATTAGAATACTGGAGAAATAAACTCTTTAAAATAGGACTCATTGGTGAATATCCGGCTGAAAAGATCGGCTTTGGAAATATGTCTACTGTTAGGGATTACAGTCAATTTATCAAAAGTATTCATCCACAATTTATTATAACTGGAACCCAAACCGGAAAATATTCAGAACTTAGTGGATCTCATTATACAAGAGTGCTTGATTATAATATTAGTGAATTAAAAATTAAGATGATGGGATGTATTGAGGCTTCAAGTGAAGCACTGACACATGCTGCGATCTATGAATCAAATTTAAAAATCAAAGCTGTTTTTCATATACACTCCTCTGTTATTTGGAAAAAGATGATTGAAGACAAGTCTGACTACACTGCCGCACATATTCCCTATGGAACAGTGGAAATGGCGATTGCCACTAAAAAATGTATTTCTGATAAAAACAACGGTGTTTTTTGCATGCACGGTCACGTTGATGGAATAGTTATTTATTCAGAGAGCTTAGAACTTGCCGGCAATATGACATTAGATCTTTATGATAAATATTTTAAATAAGTTTGAAAATGTGTTCCATCAGGTGAGAGTCGTATCATTGTAGTGTCATCATAAAAATTAGTCATTTTTTCGATTTCTTTTTTAGAATTTACTCTCCATTCAATAGTTCTCTCGTATTTGTCTGCTAGGGATTGAATAACTAATCCCATCGTTTTACGATAATTGACCTCTACTAAAGGATAGAGTTTTAATTGGCCATCGTGCTTATAAACAAATGAATCAATTTGAATATTTTTGATTGCCCCCATTTTAATGTATTCCTGGGCAATGTCCTGAGTAATTTTTTCTAATTCACTTAAGTCATAATGATATTTTTCCTGGATATATTTTTTAAACTTATCCACATCAGGGGCGCCGACACCGCCGCGAAAACCACCATTTTCAAAAATCGCGTTTTCCACCATAAACTGTCTTTTAATCACACCGTCTTCAACAATAAATGTTGTCCCAATATCAAAAACTCGATCATATAGCGGCTCGATCAAAACTGGCCCTGTTATAATTTTAGAAACTATAAATGAATTAAAATTCTCACGCTCAAATTGGTAGTGACCTATTCCACTAAAACCAAAAGGGCGTTTAATAATCCAATTTTTATACTCTGGATTTTTTTTAGTATGGAGTCTCGCCATTTGAGCAGAATCGACAATCATTCCAGCACTAAAGCCCCAATTTTTCTGGGAAGCCAGGCGAGCAGAAGTTAATTTAGAATTAAGTTCTTTTTCTAGTGAATAGTTATGGTGATTTCCCCACCACTTTATTGCACCCTCTTCATTAGAGGTAATTGCAGGAATGACAAAATCATTTTTCTTTAAACGTTCAAGATAATTTTTATCGTAATTTCGTGATGTACATAAAGCACAATCAGGATCTTTATTGACAAGAAAAAAAACATACTCAAATTCATTAATAATTTTTTTTGACTGTGCTCCATTTTCGACATAACTGGGATCAAAAAGATAGGATTCATAATCAAGATCAACTTTATATATGTTCATAATTTTTACCAATTTTTACGATTAGTGACTTTGAATTCATCTCGAAAATTATCTAACTCATTTATAAAATCTTCAGGTAATCCTACTCGGCTTCTTATGTCCCTATCAAAGCCAATTCCTTTGGCCCTCGCAGGTGTCATCACTCCAGGTATATTGGCCCGATAATATTCCCAAAGAGTTTTGTCTCCACGCCATTGATTAAGCCAATGCGCTCCAAGGGCCACGTGAGAGATTTCATCTTCTAAGACAACTTTCATGATATTAGCCGTCTTAAAATCTTCAACTTCACGAAAACTTTTTTCATAAAATTGAGCGAAATCTAAATTAGCTGATTCAAAAGTCATGGCCATGCCAGAGTAAAATTGACTGGCAGTTTTCATCTTTTCCATTGATCTCCAAAAAAAATCATTGAGTGGAAAGTTACCTAGTTCAATTTTAAATTCTGCCATTCGACTGATATAAAGCTTTAGGTGTTTTTGTTCATCTAAAATAGTCTTATAAAGACCTTTTTTAAACTGCAGCATTTCTCGGTTCAGATCTGGATACATTAGCATTGCCGCTGCCATCATTTCTATTGCCAAGAGTTCGTGGTTAGCAAAAAAATGAAGTGCTAAACCTCTTTTTTCTTCAAGATGAAAGCTCGCACTTCTCGGAAATTTAGTTTGTTCGTTATCAAATTTCAGTTTAGAGGAGCGCCCTGGATTAGTAGGCAAATCAAAGCTTTCAATTTTTTCAGTAAAATCTACATGGGAGACTGCTAGAAGTTTATCTTCTAAACTCTCTCCAAGTAAAATTTGTTTTGCAAAGTCTCTGTAGTGCATAGAAATTATCTTTTAGGTTTCCCTTGAAATTTTCTCTTTTTAGAAGGCTTTCCTTGACGAAAATCTTTATTAGTCGACCCCATCGCTGAAGCTAAGTTAGAATTCTTCTCACCGGGCTTAGCAGTGTTGCCTCGACGTTGAGGAAATGGTCTTCTGGTAAATCGTCTTTGCTGAAAACACTCTTCACAAATTGCGAACTTTGCCGTCTCTGGAAGCTTTACACCACAAGATGAACAAGTCGGTGTGATCTTATCAGACAAGAGGATATTGAGTTTATCAACTGCTTGAAGTTTATTATCTAATAAATCTTTTTCTTCAAATTCAAAATTTTTCCCATTAAAGTGACGAGCTAACCATTGATACAACTCAACACACTTAATTGTAGTCTCAAGATAGTCGATTTCATTTGAAGCATGATTGATATGCTCATTTTTAATAATTTCACTTGAAACAAATTTCTTTAAAATCCAAACATAGTACTGAACGTGTTCAAGTAAACCTAAGTTCACGGGCGCACAAGCAAAACCAAATATTTCCGCCGATGACAAAGTGTTGTTACTATCGATATCTTCTACTGTTTCAGCAAGCTCAATCATTTCTTTTAAATCAACACAGTAAAAAGGCTTGGTAAAAGTCATGGTGTTAAAGAGTCTTAAGAATTCTGAAAGCCTAAGTATTGGAAGATTATTAGTGGAAAGGGCATTATTTACTTTTGTAAAAATATCTAAATCTGGGCCGACCATACTTTGTTTTTGTTGTTCTAAAACGGTATCGAGTGCGTCTTGAATGTCAGTTAATCCCTCTTCGACCTTTTGAAGACAAGTCACTGCTCCAACTGGGAATCTTTGAAAGCGACCTGCTCGCCCAGCGATTTGCTTAATTTCACTTTTTGTAATTGGGTATTCTTGAGAATTAATATGCTTAGTGAGAGTAGAAAAAACAATTCTTCTAATAGGTAAGTTCATTCCCATCGAAATGGCATCTGTGCTCACGATGACATCCGTAATTCCTTTATCGAATTTACGGGCCTGTTCACGACGAACTTCAGGAGAGAGCATTCCATAAATAATAGAAACTTTAAAACCTAACTGTTCAAGATCGTATTTGTATTTCAGAGCATTTCTTCGAGAAAAAACTATGAGTGCATCACTTTTTTGAAGCTCGGCTAAAGTAATTGGGAGTGCTTCTACTTCTAGTTGAGTCATTCTCTCGTAATTTTTAATTTCTAATTCATCTCCACAAAGTTCTGTAATTTGCTTAACGAGATCTAAAACAGACCCATCTCCACAAACGTGAACTTCCATGGCGTGCAGATTAACAAGCGCACGAGTCCAAGCCCATCCTCTTTGCTTATCAGTAATCATTTGAATTTCATCAATGACAGCACATGAGAATTCTTCATTGAGTTTTGCCATTTCAATAGTTGAAGAATAATGAGTAGCCCCGTCTATTTCAATAACTTCTTCACCTGTTAAAAGAGTGGTCCTAACTCCTTTGGCGTTCAAAGTATCATAAAGCTCAGCTGCTAAAAGCCGTAGAGGTGCTAAGTAACAACCTTTTCTAGTGGCCGCTAAAGCATTAATCGCATGGTATGTTTTACCTGAATTAGTAGGCCCCATATGATAAATAATCTTACGCGGAATTTTTCTTGCATGAGAGTGAATCCAAAATTGTCCTAGATACTCTTGCAAGATTTGAGATGAGATATCTTTTCTTTTTAATACAAGAATAGACTTCGTTAATTTTTTAAATTCAGTCAGGAGATATTTTTCATGTCGCCAAATATTACTTGAAAGCTGTTTAAAAAATCGATGGTATTCATCATCACTTACTAAATCGGGAAAAAGTCCTTCTTCCGATAAATTTTTATGGAAAAATAAAATAAGATTTCTTGAATGATCTCTGGCTAATTCACTGGGATAAGTAAATGTTTCTTCAGTTAAAACTTTAATTTGGGCTTCAAGTCGATTAAGAGAAGATTTCTTTAAACGAAATTGAACCTGTTGAAATTTTTTATCCAGAGTTCGTAATAAATTTTGATATATCACAGTGACGTCAGCAATGCCTTCGTCTTTTTGTTTTAAAACTTGTTCTTCAATTTTAGTTTTTGTTTCATTGATGGCCGCTACACATTCATCAAAAATCACTTCTCGAACTCTCGTGCGGTAATCTGCCAAACAAGAAACACACTGACAAGTGAGGTTACTAATTTTTAATTCAGGATTAAAGTTTTCTTTTAATAGTGCTTGAGTGTCTACGTGGCCGCTTACTTTAGTGTCTGTCCATTTTTTTAAGACAGCATAATGCAAATCTAAAACAGCAGGATTTAATCCTCCATCTTGTCCAAAAAAGAAAATTTCTTTTTCAGGCATAAGACAGTCATCTACAAAAATAGTCGTAACAATATTATCTCGCTGAAGAAATTCAAAAAAATTGACGTATTCAGTGTTAAAGATTGTAACGAGTGAAGGATACTGCTTGAAAGCAGTCCATATTGCCGTTTGTGTTTTTTCAACAAAATTTAAAACGATAGCTGCATCTTCATTTGTTCGAAGATAGTCATCATTTTCAGAGAATGAATGAATTTTTATGAGAGTTTTTCTTTCTGTATCAAGGAGATCTCTTATACCTTGATAGTCTGGAAGGGCGGGGAAATCAGTCGTGCTCAATAAAAATTCCTTTTTATAGTGTTATCACGACTGATTATATCATCATCAATTCTATCGGTCTAATTCAACTAAATATCCAATACCCATTTTAGCGAATTTGGAAGCATGTGAGGCATTTCCTCCAGAAACAGACATTAAATCTCTCGCAGTATGAATATTGCGATTCATGTCATTCTTTCTTGCTTCAAAGGGCATAGAAGCCGGGTACCCTTGTGCATGCCAAGAAGCATGATCCGAGCAACCATATCCACACTTATCAAAACCCCATTTAACACCTGGTACATATCGGTCAATAATCGCACCGATAAAATTATTTTGATCATCGTTGGTGTAATCTCTCATCATAACGATATCGAGCTCTTTAGTACCTTGAAAATTTGTCATATCAAGTTGCATAACCCCAATGACATTCACTTTATTTTTTTTAAACTGTGTTGAAATTTCTTTTGATCCTAAAAGCCCAACTTCTTCAGCCGCATAGGCCATAAACTTAATCGTTTTTTGAGGTTGGTACGAGCTATCGGCCAATACTCTGATAATTTCTGTTACAGTTGCAATTCCAGAAGCATTATCATCAGCTCCAGGTGCAGTTGAAGTAGCACCGCCGAAAGATCCGTTAATTGAATCTTGGTGACCAGCAACAATGATGACATCGTCTGAAGCCCCTTGCAGCGTCAAAATAACTGAAGGTTGGTCCCATTGTGAATGGGCAAAAAATTCAACTTTTGCGTCTGCTCGGTTTTTAACGAGAGCAGTCCAAGTGTCTTTAATCCAGGTTGCAGATTGTTTTCCAAATTCGCCTTTATAGTAACGATTTTTAAACGAAGAAAGTTTAGTGATCGTGGCGGAAATATTATCGGCCTTTACTTCAGCTATCATCGGCTTTATGAGGGAATCTTGATCGATTGCGTAATTAGCAAACGTGTTATTTTTAGCGAATAATTGAGCGCCATCTTGCGAATAAAGAAGTTCCTCTGCATCTTGAACATCTTCGTGAAGCATAAAGCCTCCACAACGATTAAAATTTTTATGCATCAGAAGTGATAACCAAGGAAGTGCTTCTTCATCGATTTTCACAATACTAATTCCGTCTTTAGTTTCAATTTCTTCTAAGCGACTTTTGAAAGTATTTTCTGTAAAAGTAAGCGCGTCTGAGTCTATTGTAATATAGACTGCTCGAGAATCTTGAGCGATGGGAGAAATCGCAGGAATAGCAGTCATTGCTAAAGCCAGCGAAAATGTTTTTAAAGTTTTCATTTTTTACTCTATTCCTTCAGGTTGTAATCATACTTGATTAATAAAAGTCTGATCCTTTTGTTCTTATTTGTCTAATTTTCTATTCTTTTCACTTCTTACTTCTTAGAATTAATTTAATTAAGTATTCGCTTCACTTATTTCACACTCGAAAGAAACTAAACTAAGGATTTGATCAATGATTACTACCTGGATAACCACTACTTTTGATATTAAGTACCCAATAATTCTGGCCCCAATGTTTTTAGTTTCAAACAACAGGCTCTTGATTGAAGCTTACAAAAACGGATTTATTGGATGTATTCCATCTTTGAATTTTAGAACTCCTGAAGAATTTGAAAAAGGAATCACTGAACTTCGATTGGAATGTAATGGGAAATTTGGAATCAATCTCATAGTAAATAAGTCCAATATCCACTTAAAAGCTCACCTCGATGTTCTTGAAAAACATCCCCCTGCATTTGTCATTACTTCTCTCGGTTCCCCTGAGGAAACAATTAAAAGACTAAAGCCTCTTGGAGTAAAAATTCTTTGTGATGTTGTCGATGTTGAATATGCGAGAAAAGTTGAATCCCTTGGAGCTGATGCAGTCATTGCAGTGAACTCAGGAGCTGGAGGTCATGCAGGAAATATTGCTCCTTCAATTTTAATTCCCATGCTTAAAAAAGCGACCAAACTCCCCGTCATTTCAGCTGGAGGTGTTGGGACTGGTTCAGGATTATTGAGTGTTCTTTCTTTGGGAGCAGAAGGTGTATCTATCGGTTCCCCCTATATTGCAACAGTTGAATCTGGTGTTTCAAAAGAGTATAAACAAGCTGCCGTCGATTATGGCGCTCAAGACATTGTCATGACTACAAAAATTTCAGGCAGTCCTTGCACCGTTATCAATACTCCCTATGTACAAAAAATTGGTACCGAACAAAATTTTGTTGAATCCTTTCTCAATCAAAATAAACAAATTAAAAAATACGCAAAAATGCTGACTTATTACAAGGGAATGAAAGCTATTGAAAAAGCTGCATTTTCTGCAACTTATCAAACAGTTTGGTGTGCCGGGCCTTCGATAGAATTTACCAAGGAGATTTCGTCGGTTTCTCAAATCACCCAAAGATTAATAACTGAATACGAGCAAGCTCTCACAGAATTTAAATCAAGACTCGGCTAGCTTACTTATATTTCCTCACTTGTATCGAAAACTAATTTCGTTAAAATAAAGTAGTGAGATTTTTAATATATTGTATTACTATTTTTTTGTTTACAACTGAAAGCCTCGTGGCCCAAGATTTTAATTTTTCATATGAAGTTCAAAAACCCTCAAGCTCGCCGTTTAATCTCGTCCTTTATGAATTAAGCAAATTGTTTGAAGAACAAAACTTTATTCGTTTTTCGAAATCACCTTCCGGAAAAATTCCATTCGTCCATGCAGATGAGGTCCTTTTTTCTGCTACAGACAGTCGACTTATTTTTATCAGCACCCAAATCATTGCTCCGAAAGACAAACAATTTAAAATTATTGAAGAAAATAAAAAATCTTTAATTCTCTATCATACAGATGAAGCAAGTATCGCCTTTTTCGGATTCAATTCATTTCAGGTTCGTGAATTCACAAAAATTTTAAACAAGAAAAAAAGTGTGCGCTTCAATCCTTTCGATTTCCTAATTAACACTGCAAACGCACGCTCTGATATAGATTGCCAAACAGAAAGGAAAAATAATTTTGGAGCCATTTTAGCTGTCGATGATGCTATAGCAAGATCACTCATTTCACAAAAAGTGAGAGAATGTCTGGTCGGGGCTTTCCAAGGAATGAAGGGCCAATTGACTTCGTCTTTTGATTTTTTTACTAAGCTTAAAGATGACCCAACAATCCTGTGGGAAGAGATAAAAAGAACTTACAATGAACTTTTCAAATTAACTTCAAACTTTTCAAATGAGATGCAAAGCTTGTTTAAAAGTCTCAGTCAATTAGATATTAATTTAAAATTAGATATTATTTGCCAAGCATCTGGTGAACTAGCAGCTGGGGCAGCCACCTTGCTCACAGGTGCTGGTTTTGCTGTCGGAGCCTCAAAGCTCTTGGCATCCTTTATGCCAAAAATGCTTCGCTTAAAAAATATGTTAGAGCAATTTAGGCTTTACAAAATACCAGCTGACGCTGCAAAGGATTCATTAAGCTGTGCCATTTAAAAAAATAATTATACTCTTTTTTTTGAACTTTTTTTTTACCATAAATCTATGGGCCGGACTTCGCTGTGATCTCATTAAACAACTAAATGATCCTGTTCTAAGTAATAATAAAAAATTCTGGGATGAATACTCTACTCTATCAGGAGATGGAAAGTTAAATGACAGTACTCTTGGAGAATTATTAAAAAAACATGGTGCTGAAACACCACTTTCAAGTACGACGATTAAATCTACTTCTCCGCCATCAATAAATCGTTTCAACCTTTCTACTAGCAAAAAAGCAGACAAAGAAGTCTCTAACCTTGCTCATTCAGTTAGAAAAAATTACGAAGAATTTTTAGGAATAATGCTTGATAGAACAGGGATTCAAAAACTCTATTCTAATCCTGGTAAGTGGCACATGGAGGAAGTGAACCCAAAAAACCACTTCACCGTTAGACTTAACGGTGACGTCAGGGTTCTTTTTAAAATTGAGCAAAACGATCTAACCGTCTTACAAGTTAATAGAGAAAAAGTTCATAATTTCTAAATAATTAATCTTATTTTGAAAGTAAACCGGCTCTTCTTAAAAGCGCATCTGGGTTTGGTTTTTGCCCCCTGAAGCCAACATAAAGATCCATTGGATGCTTACTTCCCCCTTGAGAAAGTACATGATCCTTAAATTTTGTCGCCACTTCACGATTAAAAATTCCTTTTTCTTTAAAGAATTCAAAAGCATCTGCATCTAAAACTTCTGCCCACTTGTATGAATAATATCCGGCAGAGTATCCACCTGCGAATACATGAGAAAATGCGGTAGAAATACTTGTTCCTTTCACACTTGGTAAAAAATCCATTTTTGAAGTCATTTTCGATTCAAATTCTTCAATATTTTTCACTTCAGAAGGGTTTTTAGAGTGCCAGGCCATATCGATTGTTGCAAAACTTAGTTGGCGTAGTGTTGCTCGTCCTTCAAGAAAGCTAGATGAATCTTTAATTTTCTTAATAAGATCCGCAGGAATTTTTTCTTTTGTTTCAAAATGTTCTGCAAAAAGATCAAGACACTCTTTTTCATAGGCCCAATTTTCCATAATTTGCGAAGGAAGCTCAACAAAATCCCAGTAAACATTTGTTCCTGAAAGAGATTCATATTGAGTATTTGCCAACATTCCATGAAGCGCGTGACCAAACTCATGAAATAAAGTTGTCACTTCATCAAAGCCTAGTAGCGAAGGTTTAGATGAAGTTGGTTTCGTAAAATTGCAAACAATTGCCACATGTGGACGAACATTGGTATTGCCTTCGATCTTTTGACCTCTAAAGCTCGTCATCCAAGCTCCATTTCTTTTACCAGCTCTAGGATGAAAGTCTGCATAAAATACTGAGACATGATTGCCTTTTTCATCGAGAACTTCATAGGTTTTAACGTCTTCATGATACACAGGAATATCTTTACGCTCTAAAAAAGTTAAACCATAAAGTTTAGTGGCAACTTGAAAAACACCTGCAATAACATTTTCTAATTTAAAGTAAGGTCTAAGCATTTCATCATTTACTTGAAATTTTTCATTCTTTAATTTTTCAGCATAATAAGCTGTATCCCATTTTTGAAGTTCAAAAGCTTCATCACCATCTAGCTTTTTAGCGTAAGCTTTCAGCTCTTCTGTTTCTTTGACAGCTGCAGGAGTGGCGTGATTGACAATATTCTCCATGAAAGTAAAAACTGTCTGTGGATTAGAGGCCATTCTTTCTTCTAATATAAAGTGGGCATGAGATTCATAGCCTAATAGATTGGCTTTTTGATGTCTCAGTGATGCGATTTCCTTAATAATTTCCTTATTGTCTGTTTCACCATCTTTAAATCCTTTAGTAGAATTTGCCATCCAAAGTTTTTTTCGAAGTTCACGATTACTTGCATGAGTTAAAAAAGGAATGACACTTGGGTATTGAAGAGTGAAAGCCCATTTGCCTTCATGACCTTTTTCTTTGGCAGTAGTTGAAGCAGCCTCTATCACATCTGCTGGTAATCCTTTGAGGTCATCAACATTTTCAACTAACATTAAAAAATCATTTGTTTCTTTAAGAATATGATCACCAAATTTTAATCCGAGTGTCGATAGTTTGGTTGAAATCTCTCTCATCACATTTTTATCATTTTCGTTTAACAGAGCTCCATTTCTCACAAAACTTTTGTAGCTTTTTTCTAAAAGCATTAATTGTTCAGCATTTAATTTAAAAGACTCTTTTGTGTCCCATACTTTTTTTATTTTTTTAAATAATTCTGAATCAAGACTTATGTCGTTTCCGTATTCAGTCAAAAGTGGTGAAAAATCCTTAGCTATGGCCTGGATTTCATCGTTGGTTTCTGCTGAGTGAAGATTAAAAAATACGCCTGATACAATTTCCACTTCAGGTGAAGCATTTTCGAGAGCTTCTACTACATTTGAAAAAGTCTCCGGTGCAGTATTTGATTTAATATCTGAAATTCTTTTTTTAGCAATAACAATCGCTTCTTTTAAGGCTGGCATGAAATCACTGGGCTTAATTTCATTAAAAGGAACTGTTTCAAATGGTGTGGCAAATTTTTTTAATAATATATTCATCGTGACTCCTAATATTTTTTAATATTTTTTATTTTTCAATTTTTAATTCGTAGTTGATATTTTCATATCCTTTTGTTTCACTTACATTGCTTGTAGGTAATCCAAGGGTCTTATTTTTTTCATCCAGCTCTTTTATAATGCTACCAACGTTAATAAGCTCAGATCCTCTCACCGTGATTTCGGATCTGGCACTATTTCCTGCTTGATCTCTGAAAAAGAATACTAGTTGATAGAATCCAGAGGCTCCTTTTTTACATTCAATATCCAAAGATCGACCGTAGACCTCAATAGATCCTTGTTTACCAGAGGCCAGTAAAAGCTGAGCACTGGAAACTTCAGTGCGAGATTGTTCACTTGTACCTAGGTTTGTCACTTTTCCCAAGCTCGCATTATTGGTTTCAATTTTTTTATTACTAAGTGTTTTAAAATCAATTCGACAATGCTCAACTTCCGACGGGCCCGAAACTCCCGTTTCACTGATAATATTGTAGCGCTTAGATAAAAATTTTTCCAATAACTTTGTTCTATGGGGCGATGTGAGTACATCAAGGCAATGATCCCCAGGTCTTAACGCGATTTTTTCAGTCGGCAACAATAAAAAATCTAGGTTTTTTGCGGCTTCACTTAAACTTACTTTTTTTTCAAAGCAAAAAGAGACAAGATCATCTTGAGCAAAAGAATTTAGTGAGAGAAATATTAAAAATAAACTACTTTTCGCTGAGTAAATGACTGTCACCTTTTTGCTGATGAATAAATTCATCGGCTGTTTTATAAGCACATAAATCAAGTGTCGTTTTAAATTGAAATGATTTCGGCAGAAGGCCTTTCTTTTCTAAATCTTCACACGAGCAAGCTAATGTTTTCATAAAATTAAAAAAGCGCTCACTGGTTTGAGAACTCATCAAATGCTCCATCTGGCATGAATCATTTTCTGCTGTCTTTTCGTCGACACCTACAAAGTCGCGCAGGAAATAATAAAGTAAAGTTCGTGCCGATAAAATTCTATGAACTTCGTCGTGTCCTGCTTCTGTGAGTATCACAAACTTACACTCATCTTCTTCTTGGATAAGCCCACGTTTTTTTAAATTGTTAAGCATCGTAGAGACTGATCCCTTGGTGAGATCAAGATCTTTAGCGATATCCGTCACACGCGCGAAGCCTCTATTTTCTTTTAACTTATGAATAGTTAAAAGATAATGGACCATTGAGTGTGAGAGGTCATTTTCGGAGTGCTCTTTGAGTTCATTTGTTTTTGTCGTCATACAGAAGTTTGTATCAACCAAATAAGACTGAGTCAATTTAAGGCGATGCACTATTTTGATTTAATAGATTTTTCTATTCGGAGTAATCTCTCTTCGAGTTCAATGATTCTTTGACCCTTCGCTGCAATTTCGGTTTTGAGTTGATCAACTTCACTTTTATCTGCCTTGCTGGCAATTTTGCGTTCCTGCTCATTGTCGTATTTTACAAAATTTATAAATTTATTATAGAGCTCTTTAACTGCTGCAACGACGACAGCAACAATTTTTCCATACTCCACAGAACGATAACCATCTTCACCTTTGTTTACAACCTCAGGGATGATTTTCTCTACTTCTTGAGCAATAAAACCTAACTGATGCTTGTTTTCAAAGTTTGAGGCTTTTGGATTAGTTCGATCCCAATCATAAAAAACAGGTTTAAGCTGACTCACAATTCCCAGTCCGTCTGTTACAGGCTCCACATTAGTTTTTAAGCGACCATCAGAAACAGTCGTATAGTTAACCCATGTACCGTTTTGATAAAATTCAAACAGGGTTGAATCTGTGTTATAACGAATCATTCCGTTTACATTCGATCCTGTAAAATTTCCTGCTCGAGGTACAATGATCGCACTTGAAGTTGTGCTTGTGTCACTCACGTCGAGTCTCGCAAATGTATCAGACGAGCCTATGCCAATATTTCCATCCGATTTGACAATAAATTTTGTGATTCCGTTATTTTTAAAATCAAGAAAATTACCAGTGAATGACCCAGTTCCTGTGGCCATATTTGATAAAAAAGCTGTACCACTAAAAGCTGAAGTATTGTGTTGTAGTTTAAGTAATTGACCATCGTCTACAATCGCAGAAGATTGACCTATTAATGCAGCCCCTGTATTTCCAATACCTCCGTAATTAAGTATCCCACGAACACCGTTAGTCCCTTGTCCGGTCACGCCACCACCAGACCATAAGCTGTTTGACCCAAAAGTATATCCATAAACACCTGTAGCAGCTCCTGAACTTACTGCCCCATGAATTGCAGCACTACCAGATGTATCGTAAACATGAAATCTACTTGTAGGGTTCGCAATTCCAATTGCCACTCTACCAGCACTATTTATTCGCATTCTTTCTGCTGGTGCCCCGGCAACTGTTGTTCCAGTGGTTCTAAAAATCATTAATCCTGCAGCAGCATCAGATGTAATCGCCTGATCTGCCAATACTTCTATATTCCCAAAAGTTTTTTGAGTTACTAATTGAGAATCGTTGTTATTAAATTGAATTTGTCCAATACTGTCTGCTAGAGCGACCGTATCATTGTTTCGTGAAAGGGTTTGAATTGCTCCTGTAGTGCTTGAAATATCCAATAAACTTGCAGGAGAAGGTGTACCGATTCCGACATTACCCGCGTAATCGATCCTCATACGTTCCAAAGTGGAAAGAGTTGTATCGTAGCCAGCTGTCATGAAAACTAAATTTCCATTAGTAGCTGCATTTCCAGCACCGGCACTAGCAGAAGGCTGCATTCTAATCCTGGCCAAAGGGTAATCTGCTTGAACGTCACGATACCCATTAAATACGAGGTCTGCAGATCCTGAAGAAGCCATTGTGTTTCTATTCTCAATCTTTATTTCTGTTGCAGCAGCTTGTGCCTTGGATACTTGGAGTAGTGACATCGGTGCACTTGTCCCAATCCCGACGTTACCGACATTATCTACTATTAAACGTGGCGTACGTGTCACGCTATATGTGTAACCAAGTTCAAACTTGTTACTGGATAAATTTGTACCCATATCCCAACTTGGATTACCGAGCCCGCTGCCACGAATTTTATATGCTCCACGAGCGGCCCCAACAGCGGCTGCATTAATAGTTACCGATCGAGTTCCCGAGCCATCTCCAAATGTTGCATCACCTGCGACGTCGAGTAGTGCTACTGGATTAGCTGTCCCAATACCTACGTTTCCACTTCCAGTCACAACCATTTTTGGCGTAGAAGTATTGGTTGATCTCGAAAGAAATAAGTAATTATTTATTGAATCTCCATTGGAAATGCTCGACGCTGTCGTCCCATACGCACCTCTCGTTAATCCCGTGAAACTTGTTCCAGTAGCTCCAGTATAACTGATGGCTTCACTTCCAACTTTTAATGTTCCAGATGT
This sequence comes from Bacteriovoracaceae bacterium, assembly GCA_013141065.1. GTDB lineage: Bacteria > Bdellovibrionota > Bacteriovoracia > Bacteriovoracales > Bacteriovoracaceae > Bacteriovorax. Next base: position 84,655 of record JABFRR010000004.1, on the reverse strand, counting down.
TGGATATCCTGTTGTTGAGACAACATTTAAAGTCGTGTCTCCAGCAGCGGCACCTCCGCTCGCAGTAGTAAGAACAGCAGGCGCAGTTGAACTTAATCCGCTCACGGCTGCACCCACATAATTTTGAACATACTGAACGTTCGAAACTTCTGTCGGACTTGCTCCAGATGGTAGCTGTGTATAGAGAAATGAGGTTGGCGATGTAAAACTAAATGTTCCCGTAACTGTTTGCAAAGTTGCCGTCTTGGAAACGTAATCTGTATTTAGATCATTTAAAAACTTTTGAATTTTCCCAAGTGCAGGACCGATTTTATCTGTCACACCAACCGATGGCTTTGTAGTCGCATCTAAAACATAAGTTGATAAAGGTGCATTTAAAACTTCTGCCGTAAAATTTGCCCAGGTTTTATCTCCACGTAAATACAAAGCCGAATCAATTGAAGGCGAATATAATTTTGTGAGATTGATGGTATTTTCTGCAATGTCACCTCCCGTAATTGAGAGGTCAGTTATTTCTGTTGAACCAACTGCTCCCGCTGCAGAAGCTCAAGGAATCCAGTTCGTGCCATTCCATTTTAAAACATCATTTAAAATTGGGGCAACAGTTGTTAAATCTACATTGGCCAGGTCGTTTAAATTTGATCCTGGTATTTTTGCTCCACTTTTTAAATTGGGATAATCTCCTGGGATTAAATTTACTAAACCTTTTCGGCCGTTAAAACTTGTGACCGATGTTTTTGATACTTCTAATTTACTCCAAGTATAGCCATCAGAAATAATCCAATCACCAACTGCGTATGTAATTCCATCTCCAACATTTGTTCCCGCTGCTGAAATAACCCAATAGTCTCCTGGTGACGAAAGACCAACATCAGGAAGTATTGTCGCTGGATCCCACGTGCCTTTAAATAACTGAGCGTCTATTAAAGAAGCTGGTGCCCAGTTGGTTCCATTAAATTTTAACACCTGGCCTGATAAGGCACCCATATTGGAAAGTTTCACTGCTGTGACACTTCCATCGTTGAGAGTAAAACTCACGGGAAAAGTGGCAGCAGCATTGGCGTTTGATAAAATCATATCAAAAAATTTTCCTACTCCAATAGTGATGGCCGACACACCATTTGCGATGACTTCACCACTCGATGCACTTTCAACAGTGAGCGTTTGTGTGAATCCACCTTCGACTAATTTAACTGTTGTGACAGTTTGTAAGTTTGATCCATTGATGATGAGTTGATTATTTTGTATCCGAACTGTTGCGATATTGAGATTTAAAACTGATTGTTTTAAATTACTCTTCATAATAATGGCGACTTTACCTTTAGCTATACTGCCGGAAATTAAGATAGTGAAAAATAAAAAAATAATTTTTTTATTAAAAATAAGTCTCTCGATTAAATAAAAATCACATTACAAGTGTACCTGATCTTATTTTACCACTCGGATACTTAGCTCAACAACATTGGTAGAACTTTCCCATAAATGTTAGAGCATTAGTCAAAACAAAATAGTTGGATCAAGTTAACTGTTGCCATTTATTTAGGGCAATTAAACTAATTACTTGTAGATTTTCGGTGATTATGATCTGTTGATTTTTTAAAAAAACACTCTGTAAATTTTGTAAGTTAATTACCGATATCGTCTATTACAGCGACAACTCTTTTTATTTAAGGAACTTGGGAGACGTTAAGGTGAGCACTTCAAACCAAGTTCTGGATTTAGATTGCGGCAACAAGCTACTCCTTTTTGAATTTGATAGTTGAGAGTTCTTATTAACTCTTTTGCTTTAGTGGCCATGGGATGATCAGCACCGAGACACCTCTTGCTTCCAATTGTCAGCGAAGTTTTCTGGTAACAAACTTGTTCTAAATTTCCCTTTAATCCGATAATCGCTTTATCGGCTCTTCCTGCTGCTGTAGCGCCAGCATAAGAAGATAAATCTTTAAATTCAATTTCTCGAAAACGATTAAATCTATCAATTTTTACTTGAAAACGATCGCCTCCTGCCAGCTCCATTTCTACAACACTATCTGAACAATTGATAACCTTGGGAGCAGTAATTGATTGCTGATAAATTTGTTCAATCACACTGCATGTATTTCCTATTTGGATTACACTTTCTTGTGTACCCCAGGGAAAATCTAAAAACTCTAAAATTTTTGGCGAAAGCCCAATAACAGGTTTACAATTAGGATCTTTAACCCAGTCGTGAAAACCGACTCCATCACACCCCATGTTTCCCATATCGGCGAAATATAACATGGGCAAGTTCAAAACTTTTAGTGCTTGAGTGACTCCTTTAGAAGCCAATAATTCAAAAGTTCTTGCGAGAAAAGTATTTCCTTTTGAAACTAACTTATGGGCCATAAGGCGAGCACTTAATTTTAGTGAATCTTTTGTTGATTTAGCTTTTGCGAAACTTTCTTCAATTAAAATATGCCCCTTTACACTTCTCAGACTTGCTGGAGTCAATCCTTTATAAGTTAATTTTTTTGTGATCTCTTTGTAATTTTTTTCTAATTCTTGGGCTAATTTTACATCGTCATCATTTTTAAGAAAATTACTTGCTTTATCCATTGGTCGACCAAATTCTTCGGCTGACACATTAGACATTCCTCGATCAACCAAATCTGCAATTTTTTCAATCCTATCCATTTTTGCATGAAGGTCTGGATTTTTATCTAGCCCATAAGCAGATTTAGCTTTTTCCATGTATGGTCTATCTTGAGCATTGAGAGAATCCACTGAAATTTTATCTAATCCCTTTCCATAAGAATCATAAAGAATACGATAAAAAGGTCGCCCGTCGGGTCCAACACTTTTCGGACTCACTTTAGCTAAATCATGTGCTTCTAATATCGCTCCAACTTGTCTGGGACTTAGACCTTCAAAAAGTTCCGGATGACTTTTTAATAAAGCCAACCCTAATGCTTTAACTCGTGCTCGATGCAAGCGAGTGTGTTCATAAAATTCTTCCAAAGAATTGACTAACATTTTGTTGTTTGGATTTACTGTCGACACAAATTTTGTAAGTGACTGCAAGGTCACGCTAAATGGAAGTGAATTTATAAAAATAGATTCACAATTTAGCGTTGGTGCTCGCTCTAAGTTAAGTGAGTCTAATAATCCTAACTTGATTTCAGGAGGATCAATTACCGGAGTAAATTCGGCCATCAATTTCTGACATAAGTCTAGAGAAGTTGATCCAGCACAGGCGGTTTCCATTTTTAAATGATTAATTTTAGTTCTAAGTTCACTGTCATTACTACAAGAGCTGGCATAGAGCCTGGTCGAAAGGCTTAAAAAAATTAAAAAAATGATTTTTACTAATAGCATTCTTGTTTATCGGCGGCTTTATGAAAAAAATGACTAAATAAAGAATATAAGACGACCGATAATTACTATATGCGCTTATTCAATTACTTAGTAGCCATTCCATTTTTAATTTTGATGATTTTCATCTCACCGTCTTATGCTCAGTCTGATTTTTATCTCGTTTCAAAAATCAATGAACCTAAAATTGAAAAAATGGGTGTTGATAAAATTTGGTTTAACTCTGATCTTAGCCAGGCCGTTTTTCTTAGGTCTCAATCAAGAGCTTTATCTGAGACCAAAATTACAATTATAGATTCCAAAATGGCCCATGTTGACGGGGTTTACTATTTCTATAATTTTAAAAAAGAAGAAATTATAAAATGGATTTCTTTGAATTTTAAAGTGGTACCTACATTAAAAACTTCATGTTCACCTTTAATTAAAAAAACTCCATTTAATTTTATCTTATCATCAGCACATGCCGCCGATGAAAAATGTCAAGACGTTGCGACTACCATTCCTGCTGTGAAAAATACTTCATTTTTTGAAAATGTCACTTCAGTTTTAAATGGACAAGCATTTGCCAGACTCATTGGTTGTGCGGGCAATGATCCCAAATTTGAAAAAGACGAGCCTACTAATTTGTCAGTTGAGGGATTTGGAAAATACTTATCTGAAACCTGGGACCAAGTTAAAGAAGTGATTGCTTTTCTTCCCAAGATGGATTTACCGGAAGACATAAAAGAACAACTAACTTGCGACGCGATTGCCCTGGGAGTTTTGATTCCACAAAATGCACTTCTTGGAATGACTGGAGTTGGTGCACCTCTTGCGATAGCAAGAATGTATAATGCAATTAAAAGATTACGGGCTGTTGACGTTTGATGGCCCCGCTTCATAATTTCAACCAAATCATTGCACAGGCTAAACTCACCATTCCAACATAGTTCCTTTTTAACTTATCGTATCTAGTAGCAATGGCTCTATTGTGTTTAAGTCTAGCAAAATTATTTTCAACATGGTGTCGTTGTTTATAGATAAATTTATCAATGTCATCATTACCAACTTTTGAATTATTTTTCCTCGGAATCATTGGTATTGAATCACATTCTCGAATGAGCCATCTTAAATATTCTCCATCGTAACCCTTATCTGCAATTGTATAAGTGCTCTTAGGCGTTCCCCCCTATTTCAGGAAAGTTGTCGCTTCAAATTCTAAATAATTAACCCGAAATGGAAGCACCCGACGTAAGGAGGGTGGAGTCCATGAGGGGGGCGAAGTGAGAAAATTATGCGTTCAGAGGTTTACAGCAAAGAATTTAAAGATGCCGCAGTTAAAAAAGTGATTAAATTAGGACCTAGTAAGGCAGCCAAAGAATTAGGACTCCCAGTATCAACAATATTTGGTTGGAGTAAAATGTATGGTATGTCTAGTTCCATGAAAACAAAAAAACAAAATCAGTAGACAAGTGGACACCTGAAGAAAAACTAGATGCTGTTATTAAGACTGCAACAATGGATGAGCTTACTCTTGGTGAGTTTCTTCGTAGAGAAGGGCTTTTTATGGCCAATCTAGAGCAGTGGAAAACAGATTTAACCAATGGGCTCAAGTCTGCTGCTGGAAGGCCTAGAAAGGATCCTGAACTCTTTGAGCTACGAAAAAAAGAAGAAGAACTTATAAGAGAATTAAAAAGAAAAGATAAGGCACTTGCAGAATTTGCAGCGAGAGTTGTACTTCTAAAAAAAAGCCATCTTTTGTTTGGAGTGGACGAGGACAATTAGTGTGCTCTGACTTAAGAGCAATTTGTATTGAATTAATTAAAGAAGCAAACTTAAATGGCTGCAGAAAAGAAATAGCCAGCAAAGATTGTGGATTATGTATCAAAACAATAGAACGTTGGGAAAAAAATCTTATTGATTTAAGGAATGGGCCGAAGACCATTCCTGCCAATAAGCTTTCAGAGTTTGAGAGGCAAAAAATTATAAAGATAGCTACTTCAGTAAAATATAGAGATAAATCTCCGTGGGAAATAGTACCAATGCTTGCCGACAGCGAGGGAATATTTATTGGAAGTGAATCAAGTTTTTATAGAGTTTTAAAAAAGAAAAGTTACTGGCCCACAGAGGAAAAAGTAAAGGGAGAACAATGGATCGCCAGCACCTTTAATTGCAAAGGCCCTAATGAAATTTGGTCATGGATATTACCTATATGAAAGGTCCGATACGAGGTCAGTTTTATTATTTATATTTATTTATGGATATTTTTAGTAGAAAATAGTCGGGCCATGAAGTCTTTGAATTAGAATCAATGGAATTGTCAGCAGAAATAGTAGATAAAATTTGTAAAATGGAGAAGATAAAAAAGGACAAATTATACTTCACTCTGATAATGGTGGACCAATGAAGGGTGCAACAATGCTTGCAACGTTACAAGAACTTGGTGTAATGCCTTCATTTAGTAAAGCCGTCAGTTAGTGATGATAATCCCTTTTCAGAGGCATTATTTAAAACAACAAAATACTGTCCAGAATATCCAGCTAATGGATTTAACTCGTTAGACGAAGCCAGGGACTGGTGTAAAGTTTTTGTAGATTGGTACAATAATAAACACCTTCATAGTGGAATAAAATTTGTAACACCCACTTCAAGACATGAAGGATTAGATAAAAAAGTTTTACAATTAAGAAAAGAAGTTTATATTAAGGCAAAATTATTAAATCCTAGTCGTTGGTCAAAAAACACAAGAAACTGGGATTGGATTGATGAAGTATTTTTGAATCATCCTAAAAGAAAAGATGATGTCGAAATTAAAAAAGTAAGTTAAAAAGTTAGGCGACAACTATCCTGAAATTTTCCGGTTCTCTCGATGAACTCACTGGCCATCTGAATGTCGTGAACATTTCCTCCTGTGATTTCAAAGTCAACAGGGTTTCCATGGGAATCTGTCACCATGTGAATTTTTGAAGTATTGCCAGCGACAGATTTTCCGATAGAAGTATCGCTGCCTTTTTTAGCCCCACAACTATGCTGATGAGATTTAACAATACTTCCATCAATCATTTTCCATTCGTAGTCGGGATCCTTAGCGAGTCGTTTAAAGATTGACATTAATTTTGATTTTTCTGACCAGTCGTTAAATCTTTTAAAGATTCGATTCCAGTCTCCAAAATCCTTAGGTAGATCACGCCAGGGGCAACCAGTCCTCATTCGAAACAGTATAGCTTCAACTGTTAATCTAAGACTTTTCTTGTCATATATTTTAAATTCTTGCATGATAATAAGTAACTTGAACCACTGCTCTTCATTGAGCATTTTTCGAGGCATAGGCAAATCCTTTTGTTGTAGTTTGGTCACCACAAGTTTAAGGATTTGCTTTTATTTTGGCATACGGCCCTGTGTTAAAACTTCAACAGCCCCTACTTAAAACTACCTAAGTATTTAGGGAAACATGCAAAAGCTAAGAAGAAAGAGGAGTTCGAAAGATTTGTAGAAAGCGCCCAAAGATCTAGAGAAAAGGTTGCTTCACAAGCTGCGTCTGCCATCACTCGCGCACAAACTGTTTATAAAAATCAAGAGATGATGATTCGAAATACTCAAAAAGCGGAAAAGGTATTCGACAAATATTAAGTAAAGGAAAACTGACTCGAAATCAAATAGATGAACTAAAAGATTGGATTCAAGCTGAAATAAATCTCCAAAAAGATATTTTAGAGACAGCTAAAAAATTAAATAAAACAGAAGGAAATCACCTTATACTTCAGCGAATAAAGGCCTTAGAAGATAAAGTCAATCACCGCAATAATCCAAGTAACCCCGTTAGTATTGAAAGTTTATATCCGCTTTAAAGCAATAATAAATAGTTGAGACTTTTTATTGGCACTTAACAAGGCCTAATTTTCTTAAGCCACAAGGGTCAAGTGTCTAATTTTAAAGCTTTTATTAGGCTATACTTTTTTGCCCATCGAGCGAATCTTCACACTTCGGTTAGAATAGATTTACTATGAAAACCCTAATTTTAACTTTCTCATTCCTCGCTTTCGCATTCCTAACCATGAGCGAAACAGAAGCTCAAACAACGACAACATCTGAGACGGCCAATAATCAAATTTTACTTAATAATGCCAAACTAGAACGAGAAGCTCTAGAGAAAAAACAGGGGCCTCAGCCTGTTCAAGAAATGCGAGTTTTAGGTACTCAAAAAAATATTAATTCTGCGAGTACCAATCTGACTGATCAAGACAAACAACTTTCTGAAAATTATATTCATCAAGGAAAAGCCAATCAGATCATCACAGAACAATGTGCGGGCGATATGCGTGCTGTTTGTAGCGGAAACGAAGGTAAGCATAAATTTATGGGTATGGACCCCAACATGGTTAAAGCTCTCTCTCAAGCTTATACGATGATTGGAATGATGGCCGGTGATTCTATGGGTGCTATTTCAAAAGGTGAAGGCGCACTTAAAAAAGAAACTGAAGCTGCCTCGAAAGATTTAAAACCCGGTGAAAAACCAGAAGCTGTCGATAAAAAAGCTAATGACTATTGTAAATATATCCCAACTGTCACTGAAGGCCTAGCGACAGCAACTCAAATGGCCGCCAGTAAAGAGCTCTCAGGTGAGCAGTATGGAAACGGAGATACTTCGCAAAAAGATTCTTTATTAAAGGCCGCTAAAAGCCATGACTCCCGAGCAAAAATGGCACAGATCCAAGCTGCCGGCTGGTGGGGTGGAGCTGCTTGTTATGGTGTGAACGCTGCAACTGGAAACTTTGCAACGGATAAAAATTTGATTTTAAAACTGGGAGCCGCAAGTCTTTTAGGAGCTTTTTATCAAAATGAAGTGGCCGCTAATAAAGAGTATGCAGAAAAAACGAGAAAAATTGCTAACTCACTTCCAGGTAAAGGAGACTGTAATCCAATCACAGATAAACTTTGTTACTGCTCTCAACCTTCAACCGAAAATGATCCAACTTACTGCTTACCTACTCTGCATAAAAAAGCCTTAGCGCAAAACTCTTACCGCGTAGCTTGTACTGACGACAAAATGAAACTTGATCCACAATGTACATGTGAAAACACTAATTCTTGTTTTGATTCAGCACTCGAACGACAAAGCCAAGGTGTTCTAGAACTTGGGGGAATTGGTTTTAGCAATTCTCCATTTACAGGCATACGTTCTTTGGCCAGAGGAGAATTAGTTGGAGGGACTATTAACGGACAATCATTTCAACGAACTGCTGCTATTGCTAAAAAAGCTCTTCAGGAAGTGAGTAGCAAAATTCCACTCTCAGGACCTATATCAGCAGAACAAAAAAAGCTTATCGATGCCATGATGTCAAAAGGATTACCTTCTAATGTCGCTACATTAATGGCGCAAAATCCTCCAAGTGCCCAAGCCACTAATAGTGCAATGGCAAAATTTAACGGTGCCGCTTCAGGAACTCTTGAATCAGCCTCAACAACTGGTGGGGGATCAAGAGGATCAAATATTCTCGACTTCTCAGGCGGAAATGGCCTAGGCACTGGCGGAGCAAAAGCTAAAGATGACGGTGGCAATGACGACCTGCTCGCAAAACTAAAAGGCAGTACAGGTGCAAAAGGAGCAATCAATCCTAAAATTCTGCACTTTGCAGAGAAAGCACAAAATATGGCCAATCAAGCTGGGCAAATTAGAAAAGATGAAGGGGCACAATTATTTGACATTATCTCGATGAGATATCAAACTTCTGGAAGAAGACTACTTCAAGTCGATACGAATAATAATTAGGATTGGCCATTGCTAGAACATTCTCTCGTTATCATCCCAACCTATAATGAAGCGCTCAATGCTCAGATGTTACTTGAAAAAATTTTTGAGCTCTATCCCGAAATTTCAGTCCTCGTTATCGATGATAATTCTCCCGATAAAACTTATCACATCATTGAAATTCTCAAATATAAATACCCAAAACTCTCACTCATAAAACGAGATGGTAAAAATGGTCTTGGCACTGCTTATGTTGAAGGATTTAAATGGGCTTTAGCTAAAAAATTTAAATACATTGTTCAAATGGATTGTGATTTCTCGCATGATCCAAAAGATATAAAGCAACTTATTGAGACGCTGAAAGATAAGAATGCAGACCTTGTTATTGGTTCACGATACTTTGAAAATAACTTAAAAATACAAAATTGGAAAATTCACCGAAAGATTCTTACAGTTACAGCTTCATTAATGCTTCGATCTTTTACGGGGGTCAAGCTCATGGATCTCACAGGTGGATTTAAATGTTTTAATAGGCTAACACTTGAAAAAATGAATCTAGACCAAATTATTTCTAAAGGATTTATTTTTCAATTTGAAACAAACTATAGAGTCCATCAGCTAGGATTAAAAATCATAGAAGTTCCCATTTCATTTAATCAACGTATACTCGGTAATTCTAAAATGAGCTTGGAAATTATTCTTGAATCAGTTGTGATTTTTTTCAAACTCAGATTTTAACGAATTAAACTTTTACGACAAAAAACTTCTTCATTAAGTGGATTGTACATCATCAAAACTAATATCCAATAAAACACCAATTCGAAAACTATATAACGAAGATCAGAGGGAATAAAACTCATCATTATGGCCGTAATCGCATACGCCCCTGTTTGAGTATATCTTGGTAGAGGAATAGCAAATCGGTTAACAAAATTTTTAATCTGAGAAAGTCTGGAGTAAAAAAATGGGAGAACAATAAAATAAAGTGTCGCGAGAATTTTTATACCTAAAGTGAAAATGATATCCGTAATTTCAAAGCCAGCAATAACCAAATGCCTAATATTCATTTCACGCATAGAATTTCTGTCAGCGATAAAAGTGGGTGTTTCAAATTTAAAAATAATTTGTCCCCACGACATTTCGTCCATTCCAAAACCCAAAAATATAAATCCCGCTAAGACTAAACAACCAGAAAATAGACTTCCTCTAAAAGGTTTTAAAATGCTAGCTCGGTAAAAACACATAATAGAAGCAAAAAAAAGTGTGCAAATGATTAACCACTGAAGTGGGCCACCTTCAACAGCTAGTTCACTTTCAAAATAATAGGCATTGTTTCGTGCATGATAGGTGTAAAACAAAATGAGAAGCACCAGGAGTGGGTACATTATTTTTTCAAATAATTTCAAGCTTGAGCTCCCAGTTGTTCAAAAATTTTCAGACGATCACTATGACGACCACTTTCAAACTTATGAAGAAACCATGATTCTATAATGAGCTTGATTTCGGCTTCAGTGTTAACCCTGGCTCCAAGACATAAAACATTGGCATCGTTATGCTTACGGGCCATTTCCGAGTCTTTAGGCGACCTACAAAGAGCAGCTCTGATACCTTTAAAACGATTGGCAACAATTGAGACCCCAATACCTGAACCACAAAGTAAAATTCCCTGCGTTTGATTTTTGATAACTTCTTGTGAGAGTTTGATAGCATAGTCAGGATAATCACATCGATCTTCCGAGTGAGTACCGACATCTTGAACTTCAAATTTTAAAGAATGAAGGAAGTCTTTAACGACTTCCTTCATTTCAAAGGCAGCATGATCAGCGCCAATAATTATTTTCATTGAAATTAGTATCTGTAAGCTTCTGGCTTATATGGGCCTTCAGCTTTTACTCCAAGATATTCAGCTTGCTTAGAAGAAAGTTTATCTAACTTAACACCAATTTTTTCTAAGTGTAGTCTAGCAACTTTTTCATCTAAGTGTTTTGGTAAAACATAAACATCATTTTTGTAATTCTTAGAGTTTTCCCATAATTCAATTTGGGCCATAACTTGATTAGTAAATGAATTCGACATTACAAACGACGGATGTCCAGTTCCACATCCAAGGTTAACTAAGCGCCCTTCTGCAAGAACGATAAGTTTTTTTCCAGATGGAAGAACGTATTGATCAACTTGAGGCTTAATGTTGATTTTTTTACAACCTGACATATTGTTTAAGTAAGCAACTTCAATTTCTAAATCGAAGTGACCGATGTTCGCTACGATTGCGCCATCTTTCATCATTTCCATGTGCTTACCAGTAATAACGTCAACACATCCAGTAGCTGTCACGAAGATGTCTCCGATTTTTGCAGCTTCATCCATTGTCATTACCTGAAAGCCTTCCATTGCAGCTTGAAGAGCACATACTGGATCGATTTCTGTAATAACAACTCGTCCGCCTAATCCTTTGAAAGATCCAGCCGACCCCTTACCTACGTCACCGTAACCAGCAACAACACAAACTTTACCAGCGATCATAACGTCGGTTGCGCGTTTAACTGAATCTACAAGAGACTCACGACATCCATAAAGGTTATCGAATTTTGATTTTGTAACCGAATCGTTAATGTTGATCGCAGGAACTTTTAGTTCTCCTTTTTTCACCATTTCAACAAGTCTATGAACACCTGTTGTCGTTTCTTCTGAAAGACCTTTAATGTCTTTTAGTAATTGTGGATATGACTTGTGAACCATAGTCGTTAAGTCACCACCGTCATCAAGAATCATATTTAAGTATTGTCCGTCAGAGAACTTAAGTGTTTGCTCAATACACCAGTCAAATTCTTTTTCACTTAGACCTTTCCAAGCAAAAACAGGAATTCCAGCAGCTGCGATAGCAGCAGCAGCTTGGTCTTGAGTTGAAAAAATATTACAAGAAGACCATCGGACTTCAGCACCAAGCTCAGTCAATGTTTCGATAAGGACCGCTGTTTGAATTGTCATATGTAGACAACCTGCAATACGAGCACCTTTAAGTGGTTTTGTTTTTCCAAATTCAGCTCTAAGCGCCATAAGACCTGGCATTTCGCTTTCAGCGATTTCGATTTCTTTACGTCCCCAATCAGCCAGTGACATATCTTTTACTTTATAATCGGTAAAGGCCATAATTCCCCCTAGTGGTTTAACAAATTTATTATAGAATAATTCGTGCTTAATATAGCACCCTAAGCCCGTAGTCACAAGGTAATTTAGTTATGGCGAGTTATACACAAATCACACTGAACGAAGCCCAAGAGATTTTGCATCTATATGGGAGAAGTGGTGTCAAATCCTGTACACCTCTTTCCCTTGGCATATCTAATTCTAATTACAGAGTTGAACTTGAGTCTGAAACAGTTTTACTAAAAATTTCCAATGATAAAAATCAAGAACAACTAGCAGCAGAACAGGCTATTTTAATTTATTTAAAAAATCAAAATTACCCTTATTCATTAAAACCTTTTCCACTGTTAGATGGCTCATTCATTTACCAGTATGGACAATATTTTGGAGTTCTTTATCCCTTTGTCCAAGGGATTCCACCGGGGCCTTCAGACTATACTTGCCAAGAAGTGGGAAAGGCCATCGCCAGACTTCATACAATCTCTCAGGATAAAGACCAATTAAACCATCTCCGAGCTCATGAACAAGTTGGATACGGCGCGCGGGAAATTGCCGATTATGTAAAAACTAAACAGTGTCCAGAAGACTTTAAAAAAATTTTTACACAGCTTTTTCCTGATGAGCTTCGGGAATTTTTAAAAACCCCCTTTAATAAAGGCATCATTCACGGTGATCTTTATTATGACAACACCCTCTTTGATCATAATAAAATCAGCACTGTGCTTGATTTTGAACAAGCGGGCCTGGGTGAATATATTCTTGATCTAGGTATTTCAATATCAGGGACTTGTTTAGAGAAAGGACGAGTTATAACTCCGCTGGTCAACTCATATCTTTCAGGGTATGAAGCACTAAGACCAATGCCGAGCGAAGAGAAAAAATTCTTAGATCAGGCCATTATGCTGGGACTCTTTTCAATTTCACTTTGGAGAATAAAACGCTTCAAAGAAAGAAACTTAAACCCACTGATGGAAAACTCTTATCAAGACCTACTCGTTCGGGCCCAGCACTACTTTGAAATGAAAAAAGAAATGAAAATATAGGAATACTAATCATGGCCGTTAAAAAAGAATACAAGCGAGATTACAAAAAAGAACGAACTCGCGAACCTAAAAAAATTAGTGACGTCAAAAGCACTCCTCGCGCTAAAGTCAACGCTGACGGAACGAAAGAATTCGATCAATCAACTTTCTTTGCATCTTGTCCTAAAGAAGTTGAATATCTTTTAGAGCAAGAAATTAAAGATCTTGGTATTACAAGAATTGAAGTCGAAAAAGGTGGAGTAGCTTTTAAAGCAGAAACTGAACAGGCCCTCGATGTGCTTTTACAATCAAGAATCGCCTCGCGCGTTTTTAAAGAGCTTCAAGTTTATACAATCTCAAGTGAAAAAGATCTCTATGCATTGGCCAAAGAAAAATGGTGGGATAAAGTTTTTAGTGTTCACCAAACATTTAAAATTAACACTCTTTTTGATCGCGAAACCAAAGAGAATTTCACAAACTCAATAATTTTTTCGCAATTATTAAAAGACGCAATTGCCGATAACTTTCGAGAAAAATTTGGCGAGCGCCCAAGTGTTGATACCGGTAGACCAGATATTACTTTCTTACTTCGCGTAGAAAGAAAACCAGGTACGGCATTATACAATGCTCGTATTTTAGTGGACATGGTAGGAGAACCTCTCTCAAATCGTGGATACCGAGAAGAGTCTCTCAAAGCTCCGCTCCGTGAAAATCTTGCAGCCGCCATTGTTATGACGACTGACTTTAATCCTGATGCAGATATTTTTACAGATACTATGTGTGGAACCGGAACACTCCTAATTGAAGCCATTTTGATTCGGGCTAAAGTCGCACCGACTTATTTAAAAATTAGAAAATATATTGAAAAGAAAATTCCTGTTTTTGATTTTATTAAACACCCATGGTTCATGGTTGATAGAAAATCTCAAAGAGTTTTTGATGAAAAAGCCCAGGCCATATACAATCATTCTCTAGCGGCACTTAACGAACTTCAAACCAGACAATTTTTTGGATTTGACATTAGTGATCGCGCCCTAGAAACGACTCGTATTCACCTTCATAATGCCATGATTGATCAACAAATCGTCACCCTCAATAAAAGAGACGCAACGAAAATCACTCCGATGGATGAAGCTCCAGGAATCGTTATCTGCAATCCTCCTTATGGAGAGCGTATGGGCGAAGAAGAAGAGTTAAAAGATCTTTATAAGTCTTATGGTGAAAACTTAAAACATAACTTTAAAGGCTTTAGAGCTTATGTCTTCACTTCGAATCCACTTTTAAGAAAAGAAATTTCTTTAGGAACTTCTAAGAGGCATACATTTTATAACGGAAGTTTAGAGTGTCGCTTGTTGAAGTACGATCTCTACTAAGACACTTACTTATTACAAACAGCATGAAAAAATGCATTACAACGGACTACCCCGGGAGCTAAGTAAGTTGTATACATTCCAACATGTGCTCCACAGGAATGTATATTGTCTTTACCATTAACTACTTCATTTCCTATTCCTGGCAATGATTGATTATACCAAGTTGTACACACTCGCAGACAGTGAGTTGCTCCCGGACATCCAACATCATCTCTAATAAAATTGTGACTTTGAACATAGGCACAAGTTGCGCCGACACTGGCACATGCAGCTGTACCCGTTTGCCCATCATACCCAGTTGAAGGTGCGATGATCTGGATTGCACTTTTACCGAATCCATTGCAACCTGTAATCGTACTTACACCTAGTGGGTTTGTATTAAAACCAACATTAATTGCTTTTGTGAAAGCTACAAAAGGCGAAGTTTTTCCAAGCTTTGTTTTACTGCCTTCGATTTTAATTTCCCCTTTGAAGCTTTGACCAATACCGGCCGGAAAATTCAATCCTAAAGTATAATCTGGCATTGAAAATTGAACCGCACCAATGACGAGCTTTCCATACTTGTTAGCATTTACATCAGTTCCAGAAATAACTTTTCGAGTGCGCACAGCAAACTGGTCGCCTTTCCAAATTTCCACATTTCGCGGAACAGTTCTGATTGTATTTCCATTAAATGTGACATTCGTTAAACTAGCAGTGCAATCAAAAGGATTAGAAAACATTGAATCTAATTCTGCTTTTAATCCAAAATAATCTGAAGAGTTGAAAGCTTCGGCTTGATTTGAAAATGTGCTTTTTGAAAGTTGCATGACAACCATTCCAATGCCCGCAATCATTCCGCCAACAATCATCATTTCAAGAAGAGAAAAACCTTTATTATTTTTACGCACTACTACCCTTGTGAGCTCAACTTTTCAGAAAGTTTCATCGCAAGATTTGGTGAAGCGTATTTTAAAAAAGTAATGGGATTAATTATTTTGTCAAAATGCTTAGAAGACTTAGAAAAGAAATAAGTAGAGACATCAGAATCTTTCAGAAAAATTGTATGTCCTTTATTTGAAAACTTTCGAGATACATATTCTGAATCTAAAAAACAAACTTCTCTGATCATGAAATTTTTCGCTACATAAATAATAATGCAATAATCACTTAAATCCACGAGTGTCTTTTTTATTTTTACACCCTTTGGTGAAGAAGCATCACTCCACTCCACTTGTATCTCAACTCTTTTTCCTTCTTCGCCCATGACAAAGTCAAAACCACGCTGTGAAGTAGATTTCACTTGTTTGAGTCCAAAAATACATTTGGCATACCATTCACCCAATTGAGTTGGGAGATTTTTTCCATTTAAAAGAATTTGTTCAAAAGCCAGAACTTCATAAGATCGATTAATTAAACCAATTTGATCCAAAATGAGTTTATTGTTTGGGATATAAACGATTGAGATTTTTTTAGCATCTCTTCTGACTAATTTTTTAGAAAATTGTTTTTCAAACCAAATTTGAAAATTTTCATTATTAGATAATTCAAATGAGTCATACACATACCCAATCTTCAAAAGTGAGTACACGTCTTTGCAGTCGGGTAATTTTTTTTGAATGTATTTTAGTGGAGCGAATTCTTTACGATCTTCGCTCATGATAAAGTATTCATCTTTATCGTAGTCGCTACTGCCGTGAGTAGTCGACGAGAAGAGGCTAATCTCTTCGCTTAGTTTTTGAATGTCCATTTAGTGCTCAATTTAAAAGTATAATCTAAATCAGTCTAACACTAATTGAATCAAACTTTCAATTGCGATAAGTCCTCTTTGAAATTAAGGATAGACTGCGCAATTCCAGAGTTTTTAACTAACTGTTGCTGAACGAAGAATTTAAAGTCTACTATTTTACTCTGGTAATACTCTTTATCTTCAGCGCCAGAAGCCGTTGGAATTAAACTAGTAGCTTCGCACGCTCCTTCCAATAGTAGCCAAGAACAAATGAGATTGGCGCTAAAATTCAAAAAAGCACTTGAATTAAATAAAATAGCATCATATTTATTTGCTTTTGCCAAAACGCCAAAATGAGTCAAAATCTCTTGGCCCTTCTGAAGATTTTTTGTCATCATGGCCAATTCATCACTAAAATCTTGAGCTTCTTTACGTGCCATCGTTTTTTGTATTTTTGCTCCAAACTTCATAAAAGTTTTTGCATTATCTTTTAATACTTTTCTCATCGTGAAGTCCATGGCCTGAATTCCATTTGTTCCTTCATAGATAGAAGCAATTTTTAAATCGCGAGCAAATTGCTCAATGCCGTATTCCGAACAAAAGCCATATCCACCATGAGTCTGAATAGCATCGACCGCCACGTTGAAGCCTTCATCAGAGCAGTATGACTTACAAATAGGAGTCATGAAAGCAATGTCATCTTCAAGCGACTTATCACCACCGTGAGCACGATCCATCAAGTCCCCTGTAAAAAGAATTAAACTTCTCATGGCCCTGGCCATTGAGCGCATTTTAAAAAGCGTTCTTTTAACGTCAGGATGCTGGTGAAGCTCCTTACCAAATTGCGATCTTTCTTTCGTATATTGTTCCGTGAGCATGTAGACCATATTTCCTTGGGCTTCACCTTGAACACCACAAAGAAGTCTGGCTTCGTTCATCATGATGAACATATTCGTCATACCTTCAAACTCTTTACCAATTAAAAAGCCTTCACACTCTCCCTTGCTACCAAAAGTCATTTCACAAGTTGCTTGTCCGTGAATTCCCATTTTCTCTTCGACTTTTGTACAAACAACATCGTTCGTTTTTCCATCTTGGCGAATCTTAGGAACAATAAAAAGTGACAAGCCCTTTGTGCCCGCTGGAGCCCCTGGTGTGCGAGCTAAAACCAAATGAATAACATTTTCATAAAGATCGTTATCACCACTGGAAATAAAAATTTTGATACCTTTAATTTTATACGATCCACTTGATGATGGAGTTGCCGTAGAAATAACCGCTCCGACATCTGAACCTGCACCTGGTTCAGTTAGGCACATGGTCCCGCCCCAGGCTCCACCGATCATGTTGGGAACATAGGTGTCTCGTTGTTCTTTTGAGCCTACTTTTAAAATAACATCCATGGCTCCGCGAGTAAGACCGGGATACATAGCAAATGCAACGTTAGCTCCATTCATAATTGACTGACAAACGAGCGACACAGTATGAGGTGTTGGCATTCCTCCAATGTCTTCAGGATAACCAATTCCGTGCCATCCATTTTCATAATATTTTTTTAAAGGATCTTTAAAAGATTTCGGAGTTGATACAACACCATTAGAGAGTTTTACACCTTCGTGATCTCCCAAGGTTCTTGTAGGATAAACTTCTTTTTCAATAAATTTATTACATTCACTAATAATATCTTTCATATCATTTTGAACAACACCTGTATGATCTTGAATTTTGAGAACATTAAAAAGATTGAAATAGATATCCTGAAGATCTGTCTTGAACTGGGCCATTTTATCCGTCCTTAAAAAATTATAATAATTTGTAGTTACAATCATTATAATTCAAAGCAGATAAAATAAAAGAGGACCCTATTGGGTCCTCTTTGTTACTTCTTTGTTATTTCTTTGTTATCTAAGAAATCGTAATTCCTGATTAATTTTCTGTGATGTTATAAAGATATTCAGTTCCAGCCGATGAGCTAATTCCAATCGGGTTAGACTGAAGTGGGTATCTCGTGTCGATCACGTATTGAAAACCGTCTAAAGTTTGAACTCTGTAAGATGTCCCCTGTGCCATAATCGGAATAAGTGGGTTTGCTCTATTAATAATGGCCTTAAGTTCATTTGCCTTAGCTGTTATATCAACTGAGTTGTTAAAAACCTGTCTAGATTCTGCGACACTTGATCCTGTGGTTGTTGAACTCGATGAACAAACATAAAAGATTGACCATTTAATTGTACAATTTGATCCTGAGGCTGCCGTTGTAGATTTAGTATAACGGTAAACAATGTTTAAGCCTGTATTGGCAAGTGTTCCATAAGTTTGGTAGGTACCATAATAAAGAATCTGTTGTGTGCCGAATTGAGTTGAATAATTATCAATTTTCGATCCCAAGTCAGAAGCACCTTGTACCGTTGTAGTAATTGGATTAAAGACCGAAGTCCCTGCTGAAGACACTTGGTTGTCTTTTCCACACGAAACTAACATTGCAAGAACCATAAGTGGCATTAATAATCTTTTCATACGTCCTCCTAAAGGCGTGTTTGGCAATAAACCGTTTTCCTTACATAAAGCAACACTCGTGCCAAAGCTTTTGGACCTGATATTTACAGGGGCTCCCGGCCTTTTATGAATCATCTCGCAATATTAGAATCTTGAACTGAAGATAATAAAATCTTTGTCCTAATCAAGAAGTTAAGAGTGTATAAAAAGTAGTCATCGATGCGTCTAAAGAATAGTAATTTTCAAGGTTCCAATTTTGCCAGAGCGATTTTTTTGCTCAACTTGTATTCGATTTAGGGTTCGAAGTTCTGCCTAGTTGTGATAAATAGCTCCATAGTTCGAGCCACGATTCAAATTCTCTGCTCACGAGAAGAAATTCAAAAGACCTCCAGATTTTAGAGCATCGTTTTTTAAATCTTTCGAGAGTCGCTTTAAATAAGTCACAATGAGCCTCTTGTACTTGATCGACGAGAAAGGCAAGCATTGTGAGCATGGCAAAGTTATTGGCAAGATACTTTTTCCCATGTCCATAATTGTGCTCTAACTGATACCCCTGATTCTTTAGAGTGTTAAAAACTTCATTTTCTATCTTCCAGCGCGACCTCCCAGCTTCAACTATTTTTTCAATATTATCTTTGCTAATTTCAATATCAGTGATCCAAGCATATTCGACTTCTTCTTTTTTTATTTGTCCCTTTTTTCTACCAGAGTCAATGATCCATTCAATAGCTTCTTTGAACTTAATAAAATTGACGGCCACATCACCTTTTCCTGTCATTGGCAAAGCATTTACATATGAGTAGGTTCTCGTCCTTGTTTTTTTAGTTTTATCTCCAATGATTGAAGTATTGGTGAACTCTACAGTGTCTTTTAGCCCTTCTTTTCTTTTATCAAATCCAAAAAATAAATTTTTACAACGATCTTGTTTTGCAACAATAATAAAACTTAAATTATGTTTTTTTAGTTCCAATACATTTGCCCCCGTAGAATAAAGTCCATCTTGAAGCAAAATCATTGGCAGTTTAGGATGGGCGGCCCGAAGATGATAATAAAGTCTTTTCGCCGCATTGATTTCACAATCATTTTTTGCTTGTCCATCTTGCTGAATAATAGGTTCTGGACAGAGAGGAATAACTGTTTTTTGTTTTGGGTGCACCATTGATGCGGCTAAAAGTTGATGATGGTAATGAAGTTTTTCTCCGTCATCATCTTGCTTTTTTTGAAGTTTAGCTAGGCAGTAATCACACTTTATATTGGTAGAACCAAAGATACCAGTAGCATCACAAGAGACTAAATACTGATCTTTGTGTCCGTCAAAAAACTTAAATTGTTCGAGGGCTTTGTCTTTTTGAAGCGAATGAAAAACTAAATTAAATGAGTTGCGAAACTCATCAGTAGGTACGCGATCTAAAACATCCCTTAGTTGAGTATCAGATGGAACTTGCTTTATATCGAAAAGGCGCTTTAGGTTTTTGTGAGCAAGCGGCTCGCTCCGCATATCATCTAATAAGAGTAGAGACGGGATTTTCAATTGAAATACTGCAAGACCAGACATGATTATATCAACAAGGGGAAGTGATTTTACCTTCCTTGGGTCTTTGATTTTTGCAAAGTGAGCTCTGAGTTGGCGATTTAGTGCCTGAATATTTAAGTTTTTGCGTGTTTGAATTTTCATCAAACCCATGAGATCAAAAAATATACATTTTGTGAAGGCCAGAAAAAAACTCAGAAGAAAAATATTTTTGGGCCCCGCAAAACTTCACGAAATTATACAGCTAAAAAATAGACCGGGAATTGCTGTGATATTTAGGGCTTAGAAAAACCTGTATGAATATCATACATACACCTGTCTAAAGATTTGTCGGTATTGGCAATTTAATTAAAACCATTTAGCAGCCGAAATGATCTTCAAGATGGAGATCTGTATGAAAAAAATAGCAATTTTAATTAGTGGCTGGTGCCATTTAACCTGAAAATATAATATTTTTTATAAGAAATTTGCTTTATGGCCTGTTCAAAATGAAAAAGGCCTCTTAGAATAGTTTACCACAACAAAAACTAAGGGGCCTTGATAATGTCTATAGACCTATCCACTATAAATTACCCAATAAAAAATAATTTGAAAACTATTATTCATGTTCCAGCTAATCATTTTCTACTTCTCCTATCAGAAACGATTCCTTGGGAGGAATATGCTCAAGTTGCAATTGAAGATTTATATAGTGATAGGAAAAAATCTGGAAAAAAATTGAATATTAGGCTTCACTTGGGTGCATTTTTATTACAAACAATTTTTCGTTGGACAGATCGCGAGCTGGAAGAAAACCTTAAATATTATTCCCCCGCTAGAATATTCTGCGGCATTAAAAATGAACAAGTCTCCTATGATCATAGTGCTTATGTGAAATTTAGAAATAGATTAAGCGATGAGACTGCAAGTAAGTTTAATATTTCTTTGTTAAAAGTTGCTAGTCGGAAAGGCTTTACTGGTGCAGCGTTTGTCGATGTAGATTCGACCGTTCAAGAAGCAAATATTGAATACCCTGCAGACATAAGAATGATGCAATCTGTTTTTAGAAAAGGGGTGAAATTATTAAAAGGTCTAAGTGAGGCTGGATCTTCTACCGCAAGAAATTTATTAAGTTTTTTTGATAAAAAAAGTACAGAAAAACTCTTTAAGTCATATTTTTTTGCTACGAAAAGTATTAAAGGTTTTGAACTTAAAGTACAAGTTTTCAGTGAAGCTCATAAGATTTCAAAAATGATGGTTGAAGCAATTTTGTCAATACAAAACAAGCTAAAGGGCTATGTTTTACCTTGGAACTTCAAAAAAGATAATGAGCAATTAACGTGTATTGCACCAACTCTTTTGAATCAAATAAATCACTTTATTAAATATGGGGAAGTGGCCCCTAATAAAATTCTTTCACTTCATGCAAGTGAAGTAAAATGTATAAGTAAAGGTAAGGCCGGCAAACCTTATGAGTTCGGTAGAAAGTTTTTTATTGGAAGACTTCCTGGAAATTATTCATTTACAATGACAGATAATGAATATGCACTAGAGGATTCAGCATCATTGGAAAAAGTATTAAATAACTTTGAAGAAATTTTTAACGAATCACCTAAATCCATATCAGGTGATCAGGCATTTTGGTCAAGACAAAATCTGAAAGCATGCGAAAATAAAAAAATAAATGAAATTGGTATTTGTCCTCGTGGACATAAAAATTGGAAAATTGATGAAAGTAAAGTTGAAGAAATGGCAGCAAGAAGATCTAAAGTAGAACCAATAATTGGTCATCTAAAAAGAAGAGGAATGGGAAAATCTAAAATGAAGTCCGATGTGATGACAAGATTAGACGGACAAAGATCGTCACTTTCTTTAAACTTGAGCAGATTGGCAAGAGATTTAAGTAATGTTGAACTTAAGTGGGCTGGTTAAATGGCACCAGCCACTAATTATGCTCATTACCTTTAATAGCTACGCAGGGGAATGGACCGATATAAAAATTCCAGGAGCTAAATGCGGAGACGGCTCAGACTACTCCGTCTTTATACAAGGTAAATCAAAAGAAAAACTCTTAGTCGAATTTATGGGGGGTGGTGTGTGCTGGGATTACAATTCTTGCTTTAAGAGATCCTCTTTATTTCCCTGGTTAGGCCGATATCCAATTATTAATAGCTACAGTATCGTTACCGCGAACAAGTCTCCAAGAAACCCCTTCAAAGGTCATAGTAAAATTTATTTTCCTTACTGTACGGCAGATGTTCATTCTGGAAGCCACATCAGTAATTATCAAGGGAAGAAAGTTTATCATTATGGGGGAAGAAACACTGAGATGGCATTTAAATACCTCGTCACGAGAAAATTAATAGATCCGGAGGGTTTTAAGGAATTAGTTGTATATGGTGCATCTGCTGGCGCCATCGCTTCATTAGTCCACAGCTACCATTTTCAAAATTATTTTCCTAAGGTCGAAGATAAATTTATGTTTGTTGATTCTCCAGGACTTCATTTTGGTGAAAACTTTTGGAAAAAATTTGATAAAGATATGATTGCAGATTTCAAAGATTCTTTCACTGCCATCGGTTTAAATAATTGTTTCAATGATGGGGCTATCGCTAGATTTATGGGACCAGTCCTAGAAAATTATTCTGATTGGACCATTGGTTTTATTTACGGTCTAAGAGATTCTGTCATGTCTGAAGTTTTCGGTGAAATATCACCCGAAAGACACCGCTCTTTAATTTTAAGCACTGATGGCCTACCCTTTGTTGCCAGAGACAAAGAAAACGTTTCATTTTGGCTTAAAGACACTTCTATACATACTTTTATGCTCTCGAAGTATACGTCTGGTATGAGATCAGTGGAAAATGAGAGTGTAGATGAGTTCGTCTCACGCCTTTATTTCAATAAGTAATTTATATCAAACATACTTTTTGAGGTATTGGAGTTGATTTCTTCAAACCAGATCCCATTAATTAATTTATTGCCATCACGACCCAAGTACTGGAGTCCTGATTCATTTTTATCTGATTTAAATTCAGCGACCCATTTACTAAATAATTCAGGATCAAAGAATTTAGCTCTTTTTCCTGTTTCATCATCTTTGGCCCAAGGAATCTTATTACCTTTTAATAATCCCCAAGCCCCTATGTCTGAAGATTTATCACCGCGAAAAAGCATGATTTTAGGAATGTTTATTTCTCTCATAAATTGATTTCCAAAATCATTTGAGTTCAGACTTTCAATATCACCAACGATGCCAAGTCTTTGGAGAAAACTAATGGCAAATCCCGAACAACCTGCCCCTTCTCCTTTGTGTGGATTAGCATTTAAGCCTCCATATCTTGAACTGACTCCACAGGCATGAAATTCAGTGAGATATTTTAGAAGTTCTTGGCATGAATCCTCTTTAATATTTATTCCCATAAGGTTTAAATTTCCAACTTTACTTTTTCTGATTTCAATTTCTTCAGCTAATTCATGAGAAGAATTAAAATGCCCTTTGGTTGGTGAGAGAATCTGTTGAAAACTTTTTCCTTCAAACATTAAGCCAGTAATTTCTTCTGTTCCGGGTGAAGTCATTCCGGTTAAAATAGTTGGATAACCTTTACAAGAAAGTTGAACGAACATATGTCCTATGAAATGAGTTTTAACGGTTTCACGTCTCAAAACACTATTTCCTTCATAGTCTTTGTCTTCTACTTCGTAGCCTTCATTTATAAATGAATTACGGACAATACTTTTAAAGGTTTTTCCAGGGCTACTCCAATCAATTGGAGTAGGAGGATTTACAGAATAAACGATGAGCTGATTGGATTTTGCAATTTCGCCAGTAAAGATATTGGCCATTTCTTTTTTATGAAATTCACGAGGAGTTGAGCAAATTGGATCAAAGGCATTTGCTAGGCTACTCATCATTAACAAAAATAAAATTAATAATTTCATCTTGGGCTCCAAATATATATGAAGCCATTATAAGTTATCTCTGTATTAAATACTGACTTTTCCCCATAATTACATGGTCGAAAATAAAGTGTAAAAAGATTGGTCGGCCTCAGCGAGGATAACTGGCTAAAAAATCATAAAACTAACTGATTCGCTTCTTAAAGGGTGCTACTCGGTTTGTAAATTACTTATTGATTGGTGTTGTATCGGGAAGATTTATTAGAATTAAAATTGATATTTTTCTTTGAGGTATCTGAACATTTCTACTTTTGCTTCAAGCTTTATTAATCCTCGCCAAATACTAACCGTCCCGGCTCTCCGTCGCTTTTACGGCCATTAAAGCCCCCATCTTAGCGACAAATCGTATCAGGGCTCTCTAATCGTTATTCTTTGATCATCAGATATCTTATTTTCTATTTTCAAAACGAGTGATTCTTCTTCTGAAAAAGAAAGACTTGAATCTTCATCTGGAGCTGCTTCTGCTAAATGTTTAACGTAATAAATTCTCCACGCAATAACTGAAAATAATGTGATATATTTTTCTAGTCGCTCAAATGTTCTTAATGATGCTCTCTCAACTTTGCATCCGCCATCTTTTAAAATTTTAAAATAATTTTCAATGTGCCAGCGTTTCTTATAATAATCAATGACTCTAGAAGCATCTCCAAAATTTTTCAATGGCAAACTTGTCAGCAAGATCCAGTGCAATCGATCTTTCTCTGCAACTTCCCCAGTCGTACTTATTTCTAATATATTTAACACCACTTTTCTTTTTACAGAAGTAAGTCCATTAAGTTTGAAGCTAGGNTCAAAAAATTCTATCTCACCGTACTTTACAATTGCATCCACATCTTTTTTTAACTTCGTATGAAATATTTTGAATTCATGATCAGTTTTCTTTTTGTTCAAATGCCAGCGAAGATAATGATCTCCATTTTCGATTATTCGATCGTGCTTGGATCTAATTATAAAATCTTTATTATTTTTTATTAAAGTAAATAGAACTTCAAACTGATCTGCCTCCCTGTCAGCGACGTGAATGAGTTTTGTGCCTTTAGGACAATGCTTTTCTGTTTCTAAAATTGCCTCTGCCCAACGATCACTTTCTTTCTCCCACATATCATCGTATGCACGACTCCATGTTGATAAGGCCATAACTCCTAGAGGTACATCATTGATATTTACAGCTAAACTATAATGTCCAATAAAACCATGAGTCTCTTGATCTCCAGCTTTTCCACCAATATTACCTAAGCCTTTTATAGATCTTTTGAATTGAAGCTAAAAAGCTAGAATCATGAATCATCAAAGCTACAGATTCATTTTGAAGTCTCGAAGAAGTAGACTCACGATGCTCAAATAATATTTTATCTGACGAGAAATTCTTGTGACTGAAGAGACGATAAGTTGCTTTTTTATCTGCAAAGTTAACTACCGCTTTATTAATAGTTTCGTCAGGACGTCGTGAAAAAATATTCGCCATAGAGAAAAAGCGATCGCGAAGTCTTTTATCTCCAAATTCAATATTCTTAAATTCTTTTTCTAGCCAATCGCTTTCACTCATTTAATAAAAATAATTGCAACGATGTGGATGGCCAAGCAAAAAAATCTAACAGGGCCTTACATTTGAAAATGTCAACGAGTTAAAGAAAACTTGTGGGTAATTGTTAGATTAAATATGTGTAGTATGAAACAAAAGTTATTACTGTCTAAAAATTAGACAATTTACCTTGGAAAATTCTTTTCTACTAAATCAAACTTAGGGCTTTGTTTCAAAATATGCTTAACAGGATTAGCATAAACTGATTTTACAAAATCCATCAGCCACTTGGCTTCTGAGCCTGTATTGGTTGCATAATTTTCCCCAGTCCATCCAAACCAATCCCAACAGCCTTTTGGATTGTAGGGAAAATTGTCTTCGGTAATCCATGTTTGAGGAAAAAGAATCATTAAATCGTTTTGTTCCGCATACTCTGCATAGCCAGAGTCAAGGGCAAATTTCAAAAGGCCATAATTCGGTGTATTGCTTTCTATGCTTGGTAAACTAAAAGGCATTCTGGGAAAATTTGGAAATAAAAACAGTGAATCTTTACTAGATCTCATTCCTACAATTTTATAATTACTCACCTGTTTTTGGTATTGCTCTTGAAAACTTTCATTATAACTATCACTCATCTTGCACCCATGAAGCGCAATGTGCAGATGACATGACTTTGGATTTGCTAGACATTTCTCATTTGCATACAAATAACCATAAGGCGCGATACTTGGAACTGGAGTTACCCAGTCTGCTTCTACTTTATTTAAATTTGATAAATTCGTAGTTTGGTCAACAACAAATAAACGCTCTTTATTCATTTCAGTACGAATCATTTTATCATCTACTAAATGGCTTAACATTTTGCCTGCAAGGTCAAAATCACAAGAGGCGATGTAAGGAACTTTTTCAGTATTGCAAGCTATCCCGTCTTGGCGGCCAGTGGGAAAATTATGGCTACCTTTACCTGTCATGACTTCAATATTAGATTCTTTGACACCATTAGTGACATAATACTTCTTCAGGTTTTTCTGCATGCTAACATTTAAAACAGAATCAACTTTGCCATGATAGATAAAAACCTTTTGCTTCGCTAAATTCTCAAGAGGATCAATAAGTTTTTTTGAAAGGTTTGTTTTTAAATATGCCACTGGTATTTTGGCTTTTTTAGGATTCCCCATACAAACAGCAACCGATTGATAAATAGGATTTCCTTTTTGAGGAACAAACCAAGTTCCAGGATTGACACCATTAATGAGTACAAAAGGATTGAGGGTATCACTAAAAATTTTTGAAGTTGGCTCAAAGAGAAATAAATTATTCGTTCCAATGGTTTTTGAATCCTTCTTGACTACTCTTGGTAAATAATCTTCGGCACAGTAGTAAAATCCACCGGCAACAGTACCGACACCTGAAAATTGAGAAGAAAAAATTGTCGACATTTGATTGGCCATAAAGCCACCAGACGAAATTCCGGAAATCGTAAATTTTGAATTCTCCACTGCAAGACTATTGAGTGACAAACTTAAGACGAATAATAGAACTAATTTTTTTATCATTGAAGGCTCCAATTTTTGAACACTAACGCAAAATTGGGACCTTCTCCAGCGAAAAATTGGTTAATTAACGTCAAGATTGTCAGGAATTTATTAAGAAACTTTTTTCATTTGATCTCTTATCTGATCTCTCATCTGATCAATAATGATTTTATTGGCTTTGAGATTTTGATATTTTTTGCACCAATGCAAAAGAGTCTTTCCCTGGTACTGAGATTTTAAATACTCAGGTCGTTCTTCAAGTTTTTCTTTAAATGACTGAAGTTGACCTTGTCTTAAATCGGTCAGTAGATTTTTAAAGTCATCGCGTGTTACTTCTTTGAAACGACTTTCAATTTGCAGATATTCATAAATCGTCACAAAGGGAAGTACTACCAAAAGCCATGTTGGCGACAATGGAACGAGGTCTTTGGCAATTAAGCAAAAATGAATAAAGACTACTCCTAAGTAATTAGCAAGAATTACCATATAGGCATTGAGGTACTTTCTATAGGTGCGATCGTTTGGTAGACTTCGCCACTTAATGCCAAGATTAAAATTCATGATTATATGATACCAAGAAAGGGCCAGAGGTCCCAATATCGCTAAAAAAGTGAGAAAATCCTTGAAATTGATGCCTGAAATATTGGGCAGTACTGCAGCTCTTGCTTCGGTGCTTTTGGCAATATATCTCAAGTTCAAAGGACTCATTCAACAGGTTCAGCATAATTATAGAGAGTTTCAATTTCTCTTAACAAAGTTGGAGGATACTTAAAATAAATCATCGAAAAAACACATAAAAGAATTATCCATTAGAAAGTCATTATTTTATGTGTCTTCTCTTAAGAGAAATTCTGATTCTTTTTTTGATCAATTACTCATTAAAGGAATTACTAGAGCTTGAGGCGACAACTATCTTGACAGGCTCCGCTTACGTCGGCCTTCGCTTTTAACTAAAAATCAATTCAAAAGACAAATAAAGCTTAGTCATCATCCATTCTTTATCCTCGGTTCTTTACCAAGTAGATAATAATACCAACTAAAACTAAAATTATTAATCCAATAACATCGTTAAGAATTTTGTTCTTTTTCAATATTTCGTTGTAAGGAATTTTCCTTTTATTAAAAAGCCAAATTACCCCAGCTCCAATTGAACCAAATGTGACACCAATTATAGCAGCTATTAAAGAATCCATATATAATCCTCACTGAATATACAAAAAGTAGTTATCATCTCGTACAACTGTTACTGGGGGTTGGGTTTTGTAAATTCTTTGGTATGACGTCTGCGTTTGGTGCTAAGCCGTTACCTCCAAACAGAGCTCCACCGATTGCCCCCCCAACTTGTGCACCAACTACACCTCCTCCAATGGTCCCTATAGGTCCGAGTCCAGATCCTATACCAGCACCAATAGTTCCTCCAATGACCCCACCAATTGCACCTCCATTTCCACCAGGATTTATTAGGCCAGGTAAAACAGCTGCATCCCGAACTAATGGAGTTCTTAAAAACTCCACGACACAAAGCGAATCAGTTAAAAAATTTGCGTTTTAAAGCATCTCAAAAATGGTGGCCTTACGGCAAGCCTTCACTATTAGCTAAAAATCCATCCTAGAGTAAAATGGAGCACTCAAAGCCTCATACATCTTATGCCAGACACTGGCCCAATGCTTATATTAAAACTTATAGTGATTTTGGAGTTTTTAAAAAGTGAAGAAATACACTTAAAGAGTTTAATCTCTAAGTGTACTAATAAAATTCTTTTGTATCTCAATTCATAGTGGCTAATTTTTTTGAAGCTGTTTTCAATGCCTTGCTTAATTGCTTAAGAGGATTTTTAAAAAAACAAAACCACAATACATACAAGCCGATAACTAGATAAATATAGTAAATTAGCCAATACGTACTTAAATAACTATCTGTCTGTTTCATAATAGAATTGAGTGCCCATAAAACATCCGCAAATAATATTAAATAGATTATTAAGAAAATTAAAAATTTTCTTTTTCTTAACTGTAGCAAATTAGGCAGTTTATCTTTGTTAGCAATTCCTAATCAGGGGAAACGCATCTTAATTTCACTGAAGTAAAACATCCAATAGAAAATCATTATCCCATCCGGCCTTAAGCATTTTTGTTCTGACTGAAAGTTTTTCAGTTTTACTTCTCATTATAACGATCTTTTTCACAAGACCCAACGCCAATTGCCTTATAGAAGAAAAATTAACAGCACTGTGTTCAACTCTACAGCGACAATCGTCTTCTCTCATTGTGACATCCAAATGCCAATGCAATAAATTCTCTACTTGCCAATGATCCTTAACTGCATTTAAAAAATATTCAGAGCTTTCATCTCTACTGCTTATATAATATCTTTTTGAATTCTGAACTTCTCCTGTTTTCTGATCAATTCTTTCCGCACTAATTTCTATAATGGTTTTTAAATTTTTCCATTTTAATAATGGATTAACTCCCAATGAATAATCATCATTTTCTTTTATTATTCTTACTGATCGTTTTTCAAACCGACCATGTTTTAGTTTTCTTTTTTCCTCAAAGCTTTCGGATTTGTTTTTTTGTCCACGTTGCTCATATTTTCAAATCTTTCTTCAATTCTACTGTGTAATTTTTCTTGATTACTTTTTACACAAAATAAATAATCACCACCTTTGGAAACAATTTTATCAGCTATTTCAGTCTGACAATTTAAGGCATCAACACTAACAATTGTATCTTTTATATCCAGCGAATCCAAAAGCTCTGGGATTGCCGTTATTTCATTGCTCTTTTATCTGTTTTCAACTGCCCTAATGACAATCCTAGGCCGTTGAATAGGCATTAATAACATGAATTGTACGATCTCCCTTTCGCTTACTTCCCCGCAATGTTTTTCCATCAATACAGATTTGTTTAACTTCATCTTTATTAAAACTAGACACCCAATTGGTAAAAAATCTTGCAATGAATTCGGCATTAAAATCATAAAAAATCTTCTAAATGTATCATGAAGGCACGCCATTTTCTAAGTTTAAAAACTTACTTAAAAATTCTAATTTTAGAGTGCCGTAAACTTCAATTTCATTCCATGATTTTGCACCACAAATGACAGCACAGATTGCAATGATCATAATTGTTTCTAATGAATGTTTTTTTGTTCTATCAATTCTTGGATCTTCAATTGAACTAATAAAATCCAACATGAAAACTGGATCTACTTCTTTCTTTTTTGTCACGATGCTCTCCTAAAAAAATAAGAAAAATCATCGCAAAAAAAAGACGAAAGGCCATCGTGCAGGGCCGTAAGTGGCCGAAAATAAATTATAACTGATTTAAATTAAGATGCGTTTCCCCTGCCCAATATACCAGGGCCTACGCATCTAAATTTCCGCTCATCTAACACCGCCTAATAGAATTTCTAATAAATACTCTTCAACCCAGCCTGCAATTTTTTGTTTTCTTTGTACTGATTTTTTAGTCGGTTCTTGCTTGATTAAATTTAGAGCAAACTGCCTTAGCATAGCAAAATTCTGAGCACTATATCCGATATTGCAACGACAATCATCTTCTTTAAATGTTACATCCAATTGCCAATGAAGTTTATTTTCTACTTCCCAATGTAATTTAGTCGACATTAAAAAATATTTTGCATCTTCATTGGCGCTGGAAATGTAATAACGTTTTTCTTCGCTTACTTCACCTGTTATGGCGTTTATTCGTTGCGATTGAATTTCTATTAACGAATTCAACGATGGCCATTTATCTAGAGGATTTATTCCCAATGACTTTACATCTTTTTTTGTGATCACTCGACATTTTCTTTTTTCAAAACGACCATGTTTTTTATCGCCTTCTTCAACATATTCATCAATCAAAAATGGCTTTGGTCCTGACTTAGAAATTGAATCAAATTTTTCTTTCACTCTTTCTTCTAACTTCGCCTGATTCCCCTTTAATGCCAATAAATAATCTGCTTCTTTTGAAATTATTTTCTTCACAATTTCCTTCTGGCACCCCATAGCATCTGTTGAAACCAAACTACCTTTTATATCTAAAAGATCGAGAAGTTTTGGAATGGTTTTTATTTCATTACCTTTCCCATCAGATATCATTGATCCAAGAGATAAACTTGCTCCGGTAGATCACGCATTTAGCATATGAATTGCTGAACTTTTCCTTCCTTTGTCAAAACTTCTTCTCAGCGTTTTCCCGTCGACACAAATTTGTTTTAAATCAGTATTTTTTGTAACAGCAGCTACCCACTTAATAAAAACTTCTAAAAATTTTTCTGGATCTAAAATCATAAACAATCTTCGGAATGTATCGTGGGACGGAATTCCATTCTCTAAATTTAAATAAATTGAAAACCACTCTTGTTTTGCTTCACCAAAATCTTCTATTTCAACCCATGACTTCGCCCCGCAAATTACTGCACAAATTGCAATAACCAAAATATCTATTAGTTCATGTTTTTTTGTTCTATCGATTCTTGGATCTTTGACACCTTGAAGAAAGTCTACTAAGAATTCAGGTTCAATTTTAACAACTTTTTTACTCACCAATAACTCCATTAAAAATGAAAATTGATGAGTAGCTTATCAATTAAATTATAAAAGGCCTTTACGCTAGGCCGTAAGTAGCCGATAGATTATAGAATTTAGATGCGTAGGCCCTGATGTGCAATCCGTTTATTATTATCAGCTTGTTGAATTAGCTTAACATTAAAGGAAGTGAATATTTTTTTTATTTCTGCCCTAAGAATACTTTGCCTTTTCATAAGCGTAGAATCACATTGATAATTAATTTCAATTTCATTATTTGCATTAATCTTGAGACAGTTTTTCACATGAGGAAGATCTTCTGATATTGTTGCAAAAATTAGTTTATTTTGAAAAAAATATTGTAACTGGACAGCGTAATTTATAATTTCTTAAAGATTTTGTTGGGCCTATCGACTCAGATGTTGGATAATAGGTTCAATGAAAATTGAAAATATCGACATAAGCAAAACTATTGAAGCTGCAAAAAAACAAATTGCTTTTGATAAATCTCTTTCTCCTGCTCTTCGTTCAACATTTGAACTTTTAATTCTTGTCATTAATCTTACGGCCACCCGGTTTCAAACAAATAGTAGCAATAGCAGTAAACCTCCATCGCAGGATCCAAACCGCCTTCGAAAAACAAGAACTGATAAAGGATTAAAACGCGATAAAAAAAAGCAAGGCGGACAAGTTGGTCATTCTGGATCAACTTTACAAAAAGTTGAAACACCTGATGAAATTGAAGAGATTTTGATCAATAAAAAATCCATCCCAAAGGGAGTTTATGAGCAAGTTGGTTTTGAGTCTCGGCAGGTGTTTGATATAAAGATTTCTACTCATGTCATAGAGTATAGGGCAGAAATTTTAGAAGATAAAAAAGGCAATCAGTACATTGCGGCTTTTCCAAAACATGTAAAAAAAGCTGTTCAATATGGTAATGAAGTCAAATCACAATCAGTATACATGTCACAGTTTCAATTAATCCCACTGGCAAGAGTCAGTGACTATTTTAATGATCAACTAAAGTTGGCGATTAGCAAAGGAAGCATTTCAAATTTTAATAAAGATGCTTTTGAGAAATTAGAATACTTTGAGACATGGGCCAAAGAACAGCTTTTACGCTCGCCCTTTAATCATGCAGATGAGACCGGCATTAATCTCAATGGAACGAGAATCTGGCTGCACAATCTTTCCAATGACAAAGTCACTCTTTATCACGCTGATGAAGAGCGTGGAAGTGAAGCAATGAATAGGATGGGAGTTCTTCCTTTTTATGTAGGGATTTTGTGTCATGACCATTGGAAACCATATTATAAATATTCTTGCACTCACGCTCTTTGCAACGCTCACCACTTACGCGAACTTACCTTTGCATTTGAAGAAGATGGTCAAAAGTGGGCGAAGAAAATGTATGACCTCCTTCAAGAAATAAATGAAAAAGTTACTAAAACAACGGCAGGAGTGTTATCTCCTAAAAAAATAAAATCTTATCAAAAAATCTACAGGACAATCCTTTCAAAAGGAAAAAAAGAATGTCCTTTTGCAGAAAAAACTGAAGTTAAGCAGGGACGAACGAAAAAGAGTAAATCAAGAAATTTACTTGAACGCTTAATTGATTTTGAAGATGATACTTTAATGTTCATGAAAGTGAGTGTGGTAAGTTTCACTAACAACCAAGGTGAGAATGATTTACGCATGACCAAGGTTCAGCAAAAAATCTCTGGATGTTTTAGATCAATGGAGGGGGCACAGATCTTTTGCAGAGTTCGTGCTTATTTAGTGACCTGCCGAAAAAATGGAGTGAGTCCAACAGAAGCACTGAGGCTTTTATTTCAAGGTAAATTGCCAGCATTTATTAAGTAAACCCGAAATTACGCTGTCCAGTTACAAAATATTTTATAATGTTTAAAATTATTAAATCAAAAACAGAAAGCAATTTACGAATGAAAAATGGACAAGGAGATAAAATCTCTTCAAGAACCGACTCTGGTGCAACTGCCTTACCAAAAGATTGTAAAATTCCTAGTTGTTTATTACCTTTAAATATTAAATCACTTATTGCAATTTGTTTTACCAAGTAAGATTTTTTAATCTCAGCTTTTGTTTTTAATGTGTACAAATCAACAAGATGTCGCATTAAATTTGTGCCAACAAGTTGTGAACTGTTGGCGAGACCGTTTAAAAAATGTTTTGATTTAGATTTGAGAAGTAATTTTGGAGTCTCAAGTGCACCAGCAGCTATAATCCAATTACTAGCTTTTAAATAAAAACTCTTCCCGTCTACAACACAATTCGCACTAGTAACTAAATCATTTTCAGTCATTAACTCTAGGACTGTGCATGACTGTAAGTAAGATGCACCAAAATTCTCAATGGCCGGTGAAAGATAAATTTTAAATGCATCATTTTTACAATTTTTATCGAGAGGACAAATATATCCCGAACACTCCGAACAGTTACGTACATATTCACATGCCATTGGTAAGTGGTAAGGCCTAAAACCCTGGTTTTTTAAAAATTCAAAAATTTCTTTATTTGGGGGTGATAACTGGGGACCAGGAAGTAATGAATAAACTGGAAGAAATGGATCTTTTTCACCTTTACCCCGAAACTGCGCCTCTACTTTTTCGTAGTAAGGAACCATCTCTTCGTAGCTGACTGGCCATGAATCAAAGTCCTGTGGAAAAAAACGCTCCATTGCCATACCAAACAATGCACTAGAACCACCTCCCCCAGAACCAATAAATGGAACAAAGGAGCTTGCTGAACTTGTTTTATCAACTATGTAGTTAAAGTAACGACCAGATTTTTTTAGTACATTTCTTTTGTTAATTTTCGACTTACTAGAAAAGAATTCTTCCGAATACTTACCAGATAAAGTTTCTTCATTTCTATTAATAAAACCACTATCACAAAATAAGATTTTTTTTCCAGCACTTGAGAGAGCGTGTCCAATACTGGATCCTCCCATGCCAGCTCCGATCATTATAAAATCCCAATTTATATCACTGGCTTTATCTGGATCAATTGGTGCTATTTTCATTCATATAATTATAACCTATTGATGAAAAAGTTATAATTAATTTTTCTTAAAGATCAAAATTTTCAACCCTTCTTCTGGGTTTAATTCCATCTCATGAAAACTAGAATTAACTGACTCCAACGGGGAAAAATCAGTTGCATGCTGATTGAATAGTTTATAGAGATAATCTGCCTTTAAAAAAGGCGAATTCAAACATGCCATAATGAGAGCTCCTTGCTTGGTCATCTCATTTAGTTTTCGTACAATTTTATGATAATCACGTTCAACTTTAAAACTGTCTCCCTGATTTGTGGGAGGATCGATGATTACTAAATCAAAAGGACCTTTTCTTTTAAGATTTGCAAATGAACTCATAATGTCATAGGGAATAAACTTTGCTTTCCCATTTACATTATTGATTATGTGATTTTGTTCTCCAGTACTCAGTGAAGACTTGCTCATATCAACATTTATGACTTCAAGGGCTCCCCCTTTAAGTGCAGCTACAGATAATGAGCACGTATAGGAAAAAAGATTGAGAACCGATTTATTCTGTGAATTTTTTCGAATCCACTGCCTGCCATTTTTCATATCGAGAAAAAAACCTATATTTTGAGGATTGTTTAAATTGAGTTTATATTTTTCTAAGTTTTCCACGGCTAAAGAATTTTCTTCAATATCACCTATTAAAACTTCAACCAACTCACCTTTTAAATATCTTTTTTGTAATAAAATATTTCTATATTGTAAATTTTCAATGCTCTTAATAATTTCCACAAGTAATAGCTTTTCTTCGTTAGATATTTCTTTATAAGTAGTTATTAAAATTGTCGGAGGATACCAATCAATAGATAAATGAGAAAATTCGCTCCACTTTTTTCCGCGACCGTGAAACAAACGACAACATTCTTCATTTACGAAAGTATTATTTTTTTGAATTATATCAGCTAGCTTTTGCATTATCATTTTTAGGCGAGAAAAATTTATATTTTAACCAAAAAGTTAAGAGTATTCCTAAAACAAGGCCAATGGCCTGAAACAAAATTAACTTTTGCATAGAATAGCTGGCCGCAGGCTCACAATTGACTCCAAAACTAACTGGTGGGGTAAGAACCAGACCTATACTTTTTGGGGCAATCCAGGTCATAAGTGCAAGTCCAAATAATCCGCCAGCAAAAGCAAAATTCAAATTTTTATGAAAGTTTTTCATGAAGTCCTTCCTTTAAATTAATCCATGTCACTTCATGCTTATTGCAAGAAAGATGAATAATTTTTGATCCTGGTATTTCTTTAAATTTAAAAAGAGTTTCATAGTCTGTTGGTTGTTGAAATTTTATTGTGCAGGCAAAATTATCGACCAACTCACTTTCACGCCACCTAAGAACGAGTTCTAAAAGCTTCTCTGGATAACAAATAATATCTGAAAAAAACCAATCAAGTTTTCCCACGTGCTGAGGCCTAAGGCCAAAAGCACTTTCTTGCCTAAACTCAATATTGGGCAGAACTGCAATTTTTGGATCAAGAGGAGCCTTATCGACACTCACCACATGAGCTCCAATACTTTGCAACACCCAAGTCCACCCACCGGGACAGCTTCCAACATCAATAGTCTTCATTCCCGCTTCAGGTTTATAACCATATAAAGTGAAGAGCTCCCATAACTTTAAATAGGCCCTTGATGGAGGATTGATTTTATCTTCATTGAAGTGAATTTCACCGAACGGTAGTGGACATGTCGTTTTTGGTGAAACAATAATCTCTGATTCACTTAAAAGGGCAAAAGCCCCAAGAGAGGTGCTTGGAATACTTTCTAAAAAATCGTATTTCTTAATTTTAACTCTCGG
The DNA here is from genome assembly GCA_013141065.1 of Bacteriovoracaceae bacterium. Classification (GTDB taxonomy): domain Bacteria; phylum Bdellovibrionota; class Bacteriovoracia; order Bacteriovoracales; family Bacteriovoracaceae; genus Bacteriovorax. Next base: position 47,920 of record JABFRR010000004.1, on the reverse strand, counting down.
TACTTTTTCTAAGATCAATTCACCACGACGATGATTGTTGAGGGAATAATGCTGATACCGAGCAGCTCTCGCTTTCAATAGCTCTGCAGCATTCGTTATCGAAGAATAGGCCAATATTTCCACTTCTAGCCAAGTATCTTGAGCGAAAACGACATCGCGCGCTTCTCCTTCACACAAAAAAAGTCTGCCATGCTGCGAGACAATCGTGATACCCATTAGTGTTAATTCAGTTTTGAGGTCACTTTCAAAGTCAACTGGGGATAGATATCCGGTGAATGTCTGTTTTAAATTGCTTTGGACCATATGTATTAAAATTGATACCATAGTGGCAATCACTAGGAAACAAAATGGCAAAAAAAATAAACGGTTTAATGACTAAAGAGATGCGGATTTACGGAGAAAACGCCTGTGTGGCTGTTTTTAACCAAAGACCGGCAGATATTATTCAATTTTTTTTAACTAAAGAGATGTTAAAAAAATTTGGAAATATCACCAAATACTGTGCTCAAAATAAAAAAGCTTATCATATTGTGGTCAGTGAAGAGTTGGAAAAAATGACTAAAGCCACTCATCACGAGGGCATGTGTATGTTAGTCAAAAAACATTCACAAAGACCTCTTGAAGCCTACCTTTCTTTGAAGCCAGAATCAGGTCTTATTATCGCACTTGAAAATGTGGCCAATCCTCATAACATTGGTGCCATCATGAGAAATGCAGCTCACTTTGGAGCCACTGGGATATTAGTTTCTGATTTAAAAATTGCAGAGTCAGCGTCTGCCATCAGAACGTCAGAAGGTGGATCGGAATTCATAGAAATTTTTGAGACAAAAGATTTTAAAAAATCCTTATCAATGCTTGCAAAAAATAAATTTCAAATCATCTCGACTTCTTCACATGCTAAAGAAAGTTTATATGACCTGAAATGGGAAAAAAAGGCAGTTGTTATTTTCGGAGAAGAAGCTATGGGCCTTAGTCGAGACCTTCTCAACCTAGGTACTGCTGTAAAAATTCCAGGGACAGATCATGTAGAAAGTCTCAATGTTTCTGTGGCCAGTGCAGTTATTCTTTCTGATTATTTTCAAAAGGTAAAAATGAATGAAATCAATCCACGCTTTAAATAAAAGAGTTCTCTTAGTCATACTTGATGGTTTTGGAATCAATCCTCATGATTTAAAAAATGCTATCAGGCATGCCAGTAAACCCAATATTGATAAACTCATGACAACTTATCCAATGACTTCTATTGAACCAGGTGGTCTCCTCGTTGGTCTTCCAAAAGGCGTCCCAGGAAATTCTGAAGTTGGTCACATGAACTTAGGTGCGGGTAGATCTGTCAGACAAGACTTAGTTAGAATCAATGAAGCCATTGAACTAAAAACAATCCAAGAAATGGATGAAATTAAAAACATCATGGCCTATGCTAAAAATAATTCGAATCGTATTCATTTAATGGGACTCTTGTCTGATGGTGGAGTGCATTCACACATGGAGCACTTAAAAGAGTTAGTTAAAATATTTTCACAGGAAAAAATAGAGATCTTATTGCACGCTTTTACCGATGGACGTGATACGGCCCGTGATTCAGGAATAAAGTATGTCGAACAGGCCATGAATATTCCCCATTTAAAATTTGCCTCAATGCAAGGGCGCTCAATTGGCATGGATCGCGACCGACGTTGGGATAAAATTGAAAATTGCTATAAATGTTTTATGGGACTCGGAAATTTTACTAATCTTTCCCCTCTCGAATATTTAAAATCAGAATATCAGGCTTCTCGTTATGATGAGTTCGTTAATCCCGTCATGTTTGATGAATCCCTGAAAATGAAAAATAATGATGCCGTTTTATTTTTTAACTTCAGACCTGACCGAGCGATTCAAGTCACTCTGGCACTCACTGATCCTAAATTTTCTGAATTTGAAGTTGCAACTAGGCCAGGATATTTTCTTTGCATGACCCCTTATGTCCAAGACTGGTTTGAATTACCTATACTTTTTAATAAAGAAAAACTTGAAGGGACACTTTGCCAATACTTGTCTCAATTGGGAAAAAAACAATTTAAGATTGCTGAAACAGAAAAATATGCTCACGTCACATACTTCTTTAATGGAGGTGATAAACACCCCTTTCCTGGAGAAGAGCAAGTTTTAATTCCCAGTCCTAAAGAAGTGGCGACTTATGATTTAAAGCCCGAAATGAGTGCTTTCAAGGTCTGCGACAGACTAGAAATAGCACTTAAGGATCATTCAATTGATTTATACGTTGTGAATTTTGCCAACTCAGACATGGTAGGACACACGGGAAATTATCCTGCTGCCATTAAGGCCATTGAAGCACTGGATGTTGTTATGGGAAGGCTTACCAAAGTGTGTGAAAAAGAAAATGTCACCATGCTTGTAACTGCAGATCATGGAAACTCAGATCAAATGATGTATGAAAATGGAGACATGCATACCTCTCATACTGATGCTTTAGTTCCTTTCATTGTAGTTGATAAAAAACTTGAAAATAGTAAGCTTGATATAAATGAAGGCCCAATGGCCTTACGAAATGTAGCACCAACCATATTATATATTATGGGAATCAATAATCCTCCGATGTTTGAAGGAACAAGTATTTTTAAATAAATAAGGATCATCTATGAATTCTAAATTGAAGCCAAAAAAATTAAATAGAATTGCTGTTTTATGCAGTGGTGGCGACAGCCCCGGAATGAATTGTGCAATTCGTGCAGTGGTCAGAACCGCTGTTGGCCATGGACTTAAAGTTTATGGAATTCAAAAAGGATATGCAGGACTTTTAGAAAATAATATTCGTGAATTATTTGCTTCTTCTGTGGGGAATATTCTTCAGCATGGAGGAACGGTTCTTCAAACATCAAGATCGACTGAATTCAGAACACCCGAGGGGAGAAAAAAAGCTGCTGCCATTTTAAAAAAACATAAAATTGATGCCTTGGTCGTTATTGGTGGTGATGGCTCATATAACGGAGCAATGGCACTTCATAAAGAACATAACATTTCTGTTATGGGAATACCTGGAACAATTGACAACGACATCAGTGGAACGGATTACACCATAGGTTTTGATACCGCCGTTTTTAATGCAGTAGAAGCTGTAGATAAAATCCGAGACACCGCCAACTCTCACGCTAGGACTTTTATCGTTGAAGTAATGGGAAGAAAGTCCCCTGCAATCGCTCTTAAGGTCGGAATATGCACTGGTGCTGAAAACGTTGTTTTACCAACAGAAAAAATTAATTTTAAAAAAATTGCTGGTGATATTGATCGTGGTATCAAGCGTGGGAAAACATCATCTATTATTATTGCTGCTGAAGGTGAAGTCTCAGGAATAGGTTATACTATTCAAAAAAATCTTAAAGAAAAATTTAAAGTTGATGCACATGTTTGTATTTTAGGACACATTCAACGAGGAGGAAATCCAACTCCTACCGATCGTTTAATCGCTTCACAGATGGGAAGCCAAGCGGTGAGTTCACTTATAGATGGCCACATTGCAGGTGCCACGGTTTTTTTAAACGGAAAAGTAAGCATTTCACCACTAATTGACTGCCTAAGAAAGAAAAATGAATTTGATGTGAGTGAAGTAGAGTTATTGACGGCACTGTCTATCTAGAGCTTAACAAAATTAATCTTTAATTCTACTTCAGTGCTATCTGCAAGAGTCGAATTTCCATTTTTTACTTGAAGTGAAATTTTATCAGCTCTATTAAATTGAAGAAATGTTCCAGATCTCATTGTATTATCAAAAATATTTTCCGGTAAGGTCCTTAAAGCATCTACATTATCTTCAGTTAATAAAATAGAGCCTTCAATACAGAAATCAAATTCGTAAGGTTTTGCAGTGTCTATAAACTCTGACTCTAAATTACTTCCTTTGCCAACATAGGCACATTGTAAATTTGCAGAGAGACTATCATTTTTACTTCTTTTAATAGAAATAACGACAAGATGACTTCCAGAACGACCACTTGTTACAGTAATATTCTCGGGAAGTTCTAGCTCTACAGATTCAGCGAAGTAATAAAAACCATTTTGAACTTGTTCAGGATTATATTTTTTTAAAGCTGGGATAGTAAGCACTGAAGAATCTGGATTAGTGATATCTTCAACAACTGACACGTTCTTCGAATTTGCTGGAAGCTCATAAAGAGCTGAGACTTCAGCATCGCCACTATCATCAATTATGACAAGTGCCTTTGGATCTTTCACACAAGAAATTAAAGCTGTTGTGATAAGAAGGAGTAAAATTCTTTTGAGCTTCATAAATTCATCCTCGGTTATATACAAATCAAATTGCAATATTCTTACCAAGGTCGAACTTGAAAACTAATGAATTAACTGAGGAATAATTGGTAAGCTTTAGGCTTCAGGCTGTCTATTATTTAGACAGCCTGAAGAATTTATAGACATTTAGGTTCACTTTGAATTTCTTTTATCAAGCTATCTGGATCACCATAACAAAAATTATTCAAGGTCTTGTTTCTATCAATTGTGACAAACCATTGATGTTCAAGACTGCATCTTCGATAGCTAGTTGCCCCTTCAGAACTAGCATAATTTTCGACATAACATCTTCCAAACTTCCGACTTGCTTCGAATTTTTCCTCTCTTTCTTTTTCAACGGCCCGAAGAGCATCACCCTTTAGTGAGCAGTATTCAGTTTCTTTCATGCTTTCATAAGCGGATTTAAATGTAGGATGACAACTTTTATCGGCTGACTCTTGCTTTTTAATTTCAAAAACCTGAAAAGGGTATTGTGAATCACAAAGATTTGGCTTGGGTAATCCTTCTTTCGTAAGAGGAATTTCACAATTACCAAGCTTACTCTTGTTTAAGTTTTCTTGCTGAGACTTCGCTCTATATTCAGAGAGTTCAAGTTCATTGAAGTTGCAGAACTTATCGTTTCGGATAGTGAACAATAGTCCTTCTTTATCCTCTACTAAGGTACTCGCATTATATTCGCTGGGATTAATTGACGAATAAGAGTAGTAACTCACCTTCGTTAACTCTGGTTTTTGACTTTCATTAAGTCGAATTTCCTCAACTTCACTTCTAGTAATGATACAATTTCCATGTGTTTCAATCTTTTTAATTTCTTCTTTTAAAATCTGGTGACCTGAAATAATTTCTTTTTCTGAAATCCTTCCAGGATAGAGCTTGGCAATTTCAAACTTATCAATAAGTGAAAGCGAATTGATGTTGGCAAATGCAATTTTTTCTTTTGTTACACTCGAATGTAAATTGTAGTGCATAACAGATGCTGGATCATACTTAGAATAATAATTTTGCTTTTCTTTATTTGGCAAGGTGTTGATAATCTGATCTGTGCATTCTTCCTCCGTAAATTTATAAACATTTTTACAATATTCTTTTGTAAGAACTTCATCGATTTTGAAAGTACGATAAATATTTTGATGTTCATGTTGCAGACCTATAGCATGACCAAACTCATGAAGAATTGTCCCTCTTCTGGAACCAGCCGAATTTTTACTCAGCTCAGAAAGACTCATTGAATGCTTACCCTGTGAGATCGCATACTGAGAATCAGTTCCTATCGCTGAATTATTTCCAACGTTTTTAAAAGTGATGACGATGTCTATTTTCTTTCCTTTAGGGACATTGGCAACTGAACTGTAAAATGCAAAGTTTAAATTTGCGTATTTCGTAATCTCTTTACTGAAAATTTCAACTTCATTTTTCTGCTCACTACTTCCATCTAGGAAAGTAATTATCAATGTATGATTTTTTTGCCAAAACTTTCCAGGAGTTGCGACTATTGAACTCTTGACTATTTGGCTTTCTCCATAAGGAGGTGTTACATTTCCACATGAAACCATCAGCATTAATAGAATTATGAATCTTAATTTATTTGATATTTTATTTAACATAAATACTTGTGATGCAAGTAATTTACCAATTCATAACATAAGGTTTTCTTGCCTCGAATAACTATAAACCAATTCAAAACCTGATCAATTGACTAAAGTATAAGCAATTTTTTCCTAGCTTTTATACTTTCCTAATTCAAATTATGGCATTCTTAATGTTTTCTTTAGTTCGTTTATATTAATCCGATAACTTATAAGGAATTGAAATAAATTAAAAAAAGGTTAAGGCATTAATGATATTTCACAAAAATAAAAAATATATAAATTGCCCGGATATTTTATTAATTTTATTTTTTATTTCAATTTCTTCCAATTGTTATGCTGGAAAACTGGATCTCCTTTTTGGAGCTTACTCTTCGAGTGGTCAAGGTTCTGGAAAAACCACTTCCCTCTCCGGATTAGGAAGTTTTGAGATGTCATACTTGGTTCCAATTCGAGAAAAATATGAAGTGAGCCTTGGGTATAATTATACAATAATTGGTGGTATCACTAGTGATTATAGCTACGGGCCCAAGTTAGGATTCAATTATTTTCCATTTAATTTTTCAAGTAGTGAAAAGATTGTTCTTCCTAACACTACAATTGAAGTCAATGATTTTTTAAAGCCTTTTGTTGGCTTAAATTTTAGTCAAAAACAGTTTGTTTCTAATAAAACATTTTTTGCAGGCTTCGGTATCGCTGCTGGTTTTGAAAAATATATATCTCCCGAATATACAATTAAAGCAGAAATAAAATATAAGACTTTAACAGGTAGCTCGGATTCATCACTAAATGAAATAAATATCTTAGGAGGATTAGTAGTAGTCTTTTGATAGCCAATAGTTTTTTAGAGCCTTGGCATATTTTTTTTGGAGAAAATATATATTGCCCAAATAATCAAAACCGACACTCACTGAAGGGAATTGTTCCACGAAATTTGTCATGACAGATTCAGCTTCAATAAAATTCTTTGATTGAATTAATCCATTGGCACGAGCTATCGAGCTTGCAACTTTTTCCTGAGATATCGACTGCTCACCAATATTTTGAACTGTCTCATCTTTTTTTAATTGAACATTAACAGCAATCTCACTTCCAAAAGTAGATTTCATAAGAATGATTTCATTATCTAAAAAGCCTTCTTTTTTAATTCGAACTTGAGAATGCCGATTACTGTTCTTAAATACATCAATTTCAGTACTGTTAAGTGGTGTTTTCCCAATCACTGTTGCAACACCAGTAGTGTCAATTACGCTAACTTCAGCATCACTTGGGCTAGATTGAAATTTAACGACCGTAGATGTAGAACAAGACAAAATCATGGTCATCATCCACAAAAAAATACAATATTTTAAAAAACTATTCTTCATCATTTATATCCCTAGATAATATTTTCTAAGTAATTCAATTACTTTATCGAACACTAAGTAGTTAAAGTTTAATTCTTAATAAAAGCTCAACTACATCTCGGAGAGGGCGGCATTATTTTTCATAATTCGCCATTTTTCGACTACTTATCACATTAAAAAAAGTTCAACTTGAACTACTAAAACCAATAATTCATCAAGTTCCCACCAAAACCCCTTGTTTACTTGCCCCTGAGCGAGCAATTCTTAAAATTAGGATAAGCGGTTTCATCGGACAATCAATGTAAATTTTTTTGAAAAATATTCGATTATTTTAGGCGGACATTTTTAGCTTGTTAATTCTTTAAAGATTTTTCGCAACTTCATTTGAGTGCTTTTCTTCAACGTCAAAATTATATCTCGGAAATCTAAATTATTTAAGATGGCATATGTATCGCCAGTATAAATTATTATCTCTGGATTTCTCTCGCTGGATCTTCTTCTTTGTCGGTGAGTTTTAAGGGTATAGTCTTCAAGTGTTGAACATTTTTCTGAATTTAAAAATAAATTAAAAAGATTATATGCGATCGTCCCCATAATAATTCTAAAAACAACATGAACAAGTTTTTTAGATGGAAGTTTTTCTAACCCCTGAAAGCATTTCATTTGCCGATGGCTTTCTTCAATCTCGGTTCGCTGATCATAGGTAGCTAGAATATTTTTGCCACTTATTCCTGCTCTAGTATCAACGAAAACAATATTCTCTTCCTCGCTATTTTTTTTGGTAAATCTAACAAGCTCTCCACTATTAAAACTTTGGCACAAGCTCCATTCCAATTCTGATTTTTTTATCTCACAAATTTTTTGCTTTTCTCTGGTCGGATGTGGCTGCCACTTATTATCAAACTCCGCTTGGGCAATTGCAAACTGAGTTATTTCGCTGTTACATTTTAGTGGCATACAGACGTCTATTTTTCGATCATACTTTAAGTGGGTAATCCATTCTCCATCTAAAAAACCGCGATCCATTAATAATAAAGCCCCCTCCTCAAAATCAAAATCTGCTATTAATTCTTTTCCTAATTTTAAATCGTGAGTTTGTATTGGTGACATGGTCATTGAGCGAATCACTCCCTTTCGATCAATTATTTCTTGAATCCAAACTACTTTATAACCATAACGAACTTCACCTTCATTATTCGTGACGACACCAGCGCCATCATATTTTTTATATAAATGTTTTGGTACGTGAATTTCAGTACCGTCAATAATATATTGTCTGGTTCTTCCTGGAGCGTTTAGTTTCATTAACTGGTTCCAATCAGTATTGAACCAATTAAATAATTGATCTACTTTCGTACTTAACAAAACATGTTTTAACGTCTCTCCATGAAAAGGAGTAACTCGTTCGTAGGTATTTTTATTATTAAATCCTTCTTCTAATACCCTCGCGGAATAACCAAGTTCAGTCATAAGTTCAGCAGAATTTAACATATAAGGAGCAAGCAAAAGCGAGTGCTCGTCATTAAGTCGCTGAAGAACTTGCGGCAGAAGTAATGCTTCTATTGGTATATCAAAAGTTTTTCTTGGATCAGGAAAACTTTTTAATCCATCTTTTAAAAAATTTTCTTGAAGGCCATATTTAACAATGTCATCAATAGGGAGTTTATTTGAAACTCTCAGATCATCTATTTCGCCAGCTTTTAAATTAGCGATTGTTTCTTTCTGCTTATGTCTTATAATGGGTAAATCGGGAAATAAATTTATCATGGGCAATATAATTACCATAAAAAAATTGTTGGCCAATACGAACTGCAATATAAATTTTAGTCAAGTTAACGCGGGCCTCTCCGAGACGTAGTAAAAGCTCAAATCCGAGCAATTTGCTTGGTGAAGAGAGATTGAATGCAATCAGTTGAATTATTAGGTAACAGACAATTTATGTCTGTTATAAATTTTTAGTTTTGAGTCTATTGCAATTTATTTTCAGAGGAATTTTTTTTCACTAGAAAGAGTCCAACGATTGTCTAGTGACATGTTTAGATGATTTAGAAAGTCTCTCTTTGTAAAAATTAAAGGGTGATTAAGGAAGCCCAAAGCCCTTCAAGAGATAAATGATAGTGACTTGTCCCAATGTTCATTGACTCTGGAGCAATAATTTTAATTGACTGGTCACAATCCAAATTAAAAAGTTCAGTTAGTTTTTCAAGGTCTTGATTTCTTAGTTCTAATGGAAAAATCTCTCCTTCAACTGAAATCTTACCCGAGGCAAAACAATCTTCCAGATGTCCTAAAGGTAAGTGGCCAGTGAGACTCCATAGCATAATTAAAAGCGGGAGCTCTAGATAACGGTATTCCTCGTCTTTGAATTTTTTACCTTCTACTTCTCCTTCTATACACAGAACAAAACGACGCAATGGAAATTTTAATTTTTTCTCCCGCGATAAGAAAATAAACTTCTCTTTCATTGACCTAGCGTGTTTACCTAAGCCCACTATCTCAATACCGGGAATTCCCTTAGAAGAATATCCAAAAATATCAACCGGATAATATTGTCCAGCGTAAGGGTATAAACTTTTTGTTCTCATGTTCATAAAACTCTCCTGCAAAGCCTCTTGCAAAACAGTTCAAGAAATACCATTCTAAAGCATTAGTTTTAAGTTAAGTACCAGGTGAACAATCGCAAAAATTGACGAGCAAAGTTCAAATTAGGATTTATATGAAAGATAATAGCCCATTAATGCGAACAGAACATGACCTTTTAGGAGATCTAGAAGTTAGAGCTGATGCTTATTATGGAATACACACCATGCGGGCAATTGATAATTTTAAAATTTCAAACAGCAAAATTAGCGATAACCCACTTATGGTCAAAGCCCTAGCAGTGACAAAAAAAGCTTGTGCTATGGCCAACGGTGAACTGGGAACAATCGACAAAAAGATTGCTGACAGTATTATTTTAGCTTGTGATGAAATCATTAACAATAAGCGCTGTATTGATCAATTTCCGACTGATGTTTACCAGGGGGGCGCTGGAACATCTGTAAACATGAATGCCAATGAGGTCATAGCCAATTTAGCACTGGAACTCATTGGAGAAAAAAAAGGAAGTTATCATTTAATTCATCCCAATGATCATGTAAATAAATGTCAATCGACTAATGATGCTTACCCAACAGCTTTTAGAATTGCTCTTTATCATCACTTAGAATTGCTTATTAATTCACTAGAAGACTTGTCACTCTCATTTAATAAAAAATCTATCGAGTTTAAAAGCGTTCTTAAGATGGGACGTACGCAACTTCAAGATGCTGTTCCAATGTCGCTAGGCCAAGAATTCCATGCTTTTTTTACCTTGATAAAAGAAGACATAAAACTTCTCAATCAATTAAAAAAACTCATCCTTGAAGTCAACTTAGGCGCAACAGCTATCGGAACGGGAATCAATGCTCCAGAAGGCTATTCTAGTTTAGCCGTTAGTAAGTTATGTCAAATAACCGGCCTTGATTTTACGGTCTCTGAAGATTTAATTGAAGCGACTTCAGACTGCGGGGCTTACGTAATGATTTCTGGTGGTCTAAAAAGAACTGCCGTTAAACTTTCAAAAATTTGTAACGACCTAAGACTCCTTTCAAGTGGACCTCGAGCAGGACTTAAAGAAATAAATTTACCAGAGCTTCAAGCTGGATCAAGTATTATGCCTGCAAAAGTCAATCCGGTAATTCCTGAAGTCGTTAACCAAGTCTGCTTTAAAGTCATTGGAAATGACTTAACCATTACTATGGCCAGTGAAGCTGGACAACTCCAACTCAATGTCATGGAGCCAGTCATCGCCTCATCGCTCTTTGAATCAATTAGCCTGTTATCTAACGCTGCAATTAATTTGCAACAGAAATGCATTGATGGAATAACTGCAAATCCTGAAGTTTGTCGCAATAATGTTTTAAACAGCATCGCCATTGTGACTTTTCTTGACCCAATTTTGGGACATGAAGTTTGTGATTTAATCGGTAAAGAGTGTGCTCGATCTGGAAAAACCGTAAGCGAAGTTGTTTTAGAGAAAAATTTATTATCAAGTGAGGAGTTAACAATTATTTTTTCGAATGAAAACTTACTTAATCCAAAATATTTAGGGAAAAAGTTTTAATCCACTTCATTGATACTTTCCCCGAATGATTTAGCAAAATAGCAGTTAATATTTTTTTCAAGCATTGAATAATGAACTAAATCTAAGCGATTGGCATATATTTTTCTGAGTTCTTCACATCCTTTTTGTGGATTAAAGCAATACTTCAAATCCCGTTTGTCACACGAAAGTGAAATCATAACACTGATACTTTTTTCACATTTAACTGTCTTTGTTTTCGAATCAACCAGTGCACGAGTTATTGTTTTGTCCATTAAAAATTGATTTAAGCAAAAATCAATCGCTGGATATACTTTACCCATGCAATCAATCTCGCTTAAAGATTTGGCTTCGATAATTTCCAAATTTTTAGCACCGAGTTTTTGGCAAACTTCTTTAAATGGAAATGATTCATATTGAGCTTTAGAGATTTCATGCTTCAAAACAGTTGAAGGCAGTGACATAGAATAAAGAATTAAATAGAGGACAATAGGGAATTTCATATAGGTCAATTATAACGACAATTGACCTACATGAGTAAAAATTTATTTTAAAATCTTAACTTCGTTAGCTAAAGTTCCATCAGCATTCCTCAGTACTTGAATAGTAATTGATTTTTTTACTTGGATAGTATTCATATCAACATCGTTATCAAAAGAATCTTGAAGATAGTTAATGACTACAACATCTTTAGCTAAAAAAACAATTCTAGTAACACTGTAAAACATTGGATCTAAATTAAAAATCTTAGTGTCTTCATAACCAGTGCTTAAAACGAGAACCATTCTTGTAGGATTCATTCCATCACCACCAAGAATTTCTACAACTTTAGCATTCAATTCCGAAGTTTTTGAATACGTTTGAGTCACACCAACAACTAAATCCAATATTTGTAGTTCAGAATTATTTTCTTCAGCTGTAACGGTTGTATTTGCAAAAGTTGAAAAGCTTAAAGTTAAGGCCAAAAACATAATAAACGATTTCATAATAGACTCCTAAAGTTTGTTGATTAGGAGTCATTAACATGTATAGGTATTAATGTATTTTAGGGTGAAAAATTTACAAAAAAAATGCAGCCCGAAAGCTGCATTTTTCAAATCAAAATATTTATGATGGCCACAAGCCTCTGAGCTTCATGGCTTTTTCTAGACGTCTAATAGCTGCAACCAAGGCTGCAGACTTCATATTACAGTCAAACTCTTTAGAAGTTGTATAAACGTTTTCAAAAGCATCTTTCATGATTGAGTGAAGTCGCTTATTAACTTCATCTAAATCCCAGAAGAAAGACTGAAGTCCTTGAACCCATTCAAAGTATGAAACAATAACCCCACCAGAGTTACATAAAACGTCTGGAATTAAAAAAGCACCTTTAGCCGTGACGATATCAACTGCTTCTTTTGTTAATGGCCCGTTGGCACCTTCTGCAATGATTTTTGCTTTAACAACATGGGCATTATCTTTCGTAATAACACCATCGATTGCCGCAGGAATTAAAACATCCACGGCCAAAGCAAACAATTCATCATTTGTGATGTGTTTTGTTCCAGGCATACCTTTAAGAACTTTATTTTCTTTTACCCACTTCTCACATTTCTCGATATCTAAACCGTTTGGATCGTAGACACCGCCAGAGACGTCTGAGACTGCTACAATTTTTGCACCTTGAGCACGAAGATCATTTGCTGCTGGAATCGCCACTTTTCCGAATCCGTGAATGGCGACAGTTGTGTTTTGATTAATTGTCATACCGATTTTTTCAGCAGCGAAGTTTACACAGAATGCAACTCCTTTACCTGTCGATTCAGCACGTCCTTTTGATCCACCAATTTCAAGAGGTTTACCAGTAACGACAGCGCCGTCTGTGTAACCTTTAATTTGAGAATATGTATCCATGAACCACGCCATTGTCTGTCCATCAGTTCCAATATCAGGAGCTGGGATATCGATATGAGGGCCAATGATCATGTTAATTTCTGTAGCGTATCTTCTTGTGAGGGCCTGAAGTTCTTGGCGAGATAATAGTGTTGGATCAACACAGATCCCACCTTTTGCTCCACCGTAAGGAAGACCAACGAGTGCGCACTTAAAAGTCATAAGCATCGCAAGACCTGCAGTCTCAGAAAGATCGACGCCTGGATGGTAGCGAATACCTCCTTTTCCTGGGCCTAATGTGAGGTTGTGCTGAACTCTGTATCCGATAAAAGTTTTTACTGTCCCATCGTCAAGACGAATGGGCACAGAAACCTGAAGCGCACGTTTTGGGTATTTTAATCTTTCTGCAACGTTTGGGTCTAGTTGCATAATCTTAGCTGCGTCTTCAAGTTGCTTAATAGCATCCTGAAATAAAGGCGCGTCGAATAAACTCATTGAAGGACCTCCGATTCATAAATAGGTGCCTTAGTTTACTCTGCTCTTTTTCGGATTGCCAATATTTAAAGATTGAAAGGAAAACTTGCTGACATTTCAACCCTAGCATCCGCGTCATTTGAAAAAATGTCCAAGCTATTTGTTTGAGTCGACGAAATGCGAGCTTTAATATTGTTGGATAATTGTTGATCTACATAAGTCACGATTTGGGCTTCGTTTACACCGTACTCGGCTCCAGAAGCAGTCCCTAATCCTTTAAACTCTTTTCTAGTTATCACGCGAATTTTACCTGCTGCAGAAACAACAGTATTACATTCAATCCAAGGGTTTTTAAACTCTACTGTGGCCTTTCCTTGAATGACTCTTGCTTTAAATTTTAATCCAAAGTTTTTTGAAATATTAACACTCGCATTAGGGCGTAATTGTTTTTCAACTTTACTTACTTTATGAAGAGCAGAACCTTCCTCCGCTTTTTTCATTTCACCAGAAAGTCTTTTATCCACATAACGCAATAACTTTTTTTCAATAAATTTTCTTTTTTCGATTGTATCTGGAGTATTAAATAATCCCGTAGATTTTAAATCCCACTTATTGGCATATTCATCAGTCGAATCCCAAGATTGTAATGTCGCTTTCAAATCTCTCATTACACCCGAGTCATCTTCTGCAAAAAGAGTTTCATTAGAAAAAGTGTCAATCGCTAGCGGGACTGTAAGAACTTCTTCTTCGATAGAAGCAGGTTTCCTTTCAATGTAATTCACCTCTATGGCCGAAAGTGATGTCGTGCTAAAAATTAAAAAACAACCAAGAGCTTGTTTAAAAAATAAACAATTTGATTGAAATTTTTTAGTTAATGGTTGAAATGTTTTCATAAGCTTATGCCTTTATTAATAGTTCTTTCTATTATTAGAGCAAAGGTCATGCCAGGTTGAATTATTATGAACTCCCGACAAAGTGCTGTTATTAAGTAGCACTCAATAAAATATATACACCCATCTAAATAGCAGTGGCTAAAAAATAGACAGTAGTGTGTAAAAGTCACTCAAGGCCAAGGCAAAAGTCACTATAATGAAAGCTATAAGCAACTAAGTGCTTTAATCAAGTATGTCCGCTTGGTTGGAAATATGCTTAAACTTACCTTTATTTGTGACCTGATGAGAGTTAAACAATCCAAACAGCGAAAGAAGCGCATCTGATACTTTTTCTTTTACCGTTCTTTCAACCAAGACTTTTGGAGCCTTAAGTTCAATGTGTAAGTCTTCCTCGGTACTAAATGGCCTTGTAAGTGGATTGACTAGAGATTGAAAAGGATCTAAAAAATTTCCAGCACTGTCGTAATTTTTTCTTACGCCCATATCATAATCTAGTGTTGTTTGAATTCTCACAACCGCGCCATCAATCATGTCAGGCACCTCTAATTCCAAAGCATGACGACGGTATTCTGTCGCTCCCTGGGCCACAAAAAAATTGGCATCTAAATCGTTCGCATCTAGAAGTAGATTAAAGACGGCATTAATTCTGTCAGTGGCATTTTTTGGGTCATTTGAAACACGTTCTTTTAAGAGTTCTAAATTCTCTCTCATCATGTCAGAATTTTTTGTCTTATTATCTTTAAACAAAAGCAAGATATCTTCTGGATTAACATCTACACTCAATTTCTGAACATAATTTTTGCCTAAGAGCTTTTCAAAATTTTTATTATTAACTTCGTCATGTGGCCTAGTTTTTACTTCTAACTTGAATCCCTTTGCGTGAGGATAAGCATAAAAAGTTAAGTGATTATTAATCACTTTCTTTAGGCCTTCAAGATTCATTACTTTTTCCACCAAGTCTGATGAATACTCCTTGGTCGCTTCAGAGTAAGTACTCGCTGATCGGTATTTAAATTTGTTGGGACCAATTTTTACAATTTCAATATACTGGCCATTATAAAAACCTTGAATCGGTAGATCATTTACCATTTCAGACGGAACTATTTCTCTAAGATAGGTTCTCAATCGGACTTGGTGCTTAGCCCCAGTTCCGTCCGTCAAGGCTTTCGTATAGTAGGTAAAAGTACGATCAAAGCTTCCTTTAGGTGCTGGTGGGTCTCGCATGGAAATTTTTCCGATCTTTCTAATTTCTTTTAAGTGATCGACAACTCGGTCGATAAATTGCTTGCCTCGAAGATGAGAGAATTTTGCAACTAAGGACTCTCCTCCAAAGGCTTTAAGAACATCAATCATGTATTGAGAGCCTAAGTCATAATCTTCTTTTGCTTTCCACTCACTCCTGAAAACTGTCGACAAGTTACCACTCAAGGTGTCGTTTAGATCATCATAATATTTTATGAAGCTTTTTTTACTAACTTGAACATTATGTT
Organism: Bacteriovoracaceae bacterium; assembly: GCA_013141065.1. GTDB lineage: Bacteria > Bdellovibrionota > Bacteriovoracia > Bacteriovoracales > Bacteriovoracaceae > Bacteriovorax. The sequence goes on along the minus strand of JABFRR010000004.1, from coordinate 31,828 downwards.
TTTGAGTTGGAGATATTAGATTTTTTGCGAGGTCAACACAGCTCGCTTCTTGAGATGAAGCGACTGAGCGCTCAATCGTTGTGACTTGATGACTATTAAAGGCACAAGATGAAATTAAGAAGAGAAAAATAAATATTGAGTAAAATCTCATCACTTTATTTTGCCATAAAACAAAAAAGTGAAATTGATTTTTTGATAACTGGGAACAAGTTACCTGATAAGAACACAGGGATAAAGCAATGATGCTTTTGTCCCTGTGATTAAGTGATTATTGATCCATCATTTCTTTAGTTTCTTCAACTAATGTACGAAGTAATTCTTGAGTTTTTTTGTCAAGATTTAAGTCTTTTGATTTTGAAGTCATGGCCTTTAAAAAGGCATTGGCACTCATCCCTTTTGGTAGCGTCGGTTTATCCGTCAGCTTTTTACCGGCCTTGAGTAATCCACCAGAACTTATAAGACTCGCGAGCTCAGATCTTTTAGTGATTTTACCGTCGAGAATCTTTTTTTCGACATCAGTTTTTAAAGTTCCCTTTGATAGAGCATCCCACTCCAGCAAAACATACTTTTCAACATCATATTTTTTAGCTACTTCTTTGAGTGACTTTGGCATTTTAGCAATCAAAAGTGAGCGATGCACTTCTGACTTTGAGATCCCTAGTGCTGCTTGAATTTTTCTCTCACTAGCTTCAGTGGCAATTTGATAGTTTAAAATCCCATCTGCTTTATCGACATAATGTAATTCTTCTCTCGATGAGTTTTCAGAAAACTGAATTGCCATTAATTCTTCTTCTGTTTTATTTTCTAAAACAAAACAAGGTGCACTTATGGCCTTATTAAAGGATAAAGCACGATAGCGTCTTTCACCACAAATCAAACGGAACTTACCATTTTTATCTTGGTGTAAAACTAGTGGCTGAATCAGTCCATTGAGTTCAATATTTTTTGCAAGATCTTTAATTGAATCGTCATTAAACTTCGTTCTTACTTGTTCTTTAACGACTATTTCTTTCATTTGAATTTCAGTGAGCTTTGCTCCCTGAAGTAAACGATCATCTGAAGCTTTAAAGACTTCTCTGCCTACTTTTTCTGATAGGTCTAAAGTTGTTCTTTCTTTTTTAGATACACGGGCGGCAAATGTCTTCGACATATTTTATTCTCCACATCCTTGAGGAAACTAATTTTTATTATAATTATAAGTTTAACGACTTCCAAAGCTCTTCATAATCACGCCTTCCAGCAGACTTAGCTCCCATAATACAAACTGGTCTTCTCATTGAGATAGATTCCTGCATTTGAACCATGTTTCTAATCATCGGTGTGATGTTAAAAGATTGTGAAAGCTCTTCCATTCTCACCTTTTCAATTTTTCTTCTAGGATTAACCATTGAAGGAACAATTGAAAATTCTAAACTTGGATTTTCCGTTTCTTTGATAATTTCAAAAGTATCCATTAATTCTTCAAGACCATCAATTGAGTAATCTTGCGCTTGAGTGGGAATTAAAACGCGATTTGATGCGACCAAAGACATAATGAGCTCATCACCCAACATTGGAGGTGTATCAATTATGACATAATCAAATTCTAACTTGGCATCAATCAAGCGTTTTCTTAAAAGGCGTTCTTTTCTGCCAGCCTCCTTTCTAATTTCTCCTTCAGATAAAATGAGGAGTTTAGAGAGATTTGATAAATGTCGACTGGCCGGAATGAGCTTAATATTTTTATAAAGTTTACCGGTCATTTCTGGTGAAACGATTACATCTTCAATTCCAACATCGCCAATGAGCCATTCTGGAACTAATGTTCTTTGAATTTGGACACCAAATGTTGAACTTAAATTTGCTTGAGAATCGAGATCGATAACGAGAACTTTATGACCTTTGTTCGCCAAGTAACAAGCAAGTTGGTAGCACTGCATTGTTTTACCAACGCCACCCTTGTTATTGCCGATCGTGATAACTTCCATGAATCACTCCTGTTTTTATTAACACTCAATTTAAAATTTTGATTGTAATGCAATAAGATGTCAAAGAAAAAATGCCCCTATAAAAAATCATAGGGGCGAATCCCTCTTTTAAACCATGGCTTTTAAAAAGAGATTCTTTCATATATCGTTAGTCCTCAAAGTTAAATTTGTCATGAGAGTAAAATGAAACTAAATATTTTTTTAATATCAGTCCTGGTCTTTTTATCTTCGTGTGCGGGCTCAAATGTTGCATCTCCCCCCATGTTATTTACCATGAAGGACACTCCCGTTATTGGAGAAACTTTTTCCAATCAAAAAATTTCACTTGGTGGATTTTCAGGCCTGCATTTTATAGAAGAAAAAAATGGGGCTTTTTTCTTCCAAGTCATCTCGGACCGAGGACCAATTGGCTGGTCAAAAGGCCTAGAGCGCCCCTTTTTATTGCCAGAGTATTCACCGGCGATCATCACCATAAAAGCCGATCCTAAAACCATGGAGCTGTCTTTTGTTTCAAAAATAGATTTAAAGAAAATGGATGGCAAGCCACTTTCTGGCCTTCCCCATAAAAGAACAGAAGAAAATCCTGTCGATGTTTTCGGTGTGCTTTATTCTGTGGACTCAATGGGCGTTGATAGTGAGGGCTTAACAATTGACGGTGAATCTGGATTTTGGATAGCTGATGAATACTCACCTGCTTTAGTTAATTTTGATTCCAATGGTGTCATGAAAAAAAGATTTACACCAGGAAACGAACTTCCAAAAATTTACGCCGATAAAAAATCCAATAGAGGATTTGAAGCCATCACAAAAATAGACCAGAAAATTTTTGGTTTTTTACAAAGTCCACTACCTGGTGAAGAATTTGTCCGAATTGCAGAAGTAGACTTAGATACACTTAAAACAAGTGCAGAGTATTTTTATCCATTCAATAGTGGAAATACCAAAATTGGCGATGCCATTGCCCTAACAAAAAATCAGATAGTGGTACTTGAACAAAACGGTGAAGTCGGGCCCAAGAGCCAAAAGGATTTATTTAAAATTACTCTTGGAGAATCTGATCAAATTGTCAAAAAAGTTTTTATCACCAGCTTGAATGAAACCCCACTTCGTGATCAAGAAAAAATCGAAGGTCTCAGTATAATTAATGACAATCAAATTGCTTTTGTATTCGATAATGATTTTCAAATTATGGGTGAAACAGACTTAAAAACGGGGCAAACTCCCCTTGTGAGTAAACCTAATCAACTTATAATTATGACTCTCCCTAAAGAACTTAAAAGCTACTAAAAGTATTTCTTGAATTACTTAAAGAGTGATTCAACTTGCTGCCAATTGACTAAATTCCAAAAGGCAGCAACATAGTCATTGCGCCTATTTTGGTAGTTGAGATAATAAGAATGTTCCCAAACGTCACAAATCAATATCGCCTTCAATGGATAATTACCAGGGCCTCTCACGCTGTAAATACTTTCATGGTTTTTTAAGGTTTTAATCGATAATTTTCCATTAAAGTTCGGATCAGCAAACAGAGCGACCCATCCTGAAGCAAATACAGCTTCAACTGCTTGGGTAAACTCAATCCTGAAATTTTCAAAGGATTTAAAATCATTTTTTATGGCCACAGCTAATTCGCCTGCCGGCTCACTCATTGGAGCTGGTTTTAAGACACTCCAAAATAAGCTATGATTAACATGTCCACCTCCTTGGTGGAGAACAATTTCTTGAAGCTCTTTAGGTAATTTTTCAACATTCGTTAAAAGTTCTTCAAGAGTTTTATTATGCAGTTCTGGGAATTCTTTAATACTATCATTTAATTTTTTCACATAACCCAAGTGATGTTTGTTGTAATGAATGTCTACTGTTTTTGCATCCATATAGGGTTCAAGAGACTCATAGGAAAAATTCAATTCTGGAAGGGAAAATGGATATCTAAGATTGACTAAGTTTTACATACCGTCTCCTTGGGTATTGTCATTGGAAACACTAGGACGCGTGAAGGTTTCTTTAGGTGACTTATCAGAGTCATGACTAAAAGCTCGGCGATCAAAATCAGAATAATAACCACTGTGGTAATCACTTTCTTGGGACTTCGGATTTTTATTCAAATCACTATTAGTCATTTTTTTTCTTCCGAAAAAATTACTTAGTATCTTTGGTAAGTTTGCAAAATCAAGTGGAATAGACCATTGATCCTAAAGACTGGGTAGGTATTTTATTGAAGGTTTTTAAGACTTTTTGGTAAAAATTTACTTTTAATTTTCGGCAACTCTCAGAAAGACCCAAATATAAGTCCCAGGCATCAGCTCCTCTCTGGGACTTGTTAAAAAGAGAAATTTTTCTTTTAATAACTTTTCCTCTAACATCTAATTCTGAACCATTGTTATGTAGTGGAAGATTTCTATTCCAAAGAGGCGCTAATAGTTTTTCTGCCTTTAAAAAACTTAGGTTACGTTGCTTGTCTAATAACTTAAATCCAGTTCTCCCTTCATTTCCAAAAAGAAGATTGAAAATATTTAATACTAATCTCGATCTCTTCTCTGTTAAGTTCTTTTGAGATATTTTAATAATCCTATAGAAAGTCCAACAACGTGAGATGAAATTATTTAATCTAATTGCATTTTCAGGATACTTTGTTTCAATTAATTTATAGTGCCTCATCTCGTGAATCCAGCAAAGAGCATGTGTTATAAAAATATAATCAAACTGAGGTGCATCGTCTGACATTAATGCCTCCCCATTATACCCAAATACTCCCTCTCGAAATGCAGCTAAATACATGCCCGTTCTAATGTCCCTTAAACTTGCTTTAGGAAGCTCTTTAAACTCATCGGTTTCAAAAAGTTGCTTTAATTCTATCTGATTGTATAGTTTGTCTGATTTTTTTCCATACAAAAACATCTTTAACTTCAAGGAATTTCTAACACCAGATGCATAGTCGATTGCCAGTTCATTTAACTTGTATTTCGGTTCTTTTTTTCCGGTTAAGGCGTAAATAACTGAATGACGTGACTTACTTAAGACAGTTGCAAACTGTGTAAAATAACTATTACCCGTCACTATAGTATAAACTGAAGTTTTCTTTAAAATCTTCCATGAGGTATCATCAATTTGCTGCCATTTTTCTTTTTCTAAAGCAGCTTCACGAAGTTCAACGAGTTCATTTTTAAACTCCGAAGATGAGTTTAATAAAATATTATTAATCTGAGACTTAGAAATATCAATATCGATGCTCTCTAGTGATGCTTTAATTTTCGAATGAGTGCTATCACTTTCAAAGTACTGAGCAACTATAAAGCTACGCAGAGTAGGTCCATATTCATGATCTTTATATTGAGCTGGAATAACAGCTTCAATTATTTTGCCAGTCTTTGGATCAATAAATCTTTCGATATTAAAACAAATATTATGACGTTCAAAAAGAATTTCTTGAATTGTAATCTGGCGATAACCATTATGAATTGCCCCCGCAGGAAGTTTAGATCGATCGACTTTTAAATCAACTGTCTCATCAATTTTTAAGTTAATTTTCTTACGACGTGGTGAGCGAGGAGATTTATTTTTATCTTTTTTTTTGTTTTTATTTTCGTCAGAGGTTAAGTCTTTAGGTTCTTTAAACTTAGGAATTGGCTTTTCCCCTTTCAGAATTCTGATTTGGTCTTCTAGTTCTTGAATTCTTTTTTTATTTTTTTCTGATTCGCTGAAAAGATCTTCATTTTCATCAACCAACTCGGCATTACGTCCTTGAAGATTTTTAATAATATCCTTCAGGCCTTGGGGGGTGACATAATCGAGTATTTTACTGAAATCCATGAATAGGATGATAAACCATCCGAAATTTAAGGCCAAGGCACATGGCCCTAAAATCCACAAGATTTTGGAAACTTACATTTTTACTTTATAATTTTTACAGCATCACTATATTCATACTCGACTTTTGGGTATTGTGTTGCATTCGCACAACACACAGGAGATTTCGATGAAAAATTTATTACTATTGGGCTTAGCTGTTCTTTCAACACAAGGAGCTTTTGCTAGAGAAAGAGACATCATTATTCCAGGCAATAGAATGGACCTTACTCAGTGTATTAAAACACTTCATAACGCTGAAACAACTATCAATGATCTAAAATTGCAACTTAACCAGTGCCAAGTTTCTCGTCCTCAAGGTCCAGGTAGAGACAATGGAAGAATTGAACGCGAAAACCAAAATTTAAGATTAGAAAATGACAGTCTAAGAAGAGACTCAGTTCGCTTAACTGATGACAATACAAGACTATCAATAGAACTAGGTCGCGCCTCAAGTGATGCCCGTAGACTTCAAGATGAAAATTATAGTTTACAAGCAACTAATAATGACCTGAGAAGACAATTAGATGACTTGAGAGGTCCAAGACCAACTCCTGGTTACTTCAGCTACGCCGCTTGTAAAGCATACAATGGTTCATTGGATACTCGATACCTAGGTAGTGCATTCGGACTCTTTCCAATTGAAGCAGAATCAAATGCTCAAATTCAAATTCAAACGAGTAAAGACTTCTCATGCAACCATGGTGTAGGAATTGTAAAAACTGAAGAAATCAGATCTACAATTGAGACAAATTATTGTGTGTCTGGTTGCCTAGATTACTCAGGAAAAATTGACACACGTTATATTATGGGTGCACGTGGAAGAAACCAAGCAGAAGCAGAGTTTAAATCACTAAAAGAAACTCAAGCGAAATATACTTGTAATCACGGTGTTAAAATTCAAGTTTGTCAGTAATTATTTTTTTAAGAGATCGCGAATCTCACTTAAAAGTTTAACTTCATCAGTAGGGCCTGCAGTTATTGCGGGCTCTGCTTTTTTAAGTTTATTTAATTGGCGAATTAATAAAAATACAGAAAAAGCAACTATGACAAAACTCACTAATGTATTAATGAAAGATCCATATTTTAAAAGTATCGCGCCGGCCGCATTGGCTTCAGCTAATGACAAATAAGGTGCCGGTATTTTTGCCCCATCTTTAATGACGATAAAAAGATTTGAAAAATCGACATTTCCTAAAACAGCTCCGATGGGTGGCATAATAATGTCGTCAACTAATGACTTAACTATCGTTCCAAAAGAAGAACCAATGATAACCCCAACGGCCAAATCGACAACGTTACCTTTAACTGCAAAATCTTTGAATTCTTTTAACACCGGTAAACCTCCAAAATGAAATGATTTCTAATGCTTACATATAAGATTATCCTTCGGCAAGCCTTGATTCTCCTAGACATTTTCAGGGAGTTGAGAGATTAGTTGATCCATAGTTTGGTCCAGTAAATTAACGCGAGGTTTAGATGAAATTGATTGCCCTGACTTTTCTTGTTTCACTATCTGTCTTTTCTCATTCAAATGTACACGCAGTTGAGTTCACTAATGAATCTGAAGTGGGAATCGCTATTGCTTCAGGAAATACCAACTCAAAAAATATCAACGCTAAACAATCCAACTCCGCTCAAATAGATTTATATCTTGCTAAGTTCAATGCTCGATACTTAAATGCTGAATCTAACAGAGTCGAAAGCGCTCGATATCTTTTTGGCGGCCTTCGACTTGAAAGAGAATTAAGTTCGCGGTTTTCTCTTTATCTGGCACAGGGATTTGAAAACGATAAATTTGCGGGTTATGACCTTCGCCATAGCAGTGACCTAGGTGGTAAGTATTTTATCTATAAAGAAGAGACTTACACATGGGTCACTGAACTTGGTTATCGTTATACTAATGAAAAAAGAATCAATGGTTCTCACGTTTTTCAAAATTCAATTCGCACATTCACTGAAGCCGAAAAAAAATTCAATGCCAATGTTTCTGCTAAATACTTTGCAGAGTATTTACCAAACTTGAAGGAATCAAAAGACTACCAATTCAATACTGAGCTTTCTGTTTCAGCGGCACTTAATAGCACTTTCTCAATTAAAACGGCTTACCTGTTAAGATTTGATAATCTTCCGGCACCTGGAACAAGTACAAAAACAGATAGATTATTTACAACAGCACTTGTGGCAAAATTTTAAGTAGGAAAATTTATGATTAAGGAAATTACAGTCCAAGAACTAAAGTCAAAAATAGATAACAAAGACAATATGTATTTTGTCGATTGTCGCGAACAAGAAGAATGGGACGAAGCCCATATTAAGGGCGCAACACTACTTCCTTTATCTGAACTTCAAGTAAAATACGAAGCGGTGTTACCAAACAAAAATATCCCAGTAGTCATTCAGTGCAGAAGTGGAAAAAGAAGTATGAACGCTTGTATGTTTTTACTCTCTAAAGGATACAGTGACCTCGTCAACGTGGAAGGGGGAATCTTGGCTTGGAATGAAGCGGGATACCCAGTAGAATAGGACGCTAACAATGCTCGATTTATTTTCTGACTCACAAGATGATGTTTATAAACCCACCATTTCAGAGGAAGAACTCTCTGATGCTGAAGTCTTAATTGAGCTCGCTCAAATAAAAGAAGAACTCAAAGACCGTGTTGTCGTTTTAGGTCATCATTATCAACAAGATGATGTTATTGCTTTTGCTGACATCACAGGGGACTCACTCCAATTGGCCCGTGAAGCAGCAAAACTTTCAAAAGAGTATATAATATTTTGTGGCGTGCATTTTATGGCGGAAACTGCTGACATGCTCACTTCTTCAAACCAAAAAGTTATTTTACCAGACCTAAAAGCAGGATGCTCCATGGCCGATATGGCCCGTAAAAGTGAGATCGACCGAGCATGGTCTTTTATTTTGAAGTCGACACAAAAAAAAGTTATTCCTGTTACCTATATCAACTGTGCCGCTACACTTAAGGCTTTTGTTGGTGAAAACGGAGGGAGTATTTGCACTTCTTCTAACGCCGAAAAAGTTATTAGTTGGGCGCTTTCCCAAGGTGAAAAATTACTTTTTTTTCCTGATCAACACCTTGGCCGTAACACCTGTTTTAAAATGGGAATCCCCCTTGAAGACATGGTCGTTTATAATCCCAATATGCAAAATGGTGGACTAACAAGCGAACAAGTCGAAAAGGCGAGAGTCATTCTTTGGTATGGGTTTTGTTCTGTTCATCAAGGTTTTACTAAAGAACAAGTCAAAACGATAAAAGCTAATAATCCTCAAATGAATGTAATCGTCCACCCAGAATGTCCTTTTGAAGTCGTGCAGGCTTCCGATGACAATGGCTCGACTTCCTATATAATCGATAAAGTGGACAAAGCTCCTAGTGGAAGCGAATTTGCGATTGGAACTGAAATCAATCTAGTCAATCGCCTTGCTGCCTCGTACCCAGATAAAAAGATTGTCTCACTTTCACCTTATCAATGCCTTTGCACCACTATGTACCGCGTAAGACCGAGATGGTTACTTGCCAGTTTCCGTGCGATCAAAGACAATAAGCCCATAAATATTATTAGTGTTCCAGAAGATATCGCTCGCTCATCGCTTAAAGCGCTCGATAGAATGCTTGCAATTAAGTAAGAAGGCTAAGAATTATGATTTATGCAGATTACAATGGCAGTGCCCCACTATGCAATTCAGTAAAAGACTATCTAATTAAAAGATTAGAAAAAGGTCCTTTTGCTAACCCTAATGCCATCCACTATCTCGGAGTAAAAACGATGATGGGAATGGAAAATGCAAGATCAGTTTGTGCAAAAATCCTCGGAGCTGATTTCGATCAAGTTATATTTAATTCTGGTGCAACTGAAGGAATCTCGACTGTCTTTCACAGTATTTTAGGTTGTGATAAAAATACTAAAAAAATTATCATTACTTCTGGAATAGAACACTCCGCCATTATCAATACTGCTAATTTTTATGCTGAAGAAAAAGGCTACATTGTAAAATCGCTTCCAGTTAATCACGATGGAATCGTAAATGTAGATTCATTACAAAAATGGATTAAAGAAAACCAAGGCAACATAGCCCTCGTTTCAGTCATGGCCGCCAATAACGAAACCGGAGTTATTCAACCCTATAAAGAAATTAATGATCTTTGCACGCAAAATGATATTCCATTTTTATGTGATACGACTCAATACATAGGTAAAACACCCTTTAACTTCAAAGAATCAAATATAGACTTTGCTGTTTGCTCTGGTCATAAGCTTGGTGCAATGACTGGAACAGGTATTTTATTAGTTAAAGATCCAACGACTCTAAAGCCACTAATAATTGGTGGTGGACAAGAAAAAGGTCATCGCGGTGGAACTCAAAATTATCTTGGTAATGAAACACTTGCAGTTGCACTCACTTCTATCAATGAAGTCTTTAAGAATATCAATAAACTTTCAGAAAAAAGATTAGCATTTGAAGCAAAAGTTAAAAAAGCATTTCCTGCAGTGGTCATTATTGGTGAAAATTCACCAAGACTTGCCACCACAACTTATATTTCTTATCCCGGTATTCATGGCCAGGCAGTTCAAATAGAGCTTGAATCTGTCGATATTTTTGTGACAACCTCTTCTGCATGTTCAGATAACATGCCAGTTACTTCAAAAGTACTGAAGGCCATGGGGGTAAGTGATGATGTCGGGCGTGGTGTAGTCAGAATTAGTCTTTGCCTCAACTCTCCCCTTGAATATTACGATCAGCTAGCAGACGCACTTATTAAAGCATATTCTAAACTAACCAAAGTTAAGAGCTTTTAATAATGAGTTTTAAAAATCTTAATCACCTATTCTCAGTTATATATTTGGGTTTATTTTTTACTCTGATTTCTTGTTCATCCAATGTTTCAAAAATTTTGGAAACACCTAAAGCAACTCTTTCAATTGTTACGGCATCTGATCCGGGCTTATTTAAAAATGACTCGTTAAAATTTCCGCTTTATTTAACTGATAAGATCGAATCCAAAGAGCAAGTTCAAGCAAATTATGGTTCAAATGTTTTCATCATTCATCGAGGGCATCTTCTCAAAGCTTCGGCCACTAAAGAAGAAAATGTAGCTGTATTAAAGTCATTAGAAGGAAAAGGAATCGATGCAGTCAATCTTTCAATGGAGGACTTTATCATCGCCGATCAACAACAAATTTCATTAGAAAATTATTCTCAGTTTTTTTTGAATAGTTCAGTCGTAAATCTTAATGAAGATAATATTGTGACAAAACCCAATATTAGTTCATTCGTTATTTATGAAGGTGTGGCTTTTATTGGTTTATCTGATCAAGTCGTAGATAAGAATTTAGTCACTGAGAAATTTTTAATAAGTGATTATGTATTGGCAATTTTGCGGGCAAAAAAAACTGCTCTTACAAATAATTCCTTAAAAAAAGTCTCTCAACCGAAGATCCAATCTTTTGTTATCGTTCACAATGAAGGATCTGAAATTAATGAAATCATTGAACGTCTCCCGCCCAATTTTTTAAATTCACTGACAGACTAATATTTTTTCAAAATTTGCTACTGGCCCTAGGTCACTTTGACAGAGTCCTGCTTCTTCAATGGGAACGACCCTAGTGCCTCTTGGACAAGCTGGTTCATTTTTTTCTCCACAATGATTTTGTCCACAAAACTTCGAGCCTCCGTTGGGGCATTGAAAATCAACGACTTCATACCAGCCATAGCGACACATTTCACACCGATTTTCACCGACACTTTCACAGTTCTTATTAACCTGTTGACACCTGATGGCCGTACCAAGGCTGAAGCGATCAGAGAGCTTCCCAAGATTTTTATTACTTGCAAAGTCAAAACTCTCTTCAGTTAAACGTAAAAGTTTTAACCCTGGTCTAAGGCTCTTAGTAGTGATCGCCTCATACTTATTGTGAATAAGACCTTCTTCAATATTAGGTAACATGATTTCAATAACTGATTCTTTTTTATTGTGCTTAAAATTCATTATGATTTGATAAGATTTAAAAGCCAGTTTTAAATTATCGATACCTTCAATATAAACAAAGTTTTCTCTTTCGTTATCTGAAATTTCAGGACATTTATCCACATTTTTAAATTCTTGAATTCGAAAAGAAGATTTTTTTTCTTTAAACTTCACTGTGTAATATAAGCATTGGTGTTTACTATTTAGCCCTCCAAGATCTGGCAAAACAATTGACATCACTAATTGCTCTACACCAGGAGGTCTGGTTATTTCCTCATTATTATATTGAGGCCCTACAATTTTCGTAGCATAAATCCACTCAGAACTTAAAAGCCAATCAACCTCAGCAAGTGATTGGCTTTTTGAATTAATTTCTGAACATGAAAATAAAAATATAATGGTGAGGATTAAAATATTTTTCATTGGAGGATTTCTCTCATACATCGAAAGCCTACTTTAAATTTATCAATATTAACGTAGGGATTAAGTCCTCTAAAATCAAAATCACGCAATCCAAATCCTTCTCCATTCCATCCGGCCCTAAAGCCTATCTTGTGCCAAGAAGACTTAGAATCAAAATAATAAGATGATGCCTTTAAATTACTCTCTCCATCAATTGGATTTCGGACTGCTTCAAAGACGCCACCCATCGTATCAAAAAGTCCGGCCCAACTTGGCTGGCTGGAATTCGTTTGATATTCTCTTTTTCCAAGACAATCTTTCGAGTAGAGAAGTTTACAATCTGATTTATATTCACTTGCTTTTTTTGTCCAATAATAAGGAGATCTTAAATTACGCTTGGGAATTTTTTCATTTAAGTCCATTGGTAAAAAAGAAGCTGCATCTAAAAAATGTGCCTGCAAAACTTGTCGGCCTTTATATGAACAATAACTTTCCATCTGCGTATAAGTTAAAAATACGGCCGGTAAAAAAAGCTCATCTTCCTTTTTTTCCGAAATACCCTTGGTAAAATCAGGATTACCAAACTTGAGCCACATGTTGATGTCAAAATTTGTCACGAGATGTGTATCCAAATAAATATGTCGATCAAAATTATCAAAACGATAATCTTCTCCGTCTTTTATTTCAATTTGTTCTCCATAAGCATAGGCCCTTTGCTCTAGGTAAACTTCATGACAATTATCCTCTAAAAAAATATCTAGCTTTTTGAGAGATTTTTTATCAACTAAAGTTACAGCTATCCCAACTTCTCGCAGCCCTTGATAAGAACTATTAGATTTTGTTAAATACCTAAATGGCAAATTACCAGATTCTTCAAATGTGACTAAAGAGTAATCAAGATTTTTACTAAAAAGACTGTGGCATTGGAGTAAGAGTGGGCTGCATCTTAAAAGGGATTCATCAAAATTTTTAGTGATTCTCAATTCCTTTTTACACTCTTCACTTATGAGACTCCATTCTCTAGATTCTTCTCCAGCTTTCCAAATCCTGTGAATCTCAGAAGAGTTATGCAAGAGGCGTTTTAAAGCCTGTTTATCTTGAACAAATTGATCAGACTTTCCAGAGATTGGCGAAAAATCCATGAAAAAGCTAAAAGAAATCACAAAAGCGACGGCACAAAATAACATAATGAGAATGAATCTTTTGTAATTTTTCATAAGAGATTACAATAGTAACTAACAATATCTTTAAAGGAAATACACTTATGAGCTACCAAAACTGGATTAATCAAGCCTCTGAGCAGCCTGATGCAAGTTTAGAAACACTTTCATACAGTGACTATATGGATATTTTTGAAAAAAACGCCAAACTCGAATGCCGTCCAACATATGAGTATATTCGAGATATGCTTAATCACTTCGGAGTAAATAGTGACGGTTCATTTAAACTTTTTCAAACGAAACATCCAGATTCTCCAGCAGTCTATGGCCAGATTAAAGTTCAGCAAGCACTCTTTCAAAATTTAGTAAATTTTAGTGAAGAAGGTTTTAATAATAAATTTATTTTACTCATTGGCCCTAACGGTTCATCAAAGTCTTCAATTGTTAGTAAAGTTATCAAAGGCCTCGAGGAATATTCCGAAACAGAAAGCGGGAAGCTTTTTTCATTTAGCTGGATTTTCCCATTAGACAATTATGTTAAAGGTACATTGGGACTAACAAGCAGCGTGAGAGAAACTAGTCAGGGTACTTATGCTTATTTAGAAGATAAAGAAATTTCAGCAATCATGCCTTCAGAACTCAAGGATCATCCTCTGCTTTTAATACCAAAAGAGTATCGTCAAAAGCTTATTGAAGAGGCCCTGCAAAAAGATGAAAGGCTATTAGCTTCAATTAGAAAATCTTACCTTTACCGAGGTGATCTTTCTAAAAGAAATCGTATGATATACGATGCACTTTTAAAAAACTACAAAGGTAAACATCAAGACGTTTTAAAACATATCCGGGTTGAGAGATTTTCAATTTCAAAAAGATATTCAACCGCCGCCGTGACGATTGAACCACAAATACATGTTGATGCAAGGATGCAACAAATCACCATGGACAAAAGGCTTCAAAGTTTACCACCTAGCTTGCAATCACTAAATTTATTTTCTCTTCAAGGAGAAGCTGTTCTCGCTAATCGTGGTGTTCTAGAATATTCAGATTTACTGAAACGTCCTCTAGATGCCTATAAATACCTCCTTATGACAATGGAGACAGGATCGATTAACTTGCAAGGTATTTTAACTGAATTAGATATTTTCTTTATTGGGACGTCTAATGAGATTCACCTAGCCGCATTCAAGCAACATCCAGATTTTAATTCATTCAAAGGACGTTTTAACTTCATTACCGTTCCCTATCTTCTCGATGTTAAATTTGAAGAAAAAATTTACAACGACCAAGTTGAAGGCATTAAAGACCGCTCACAATTTTCACCACATGCGCTGGGAGCATTATGTTTTTTTGCAGTAATGTCTCGGCTTCGTGTTTGTCAGACTAAAAATTATAATGATAAAAAATTGGCCAACATTGCGACCAATTTAAATCCATTAGAAAAAACTTTATATTTAGCTAATATTGAAATGCCAGAAAGACTCGATATTGAGTCAAAGCAAATTTTAAAACAAGGCTTCGAAGACATATCCAGTGAATATTTAAATGATGGGCTTTACGAAGGGAAATTTGGTCTTTCACCTAGAGATGTAAAACATATTATATTCAGACTTTCTTCTCTTCATAAAAATGTGACTTTTGTTGAAGTGCTAGAATATCTTATTGAGCTGATTCATAAAAAAGGCGAATATGACTTTCTCAATATGGCCCCTCAAGCTGACTATCATAATCCTGCTCGTTTTGTTGATCTCATAAAAGACTATAACCTCAATCATTTTGATAAAGAACTCAGAAGCTCACTCGGGCTCGTCGATGACAGGTCATATGAAGATTATATCAAAAGATATGTCGAAAATATTAATGCGCTAAATAAGGGTGAAAAAATCAGAAATACTGCGCTTGGAAAATTTGTGGACCCAGATGATTTTTTTATCAAAGAATTTGAAGCTGCAATTGGTCTTAAAGAAGATTCTAAAACGTTTCGCTCTCATTTACTCTCCAAATTAGGAGCATACTCCTTAGACAATCGTGGAAAAACACTAATCTATACTGACGTATTTCCAGATTTAGTTGATAGACTGCAAGAATCTTATAGAGGTGAGCAAAAGAAAGTAATTGAAAATATCTCTCGTAACATGGTTTTCTTTGAAGCAGAATACGCTCAAACTTTAGAACCAAATCAAAGCTCACCACTTTCAGATGAAAACAGAAAAGAAATTAAATCTGTTTTAAAAAATCTAGAATCACGCTTTGGTTATACTGAAGGGGCTGCAATGTCTTTGGTGAAGTTTCTTATTAAAGAACGATATTAAGAACGCTATTAAAAAGTTAACATGACAATAATTCATAAAATTTATCGCGATGACGTGTTCGAAGTCCGCCACATGGCCGACGAAGAACACGATGGGATGCGACTAGACCAGTTTCTTGGTCTTTACCTCGAGTCCTTTTCTCGAGAAATTATTAAAAAAAAAATCAAAGCAAATGAAATTGAAATTGTCGGTCGCCCGGGCGTACATAAGCCCTCAAGCGTCATCCATCATAAGGATGAAGTGATTATTCGCTTCTATAAAAGCCAATATGAAGATGAATACTGGCGTGGACAAAAGCTAGAACTCCAAACCACTCCTGAAGTCGTATATGAAGACACCGACCTTTTAGTGATCTCAAAGCCTGCTTTTATGTCTACCCATCCAGCCGGACGCCATCTCTTTAATTGTGCGACAGTGTTTTTTGAATTGAAATATAATCATACAATCCACTCACTTCACAGAATTGATAGAGAAACTTCTGGAATCTTGATGCTGGGAAAAAATCCCAAAATGGCAACAGAGATGATGGAGAGATTCGAAGATGATGATGTAAAAAAATGTTACCTCTTTATTTCAAAAATCGTTCCTAACTTCAGCGAAGTAGATGAGTTTATTGCTCGTGAGCGAATGGGAAATCCAGAGGAAGGCCTAAAGCGAATTGTCGTTAAATGTTATCCTGAAAATTCACCCGAAGGTAAGCACGCTACTACTTATTTTTACCTCTTAGAAAAAAATGACAAGTATGTAATTGGACTTGCTTGCCCTCAAACAGGTCGACAACACCAGATCCGTGTTCATGCCAAGGCCCATGGCCTGCCATTGGTTGGAGATAAACTGTATTTGGGTGACTATGAAATGTTTCAGCGATTTAAAGATAACGAGGCTTTTGAATCAGATTTCAATTTAATGGAATTACCTCGGCATGCTCTTCATGCCATCGCACTTAAAATACCTTACAAAAAAGAAGAAAAGTTGTTTCTTACATCTATTCCGAAAGATTTAGCTGAATGGATTACTCACAAAACAGAATTCTCTATAAGTAAATTAGAGGAAAAAATTCAAATTTCTGTTAAAAAATATTACAATAACTTCAAGTAAAAAAAGGTCATTATATGATTGATTCAGAAAAAAAATTTATTTATATCTATATTGCTTGGATTATAAACATCATCTCTTTTGCAGGATCTATGTATTTCAGTAATGTTATGATGCTTCCTCCTTGTACACTTTGTTGGTATCAGCGAATATGCATTTTTCCCATGAGTTTTATTTTAGCAGCTGGATTTTTACTTAAAGATAAAAATGTTATTTGGTACACAATGCCTCTGGCGCTCATTGGTTGGATAATCTCTTTTTATCACAATCTTCTCTATTACAAGGTCATCTCGCAAGCGATCATTGCATGTTCTTCAGGTGTCTCTTGTACAGCTAAGCAAATTGAATACTTGGGCTTCGTCACTATTCCCCTCATGGCATTAACCAGTTTAACTCTGACCATAATATTATTAATAAAATTTTATACAGCACAAAGGAAAGCCTGATTATGAAAAAAGATATTAAATTTATCCTCTTCCCCCTGATAGCACTTGTTATTTTTGGCTTAGCTATGTACTTCTTAAATCAAAAAAAACCTGATGAAGTTTCAAACACTGAAGCTCCACAGCAGCAACTAAGCGTACTTCGAGAAGGTGCACCATCACTAGGTTCTCCTAGTGCCAAAATTACACTCGTGGAATTTTTTGACCCTGAATGTGAAGCATGTTCAGCTTTTCATCCAATCTTAAAAGACATCTTAAATGACTTTGCTCCTGATATTTATTTTGTCGCTCGTTACATGCTTTATCACGGAAATTCACAAGAAGCTGCCAATGCACTTGAGGCCGCAAGAGTTCAGGGAAAATTTTGGGAACTTCAGGATATTTTATTTGTCAGACAGTCTGAATGGTCACACAAAAAAGAATCTGTTATGCCAATATTTGAAAAATATGCAGAAGAGTTAAAAATGGATCTTAATAAATTTAAACTTGATGTTAATGATACCAACCTTAAGGCCAACATCGCTAAAGACGTCGCCGAAGGCAATGCTATCGGTGTACGTGGAACTCCTAGCTTTTTTATTAACGGCAGACCAATGACGAACCTCAGTGACAGCGGCTTGCGTGAAGCCATCGTTGAAGAGCTTAAAAAAGTTAAATAATTATTTTTCATTGCAGGTTAGCTCCCAATATTTTTGTGAGCTAACCTGCTAAATATTTTTGGCTTCATAATAAGTAAAACGTGAATTAAAAACACAATTAAAGTTAGGGCCATTGATTGCTCTATCTGACTTTTAATCCACCCACTCTCTCTGACCTCTATCAAGCTTTCACTTAGTCCAAAATCACTCCTCTCAAACTGTGACATCCAAAGCCCAATTGAAAAATTTCTAAGCAATATTAAAATTCCATGTAAAAAATATTCATATGAAGGAAGACCTCCTATGTTTTTTCGACTTTTAAACTCCAAAAGCATGTCTTGAGATTCAATAATCACGTCCACTAGCAAAACTAAAACTGTTAGATAAAGCCAATAACCACTCGTTTTAAAATAAAAAAGAAAGAGCAGCGTAAGGAAAAAAAGGAAACTTCTCATCGTATGCAGTCGATGCTCTTTTTTAGTTTCAATGTGCTCATGAAGTTTGAACTTAATCAAATGAATATAAATTCCATCGATTGCCGATAAGAGCGAAAAAATTATGAGAAATATAACTGCGATTGACTGTAGTTCCACAATGATCCCCCTGTCTCTAGAGAGTATAAACCCTGTACCTGAGTCCAGAGTCAATCATTTGATACTAGAGAATTGATTTCAGGTGAGCAAGAACACCGTGAGGGCCAATGTTTTCTGCCCCTTGCAAAATCAACTTAGGCTTAAAAATGAGTCGATCCATCACTTCCGAAATATTGGCAACACCAACACTATTATGAAAATCTTTAAACATCGTTTGATCATTAAGAGAATCACCAAAAAACATACCTTCACTCTCAGCTAAATTTTTCTGTTTAAGATAGTATTCAACAGCTTTAAACTTTGAAACTTCCCCACACCAAAAATTCAAATGAACATTAGAAGTCGAAAAATTGATCTTTTTTTCATGAAGAAAATCTTCAATATGATGAAATAAAGTTCCGTCCTGAAGATCATGCAACTCAACGGCCCTGTCGGTTTTTCTACCAAATGAATCGACAGAAAGCGGAACATTGGGAAACTTGACTTTAAACTGATGACAAAATTCACTAAGTCGCTCAACTTCATTTTGGCTTATTAGGCATTCTTCAGTGATGAACTTTCCTTGGCGAGATACAATAGCTCCCCCACCTTCAACAATGACATCTTTCAGGTATGGAAAATGAGTCAAAAGAAAATGGCCCCACGAAAGAGATCTTCCTGTGACGATCACTAGGGGAATGTTTTTCTTTTCTAAAAAAGAAAGCAAATCAAAAAAAATGGGACTCAAACCTTCTTTAAAAGTCAGAGTCCCATCAAAATCACTTAAGACAATTTTTATCATTTTTAATTATTCGATTGGGTAACCAAGACCAACAAAGACTGCTGAAAAGCTGTCTTTAAGACCAACGATAACTTCAGCGTTAGCTGTAATTGCTCTGCTTGAACCAATTTGTTCAGCAGGAATAATTCCCGTAATACCTAAGTTTGCACTAATGGTTGTTTGGTAAGAATTTTTTGTTCCGTCTAAACTTATACCATATGGAAGAGAAAGATATGGGAAAGCTTCTTGTCCCCAAAAACTAAATCCTTTAGAAACAGTTGGAGCAAGTCCTAAAATATTTCTTCTTGTTCCGAACTCTTTTGAATTTTCAAGAAAGGCTTTAATAGAAGTGCGTGGTTGATTTTCATAATCTGGGAACAATTCGTAATCATAACCAGCAAAAAGTCTGGCACTTCTTTCTCCACCAGCAATACCTAATCCTGCATCAACCGCTGAGAATTCATTTATTTTTTGAGTGTAACGGGCCTGAAGACCTAAGCCGCTTCCGTTAGAAACGATACCAGTGACTTCAGCTGACAGAACTTTCTTTTCTGCTTCGAGTGGAAAAGTTGAAATACCCATACCATAACCAAACGCAGCACTTGAGCCGAATCCCAAAGTGAGTGTTAGTCCTAAAATTGATAATACTTTTAAATTTTTCATTTTTACCTTCCTAAATAAGCAGAATGACATATGTTTGATTTAATAGCACAAATGCTAAAGAGTCAAAATTAAACGGGCAAAAATTACATTGACGCAGACTTATAGCCACATTTCCATTGACTGAAAAGCGTGATACTCTTATAAGTATGATTAAGTATGATTACTAAAATATGGTGGGTGTAGTTCAGTCGGTAGAGCACTAGATTGTGATTCTAGGTGTCGTGGGTTCGAGCCCCATCATCCACCCCATATTTCTAAAAAACATCCTGAGCTTGTCTCGGGATTTTTTTTGTCATCAAATACCAAATACTTAAATGGCATTTTCCACTCATAAGTCACTATTCCATCGGCCAAAAGCAGGTTCGATGACACCATTTCTACCAACGCCCTCTTTTTCTCCAAAGTTGCATTTTTGTAAATGATTTCAACGTTCTTTATGAGTTCGATGAGTTCTACTCCACGCTGAATGTATACTGCTCATGATTTAATTTTCTAGTAAAAATTATTTGGCCTATTGTTATGGCCGTACTATTATACTTTTCATGTATAAATTTCTTAACAAAGACCAAAGACAGGAACTACTTGACGAGCTACAAATTGAGCGTTCAAAAAGATACGCTGATAGGATTCGGGTTATTTTACTCTTAGATGATAATCAGACGTACAAAGATATTTCTAAATTTTTATTTCTCGATGAAGGATCCATTGCCAATTACAGAAAACGCTATATGGAAGGTGGAATCGAAGGCCTAATTCTGGATGAATACAGCACCAAAAGAACAAAGTTAAATCTTGTTGAAGAATTTCAACTTGCCAATGAACTTGACGATAGAATCTTTGCTTCAACTAAAGAAGTTGTTAATCATATTTTTAAAAAATATAAAGTAAAATTCTCTATTAGTGGCTGCAACAACCTTCTTCACCGGCTTGGATTTTCGTTCAAAAAAGCAAAAGGCGTACCTGGTAAAGCAAAGAAAAAAGAACAAGAAGAATTTATAGAGAAATACAATTCTCTCAAAGGAAAAGGAAAGATTTACTTTGGCGATGCAACTCATCCACTTCATAATACAATCCTTTCTGCTGGGTGGATTAGAAAAGGCGAAGAAAAAGAAGTTTTCACCAATTCAGGTCGAAATCGCGTCAATGTCTTCGGGGCAATTTCTATTGACGACTTAGATATCGTAACTCGTAGCTACGATACAATAAATCAAATCTCAGTATGTAATTTTCTAAAAGCATTAAGAGAGAGAAATCCTAATGGTGAGAAAATATATTTTATTTTAGATCGTGGACCAAGCAATAACGGATAAGGCATTATCCGTAAGAGAGCTGGCGAAAAAATTAAATATTGAGATAGTGTTTTTGCCCGCCTATAGTCCAAACTTGAATCCTATAGAACGTTTATGGAAATTTTTTAAGAAAAAAGTTTTATACAATCAGTATTATGAAAAATTTAAAGATTTTAAATTAATTTGCGCCTCATTTTTTCGAGGAATACGAAAGTATGAATTAGAGCTTGCAACTTTAATTACTGATAATTTTTCAGCAGTAGGCACTTGAAAACTTAACTGGCTTCAGTATACTTTGGGCCTCGAAAGTAAATTAGTGTAAATCCATAATTTACTTTGATGATTTCTTCTTGGACTTTTTAATATTGGTTTTATCCATCTGCTCATACGCCTGATCCACAAGGGCCTCAATAATCTTAGATTGTGAGACGCTATTTCTGTCTGCCATTTCTTTGAGGCGTTCTAAGACGGTAGCTCTTACTCTTACGCTTATATTTGTCTCTTTTTTTTCTTTATTTCCCATAGGTATTTTAAACATTCTAGCTCCTTGGAAATATTGGGATTTCACAAAAGTCATGCTTTAGCATGACAAATACAGCTTGCATCGTACATTAATCAGCTCTATAAAGCTCTAAAATTTTCTTGGGAGCTATGCGGCAACAAGAAAACAACCCCAAAGAGATGAGTCTTTTTGGGTAACTAAACGAGGAGGAAAACATGCAACAAGAAGATCTCGGTTACTGCAAGTATCTCTCTTACGCTCGCATGGCGATTGCAGAAGAGAATTATGAAGAGGCCTTAAGTTTTATGACAATGCTATCAATTCTAGTGATGCTGGAGCCTCGGTCTTTTATTTAAAGTGCGAGCTTCTATTTACTCTTGGCCGAGAACAAGAAGGGATAACTTTAATGACCAATTATGGATTACGCCAAGAGAACGTCACTTACGCTTTTTACCTTATGTCCAAGCACATGGAATATCGAGCAAAGATGGATGAAGCGGCATTCTGGTGGGGCAAGTATCAAGATTGTTTATATGGGAGGGATAAATCTCCTGAGTCGAATACTAAAAAACATTTAACACTTATTTCAGGAGAAAAACGATGAGAAGAAAAGGAAACCACAGTCATTACGAAAACGCAGTCGAGGCCTACTTGCGGACAAACAACTATCCCTATGTTTCAACACTGGAGAGTCAGCGAGTAGCGTATAACGGCGGCACGATTAAAAATTTTGATTTAATTTTGCCAGGAAGGAAAATTTTATTCGTAGATATAAAGGGCCGAAAATTTGGGTACGAAAGCACTCCTGGGAATATTTTTGAAAATTGGATCTTGCGAGATGACATCAATTCTCTTGAGTCTTGGCGTTCTCTTGGATCAAGCAACCAACAGGCCTATCTCCTTTATGCTTTTTGTCTCCCTGATTTGGATATACCACTCCCAAATGTGTTTGTTGGAAACTCATTTGTCTTCAACGGAAAAGTCTATGCATTTTTAGCGATTACAATTGAGGATTATATCGCTAATAGCAAGCAGCGAAACCTCCTGCGGTTTGTGTTTCACGAAAAGTTTTTGCCACATTGGTGAGGCCACTGGCCCAAGTGCTTCAGGAAAATAAAATTTAGAAAGTTAAAAAAAGAGCAGTAATTAAAGAGGAGTTTCGTGCTCCTCTTTTTTTTGTAATTTTTGTGAGCTTAAAATTTTGACACTATTTTTTCCAAAATGTCTAAAGTCTAAGCTGGCACTACCGTTCTGCGATAATTCATTAATATAAACAATCTTTTAGTTACTTTTACAAAGGAATTAAAAGATGAGCGTTAAGATTAATGAAATTTACAATGAGGATTGCAACGTATTAATGGATAGGATGGACCCTAACTCGGTCGACTTGATTGTCACTGATCCCCCTTTTGGAATCGACTTTAAGCCTGATTTACGCCTCTATAATCGTAAGCAGGAGAACGTTCTCAGGGGCTATGCTGAAGTACCACAAGCTGACTATTTTCAGTTTTCGCTGGATTGGATTGGAAGGGCCAAGAGAGTCTTAAAGGATGATACAGGGAGCATGTATATCATTTCTGGTACAACGAATTTACTGGATATTCTATTGGCCCTCAAGCAGCACGATTTAAAAATTATCAACCATATTATCTGGCACTATAATTTTGGCATTTACACCAAGAACAAGTATGTGACCTCTCACTATCATATTCTTTATGTTGCGAAAGAGGCATCAAGCATAAGGTTAAATACCTTTTCACGCTTTGATGAAGGTCAAACACAATTAGGATACGCCGACCGACAGGATGTTTGGTTCATCAAGAGAGAGTTTTGGAAAAATTGTATTAAAAACTCTACAAACCTCCCAAGAGAACTTGTTCAGAAAATGATTGAATATTCTTCGCATGAAGGCGATCTTGTTTTTGACCCTTTCGCAGGAAGTGGCCAGGTTCCTTTTGTGGCCAGTGAACTTGGACGAAATTACTTAGCCTCAGAGCTAATGACTGATGTCTATGAGTTTGCAAAACAGAGAGTTGATTTAGAGGAGTATTTTATCCGCACAATTGTGTAAAAGAGGAGTACTGGTTTGAGCATAGTTATGACCCAGAACTAGATCGAATAAAAGGCATGGAAATTTTTTTTATTAAGATAAAAAATGAGAGGATTTTTTACATAAAATACAGTATGATAAATGTCGATGTGGTGATGTTGTTTGTATCAAAAAAACATTAAGCAGGTCTTTGCCCCTAGACCTAAAAAGCTTAACAACTTTTCGTTTTTACTAATTTATCCCATTAATAATTGTGAAGCCGAACCGAACTCTGTTCGCTCTTAAAAATTCTTTTATTTCATCAACTTAAACACAAGAGTGGGACTACCCCTTAATAACATCTTACCCCCTCGATTTTTCTGAATAACTTCTTGGTTTGCAAGTTTGTCATTGACCACATTAAATGGTTTTAAATGGTGGCCCCAAATCTTCTCCGTAAATACCTTTAATCGAGAAATCAGAAAAAATATCGTAGCCACTCCCCCAATATGCTGTTCCATAGACACCATTACCACGCTCAACACCTTCAACGAGGTTTTTAATTCTTCGACTTGAAGCACTCTTCAATGTAGAAATTATTGTTGCAGGAGCATGTTTTCGATTTAATTTTAAAAATAATAAGACAGTGTCTTTTAAGTCTGTTCGCATTTCTACTAGCTCTCCGTCATTATTTTTCATTACTTCTATAAAAGTATCTTTTAAAATAAGTGCGACTTCTTTTGTAACCATTTTTTTCGCTAACACCGTTTTTAGGCGAATAACTATTTTGTAAGACGAGGATGATCTTTCCCATCTTCTGTTTTTTTTTGCTTGATACCATCTACCGTTTTTCCCTTTTCGTATTTTTATTTCGCCTACGCTTTTTAAAGATGGATCAGAATGAGATGGCATTTCTTACTCGTTTTCAAGGTTTAAAAGTAACTATTAAAATATATTTTCAATAGGATGTTATATTACACAACCTATTGGATAAAATGGCAATTAAATAGCATAAATGCTTGTGATAAATAGAAAGCTTGAATATGACGACCTATTGTGTTATAGTGTATAGGTATAGAGAATTGAAGGGCTTGACGCTGTTAAGTTTTCTGTATTACCTCTAAGGAAACAATGGGGGTATTTATGGAAATGAGTTTAATGGAATATGAATCATGGAAGTTAAACTTCAGGGAGGAAAATAAAAATATAGAAACGAGGTTTAGAATGAACCGAGTAAATGGACAAAAAAATATCGTAATGAAGGAAGATCGCAGAGGGAAGATACTTTTTAGAGCAGACGTTACTGTTAATATGGAAAAGAAAAGATCAAAATGGACTCCCTCCCTTGCTGAAGCAATAAAAGCAAGAGCCGAGTTTGAATCCAAAAGAATTCAGCCTGAATATAGAAATGGTAATGAAGTTCAGAAAAGAATTCGTTTGGGCAACCTTATGAAAGAATTTATTGAGAGAAGAACAGTCGCACCTGGCTCCGCTGTTGCGATGAACACTAGGCTTAATACTTTTTCCCATTTGAAAGATTATTACACTGATGAACTTACAAGCAAAATGTTCGAGTGTTGTTTTTCTGCAAATCGAAACGGTAGTACTACACATGAGTATGCTTCTATTATTGCACAATTAAAATCATTGGCGATTGCTATGGATTTCAAATTCTCAGTTGATACCGACCTTCTAGTGAAGAGAGCAAAAAGGATACCAGGCCTCCGAAGAACCATTTATGATGTTTCTTTTCTTACAGATGAAAACTTAGAAGAATTTCATAATGGTGTTGCAAAGATTATGAAAATTAAAAGAAATAGCAGAATACATAACGAAAGTTATCAAGTGTATGTGGATATGCTGATATTTTCCTCACTCACAGGACTTCGTATTGGAGAAATTTTAGGTCTTTCATGGGAAAGCTTGTCATCAAAAAAGGTTTTAGTGGAAAGGCAAGCGTACTCGGATGTGTCTATTATTATGGAGAATAATGGAAGTTATTTTGGCCCACCAAAACATAACGTAATTCGAGAGGTGACACTTCCATCTGAAGCTCTGAAAATTTTAGAAAAATATAAGAAATATAAGTCTGAAAAATTTGTTTGTGAAAGTTTGCATTTGGTTTTTCCATGTTTTCGTCATGGAAGAAGATTGAATAAACCGATTCAGTATCAAAGAGTTGATCGCTTTCTAAAATTAATAAGACCATTTATTTCAAATGATGGAATAACCATTCACTCTTTTCGTCATACTTTTGCCACACGTTTTTTTAATGTTTATGGTGACTCCCCTGTTGTTATGGCGGAGTTGGCTGCCATAATGGGCCATAGCGATATTGCGACTGTCCAAAAATATGCTAAAGCATTAGAGGCAAATCGAATAAATAAAATGCTCAATTTTAGTTACGAAGCTCCATTGGTTAGTTCTTCTGTTTCTGACTTGGATAAAATTAATTTATTAATGAACACTAGGGCCGACAAGGCTTTAGTGTTAACTCAACAAGGCTTTAATCCAGATCAGGTTACAACTATTTTAGGGCCAATGATTTAGTTTGGCGGTTAAGTTGAACGTTACACTGTCACTGCGTTATCGCTAGTAATGGAGCAGGGAATATATGCGTATAAGAAATCTTTTTATGACTTCCGTTTTGTGTGTAACTACGTTAAGTGCCTGCGGTCAGTCGATAGCTTATCAAACTTTGGATGCTAAATATTTCTTAGAAAAAACGGTAGAGGATACTAAGCCACACTCAGAATCATTTTTCTTGAAGTCAAGCTTACTCGTTGGTTTTAAATCGAATAACCTTTTCGACGAAAAAGATACCTTTGGTAGACTGATTAAAATTAATTTTGATCAGCAAAAGCGTTGTGCTGGCCCTTGTGACGGTTTGTATATCGCTTCACCAGACCCGAAAATTTCTCAGTTTTATGTTATTTCACCAAAAGATGAAAAGAAAATTAGATGGGATAAGTATTGCAAGTCTTGCAGAAAAATAATTAAAAATAATAAAAAAATTCTTTCAGGAAATATCGATGTGGTCGCTTCCTTTGAGGCTAAGATAAAAAATGACTTGAAGAATTTAGTAGCTCTTCCAGAGCTACTAAAAACTGACAACTCAGAAGCTCACAACCATGAATCAAATATGCTATGTAATAAAATAGATTTCACTCGAATGGAAACATGTTTGGGAGAAAAACTATTGAACGGCCAAAGGGATGAAGCCGTGAGTAACTTTAACAATTTTATTTCGCTTCTTCGTGAGGAATACGGAAAGGTGACAGGAGAGTATCTTTATGTCAAACAGAGCAGATCGGTCAAATCACCTATTAGAGAAAACAAGTTTTGAAAAAGAATTTGTTCCTTACAACATCGTCGCTGATAAAGTAATTAAAGCGAATCACGGTCTAAAGAGAAAAAGTTCTATGGAACTTGTAGTTGTTAGCGAAAATTCGAGAGGATATAGGAGTGTAAATGTAGCAAAAGCCTTTGAGGAACTTGTCGATGCAGGAGCGGTTATTTATTTTGCTATGAAGAGAGAAAAGGTTAGCCAATAGGATTTTGTTGCTGATTATTGCTACAAAATCAAAGAGGAGCATGGCAGCTCTTTAATTATTTTTATTCTGTTTTCATATTAAGGGAGGAATATGGAAAGTAAAAAAAAGTGAGCGTATCTATGGCTAAAATAAACGATCTGTCTAATTCTGTATTAAGAAAAAAGTATTTCGACACAACTTTTGTTCCTGAAAATAATCTTACGATTCTTTCTGTTCGTGTAAGTGGAAAGAAGCAAGAGCGGGGACAATCATTTGCTGAACAGTTACAGATTTCTGAAACCTACATAAAAAAAGAAAATCTTCATCTTATAAAAATGTGGAAAGTTGCTGAGTCGGCGTCAAAAGATCATGTGAGGAAACATTTCCATGCGATGCTTGCCTTTATAAAGGAAAGTCAAAAAACGTTATCCCCAATTAAGCATATTGTTTTTAGTTTTCAGTCACGTTCTAATCGAAACAAAAAATCTGCAAGAGAACTTGAAGAACTTGTTGAAATGGGAATTACCCTCCACTTTGCTAGGGACAATAGAAAACTTACTTGTAAATCTGATTTTCCAGAGTTGATGATGTGGCACATGGAAAATATTAAAAACGAAATATTCATCAAGGAAATGACTCAAAATTCGATGGGAGGAACAATTCAATGTATTGAGCAAGGGATGACTCCTGTGGCGGTTCCTCCGTATGGACTTAAGTCTGTTGGCGAGAAAGACACTAGAAGATGGATTCCAGACGGAGATAAGGCTGAATTTGTTAAAAGGTAATCCTTCACTAACTTAAATCAAAACGATTTTTATCATTGGAGAATTCTCCAATCTGCTTCTTCACCTAATGTCCGGATTATATGGCCCAGCGTCCACGGCCATGCGAAATGAAAAAGGCTTTGTTTTCGATTAAATTATTTTTACCACAAAACAATTTACTAAAACCCAAAGCCTTCTTATGAATAAACTATCCATTAACTACACGCCATTTGCCAAGTCCATTTCTTCATTTTCTGGATTGAAAATTTTTGACGATCTGACTCATAAATTTGAAATCAAGAGCTTGTTTGGCATTTATCTCCCCAAAAAGATCGTGACCGAGGATTTTCAAGCTGGAATAAGTTTTACGCAATTATGATGGGCACTTATCGCTGGTTTTGACTGTCTTGATGATTTTGATTGGCATGGGGAAGACCCTTTATTTTTTCGACTCACCAATGCGCCTTCAGCGGTTACGCTCGGGAGGTTTCTTCGTCGCTTTGCTCCTCGAAACATAGAGAAAATTCAAGCTCTCTTGCCTGAACTTGGTTTAAAAATAAGGAAAATCCTTGAGCCTAATGTTTACAAAATTATTTTTGCGATGGATTCTTCCGATCATCAACAGTATGGAGTAAAGTCTGAAGGAGTGGATTTTGGGTACAAAAAACTTAGGTGCCTAAATTCTCAAAATATATTTGATGATAAAGGAATTTGTTATGGTTTCAAACTACGAAAAGGAAATACCGGAAAATTTCAGGATAGTTGTCGCCTAACTTTTTAACTTACTTTTTTAATTTCGACATCATCTTTTCTTTTAGGATGATTCAAAAATACTTCATCAATCCAATCCCAGTTTCTTGTGTTTTTTGACCAACGACTAGGATTTAATAATTTTGCCTTAATATAAACTTCTTTTCTTAATTGTAAAACTTTTTTATCTAATCCTTCATGTCTTGAAGTGGGTGTTACAAATTTTATTCCACTATGAAGGTGTTTATTATTGTACCAATCTACAAAAACTTTACACCAGTCCCTGGCTTCGTCTAACGAGTTAAATCCATTAGCTGGATATTCTGGACAGTATTTTGTTGTTTTAAATAATGCCTCTGAAAAGGGATTATCATCACTAACTGACGGCCTACTAAATGAAGGCATTACACCAAGTTCTTGTAACGTTGCAAGCATTGTTGCACCCTTCATTGGTCCACCATTATCAGAGTGAAGTATAATTTGTCCTTTTTTATCTTCTCCATTTTACAAATTTTATCTACTATTTCTGCTGACAATTCCATTGATTCTAATTCAAAGACTTCATGGCGACTATTTTTCTACTAAAAATATCCATAAATAAATATAAATAATAAAACTGACCTCGTATCGGACCTTTCATATAGGTAATATCCCATGACCAAATTTCATTAGGGCCTTTGCAATTAAAGGTGCTGGCGATCCATTGTTCTCCCTTTACTTTTTCCTCTGTGGGCGATAACTTTTCTTTTTTAAAACTCTATAAAAACTTGATTCACTTCCAATAAATATTCCCTCGCTGTCGGCAAGCATTGGTACTATTTCCCACGGAGATTTATCTCTATATTTTTCTGAAGTAGCTATCTTTATAATTTTTGCCTCTCAAACTCTGAAAGCTTATTGGCAGGAATGGTCTTCGGCTAATTCCTTAAATCAATAAGATTTTTTTCCCAACGTTCTATTGTTTTGATACATAATCCACAATCTTTGCTGGCTATTTCTTTTCTGCAGCCATTTAAGTTTGCTTCTTTAATTAATTCAATACAAATTGCTCTTAAGTCAGAGCACACTAATTGTCCTCGTCCACTCCAAACAAAAAGATGGCTTTTTTTTTTTTTTTTTTTAGAAGTACAACTCTCGCTGCAAATTCTGCAAGTGCCTTATCTTTTCTTTTTAATTCTCTTATAAGTTCTTCTTCTTTTTTTCGTAGCTCAAAGAGTTCAGGATCCTTTCTAGGCACTTCCAGCAGCAGACTTGAGCCCATTGGTTAAATCTGTTTTCCACTGCTCTAGATTGGCCATAAAAAGCCCTTCTCTACGAAAGAAACTCACCAAGAGTAAGCTCATCCATTGTTGCAGTCTTAATAACAGCATCTAGTTTTTCTTCAGGTGTCCACTTGTCTACTGATTTTGTTTTTTGTTTTCATGGAACTAGACATACCATACATTTTACTCCAACCAAATATTGTTGATACTGGGAGTCCTAATTCTTTGGCTGCCTTACTAGGTCCTAATTTAATCACTTTTTAACTGCGGCATCTTTAAATTCTTTGCTGTAAACCTCTGAACGCATAATTTTCTCCTTCGCCCCATGCTCATGCTACCAAGCACTCTCAAAAATTCCTGGAAATAAAAAAAACAATTCAGGGGCCGATTCGGCATATTCGACAATGAAATCTACAATACCTGTTTAAATCAAGAGCTGTAATTTTGTTATTTGCCTAAAAGAAAATGTTTGGACTTCTATACTAACTAAAAATAAAAAAGCACATTAAATGGCATAAAACAAAACTTCAATTTTGAATCATCAAACTGTGAGGGATTGGCTCGTGCCTATATTCATTAAAAGGTCTGGCCGGAGGAAGAACATTCTTGAGGGTTGTTTTTCATTCGCACCTGAAAATTAATCCTCAAAAAGGAGACAGGTATCCTTACCATTACTACTCTGTAGTTTCTGATATGAGCAAAGATCTGAAATGGATAATGAAAAAGTTTTAAATTTTATCGAAAGAGATCTCAAGTAGAAAATAACATCAAAGACATTAAAAATGGTTTGAATTTTCACCACTTTCCTTGCATGAGTTTGAAAGCAAATAATGTATGGGGTGTGATTAGATAATGCATACAACCTATTGAGATTTTCTTTCATTGCAGTCGTGCCTGAGAAGGATGTTTTATAAAAACAACAAGAAAAGAATTATAACAATTGCCGGCGAGGTGATTTTCCACGCTCGCTCAATCGAAATAAAATTAATGAAATAACTTTACCAGGAGGTATGCAGAGTAAAAGCAATGATAAATAAAACCGTATTTACGGTAGATGCAAATCGCTTGAGACCGCATGATGGTTTCAAGACATAGTTCTTAACATTCAAATAAAAATTGATGGACAAAGGCACTACCCGACAAGCTAATCCCCACATTTATGAGGCGTGAAGAACCATACACCAAAGGTTCTTCTATTCTGAAGAATGAGCTGTCAGAAAGAAATCTAGGTGCTCAAAAAAGAGATTAAAAATGTTTGACCTAAAAATAGGCCAGTGAATCACTCATTGGTTGGAATTTTTTGTGACAGATACGTCACGAGATTGATTTTGGAAAGCTTAGTGAAGGATTTGGGATTAAGTTGCAAGCTCTAATTCATACTTTCGTATTCCTCGAAAAAATGAGGCGCAAAATTAATTTAAAATCTTTAAATTTTTCTTAATACTGATTATATAAAACTTTTTTTCTTAAAAAATTTCCCATAAACGTTCTATAGGATTCCAAGTTTAGGGACTATGGGCGGGCAAAAACACTATCTCAATATTTAATTTTTTTCACTTCTCTTACGGATAATGCCTTATCCGTTATTTAATGATCCACGATCTAAAATAAAATATATTTTCTCACCATTAAGTTTCTCTCTCTTAATGCTTTTAGAAAATTACATACTG
Source organism: Bacteriovoracaceae bacterium (assembly GCA_013141065.1). Lineage (GTDB taxonomy): Bacteria > Bdellovibrionota > Bacteriovoracia > Bacteriovoracales > Bacteriovoracaceae > Bacteriovorax. Next base: position 166 of record JABFRR010000004.1, on the reverse strand, counting down.
AGATTTGATTTATTATATCGTAGCTACGAGTTACGATATCTAAGTCGTCAATAGAAATTGCCCCGAAGACATTGACGCGATTTCGACCTGAATTGAGTGAAAACTTCTTTTTCTTCGCCTTTTCTAATCCACCCAGCAGAAAGGATTGTATTATGAAGTGGATGAG
>JABFRR010000013.1 GCA_013141065.1 Bacteriovoracaceae bacterium | reverse complement strand
TTTATACTGAAGCCAGTTAAGTTTTCAAGTGCCTACTGCTGAAAAATTATCAGTAATTAAAGTTGCAAGCTCTAATTCATACTTTCGTATCCTCGAAAAATGAGGCGCAAATTAATTTAAAATCTTTAAATTTTTCATAATACTGATTGTATAAAACTTTTTCTTAAAAAATTTCCATAAACGTTCTATAGGATTCAAGTTTGACTATAGGCGGGCAAAAACACTATCTCAATATTTAATTTTTCGCCAGCTCTTACGGATAATGCCTTATTGCTTGGTCCACGATCTAAAATAAAATATATTTTCACCATTAGATTTCTCTTAATGCTTTTTGAAATTACATACTGAGATTTGATTTATTGTATCGTAGCTTATGAGTTACGATATCTAAGTCGTCAATAGAAATTGCCCCGAAGACATTGACGCGATTTCGACCTGAATTGGTGAAAACTTCTTTTTCTTCGCCTTTCTAATCCACCCAGCAGAAAGGATTGTATTATGAAGTGGATGAGTTGCATCGCCAAAGTAAATCTTTCCTTTTCCTTTGAGAGAATTGTATTTTTCTATAAATTCTTCTTGGTCTTTTCTTTGCTTTTACCAGGTACGCCTTTTGCTTTTGAACGAAAATCCAAGCCGGTGAAGAAGGTTGTTGCAGCCACTAATAGAGAATTTTACTTTATATTTTTTAAAAATATGATTAACAACTTCTTTAGTTGAAGCAAAGATTCTATCGTCAAGTTCATTGGCAAGTTGAAATTCTTCAACAAGATTTAACTTTGTTCTTTTGGTGCTGTATTCATCCAGAAGTGGGCCTTCGATTCCACCTTCCATATAGCGTTTTCTGTAATTGGCAATGGATCCTTCATCGAGAATAAAATTTTAGAAATATCTTTGTACGTCTGATTATCATCTAAGAGTAAAAAATAACCTGAATCCTATCAGCGTATCTTTTTGAACGCTCAATTTGTAGCTCGTCAAGTAGTTCCTGTCTTTGGTCTTTGTTAAGAAATTTATACATGAAAAGTATAATAGTACGGCGTAACAATGGCCAAATAATTTTTACTAGAAAATTAAATCATGAGCAGTATAACAGATGTAATAATCTGTTCTTTCGCAAGGACTTGATTGAGAGTTAAAGGCAGTTCAGATACCTTTTCAATTATTTTTTCAGTCATGCTAGCAATGAGAGTTTGGTCATTTGTTAAAAGTCCACGTTCTAAATCCATGACATCAATATCAAACATTAAAGAATCAAAGTCTTCACCTTGTCTTGAACGCATTAATCGAAGAATATTATTTCGCAAAAAATGGACAGCATGATCTGAAAAACCTGCCCAGAAAGTTTCTTGCATTACTTGAGCAACGTGAGCAGCTCCATCTTTTACAACGACACTTCCTTTAGGCAATGCCTCTATATCTTTTCTTAATTCTGAAATGATAAAATCTTTTAAGTTTTTATCATTTGAATGAAGAAGGCTTTCCGCTAGACGCAGCCGAGCTGTAAAAACTCTTTCCGGAATTGATGCTCCCTCAACTTGATGTGCCCGACCTTGAGGTGTTTCACCAAAATATTCAAAGTTTTTCCAATGATCAAAAATTAAAAAATATTCTTTATCTTTATTATGCCCAAAAAGATTTTTAAAAAGTCTTGTACCACGTCCAATCATCTGCCAAAAATTTCACCCAAGAAAAACTGGTTTTGCAAAAACAAGATTCACAACTTCTGGGACGTCAACACCTGTATCAAGCATGTCAACGGAGATTGCTACTTTAAGAGGATCATTAGGATCTTTAAATTGATCAAGTAATCCACCATCAGTATTTGCTCTGGGATCGTGCGAGTCAATGACTCTGGCGAGATATCCCTTATACTCCGGATATAAACGATTAAATGATTTCTCAATTCTCATTGCATGCTTATGAGAAATAGCAAAGATAATAGATTTACCAGGAGATGTTCCTGAAGGATCACGAATACATCCATCCATAAACTCTTGGACAAGAAGATCAGTAGTATCAACATTGGTCACTTTCTTTTCAAGATCGCTTCCTTCAAAATTTATCACATTCGGATCAATACCATCGTCGATAATCTGCTGTTGCGTTTCTGTATCAAGCTGATCCCACTTAATTCCTCCGACCTGATATTGTGTACGAACATCCATGGCCTTAAAATTCACGAGGTGCTTTTCTTTTACAGCATCATCAAAAGAATAATTGTATGTTGGCATACCTTCTCTCAACTCAAACATACTAAAAGTATTTCTATCGACAAACCTAACTGGAGTTGCCGTTAGTCCAATTTGATAGCTATCAAAATGCTTAAAAATTTCTGCATAATGTTTATAAATACTGCGATGAGATTCATCTGCAATGATAAGATCAAAAAAGCCAGATGAGATCTGACTATAAAGTCCGCTCATCGAGGGATAAGTTGAAAGATAAACTCTTTTATCAATGGGACAATCACCATTTTTTATCATACACCATGGCTGATTAGGTAAGTGCTCTCGAAAAGCGTTCCGAGCTTGTCTTAAAAGTTCTTTTCTATCAGCTAGAAAAAGAATCCTCTTTGCCCAATTTGAACGCACTAGAACATCAATAAGTGCCATTGCCGTTCTGGTTTTACCAGTACCTGTTGCCATTACAAGAAGAGCTTTACGATGCCCCTTTGTAAAGTGCGCCTAACTTTTTAACTTACTTTTTTAATTTCGACATCATCTTTTCTTTTAGGATGATTCAAAAAATACTTCATCAATCCAATCCCAGTTTCTTGTGTTTTTGACCAACGACTAGGATTTAATAATTTTGCCTTAATATAAACTTCTTTTCTTAATTGTAAAACTTTTTTATCTAATCCTTCATGTCTTGAAGTGGGTGTTACAAATTTTATTCCACTATGAAGGTGTTTATTATTGTACCAATCTACAAAAACTTTACACCAGTCCCTGGCTTCGTCTAACGAGTTAAATCCATTAGCTGGATATTCTGGACAGTATTTTGTTGTTTTAAATAATGCCTCTGAAAAGGGATTATCATCACTAACTGACGGCCTACTAAATGAAGGCATTACACCAAGTTCTTGTAACGTTGCAAGCATTGTTGCACCCTTCATTGGTCCACCATTATCAGAGTGAAGTATAATTTGTCCTTTTTTATCTTCTCCATTTTACAAATTTTATCTACTATTTCTGCTGACAATTCCATTGATTCTAATTCAAAGACTTCATGGCCAACTATTTTTCTACTAAAAATATCCATAAATAAATATAAATAATAAAACTGACCTCGTATCGGACCTTTCATATAGGTAATATCCATGACCAAATTTCATTAGGGCCTTTGCAATTAAAGGTGCTGGCGATCCATTGTTCTCCCTTTACTTTTTCCTCTGTGGGCCAGTAACTTTTCTTTTTTAAAACTCTATAAAAACTTGATTCACTTCCAATAAATATTCCCTCGCTGTCGGCAAGCATTGGTACTATTTCCCACGGAGATTTATCTCTATATTTTTCTGAAGTAGCTATCTTTATAATTTTTTGCCTCTCAAACTCTGAAAGCTTATTGGCAGGAATGGTCTTCGGCCCATTCCTTAAATCAATAAGATTTTTTTCCAACGTTCTATTGTTTTGATACATAATCCACAATCTTTGCTGGCTATTTCTTTTCTGCAGCCATTTAAGTTTGCTTCTTTAATTAATTCAATACAAATTGCTCTTAAGTCAGAGCACACTAATTGTCCTCGTCCACTCCAAACAAAAGATGGCTTTTTTAGAAGTACAACTCTCGCTGCAAATTCTGCAAGTGCCTTATCTTTTCTTTTTAATTCTCTTATAAGTTCTTCTTCTTTTTTTCGTAGCTCAAAGAGTTCAGGATCCTTTCTAGGCCTTCCAGCAGCAGACTTGAGCCCATTGGTTAAATCTGTTTTCCACTGCTCTAGATTGGCCATAAAAAGCCCTTCTCTACGAAGAAACTCACCAAGAGTAAGCTCATCCATTGTTGCAGTCTTAATAACAGCATCTAGTTTTTCTTCAGGTGTCCACTTGTCTACTGATTTTGTTTTTTTTGTTTTCATGGAACTAGACATACCATACATTTTACTCCAACCAAATATTGTTGATACTGGGAGTCCTAATTCTTTGGCTGCCTTACTAGGTCCTAATTTAATCACTTTTTTAACTGCGGCATCTTTAAATTCTTTGCTGTAAACCTCTGAACGCATAATTTTCTCACTTCGCCCCCCTCATGGACTCCACCCTCCTTACGTCGGGTGCTTCCATTTCGGGTTAATTATTTAGAATTTGAAGCGACAACTTTCCTGAAATAGGGGGCCGGGCTTCCTCGACAATTGATCAAGATAATGTTCAAAAATAAGCGCATCTATTTTTTCGTAGTAAAAGCGCTGATGCTCATATATTTTTTCATCGCCAGAAAAAAGAATAATTTCATCTACTGAAATAATGGCCTTGAGAATTGCTCCCACAAATCTTTCAGGTACTGAATATTGGTAACTGTCATGCTTTACTGCCTGTAGAAATTGACTTGCAAAGATACAATCTTCTCCCACTTCTTTCTATCTGGGAGAGGACGAAGATTTTTTGCAAGTCTTCGTATAAAACTTCTTTTGTTGTATTTTCTTTGTAGTGATTTTCCCGAGATCTTGATGGGAACACATTTTTAAATAATTATTTAAACTGTTCATCGTTTCAAATGAAGGAAGCCCTGGGAGAAAATTTCTTCGACAATAGCCGACACCATTTTCTACAGATCCCTTTTCCCATCCAGCGGCCTTGTTGCAAAATATTGCTTCAAAATTATAATAGTTTTCCATGTCATTCATAAACTGATTGGAGACTCCTTGCCAGGAATGCAAATGGCACCATCATTGTCGTAAGTGCAATTGGGAAAACTCCACCGAAAAACGAAAACAATTATCATGGAATTCTCCCCACGCTTCTTGCGCCTTTGTTAAATAAACTTGGCAAAAAACGAATGGCGCACCTGGAACACTCGCAACAAAAGATATCCTTTGACACGAGTTTTATTAAAGGCGCCTAGCTCGAATTCAACTTCACCATGGTCAACCTGAAGGTATTTTCCGCTCTCAAAATTGAGTTCTAAAAAAGATTTAGGAGGTGATATTGCGTGGCCATGTTTTTTGCGAATTTCTGCGACTGCTCTTCTTAAGTGTCGAATTGAACCAGAATAGATTCCTGCAGTTTTTAATTTTATTAAAATTGCTGGAGCTTTGTGCCTTTGTTTTCTATGAACTTTTTTTTCCTCTTCATCGCGAAAGATTTTTTCTATTGCTTCGATAACTGCAAGTGTAATGAGTTTTGAAGTTGTGTTTCTTGTTCCTCTTTGCGCTAGTTCTTCCGGAGTCGAATCGATAATTTTTTTAGCAGTGGCCCAAGAACATTGGCCCGTTTTAGCGGCTGAGTTAATTTGTCCAGTTTGTTTGTAAGCTTTTCTAACTTTGTTTACTGTGTCCATTCTAAGCACCCCCTGCTCCTTGAAATAAAGTTGATTAAAACTCTATTTTAAGGCATCGGTGCTTAAGGATTTTATGTCGTCTGGCCTCTCAGTTTTAGATGGCCGGTAGTCTCAGTTTTACGTGGCCGAATACAATTCACAATATTTTCATCAATCAACGAAGTTGATAGCGGACGTCTGTGATCGTTCTGATATTTTTTTGTCTCTAGATCTTCTCTGGTAAAAAAACCATATACTTTTCTTGGGGGCCCTAAGGTTTCATCCCAAAAATAAATATCATATCCGTTGGTATAAAAAATAAATGGACGAACTCCATACATTTTTTGAAGTCCATTAGCATATTGCCTTGCTTGCTCTCTACCTTTTTCCGCATCTGTCGTAGATTTTTTTGCTTCAACAACAGCAAGAGGAACTCCATCTTTACCAAGAAGAATGTAATCTGAATAACCAATGCCCGCAACGTTTGCGTGCTGATGAAGAACTTCATGCTCTGAAATAACATGTGAAGGATCACTTGCATTCCATCCAGCCTCAAGAAGACGCTTATCAATAATATTTTTACGAGTTTGTGCTTCTGACATAATCAATCAACCATTGTTATTAAATTAGGGTAATCACTTTGAAATATCGGGATTCCTATAATTTAATTTAGTGAATAGTCGCTTAGTAGAGCTGATTTGTTCTGAAAGTGTTCTGACAATAGAAATTGTATTGATTACCTCGACCAGATTCTTGCCAAAATCGAATTACACAAGTGAAATCCTCTGCAAAAGTGAAGTAGTCATTTCCCTGTTTAAGCGGAGGCAATATATCAAGCCAATGAAAATACATCTCTTGATCTATCTCAATTTGCTCTCCTGAATCGCGTGCTTCTAAAAATTGATCCCAGACTTCAAAATCATTTTTTTTATAAATAGTATTTTTTCTTTTTTGAAATTCATTATTCATACGATCTCCTTCAAGCAGAAAGAGATTTCCTTGCAAGGAGTTTTATTCAATCAAAAAAATAAGTCGTGAAAAGTGAAAAGTACAAGTGTCAAAAAAAATTGAAACGCAAAATTTGAATTATTATCCCAGAAGCCCCTTAACCACGCTCATCACCACCGCCACTTTATCCTCTGTTAACTGATCAATCAGCCCCTTCAATTCTTCCTTCGCCCCAACCTTACTCTCAGCTTCCATCACAGCAGTAACCCTATGACGAAACATCTTATAAGTTGCTTCATAAACTTTGAGTATCGTTTCCAAAACCATCTTCCTTGGAAAATCTCTTCTTCCAGTTTCAATATGTCTTAAAAATCCTTCACTCTTATCAAGCTGTTTACAAACTTCCCTAATAGAAAGTCCTTTATCTAATCGCAACTCTCTCAAAGCTTTCGCCTCTGGAGTCATCTCAGCTCTATGATGTCTTTTTTCTGTAATTTTCATTTGAATAAATAGTATCAACACATCTCTGCATACGTACGTATTTTTTGAGTACATAAGCGTAGCACACCATTCCACAATCGCTACAAACTTGTAACAACTCCGATGATCTCACGTAATTTCAAGTGATTACCGGTCAACCTCGAGACATACAAAAACAGCAACAACCAATGGTTATTACTGACTTTCAAAAATTTTAGTTTAGTTTTGCGGGCTTCCCCGCAGAATGGTGGAGGTGGTGGGAATCGAACCATGAGTTATTTTGAATGAATTTATTGGAAATCTTAAAAGAAGACGTACTTTATAATCATATCGAATTTTGGGATTTTTCTTCCGTGAGCTATGGGTAGCCTGTAATGGAACCTTGTAAAATTTAGGAAGGATATTACTGATTTATAGAAATGATTTTGTTAGTGCATACTGGGCCATGGGACCTAACAACTTACGTGGTTCTTCTATTGAATAATTCATTTGCTGATAAGCTTTTAAACGATTGCGATACATTCTCACAAGCACTGGATTTGAGAAATCAACGTAATCAATTATCCTCGCCTCCATCTTGCCCTCAACCCTGCGATGAATTCTACCTGCATATTGGATCATGCGACCTTCAAAAGACAAAGGCATGGCCAAAATCATTGTATCCAAATCCGGTAAATCAAAGCCCTCTCCAATCAGAGAAGCTGATGAAACTAATAGTACTTTGACATTCTTATTTCTGAGTTCCAGTAACTTATCCAAGGCTAGACGACGCTTTTTAGCAGTTAAATCCCCATCTAAACGTATAATCTCAAAGTTCGATATGTCGGCGGTTTCAGAAATGATTAAAGATAAAACATCCAAATGCTCTTTTCGATCTGAAATAAGTACTGGAAAGCGGTTATCAGCTAAAGCCTCAATAGCATGTCTTGCAATAAGCTTGTTTCTCTCTACATCTGAAGTTAGATAATGCATCAGCATGTGATACGGAAGTGACTCCTTATCTTCAGCCGATACCTTAAAACCTGTCTCATGGATGGTCACCGACTTCATCAGTTCCAAGGATTTTTGATTTTTAAACTCATGTCGAATAGGCCCACATTGCTGGAAAAGGATCTTTTCCAATCCATCCTTACGATAAGGTGTTGCCGTTAATCCTAATACATATCTTGCAGGTATTTGCTTCAAAATATCCTCAAAAGATGAGGCTGGGATATGATGGCATTCGTCGATGATGATCTGAGAATAAGATTCCATGATCTCAGTCAAGTCACTTATTTTTGTCAATGACTGAAGCATAGCCATGTCTATTCTTCCGGTCATTTTCTTTTTACTTCCACTCAGTGTTCCTATTTCCTTTGCCGGTATTCCTAAAAAAGTGATGATCCTTTCTTTCCATTGATCAAGCAATATCTGGCGGTGGACTAGAACCAGAGTTGATACTTTTCTTTCTGCAATTAGGGCACATGCCATGACCGTCTTTCCAGAGCCAGGGGAAGCCATTAATATTCCAGTATCAGATTTCAACATGTTTTTAACTGCATCACTTTGGGAATTTTCCAATAAACCATTAAATTCAAATGCTGTTTTTTTTCTATCTATCCGTTGATCCTTGATGACAACCTGTGCTCCTGCAATCGTCAGAATTTTAACAACCTCATCCAGAACACCTCTGGGAAGAATTATCTCAGAGGCCCTCATTTCCCCAGAGAAGATGAATCTCGTCAATGGATATGTGGACATTCGCATCCTTTGTTTTTTATAAAACTCAGGATTGGCAAAGCTTGATGTCTTTTTTAATTTTGCGACTACCCTGCTTGGAAGTTTCTCAGTTGAAATGCTCAGCATTGAATTAAACATCACTTCAATCGTTTCACCAACCAGGCCTGGTTCCACAGAATTAATGGAAGATGTTTTCTCTAGAATAGAATTATCGGTAATCCAAGCGACGTCCTCAAATCCATCTTTTGAAACAGAGGCTTTAGGAAGATACTCACTTAAAATAAAACGAATTTCTGTAAGGCATAAACGGCGTACTTGATTCAGGTATTGCCATTGATCTTGATAAGGAATGAATTGATCATTCACAAAAGAACAATTTCCATTATCACGGGCTGTCTTTTGTAATGGCAGAGCAATTAAATTGCCAAATCCCCCTTTCGGTAAATAGTCCTGCGAGGGAAAAAATCGATCGTATGATTCTAAACTCAAACGAAGATTCTGCTCTGAACATTTTGCCAATATTAGTGTTCCCAATGAGCGGGCCATTTTGGCAGAAATTGGTTCCTCAAAAAAGATCCAGGCGTGAGCACCATTTCCTGACCGTGATCGCTCTATGGCCACTTCAATTCCTAAGGAAGAAGCCGCATCCTGAAACGTGAGAACATCCTGTTGCCAGGAAGTTTCATCAAAATCACAGGCTAAAAACCGGCAGGAGTCATCGGAGCGAATGGCATAGGTCCCAATTGTTGAATTACCTTTCAGGTGTGATTCCACAGCCAATTCATCAAGAGACAAAAAATTCTGGTGAGAACAGTCAGTGCATTTTATTTTCGGCTTTTTACAAATGGGATAGACCCACTCATTGGCGCATACAGGAGAATATCCAGACTTTCCCGTTTTCTTATTTTCCCATCTCTGAGGATAAACATCTAATCTGGCCGCGAACACTTGCAAGAAAAGCTGAACCTTATCTGCATTCGTTAACAGCTCTCTACGGTTTAAGGGGCGACCTAATAAAGTACGTTTTGCTTTAGAGGCTACAGCAATTTCATTTCTTATGCTTTGAATCTCACGGAGAAGAGAAACTCTTTCAGTATCGAGCTTCAAGAGACGATCTTCAATTTCCTTAAGGCGTTGCTCTGGATTCATTGCCGACTACGATGCCAATTTGTCTGCTATCTCAATATCGTTTGAGAGCACTTCAAGTAGTCTTGCAGCAGCTCCATCTGGAGTTCGTTGTCCTTGCTCCCATGCTCTTACTGTGGCGGGTTTAACATTCAATAGAGAAGCAAATATAGGCTGACTCATATGAAAAACTTCTTCACGTAATTTTTTAATACTTTTCTTCGTCCATTTGGGTGCTGGACGAGATAACTTACGAAACGTCTCTCGGCCTTTCAATTCTCCGCTTTCCATTTGAACAGCTTCTTCCAAGCTGGCTAATAATTCATCAGCAATTCTTTTCTTTTTCATCTTTTTTCTCCCTTGATTTTTTCTACCAAAGCCTTGAACACTTTCTTCTCATCATTGGTCAAATCGTCGGCTTCATCTTTTCCATATACGTAAAGTAGATATGTTATTTCTTTATCTGGTAGATCTAAGTAAATGACTCGAAGACCACCACGCTTTCCCTTTCCACGAGATGAATCAGCCATTCTGAACTTCTTAATTCCACCGGTGCCAGCAATAGTATTACCAATGGAAGGATTTTCTAAAATTGCATCTTGAATGGATTTTAATAAATTCACATCATCGTACAATTCTAATTTTTTAGTAAATATGGGTGTTTCTTTAAACAGCCTTTTCATAATACATAGTATTACATAATACCAGGTATTAGTCAATCTCGGTGAAAACTCTACATTGTACTTTAATCATCCAGAAAAATTAGTAAAATTGTGGACTTAGGTTGGTTGAATTAATCTTATTATTCCCTGTCATAAAGGTAAAACACCTAAGAAATTTCAGTTATTTGATTAAACATAGACTCTGGATTCAAAAAACTCATGAATACACTCTTTGGACTTAACCTTATCTCTCTTCCTATTAGAGCGAGATTTTTCTGAATACTCCAAAATTATCGAAAGAATTTTCTCTTCAAAGACCTGAACTTGTTCATTGGATAAAAAGAGACCAGCTCCTTTTAAATTTGGATCTACTCTTTTCTTCATCCTTGCCAAGATCTCTAGGGCAATATCATACTTTATTTTTTCTAGATCCGTTCCAGTCGTCTTAATTGCTAGAGGTATACCACCCAAAATCTGAGTTCGGTCATGTGGATGTCTCTTGATCAGACCCAGGTCTTCTAACTTTTTTAGATAAAGCATTAAGGACTTATTGGAGAGGTTGAATTCTTCTTGAATTTTCTTAGGTGAGCTTTGTTCATAGGCAAGTTTCATGAAAAAGTGAAAATACTGTGGGGATCTTAAAAAAACTGGATATCCTTTTGATCAAAACTAAAGACATCCACCTCATCGCTTTCGGCCCTTTTCATTATTTCCATTACTGGAATATTAATAATCTGACTTAATGAAGTTAACTTCGATAAAGTGAGATCATCTTTGCCAAAGAGCTTCTTTACTCCTGCTTCGCTAATTTTTAAATACTTTGCCACTTCAAGATAAGTTATCCCTTGGAGTTTCAATTCATTTTTAATGACTTTAATTAAGCTGGAAGTATTCATAAAGTAGCCCATAATACCATAAAATGCTAAAAAGGTATACATATTGTATTCTTTTGATAAAGGTGTGCAGGAATTCCCGGTGTAAATTTTTCCCACTCAAGATAAGAGAAAATATTTAATTTTTCGTAATGATTTATGCTTTCTGGCCTTCACAAATCATTTCTGGCCATCTAAAATGCTTTTCAGAGGTGTTTTATGGGGCGACAAGCAAATAAATTGAAAGTTGAAGAATGTAATGAAATTATTCTATCTGAATTTTCAAAATTTAAGGAAAAAAGACCAATTTTTGAAATACCTCTCAAGAATTTTTTAATGTCTAGCTTTGCGGTCTTTGCCCTAAAATCACCATCTCTTTTACAATTTGAAAATCAATTGAAAGAACATAAAATTAGAATGCACAATCTCAACTCACTTTTTAAAATTGATAGAGTTCCGTCAGATACTCACTTAAGAGATATTTTAGAAACAGTAGAATACAATCAGTATCGACCATTATTTCAAAGACTTTTTCATATATTCAAAGATCAAAAACGCTAGAGCAGTTTGAGTTTATGAAAATTAATGGTCAATCTCATTATTTATTAGCAACAGATGGATCTGGATATTTTCGATCGGAAAAATTAGTTTGTGACTGTTGCATGATTGAAGAACATTTTGATGAAAACAATAAAATGACTCTTAAATTTGGACATAATATTTTGGCAGGATCAATTGTTCACCCAGATCTAAAGCAAGTTATTCCAATGTGCCCTGAACCCATTATGAGACTTGATGGAAGTAGTAAAAACGATTCTGAACAAACAGCATTTAGAAGATTTTTAGCTGATTTTAAAAGAGAGCACCCGAAGTTAAAAATAATTTTCTTACTTGATGCTTTGTATGCCAATGGACCTATTATAAAATTACTTCGAGAGTATGGTTATGAGTTTTTAATAGCAGTCAAAGAAACTAAAAGTCTTCTTTTATGAGTGTAAAAGAGGGAGAGACTACTGGAGAAACCCAGTTTCACGAAAGAGTTTTTGAGTCTGGTGAAAAGTTATAAAAACAACAAAAATGAATTACAGATTTGCAAACAATATAAGACTCCATCAAGACAAGGAAAGTCCATTTATAAATTTTGTTCAAGTTAAAGAAGTCACTGAATGGATTGGCAAAAAGGGAAAAGCAGAAAGGCTCGAACGTAATTTCACATTTATTACAGATATAGCAGTTACAAAAAATAATATTGTTCAACTTGCAGAAGGAGGTCGCACGCGCTGGAAAATAGAAAATGAAACGTTTAATACTTTGAAGAATAGAGGTTATAATTTAGAACATAATTATGGGCATGGTGAAAAAAACTTAACACATAATTTTATTATGAGTATGTTTCTGGCATTTTTTGTTGACCAGATCCAAGAGATTAGTTGTTATACTTTTAAAAAATTAGTTGAAAAATTTAAGCAAAAATCAAGCTTATGGAGCAGTTTAACCAGTGCTATTGAATGGGTGCCATTATCTAGCTGGGATCAATTTTATTACCTTCTTTACTATCGTGAAATGCCACCAGAGACAGGTTAATTTTAACGCCCGTTCTGATTTGTTTTTTATTCTTCAAAGCCATTTACCATCAAAAATAATTTTTTTCGAAAAATCGTGAATTTATTACCCTATAACACTATGAGTTTTAAATCGGGTTGACAGGCTAAGAGGCCGGGAACTGCTGAAAGGTGTGTAATAAATTCTATTTCTATCCTAGAACAACGCCTCATGATAAATAAGGAGTCACTATGAAATACTTTTTACTAACAATTACCGCACTTTCTTGGAATGCTTTTGGGCTTGATCTCATTCCCCACACAGACCTACTTACTGGAGACTTGCAGATTGTAACAGCGAAAATGAAGCTGAATGATCGCCCATTTGAATGTCTAGTGGACACAGGTGCACGTCATACAATGGTCCAATCGAAGTTTATAAAAGATCTTCCAGTGGTTGGAACTACTACTGGCGGAGGCATTAGCAATACTAACCAAGTAACAGAGTTAGTAAATGCTTATTTAAAGTTGGGAGAATGGGAAATCATTAATGCGACCATAGGGAGAACTCCTCGCATTCCCTTTGAATGCTTGATTGGAAATGACTTTTTCATGGATAAGCATTTTACAATCGACATCAAAAAATTATCCGTTAAGACCGAAGAATCTGAAAGCCAGGGTTATCTTAAATTGAATGTTTACAAGAGCGAACATGGGGGCCATTTTGGATTCGATGTGGTGGTCGCTAAAAATACTATAGGGACTATTTTTGATACGGGGGCTGCTTCTACTGTTGTCGACTTGGATTTTGTGAAGGAGCATTTAGAGCATTTTTTGCTTATCAAAGAGATTAATGTCACTGATGGAAATAGCGCCACCATTAAAGCCGGGTTATATAAAGTTGATGAATTACAATTTGGGAATGTTCTCCTTAAAGACGTAGAAATTTACGCTTTAGATTTATCCGCTTTAAAAGCCAAACTACCTTTTGTTGTTGGGATATTAGGGATGAATATTATTAAGAACTACAAATGGTCTTTTAATATCCCTGAGTCATCTTTTCAGTACTCCAAGAATTAACAAAGTATTAAAATCTCATGATTCATAGCTTCTGAGGCCATCGTTCACAGTTAAGAACTTGATAAAATCAGAAGCGTGAATACTAAATCACCTCATACTCAATTTAAGTCATGCAACTCCTGCAGAAGAATGCTTCCACTCTACTTTTTTGGGATATTGATGTCCTCAAAAGATGGGAATAATCCAAGTTGCAAGGAGTGTAGATCCATGCAAAAAAAGCATTCAAATAATAATGATAGCGATGAACTAGAGATTTTTCATCTAGGTAAACACAATAAGCGGTTCATTGAACAATTGCCCTTTACGAATGATCCATACAGACTTGTAGCAATATCTTTGAGCGATCGCATGTTGTGGACTATATATACTGCTCATGATTTAATTTTCTAGTAAAAATTATTTGGCCTATTGTTATGGCCGTACTATTATACTTTTCATGTATAAATTTCTTAACAAAGACCAAAGACAGGAACTACTTGACGAGCTACAAATTGAGCGTTCAAAAAGATACGCTGATAGGATTCGGGTTATTTTACTCTTAGATGATAATCAGACGTACAAAGATATTTCTAAATTTTTATTTCTCGATGAAGGATCCATTGCCAATTACAGAAAACGCTATATGGAAGGTGGAATCGAAGGCCTAATTCTGGATGAATACAGCACCAAAAGAACAAAGTTAAATCTTGTTGAAGAATTTCAACTTGCCAATGAACTTGACGATAGAATCTTTGCTTCAACTAAAGAAGTTGTTAATCATATTTTTAAAAAATATAAAGTAAAATTCTCTATTAGTGGCTGCAACAACCTTCTTCACCGGCTTGGATTTTCGTTCAAAAAAGCAAAAGGCGTACCTGGTAAAGCAAAGAAAAAAGACCAAGAAGAATTTATAGAAAAATACAATTCTCTCAAAGGAAAAGGAAAGATTTACTTTGGCGATGCAACTCATCCACTTCATAATACAATCCTTTCTGCTGGGTGGATTAGAAAAGGCGAAGAAAAAAGTTTTCACCAATTCAGGTCGAAATCGCGTCAATGTCTTCGGGGCAATTTCTATTGACGACTTAGATATCGTAACTCATAGCTACGATACAATAAATCAAATCTCAGTATGTAATTTTCTAAAAGCATTAAGAGAGAAATCTAATGGTGAGAAAATATATTTTATTTTAGATCGTGGACCAAGCAATAAGGCATTATCCGTAAGAGAGCTGGCGAAAAAATTAAATATTGAGATAGTGTTTTTGCCCGCCTATAGTCCAAACTTGAATCCTATAGAACGTTTATGGAAATTTTTTAAGAAAAAAGTTTTATACAATCAGTATTATGAAAAATTTAAAGATTTTAAATTAATTTGCGCCTCATTTTTTCGAGGAATACGAAAGTATGAATTAGAGCTTGCAACTTTAATTACTGATAATTTTTCAGCAGTAGGCACTTGAAAACTTAACTGGCTTCAGTATACTTAACAAAAAAAAGCAATCTAACTTCGATAAATATTCAAGGCCCATATAACAAAAATATTATAATTGAATCATCAGACCAACATGACTTCTTTCTAAGATCTCTTCTGGTGGTATTGGATGTCAACAATCTAAGGCTCTTTCACTGGCTCGACAAATATGCATTATCCAACTGGGGATTAACTAAAGAAGATTAATTTCAAGCTCCGATTTCAGAACAAAAGACATCAAATGTTCTGCAATCTTTCAAATATTTAAATTTAAAGATCAAGTCTCATCAACTAAACCATTTTATGTACGACTGTATTTAAATTAACTTCAAAATCGTTATTAACGACCCATTGATATGAAAAACTTAAGCCATATAAGTTACTTGACTCACTTATAGTTAGATCGGCTGGCACTTCGGCATCTTCACTTTTTGTTTCACCTGTAAGTGAATATGCAAGACCTGCCTTCCATGACGATTTTTCATTTTTTTTACCAAGATTGAGTTCAAACTCAAATTCGTTGGCACCACGTAACGCATTCCCCTCTTTTGCAACCGTTGATGATTTAGCAGTGCCCGTTTTAGGAGAAAATCTAATAGTTGTATCAATATTAAAATTATCTGTTTCTTGAAACTTTATTCTTTCACTGAGAAATATTGTTGGATCTTCGAGGCCCTTTTCACTTTTATTTTTTGCACTTTGACCATTTCTCGTACTACCCGGCCCATATGATGTTGATGCCTCAGAATCTAGTTGATAGCTTAATATAGCACCAAATAAAGTTTTAGAGTCATAAGCAAATCCCAACGTTTGTTCAAGGGATGATGTTTTAATCTTTGTATTTGTAAATTCTTTGGATTGATATTCTAATACTTGGTTGATGCTTGCATAAGAATATTTTGTAGCACCACCGAATGTCCCTTTCGAAGGAAAATACATTAGATCTGATACATTACTAATAGGTTTTACTTGTGAAGTCTCATTTTGAGACGTAGGTACTTTTTTTAAATCTATATTGTCCTCAGCATAAATTTTTCCAGATATCCCCAAGACAGTGGCCAACAAAAAGTGCTTCATCGTTTTACATCCTTTAATTAAAAATTATTTATTAAAATTATTATCTATCACTTAGGAAAAATTACAATAATAAAATTATTGATCAAAGGATGTGATTTAAAAGCAAACCATTTTAGAATAAATTAAGGTTTATGATGAGAGCTTTTCTTCAAAAAGGCTAGGTTGAACAAATTTGAGTAAATCAATTTTCTTTTTTAGACCCATTTTAATTTCTGCTTTTTCAATAGCAGATTCACTCATAAAAGATATAAGAGCTTCAAGATCATTTACTTGAGATACATTAATAAATTCTTTCGTTTTATTTATATAGACGACAGATTTTTTCCCATTAGATAAAAGCTCTATAACATTACTTAATGTTCCAGTGCTCTTTGTATCCCAGATCATAAAACCATAATCAGCATCACTTGCAAGAGCTAAATCTTTAGCTGTGAAAAAGGCCCTAGAACCCACTGAATGAGTTGTTTCAATATACTTTACTGGCCACTTGCCTAAATTGTTTCTGGCTTGATTTCCACTGCAATAGACTGTGACATTAGGATAATTTTTATTCACTAAATGATTTTGAATTGAACTATCAACGCCATCGGCATCGCCAATAATTATATTAAACTTAGAACTTATAATATTATCTATGCGATTCAAGACATTTGAATCTAAGTTTTTTATCTGCAATGACCCTGAAATAAAAATAGTCGTCATTATCCTTTCGTCCTTGTTAAGACCGCAACGAATACCTGATTTACTTTTTTATATTTTTTTAAAACTTCACAGGCGACTTCAAGAGAAGAGCCTGATGAAAAAATATCATCGACAATAAGAACATTAAAAGTTTCATCTGATAAAACATCATTGCACTTTAGTGCATTTTTTAACGAAGACCTTTTTTCTTCAACCTCTTTTAAATCCTTCATTTGAGGTGTTGAGCTTGCTTTAACTAATAAATCTTCACGATAAGTTTTTCCCATTTTCGAAGCTACTTTTTTTGCAAGCTCGAATACCGGTTGGACTGCTCTCTCTTTAGAAGCAGGCATCGGGATAACAATATCAGTGGATGAAAAAATAGAACCCAACTCAGTAACTAAAACATTTGCCAGTGACTCAGCGAAGCTAAGATCACTTCTGTACTTCAATTGAAATAAGGCCTCTCCAACTTCTGTTCTTTCTGTATCAAATTGAGGGTTGCCATTATTATCGTAACCAAGAAATGTACTCTTAATAATCTGCCGATCTAGGACAAAACCTAAATCCCATGGGCCATCAATTTTGGTTACATTTACATTCATTTTCCACCTATTCAGAAAAATATTTGCCACAATTCTGCCACACTCAAACATAAAGCATTGCAAAAAGTGAACGATTTCGAATAGATACATGGCATATTTCGGCCATGGTGGATAAGTCGAAACCAGTGTTATGCCAAATACTTACCCATGAGAAAAGTAATAATAAGCCAAAATTTCAATTAGGACAACAGATTGCCTAACGAGAAGAGAATAATTTTACTTAGATTTCTTTTTCTTAACTATTTTTTTATTAGAAGTGAACTTTCTTTTGGAAAATCTTCCTTCGCGAGCGGCAGTTAATCCTTCTTCGATCAATTTCAGAGTCTTTTTACTGAGAGACTTTATTCGTTCGTCGGCCTTATGTATGGCCTCTTTAAATCTTTTTGCTCCAACTACCTTTTTGGCATTGGTAAAGAAATCAGAATTATACTTTTTAGCTTTCTTCTTTATTGCCATTTATTGCTCCAATGCAAAATTGTCATTTTCGATTAAATTCTTTCTCAAATTCTTGAATTAAAGACATAATCATTTTCCATTCGGGGATATCCCCAGCAAACATTTCACTCATGGCCTTATAATCTGCTTCCATCGCGCTCTTTACCTTATCACCGGGAATCAGTTTTAATGTTCCCTGCTTAGCAGAATTATAACTGGCCCAAGCGGATTTAAAATAAAGAGTCTTGTGTGCAGCGACTTTATCCAGAAGATCAATCTTAGATAGCGCCTTCACTTTTCCTTCAGAGTTAAGAAGGCAATAGAAATCAAAATAGTGTCTCGATTGTCTTTCAGGTACAACTTTATTTTCAGGGTAATGAGCGTATTTATGTAAGATCGTGGCTTTCTCCCAAAAAGTTCTCTCGATATTCAAAACTCTGATTTCGGCATCCATGTTTTTTAATGCCTCTGGTAGAACTTCTGCAATATAGGGAGAAATCTTTTGCATCCCTACAGGCCAATGATCAGAACGAGCACCAAGTTCTATTTTTACGAGGGGCTTGATATATTCAGACACCTTCGTAGTAATTTTCGGATAATAAAAAAGAATTGTTTGTCCATCATTGTCGTCTTTATCAATTTCAAGCTTCCAATTAGTTTTACCTATTTTAGAAATAATAATGTCATTGAGCCTATTAAAGAGTTCGTTCGATACGAAGTGCTGGCAAGCAGCTCCTAATTCTTCAATTAATTTCTTTGCTTGTTTTGGAGTTGCATTCGCTGGATCTTTATCATCCTTAAATCCTAGGTATGTCCGTTCAACTGAGACATCAATATCCTCGGAGAAACGATTAATCACTTTAAAAACTTTAGATAACGAAGTACCACCTTTAAACGTAAGGTGATCTTTTATTTCATCAAGTAGAAATAACTCTTTTAAAATCCAGCAAACCCAAAAATCTTTTTCAATAATATCTTCCGATAAACCAATTTCTGTTTCAGCTTTATTGAAAGTGGCTAATCTATTTTCATCTGAGAGTTTTAAAAATCTATCCATTAAAACCTTCTAAAATTTGTGTATTAATAATCTTGCTAATCCAAACGGGTGCTAAACGAGCATCTATTTGTAATGTTTTTTTGTCAGAGTCACTTAATTTCTGCTTAATGGTATTTATTTTTTTGTAATCTATATGCTCTTGTCCAAGATATTTTAGAGCTTGAACAACTAGCCCCGAAATTTTTCCAGCCATTGCCATATTCTTAGGAGTTGTTTTTTTAAAAATTAGTTCCATTTTACCAATTTTAATTTTTTTTTCTTCACCATCTGTCAGATATACAACTTTCACAGGAACCTGTTCTGATAACCCAAGCAAATTTGCAGCGTATGCTCCTGATGGTTGAATTCTAATCTTGTATTTATCTGCAATGGCCTTCGCCACAGATCGGACATCTGGCGGCATTTTGCCCAATAGCTCATTTTCTTTAGGCAAATAATAAATCCCATGAGAAACTCTTTCAATTTCACCTTTCTCTTTAAGTCTATATAGCGCTACATGAACTGCATCTTCACTTCCAAAATCTACTAAGTCTTTCGGGGTAAACACCCAACCTTCACCATGTTGTTTTATATAATGCTTAATCTTCTGCCTTACTGTTTCATTCATACTACCACCTGTAAGAATTTTACCCTGTTTTTTCTTACACAGCAATGGAGAAGTGTAAGAATAATAGGTATATTTTCCTTACATTGATCATGTAATATCAACAAATTACGAACTAAACTGGAATCTATTCATCCCGCTGGGGTAATTTTTTAAATGTAAGGCCATGTTAGTTGGCCTTATGTCTTCCATATGAAAGTATTGGTGAATGCCATTCGCCGATATCAAAAACTTTACCATCGAACTATTTTCCAAGCTTCCGGTCAAAATGCTAGTTGGTGCAATTAAAACTCTTCTCAATAAAGTTGATGCTCAAGAAAATAAAATAACTGAACTGTCTTCAGAAAATCAAAAGCTCAAGGATGAAATCAATCGCCTCAAAGGCGAAAAAGGCAAGCCAGATATTGCTAAAAACAAAGATGACAAGAAAGATAGTGATGATAAAAAGAAAGGCGGCAAGAACGGCGGGCGTGGAAAAAATAAAAATGCTAAAGAAATAGAAATCCACAATACGGAAGAAAAGATGTCGAAAAAGATCTTCCAAAAGATGCACAATACAAAGGTACTAGAGATGTCGTAATTCAAGACATAAATTTTAATCTAAATAATACCAAATTTATTATCCATAAATACTATTCACCATTTTTAGGAAAAGGTTTTGAAGGACAACTGCCTCCCGAATATAAAGGTAGTATCTTCGGACCTGGTATTTGGTCATTTGTCATCCAGTTTCACTACGAGGCAAGAATGACACAAAATCTTCTTTTTAAAATTTTAACCGGACTTAAAGTCAAAATATCTGTCGGCGAAATTTCAAATATGATTCTTTGTCATGAGAGATTTGAAGAAGAACGACAAAATGTAAGGGAAGCTGGAATCAGTCGAAGCGATTTTTCTCAAATTGATGATACCGGTGCAAGACTTAATGGAAAGAATGGTTACAGCATTGCAGTTTGTAATCAATTTTTTACTGATTATTATACAAGTCTTTCAAAAAATAGAGAGGCTGTATTGAGAGCACTTGCCGGAACAGAATTAAAATTTGCAATTAATGAAATTGCACTCAAATATGTTGATGATAAAGTTAACAATAAGGCAATCGTTGGCGAACTTAGAAAATTACAATCAAATAGATTGTATGGGCCAGATGAGTTTACCAATGAAATCCTAAATGCTCCCTGGGCGAGAGGAAAGATTACTTCGTGGATAAAACACATAAAAGAAGGTTGTGCCATTGGTGCATTTAGGGATAATTTTCTTGGAGTGAGGTCAAAAATTTTGATTTGTGATGATGCTCCCCAGTTTAAAGGCATCCTGGAATTCTTAGGTCTTTGTTTGATTCATGAAGAACGCCATTATAAAAGTTAACTCCAAGTCATCCCGATTTTATAAAAGCTGTTGCCGATTTTAGAGAAACATTTTGGAAATATTACGAAAAGCTAAAGCTTTATAAAATTAATCCCAATGACAAGAAAAAGAAAGAATTGAGTGATGAATTTGATTTAATTTTTTTAGGTAAGACTTGTTACTTCGCTTTAAATCAATTGATGGAAAAAACTAGAGCAAAAAAAGATGAGCTGCTTTTGGTTTTGGAATTTCCAACTATTCCTTTGCATAATAATACTTCTGAATTGGCAATGAGAGAAAAAGTTATTCAAAGAAAAATCAGAGGATATTTTAGAAGCTTAGAAGGGGCCATGGCATCAGATATTTTCTTAGGTCTGATGAGTACTTGCCGAAAAATAGGAATTAGCTTTGGTGAATATTTAAAAGACCGATTTTACAATCGCCACGAACTACCGCCGCTCGGTGATCTCATTTGGATGGCTTAGCACTATTAAACCTGACCGATTTTCCCCATTAAAATGAATAGATTCAGAGCTAGGTCTTAAATCTTTGAAATCACTCTTAATCCATTCACAGAGAGTAGGCACTAAAAATTCACCATGTCCTACTGCCACAACCTCAACTTGAGTCATAAATTTAATATTCTCTTTAAGTAATTGAGTCAATGGACCACCAACGACTAAATGATTATGAGGTGTTTTTAATAAATTTAAAATGGGAAACATTTCACTTAAATCACGTAGTAGGGTCGTAGAAATAAAAACTGTGTCACATTCATGCAATAATCTTATACGTTCTTTTTTGTGAGAAAAAAGTTCGTTGATTGAGGCGACCTCAAAATCCATTCCTTCATTTTTTAGTAATGTTGCCAAAAGGGTTTCAGTTAATTCTGGTGTCGAATTTAAGTCTGTAGATTTAAAATATTGGTTTACGGCTTTAACTTTATTATTCCTTAATGCACTTTGGACATAAAAAATTGGCTCTACTGAAGTCAACTTAACCATTGCCTCAAGCCAGGAGAACTTTGAAAATTGCCATTGATTAATTTGCCTTTTAACTATCTCGAGAAAACTGCCCTCTTTTCCTGATAGAAAACCACCGGTAACTACTAACACTTTATGGTGATGCTTTGGCAGATTCATAGCTTATCCTTAACAATACTTGTCATTTATTATACTACCAGAACATTGAAATTCTCAGTATAATTTTCCAATGCAAAGAACTTTAGAAACTTTTAAACGACAAGATGTTCCAACAGAATTATTGAAGTCCCCTACACTATCTCAATTAGCGCAATCACTATTTGTAGATTGGGTCATAATTGCAAATTGTTGCTTCTTAATTTTCATTTCACCACTTTATCTCTACCCGCTATGGATAATGATTATCGCTGGCAGACTTCATGCCTTTGGGGTCATTCTTCACGAATTAAGTCACATGAATTTAAAAAATAAAAGTTGGAAAATACGATTAATTGAACTATTTTCAGGTTATTTTATAGGTACTAGTGCCAATGCTATGGCCTATCATCATATTCGTCATCACCGTGAAACGCTAACTGAATTAGACCCCTATTATAATATTAATAAAAAATGTTCAGGACTTAATCGTTTTTGGCTTACTTTTAAAAAAGGTTTATTTTTTGTGCCTTTCTGGATACTACGGTCGTTTGTTGCTCCCTTTGCACTTTTGATTCCTAAAATGCGAACTACATATGCCAGAGTTTTTTTACAAGATGTCTCCAATAAAGACCTCACTTACGATAAAGAAGTTATCACCTGCCTAAAAGAAGACTTACCCATCATGCTTTTTCATATTGTTTTAATTTACTTAGCATATTTTAGATTTGAATATTTAATCTACACATACTACTGGGCTTTACCAATCAGTGGAGTGTTTTGTATTTATAGATTGCTCATAGAGCATGAGTATAACATTATTGAAGGCCGTTCAGTTTACTCTTTGATCGAATCTACTTTTGATCATCACCTGCATGTCATAGATCGCATTTTTATCGGTCCCCATAACATCGGCTATCACTCAATTCATCATATTCATCCCCAAGTGGGATATAGACATTTGCCAGAGCTTCAAAATTGGTATCTTAAAAATTGTCAGCAATATCAAGAAAAGTATTTGCATCCTATCAAAAGGACCTGGAGACAAGAATTATTAGGTGGAGTTTATTCTGACTGAGATAATCTATTTTTAACAAATTCAGCCAGGACTAAATGCCTTTCTTTTTTAACTGGATCCATTTTATCTAAAGTTCTTACCATCATTGATAATCTGGGATTTTTAAGAAAAAATTCTCTGTTTTTATCAATAAAACACCAGTATAAAGCATCTAATTCTTCAGTCCATTCACCTTTGGAATAATCACTCATTTTTAAAAGATAATTAGA
This sequence comes from Bacteriovoracaceae bacterium, assembly GCA_013141065.1. GTDB lineage: Bacteria > Bdellovibrionota > Bacteriovoracia > Bacteriovoracales > Bacteriovoracaceae > Bacteriovorax. The sequence continues at coordinate 77,261 of JABFRR010000013.1, read as the reverse complement.
ACCACAAATGTAAGGTTTAGTGGCAAAAATTCCACCATCGCTAAATTGTCCCATTCCGTAAACATTCGGCCCCATAACCCAATCCATACTATCGATAAACATTTCATTAAACCAACGATGAACTTCTTTCGGATTTATTTCACAAAGCAACATTATGTTACTCATCACCATTAGTCGTTCAATGTGATGTAGATAAGCGTACTGGGTAACTTTTTTTATTGCTTTATCAACCGGAAGAATTCCAGTAGTGCCGTTATACCAACAATCATTCAATTTGCGTTGATGATTAAAAAAATTCCTTTCATCTTGAATCTCACTGAATTCATGGTAAATGCCTCGAATAAATTCTCTCCATCCAACTATTTGGCGAATAAAACCTTCTAGGGAATTAATCGGGGTTTTATGAATCTTTGCGTAAGATAAACTTTTATTAACCACTTCTTCTGGAGTAAGTAATCCGACATTTATCAAAGGACTTAAAAGTGAATGAAAAACAAAATCATGTTGAGTCGATAAGGCATCTTCAAATTCTCCAAAATTATAAAAACGTTCTTCCAAAAATTGCTCTAACCATCTAAGAGCATCTACTCTTGTGACTGGAAACAAAAAATTACTCCCATCTGCTTTTAATTCACCTGGATGATTAAGAAATTCTTTATTAATTATATTGATAACTTCAAGAGTGACCCTGTCAACTTCGAATTGTTTAACAGTTGGTACAAAGATTTCTTTTTTTAATTTATGACGATTGTCTTCATCAAAACTCCACTTGCCTCCAATTGGCTTTTTGTCTTTATCCACTAAGATGTTAAATCTTTTGCGAGAATCCTCATAAAAATATTTCATGAAAGGTTTTTTATATTTTTTCAAATATGATTTAAATTCTACGTGTGAGTTTAAAAATGCTGGACTTGGAATAAGCACAAGTTCAATTTTTTCCTTTTGGGCCATTGATTTAATTTCTTTTGAAAAAAACTTATCTTCTTTTTCAAAGGCAGATATTTTTGTTATTTTATTTTTCTGGCAATAAGAAGCCAACCTTTCTGTATACTGAGCTTGTGATATAAAATCATTTAACTCAAGATAATCAACGTTAAAATGATGATCAATAAATTCATCTTTCTTATGTCTTGCTGCAGACATGAAAAAGGCGAGTCTTATTTTATGATAATTAAAGTGATTACATAATCCATGGGATTCTATCATTAGAAACTTAATTCCCTTATATTTTTCAAAATACTCTAGGGGAGATAATTGATCACCGAAAACTAAAAATATTTCTTTCATTTTTTACAGTCCAAATATTTGATGCTATTTTATTTCTATGGAACAAAACCTAATACTAAAAATTCACTTTGCTGCCACATTTTACATGATTGGAATTATCGTTCTCATACAATTCATTCACTACCCTCTTTTTGTACAAGTTGGTAAAGATAGCTTTGCCAAATACCATTCTGAACACATGCGACTGACATCAATTGTAATCGCAATTCCCATGCTGATAGAACTAATAACATTAGGTACACTCTTTTATCTAACACCTGTCTATCGATCTGACTGGGCAATGTTAACAAATGCATTTCTTTTAATATTTATTTGGAGTGTGACATTTTTCTTAAGTGTTCCACAGCATAATATTTTGGCAAATGGATTTGATCATCAAGCATGGAAGTTGCTAGTTAATACCAATTGGTTCAGGACAATTGCATGGGCGGCTCGTGGCTTAATCATGCTAAGATTTTTTTAGTTTATTTGGAATTCAAATTCAATTTTTGTTTTAACCGAATTAAGAATCATGCAATGAGATTTAGTTTTTTCCATCAAGGCCAAAGCTCTTTCGCTTTGAATGGCACCGCCGAGAGATATTTTAATCAATACCCGTTCCATCCATGGTGCTTTTTCTTCACCTTTATCGACAAAAAGTGTAGCGTGTCCATCAATTGAATCATAATGAAGCTTAGATTTTTCTGCAATGTACTTAAAAGTGGCCAAGTAACAATTCATTAAACTTAAAGCATATAGATCTTCTGGGGAATATGTTCCTCCAGGACCTTCAAACTCTGGTGGAATAGCCATGTCAAATGGAGTGCACTCTTTATCAACTAACATATTTATCCATTTTTCTTGGACTCCAGAAGATCCTTGAGAAGAGACAATAAAAGTTTTAGGAAATGCACTCATTATTAATAGTCCTAATTAAAATTTTGAATCAACCATTTTATTAACCGCAAAACCTAAGTCTTTAGCAAAAAGTTTGTACTCTGCAAAAGTTTCTGCATCAATATTTGGTGTACGAGCTAAGATCCATAGAGATTTTCTGTCAGTAGAACCAACAAGAACTGTATCATAACCTTCGCTCAACTTAATGATGACATATTCACCTTTCACTCTAAAAAGTCTTGTAAAAAAATTATTGAAAGTCACTTCAAGTCTTGCATTTGTTTGCGCGTCAACGACTACGGCTTTTCCAACGATATCTGTTGTTTTGCCATTATCCTTAATACAAGTATTCACAACACTGATTGTTTTTTCATTAACGATTCCATATTCGGCTGTTTGAGCCACACATGATCTCGTAAAAATTTGAGGTAAAGCACTTACAGCATACCATTTACCAATGTAACGACCAATGTCGACATTCTGGGCCGTTGGTAAAATTTCACCTGCAAAAGACAAACTCGTGAAAAGAACACTGAATACAAAAAATAATTTTTTCATAAAACCTCCTCATATGGATGACCACTTTTCAATTAAAAAATTACTTTCTTTAAAAAAACTTATGAGCATCTTGAACTTTCAACCTCATATTCGCGTGCTGGTTAACGCATTAAGTTTGTTCGAATGTGACGTTTTCCTCAATCTAGTGTCAGAGACTCTTCTATGGAGGATCGCGAGGGCTTCATCACAACTTGACCTTATAGTTTTTTAAAAGAAAGCAACTCCCTTAACCGTGAATGATCACCATTGTTAATAATTAACTGTTAATATTCTAAGCTGCCACATTCAACGCTTCCCAAATAAATCCAAGAAACTCTCTTGCACATGCAACTTTTACCTTATTTCTAGGTTTCCCTATATCCAACATTCTATTGGATTTTATTTTTAGTCTTTTAGTGCATCTATCCGCTATATCAATTATTTTTATATCTTTTCCTTTTCTATGATTCTTTAATCTTTTACTCAAAGTATTTGCTCGATCTAGGCGTTGACATGATTCAACTAAAGATGTTCTTATTCGATAATTTCCCATCTTTGTTATTCCAAATTTTCTTTCTTTTCCACCAGAGCTGTATTCCGCAATATCAAGTCCACAATATGACGTTAATTGCTTCGGATGTTTAAATCTATTTATATCTCCTATCTCTGTAATCAATGTCATTGCTGTCAATGTATCAATTCCTCTAAAGCAATTAAGCGCATCTTTTTTATTTTTATATTTTTCTTTATCAGCTAATTTTTCTATCTCTTTAACAAATTCATCAATTCCTTCACTTAGTTTTTCATATTGGCGATACAAAATTTCTAAATTAATTTTTATCGCTCCATTTAATTTATTAATTTTATCAATTAACCATCTCTCATGTGTCGGTGTCCAATGGTTCTTGCCTCCTGTTTCGCTCATGTAATTCAAATTATTTCTTCTACAAGCTGACAAAATATGTCGCTTTAAAACTTTTCTCTGATCAACTAAAAAACTTCGACTTCTTAATAAATCTCTTTCATGCTCATCTTCTTCTGAAGGAACATGGACAGGTGTCAATAGATCATTAGCGTAATATTGCGCTAACTTTCTAGCATCTAACCTGTCTGTCTTTACTCTATTACTCGCTAATTCTGGTATTAACGAAGGAGCTATTATCTGTGTACTATATCCATTTTTATTCAACTCTCTGCACAGCGAATAACCAATATAAGTAGCCTCATAGCAAATTTTTAATTCAAAATTTTTGTCACTAAAATTTTCAAATTTCTTCATCAAATTTCCTGCATGTGGCCTAGTCGATAATTCAAATGTTTCCCCAGTTTCTTTACAAAATGCTCCAATATGGAAACTTTTATCATCGACATCTAATCCTACGTGTAATACTTTTTTCTTCATGGGTGACCTCTCCTTTTTAGTGAATTTGTTTTTGTTAATTCACTTTAGAGTAACCAGCCTCAGTTAAAAAGGGGTGGTCATCCATATCTTCTAATTGATTTGAATATAGGCTTTGATGTTGAAGCTTGCAATTAGACAGAGTTTATACCTAAAAAAAAGGGCACTCAAATGAGTGCCCTTTAATTAAAAATGTTTAAATTTAAGTAGTTAAAGTCTATCGAATCGCTAGCCAATTACCTTGGATATGATTAAGAACTCTTAAAGTACGGTAAACATCATCATTTGATTTTACTGATGGAAAGTAATTTTCAAATTCTTTTAAGTCCCAGCCATTTGCACTTCCCTGAGCGAAATTTCTATAGCTAATTGTTTTCGTCGATCCATCAGCTAGAACCACCGCTCTTGAAGAGTTTTTCTTTTGATCAAAGCTAGTTGGGAGAAAAGCTTTTAGGTCTTTTGGTGGTGAATTGAAAAGCTTTGAAAAATTTAGTTGTACTATCTCACCCGTAACTGCAGATCGTAGGCTTTCAACTTCTTTTGAAGTAACAACTCTATTAATAATTTTTAAATTTTCTTCAACTTCATCACGATTGACGTTGATAAACCCTGTATTAAAGGCATACAGATTTTCATCTTTTCTCTCGCTACTTGAAAGATTCCACGCAACGATTAGGCGTTTGATTGATTTTTGAGTTGAACGGTAAGCATACTCCATCCATTGCCCACCATCAACGATAAGAGTCCCAGTGGTTTTAAACTCTGGCTTTCTCATGACTTTAGAAACTTTTTCTGCTGAGACTCCGTCAATGCGATTAAATAATCCGAAGCCGTCAAACCCATAAAGAAACCCTACTTCTTTGTAGAGTCCAATCGCATTTTCTACACTGTAAGCTCTCGATGTCGCAATCGCAGCGACTGAATTATATAGACCAGATAGAGAAAGGTTTTTTTCAAATTCTCCAATTAATTTAAAACGATTGATTCCATCTCCAAATGATTTTGGACCAAAAACCATTTTTTGATCCCAAATAACTGGCTCTACTAAATTAAGTTTTTCTAAGCGTGCAATTCCAGTATTCACCAAAGGAAGTAATTCATTAACCATCCAAACTTGTAAATCTTCTTCTGTTTCAAAACTCTCTACCATCTTTCCAGTTGAATTCATAAAAGGTGTAGAAATATACTCAAAGCCTGCTTCTGCATAATCATAAGGTAAGTATAATTGCACTCGTGTGGCCATTGACTTTGCTGTTGTTAAAATTTGAGAATGTACAAAGTTAGATTTGCCATCAAAAAGCGGCTTAAGGCGATAAAATAATCCTCTAAAAGCACGAATCGGCATTATCTGAGTAATATAAAACTTTACATCTGTTGGATAATTTTCATAATTCTTATCTAGCTCAGTGAGAAGTGTTTCCATACCTTCAGAGCTTTGAACGGCATGAATCCTTACTTGAATCGCTTTGAGTTCTTTAGACATCATAGAATCATCAATCATCGCTGAATTAGCAGGCTTTCTCTTTTTTTCAGACGCCTTCATTTTCATGATGGCATCATCTTCACTCCATGCTGGAAAATTAAATTTTTCAGCTTTAAAAGGTGACTTAACAAGAATATTTGTCTTGGGTTTAGAATAGGCGACACTCGCTTGAAATAAACAAAGACCTAAAATTAAAATACGTATAGACATTAATCGCCTCCTCTATGAAAATCAGTTAACATCATAACGTAAATGACATTTATTTTAAACGATTTTTTAAAATGACCGACAAGCACAGTCCAGTAAAGTCTAATAATTATCCCAAACGAATTTTAAGGTTCGTGCATTTTTACCTATATACACTTTATAAGTTATTTAATCGTTTTAAAATTCCTGTTTTACTCATCACTTTTTCTCTTTTTACACTCTCAGTTTATTTTGGAAAACAGACAAAAATTGCCGTTCGAACGGAGGATTTTAGTGATCAAAGGCTCAATTCTTTTAAAGAAATGCAGGAACTAAAAAAAGAATATCAATTCGAGGATAAACTAACTTTGATTGTGAATAAAAATTCTCAATTTACTTCAGATGATTACTGCATAATTCAAAACTGGCTTCGAAAAGAAGTTAATCAAAATCAAGCAATTGCAGGAATAAGTAGTCTTTTTAGTTTAAGAAAAATTGACTATCAAGAGGGAAGACTTTTTTATCCGCTACTGATTGATTCACCCTGTGAAAAAAAAGTCGATTTATTAAAACTCGCCAACCATCCACTAACTCCACTCTTTAGTACAAAAGATTTGAATGACCTTATTATTCATTTTGACATAGAACCCTCTGAGAAGATTTTCAGACATGGTATTTATGACTATAAAGAGATTGATTCAATTATTGAAAACGCTAAAAAAAATCTTCCGTTTGAAATCATACCTGGCGGTACTTTATTTTTTCAATCTTCAGTACTAAAAGGAATTGAAAGAACTCAAATACTTAATATTTTTGCCAGTATTCTTTTATTCAGCGGCTATTACATATTTTATCGATCTTTCCTTGGAGCATTTGCCCTATTGTCTATTATTTTCATAATTCATAGTTTTGTAAAAGCAGGAATGGCCATAAACGGTCACATGATTGATCCGTTAAGTTCATGTATTTTTTTAATGCTAACTGTCTCAGCACTTGAAGATTATATTATGCTAAGTTTTTTAGTATTTAAGCAAAAAATTCCTTTTAACAACGCCATTAAAAAATTATTACTCCCGAGTTTCCTTACTTCACTGACAACAGCAATTGGATTTGGCTCACTGGCCGTTTCCAATAATCCCAGTATTGTTCACTTTGCCATCTGGACCGCAACAGGAGCAATGCTAGAATGGCTGGCCATTTTTATAATTATGCCAGTTTTTGTCAATCAATTCAGATGGGCGAAAGAACTAATTAAAAATCATCCTATTCCTAAAAGATTAGTTCCAAAGAATTTAATCTCATACACACCTGCTAAAAAAATATCTATCCTACTTGCCCTTATCCCCTTAATCATCATATTTCTCTATGACAAAGCAAATTTGAACTACAGCCCTTTTGATATGTTTGATAGCTCTCATCCAATATCAAAATTTCGGCAACATTTTCAAAAGACTAGGCAGTCAGAAGGAGAACTTAGTATAGTCTTTAACGATAAAAATTTTAATGTTGAAAAAATTGTTAAAAAAATTACATTAGATCCTTACGTTACTCATGTGTTCTCAGAAGAAGACCTTGAAAGCGAAATATCTAGACTGCCAAACTTCCTTCACACAATTCTAAAAGAAGATTTTCAAAGAACTGACCTGGGGAAATTATTTTTTTCAAATGAAACTAAAAGAATTATTGTTTCAATAAAATCGTATGATACAAAGGACATTCCTTTGATTGTAAGAAATTTAAATCAGATATGCTCAATTAACTGTTCAGTAAAATCAGAAGTCATCGTTTCTAAAGATTATGCTCTAGGAATCTTACAAACCCTTTATGAGTCTGCCATTTCTGGTTTTTTATCTATTATCTTACTCATTATTTTTTTGGTTTATGCAATTAGCAAGAAACATATTATTCCAGTAATCGCTTCAACTCTATGGGCTTCGTTCATGCTTCTCATGTTCGTTGTTATTTTTCAATTTAAAATAAATGTTGTTACTTGTGTGGCATTATCAGTCTTAATCGGTCTCGCCGGTGATAATGCAATTCAATTCTTATTGCTTCGAAAAAATTCTTTAAATAGTTCAGTTCATGAAATAGGTGAAGCAAGCACTGAAAACTTTATTCTTATGTTGCTACTTTCGTCAACACTCTTCCTTTCCTATTTTGAGACTCCACGAATCTTAGCCCTTCTCATGGTTGTCGGAATAAGCTTTATGTTCATAGGAGATGTATGGATTTTAAATGGACTTATTGCAAAAACAAAAAAGACTAAATCCAAATAATTAATTCAGATTTTTTTTCTAAGCTATAAACATCATCACTATTTTTAATTCCTACAGAACGCACTCGTTCAATATGCAAATGAGGTTCGTCGGCGGGAGTAGATTGGAATGTTGACAATATTTCAGGATTTAAATTTCTACCTTGAACATCCATGATCCAAACATCTTGATTAATCACTTGTCGAGTGTAGAAGTGTATAAAGGGACGTAAAAAATATCCAAGCACCGGAATTTTATAAGCTATCAGAGTATAGACACGTGTTTTCATTGTGGAAACAGGAGTGCATGAAGAATTAATTATGTATTTAAAATTTTTGCCAAATTTATAATCAACTCGTGTTGTATTTGGGAATATAAAATGATCTGTATGCACCATCGGTTCATTCATTGGATTAAGTAGCGGCTTAATAAAAACGCCAATGTTATCTTTTTTCTGATGATAAGTTACATGAACACCACCTGATTTTGTTTCAACAGTGATAGGAACTTTTTTTAACGATTTGTTTCGGAACCATCCTTTGTGAACATAAACGGTATGTGGAACATCCATAAAATTCTCTACGAGGTTCGTTACTTCATTATTGAAATCTGTCACCATGAAATAATGACTCCAGCCTTTATCCCTGATCGAAGGAAAAATCCAAGGCTTATTCATTTCAGCTTTTTTAGAATCACCTAAAAACACCCAAATAACACCATCTCTTTCAATCACTGGAAAAGATTTTTGACAACGCTTTCCTGGTGGACTTTTTTCCCCCTCGGAGGGAACATGTGTAACGACCCCACCTCTTCCATAGGTCCAACCATGATATGGACAATGCAGCTCTCCCTTAATTACATCACCTAATGATAATTCTGAATGACGATGAAGACATTTATCTAATAGGCAAGTTACATGAGAACTTTCATCACGATAAAGGACGATTTTTGTATCATATAAAATCGTTCCTAATGGTTTTTTATGGCCAAGTTCTTTAGATAAACAGGCTATATACCAATGATTGATTAAATCACCGTCTCGCTCTCGAAGAGAGCTATTATCGTCAAAAGATCTCATTTTCACACTCCAGTCGAACTAAGATAAGTGGCTCAATTTTCACATTTCCTTTAACCACACCCATGCTTTGTCTTATGTCGATATATTTTAAATATGCATTCTGTTCAATTCTTACTTCAACTATTGATAATTGACCTAGCTCACGAGCAAGTTTGTAGTGAAAATGTTGACTCAGAATTTTTTCTACAAATTGAGAAATCTCATCACTAAGTATCAAATCATTACTTCCTTCAATTAATAAGCAGTAGTGTGGTTTAGATGACTCAATGGCCAATAAACTAATTGGCTTACATTGAAAATTTTCTTCAACTTGATGTAATAATTGTACAACTAAATCAGTTGAAATTTTTTCTCCCACTAAGTCAGTCGTGTTCAAACGACCTAAAAAATTAAAACAGGGAGTTTTTTCAAGAAAGCCTGTAACGATCAAAAGATCGTTAATTTGATAACGTATAAGTTGTGATCCTGTCGTTATCAGAGGAACAACTTTCATGCCCTCTACCAGCATCCATGAAGGAAATATATTTTGAGTTTCAACACATTTAAATTCATAAAAATGCGAATTTATCGCCAAAGGAAAACGCCCCTGAAAAGGAATTGTCACCACGCCTTCGGTTGCCCATAGTCCCTTATGTTCAAACTTCACTTGAGGAAAAATCAATTCTAACTTCTCGGAATACTGCCTAGAGCTCGAAGAAGACCAACAACTAATAAGGTTTAATTGAGGAAAAAAAAGTCTCGTTAACTCTGGTGTCCAACACTTCATTTGAACGAGAGCTTGCTTTTTTATTGGACATTGAATCTGATTTAAAAAAAATTCTTTGTCGTTGAAAACTTTCCCCAACAATTCCAAAAGAAAAGTTGGACTCCAGACTGAGATGAGTGAAACCTTTCTATTGATCATTTGAAGAAGTGTAAGATTCATAGAAGTACTTAATGAAGGAACCTCTAAGACCTCTGAACCGACTGTCATCGTAAGTTTTAAAAAATATTTTTCAATTCCTTCAAAGAAATCCAAGTCATCATTATGCCGAGACTTGCGCATTTTTTCTGGTAACCAAGACAATGACCAATAGTGTGTTCCATGCTTAATCGCAGGATAGCGTAAATAGAGATCATGAATCCAAGCTGATGAAGCATTCCACAACTCTGCTTTAAATTCTTTAGTGTAAGGTATCCATTTCACTGTATGAGTCGATCCACTCGTCGGAACATAATGTTTTCTAGGATAATTTAATCGATCATTTAAGATAGATAATTCAAAATCTTTATAAGTTGCAGTCTTATATTTATTAACAAAATCATTATAGTTATCAATTTTTGTAATCTTTTTTAAAATTTCTAACTGAACCTCAAACGGATATTTAAGTGCATATTGAAATTTGTGGTAATTTTTTTGGGTCAGTACTTGAATTATAAAATGAGCTAGGTTTTGAATCATAAACTTATTTATTAATTTTCAATAATTTTTTTAATATTTTAAAAGGATGAATTACTCCCAGCAATGGATCTACCTCTCCAATGCAGGCAAGTTCATCACCCTTTCTCCAGCCAGGATTTTGAAAGTTAAAAAATTTAATTTTGGGATATTTTTCCATGAGTTCGTTCGTAATAGGAGCAATCGATTCTTTTAGATGTTCGTGCTCATTGGCTTCAAATTCAATTACCCCAGTATGAGAATTAAACTTTCCCGGATAAAATTTTTCAGAAAGTGAAGCAATCAATTCTTGGTGCTCTCCCGGTGTGCCTCGGTCAAAACGTGGGTAGTACTCGAGAAAATTATTGGCCAAAAGGAGGTAAGTTTTATAGCCTTTAGAAATTAAAAACCACCAGACTGGTCTGAATGGATATTTTAGTTTCAGTAATATCATATTCTTTAAAAATTCCATTGTAAGGGCCGAAGTACCCCAGTAATCAGGTGCGATAATCGTGTCTCCGGAAAACAGGACTCTAATATCTTTTTTATGATGAAAAAAATCAAAATCATAAAAAGTAGAGAATCCCTGTATCTTTTTTTCTTTATCGAGCAAAATAATGACTTTAGTCTTAGCTGATAAATCAACTTTAAATCGGTCAAAGGAGACATTTTCATAAAAAATTTCAAAAAGCTTGAACATTTCATCGACTTGATTGCTTTTAAGCGATTGAATCTTAATAGTTTTTGGGATCAGCTTTTTTTTCATTTGTCTATTCTATGTAATCCGAAAAAGGTTCGTAAACAACTAAACATTATTTTACAAAGAGATTTGTTTTTGATGTAATTTCCCATATGACTTCACTCGCAGCAACCCTAAAAACATACTATTTTAAAATTGACGCTCGCTACACTGTCCCCTTAATTCTCTTTAGCTACAACATTCTGGGCATTTTAGTGTTAGGTTTCAACAGAAGTTTTAGCCAAATAGCTTTGACTGTAACGATAGGAATTTTACTTCATATTTTTTACGACTTAATTTTCAATAAAAAACTCTATTTTCCCATTAGTGCAGTAACCTCTAGTTTGGGACTTTGCATACTCGTTAACTATGGCCACAGTCTACTTTTTCCAATTGTTCCAATTTTTTTTGCAATTTCATCTAAATTCTTTTTTAATTTCAAAGGAAGACACACATATAACCCTGCAATGATGGGAGTGGCAATGTCACTTTTATTGGCGAGTGACTTCATTTCCTCTTCTCCCGCTTACCAATGGAACGGCTTAGGTTCAATGGCCATTGTGATTGTAATGTCTGCACTTCTCTTTTTTATGCCAAAAATCAATCGTGGGTGGCTAGTTGGCTCATTTTTAGTAGTTTTTACCCTGCAGATTTTACTTAGATCTATTCTTATAAAGCACTACTTGCCATTTAATACACTTTTTTTTGGAACGATCACTTCCCCTTCTTTCTTTCTGTTCACTTTTTTCATGATCACTGACCCCATGACGAGTCCAAATGATAAAAACCAGCAAATAATAGTGGGAGTTTCATTAGCTCTTTTAGATCTTATATTTCATTTATTTTCCAGTTATCACACTTTTTTCTATGCTGCCCTCACTCTTGGAACGATTAGATTAACTTGGTTTCATTTACAAGAAGCAAAATTACTTGGCTTAAAAAATTATTTCTTCTCTCGTTTTTTTCAAAGTGGCTATTATTTAAGGTTTTTCACAATTTTAAGTTTAGGTTTTGGAGGATATTTTTCTTATCAAGTTTTGGCAAAAGATGCGCTCAAGAGACCAGATATTGGTTTCACACTAGTTCTTCAATCAGTTGATAAAACAAAAATGACTTTTAAAAAAGGTGAAATTTTGGATTTGGTAGATCCAAGAGTTCAACATATGGGGAAATGGATTCTGGCCATTACAGATGGAGTAGCTGTCGGAGATGTCAACAAGGACGGACTTCTTGATGTCTTTTTTACAAGTGCTCACAAGAGTCCAGAAGATAGAAATTCTTTATTTTTAAACCGTGGTGAATTTAATTTTGAACGCTATCCCTCAACTGAACTTTCACTTTGGGCTTCTGACATAAAAACTTTTGGCATCCCTTCTAATGCGATGTTTGTAGATTATGATAATGATGGAGATCTAGATCTATTTGTTACTTATGCCTTTGGATCAGAAGGATCTTCACGGATGTTTAAAAATCAGTTGAGTGAAACAGGTATTTTAAATTTTATTAATGTGACCAATGATTTAAAGCTGAATCGTTTTACAAATTCTGCAACTGCCAATTTTTTTGATTTCAACCAAGATGGCTTACTCGATCTTATAATAGGCAATACAATCGCTACCCATTTACCAAATTATTCCCAGGCCACTACTCTCAATTTATTTGAGCTTCCAAAGGCAGAATATATAGGCGACAAGAGACCATTTAACTTTATGCATGAGAGCTGGCATAAAGCCGAAAATGGTGGTGTCAATGACCTTCATCTTCAAAACTCGAGCCATCAATTCGATCTTCAAGATTCTAAGACTATTGGAATACCAGAATCTAAATGGTCAATGGCCATAGCCACCACAGATTTCAATCAAGATGGCTATACTGATCTATATATTGCAAATGACTTTGGTTCAGATGATTTTTACTACAATCGAAATGGCCTTAGCTTTGAGAGATTTCATGGAAACTACTTTGGAGAAATAGGAAAAGACACTTATAAAGGAATGAATGCGACAGTGGCTGACTTTGACAACAATGGAATGTCAGATGTTCATATCTCGAATGTTCACCACCAACTTCAAGCAGAAGGGAATCTGCTTTTTTATTTCTATCCAAGTAGCAATCCTCGCTATCCTGAAATTAAAGACCAAGCTTCTTATGCTGGAGCCTTAAACGAAAATAGATTTGGTTGGGGGGCTGCTGCAGCGGATTTCAACAATGACGGCTGGATTGATCTAGCGCAGGCCAATGGCATGGTCGATGATAGTTACGATAAAAAATTTGATAAGTGTCCTGACTATTGGTACATCAATGAGAAAATTGCTCGCTCTAGTCCCGAGGTCCATAAGTACATAAATAATTGGGGTGACATAAGGGGAACTTGTATACACGGTAAAGAAAAAAATAGACTTTACTTGAATCGTGGGACAACGAATCGTCCTCAGTTTATCGACGTTGCTCCCTACGTTGGGATGGATCAAATTGGAAACTGGAGAGGAATGGCGGCTGCCGACTTCGATAACGATGGTCGAATTGATTTAATATCGAGTTCTCTTTATAGAGATCCTTTAGTATTTAAGAATGTTCAAATTAATGAAATCGATCATGAACAAAACTGGTTAGGCTTAGAACTTGAATCACTCAGTACAAAATGCAATCGAATGGGCATAGGCACTAAGATTTCACTTGTAGTAAGTGAATTAAAAGATGTAAAAAAGCAAAAAAAATATTACACACAAACAACACTCGTAAATGGATTTTCAGCTCAACATGACCAGCGAGTACATTTTGGTATTGGAAAAAACAATACTATCGAAAAAATCTCACTCGAGTGGTGTGGATTAAAATCTCTCAAGCGAAGTTATCTTGATTTAAAGATTAATCAATATAATAAAATAAAACTAAATTAAGCATCTTTAAGCTGATTGATTATTACTAGTAATCACCTCTAAGTGCTCTTGATTCATACCAGTTAATTTACACATCTCATTAATTCTTTTCATTTCAGTTTTTAGATTTATCACTAATGACTTAAGTGAATTAATCATCTCTTCATCTTTTGAATGAGCTGATTGAGATATTTTAGAGGCTGAAAACTGAATATTTTCTAAATTATTTTTTATATTTTCTATTCTATATCTTACGCTATCCAGATCAATCCTTTCTCTTGATTCAACCATCATGTCAACTTTAGTGACGGTAACATCAAGTTGCGTAACAACTTCATTAAAACTTTGAAGAACTTTTTCAAATCCCTTCATTTCAATTTTTATTTTTCCTAAAAATTGCTCTATCCTTTGTGTGTCGTTTTCATGACTTTGAAAAATGAGCAATTGGTCTAAAGTCTGGATAATTTTTGATTTAAAATCATCTACATTATTTTTTAACTCTTTAAAATCACCTTTGAGAACTGTAATCGTTTTAAGACTCTTTATATATTCATCCACATTTTTTTCAGCTTTTTCAGCTGCTGTAAAAATTTTCGTTTGATCTTTCATCATTTCTCTCGAAGAATTTAATGCAAACTTAAATTGTTCTTCAAGAAGTTCACGTGAATCTAGTATCAATGAAACAGATGATTTGAATTGAGTGTATTTTTCAATTGAAGCTTTTTGTGTTTCAAATGAAGAAACCAGTGATTTTCGCATGTCGTTTGTCAAAGCTCGATGTTCATTAGTTTTTGACAACAGAATTTCAATTTCACTATTTAACTCATCTCTTGTTCTCTCGTTTTTTTCAACATACTGATTTATTTTTGAAAATAAATCTCCCACTCCCACTTTGTCTGATACTATTCGTAATTCATTATAATTTTCAGTATTCATTGCTTCATCTAGATGTAATTCAATTGTTTTCAAAAGCGGATTCGTTATGGCGATCTTTTGTGACTGTACTAATTTTTCAGATTCGCTCATTGGATAAAAGATAACCATAATACGTTTTTGATTTGCATAATCTACAGGAGAAACAAACATTTCATAAGGGATTGCTTCTGCCATGGTATTTGATTTAACTTGAAGCTTATAAACACCTGGAGCGCTCATTCTCAGAGCACTTAAAATTGCACTATTGTCTTCTAAGTCTGTAAAACGTTGTAAAAAATCCCAACTTAAAGATTCGTCATCTTCTTTAAAATTTTGTAATTGCCACTGCTCATAAAAATGAGAATTTCCCCAGACCATATTTAAATTGGAATCAAGAAGAATCGAAGCAAATGGCATCGCTTCTTGAAATATTGAACCAAAGGCCATTCTTTTATGGGCATAGTCGCGATATTTGTCGAACTCAACCATAAACGAAGGTGAAAAATTTTCTATTTTTTTTGATTCTACCGGAAGTAGTCCATCTTTAATTGTATCAATAACCAATTTTTCAGTTTTATTAATTGAATACCTTGATGAGTAGCTATTAATAACCACTCCGAGAACGATGAATGCAGCCAAAACCGAAAAGGCAATAATCAGAGAGTAAAAAATAGTTTGAGAGCTTTTTTCAAATTGTATTTTTTTAAATGCAATTTCAGGCTCGACTTGTCTGAACCAAGAATTAAATCCATCTGAAAATTCTTTATATTCTCTGTTAAACTTAGTATGTGAATCCACATAAGTACCTAAAGCTAGTGCTTCTGACTTCATACTTTTCATTCTATTAACTATTGCACTTTTTATATCTGGCTGAAGTCCAGATGATTCGGTAAAGTTAGTAATGGCCTCTAGGTCATTATTGACTGATAATACTAAATTTTGAGTCCTTTCAAAATTATACATTCCACCAGTCATTAACCTGCTCGGCGATAATTTCAATCTTAAATTTGTAGTCATTTTACTAATTGTTGGCCATTGTTTTTCAACTACAAATTCTTCGAAAACTGAAACTTTTGAATTTAAACTATTTATAATAGACGACAACTCTGGAGACGATTGAAAGGCTACGAGAGACTGCTTCACGACTCTCATCTTTTCATCAAATAAACTTTTTTCGTCAATTCCTTTTATCGCTTTAAGTTCTTTAATATCTGTTTCTAATCTAGTAAATAATTTATTTGCTTCTTTTATTCTATCTCCATCAATAAATTTTTTTATCTCCTCTAGGTCATTTCTCTCTTTAACTGCTTTAACCTTACTAGTCCCATCATAAAGTGTGCTCACGTAATCAATATTAAGAAGTCCGATTTCCCAATAGTATTTAATTCCATAAGCGAACATTGCAGTAATCGCAATGAGTGCTGTGAAATAGTATAAATGTATTACTTTTCCGTGCGTAAAGCGCATAGCTACTCCTGGGAACCATAAGAATTAGAGATTAAAAAGTGAGAAAAAATCAATTGTGCGAAAGAATTTAGAAACATCCTGTTTTCTCTTGTTTTCGTCATCCAGACTGCGTGAAAAGGCTTCCGTTACTAGATTACCTTTCATTGGTAGTATGATTGAAAGTGGACGAAATATAAAGGGAAAGTGCAAAATTTCTTTATTAGCCGATTCTATACGAGTTAGATCGGGTAATCCTACATAGTGTTTAATAGAAAGATCATTATTTATCTCAACAACGTTATGAGAATCTAATAGCATAATATAATCAAGATTAGATCTATAACGATAAAAAATATTACTAAATCCAACTAAGTATTGTTCAGTTGTATTAACTTTAAATAAGACTCGATAACTTAAAGACTCATCATGGGAAAGATCTGCCTTTAAGTCCAACTTAAATAAGCCTGTTCTAGCTGTCTTTTCAAGATTAAAAGTAAGTAGAACTTTTGCTCTTAAAAGTCTTCTCGTTATGACATAAATGAGCTTTCTATTGACTTCCATATTGCCGTCTTCAAGAATTAATCCAGAGACAATTAGTCGGCTTTCATCAAAGCGAATATCGACATTACCATGATAATTGAACAAGGTTACTACAGATAAGATTTCTGGGATTGTTTCAAAAACAAGATTCCATTTTTTTAAATCAAGCCCATCAGACGACTTAAAAAGATTATAACTTTTAAACCTGGCTTTGTTTCCAAAAAACTCACTCATTATCATTGTAATTTTTTCATCTAATACGCCAGCAACGGCAGAACTATTGGGTATTTTTCCATTGGCAAGATTGTCTGCCTTTCTCTTCATTTCTGAGAGGTAAAAATAGGCATTACTGACCAGTGGTGAGATCGAAAATTCAGAAAGCATCTGAATATCATCTAGAGCATCTAAACTTTTTTCAAAATCTAGTTGATAATTTAGCGATGATATTTTTTCTGCCATTTTTTATCCAGCTAAATCCTCAGAAGAGTCGAATAGAACTCTTAACTTAGCTTTAAGCTTAATGATTGCTTGTGTATGTAGTTGAGATACTCTTGACTCAGTCACATCAAGTACCTGACCTATTTCTTTTAAATTTAAATCTTCATAATAATAGAGTGAAAGCACCAATCTTTGCTTTTCCGGCAATGTCATGATTCCTTCTTTAATTTTTTCTCTAGAGTCTTTTTGAGAAACAGTTGTGTAAGGATTTAAAGCCTTGTGATCTTCCATTACTTCTGAAATTAATTTTTTATCGCCTTTATTGAAGCTAGCAGAGTCATCGATATTTAAAAGTGAAATAGATTTCGCTTTATTTAATAGGTCATGAAATTCTTCTTGATTCATTCCCAGCTCTGAACACATCTCTTCATCAGTGGCAGGTCTGCCAAGATTTGCTTCCAGTTTAGAGTAGGCTCTCTCAACTGTTTTTGCTTTTTCGCGAATTGAACGAGGGACCCAGTCTTGTGCACGTAATTCGTCTAGTATGGCACCTCTAATACGAAACTCTGCATAAGTTTTAAACTTATTGTCTCTAGAAGGATCAAATTTCTCAATAGCATCCATCAGGCCAATAACACCGCAAGAAATCAAGTCATCTAACTCAATATTGGATGGTAATCGCGAAGCAATTTTTTGTGCAATATATTTAACTAGTGGAGCGTATTCTACAATAATTTCATCTTTTACTTTTGGTTCAACTGTCGAGCGATAGTCTTTAAGATTTTTTAATTTTTTTGATAGAGTTGACATTAAAAGTGCTCCCTTACTTAAACCGTTAAACGAACGTCTTGTTCATTATGCCCTTCGTAATGCATTGTCTGCACTGTCGAATTGCACTCTATCTCATCGGTAAATTTTTTAATTATATTCACGAAATTCTTATGGAGGGAATTATTTTCCTGGTGAAGCAGTACCCTATCAAATTGATCATCGGGTAATTCTTCTTTTGATATTCTCCCAAGTATGTGTAATCGACATTTTAAAAATGTTTCGACTGTTTCACTGAGTGTTTTAATCATCCGTTGGTATTGAGCGTCTGATGAAGTTTTATTAATCAGGAGGTGATTTTCATTAACTCCAAACTCTTTATTGAGTATCTTAATTAATGAATAAGAATCAGTTACTGAAGACTTGTCTGGAGTTACGATGACAAATCGGTAATCACTATAGGCATTAAGTGTTAATGTTTCTTTTGTAATTCCTGCAGGGCAATCCAAAATAATATAGTCATAATCTTTTTCGTGATTAACAAGTATATCAATTATAACTCTATCAATCTCTAAACTTTTCTTAAATAGATCAATGCTTCCATTACATCCAGCGAGGATATGAAGTCTTCCATCTTTATGTAGGCACTCATCAAAATCTTTTTGCGCTGATATAAGATCATAGAAATAATTTGTAATGGGTAGTCCAAGCTTTACCACTGTATTTGAGAGATTCGTGTCGCAATCAAGCAGCAGGACCTTGTAGCCTGAGTCCGATAAGACTTTGGCCATTTTGACGGCGACTGAAGTTTTTCCAACTCCACCCTTACCGGCCGTTACGGAAATTGTCTTGGCCTTGAGATTCGTCTTTTTTGAGTGATATTTATTTTGAGATACAAGCCAATCAGTTGGATTGGTTTTTTTTAAGCTAAGCATGGACGTCCTGTCTCCCCTTAGGTTTTTTAAATCGAAGTAAATTCCTTCATGGTATTTACTTATTATTATCGCTTCACAATTATGAAAACTTAAAAATACCGGCCATTAACCTTTCCGCACTCGCTGATTCTAAGTCGTCTGGACAAACTTCCCCTGTTCCAAAAAACTTGTATGGAAGATCTTTAATATCTTGTGTGATGTTAAAGAGCGATCCAAAATTCAAGCACGCATCTAAATGTGAAACAACAACACCATCTGAAAGTCTGCGATAACTTCCAAGAACTTTTCTATTGTATAACTCGGAGTGAATTGCCGATAGTGTGATCAATACTTCCACTTTCGAAAATGCTCTTCTTAAACCATCAATAAATTTCTTTGTTTCGTTAGCTTCTGCATCAATGCACTTATAATCTATAAAGACTGACTTGCCGCTCTCAAGTGCTTTCCTGCACTCTGAAACCATCTCAGCAATTGAATTCGTTTTAACAACATGTATGCCAAATATTTTTTCTGCAAAAGGTGGTTTCGCATCTGTCTTTGGATGTATGGTTGATAAATTATTTTTCAGGACGACAGAATCAGGTTTCATAGCAGCTATTTTTTGAACCATTGAAGTCTGCCCACAGGATGTTTCTGAAACAAAAACAGTTATTGCCGGAGATTTACTAGCTTCTGTAGAAGAAAATAAAGGCATAGCCGTGCTTACAGTGTTCATCATTTCTCGAAGGGCAAATTCAAAAACAACATCGGCATTTTCAACATCTGTGTCAGTCAACTCAAAAAGACTTTTTTTGATGAGTTGTTGAATATATCCTTCACTAATATCTAAACTTCTGAGAGTAGTTCTCATTTGATAGATACCAATTGCTTCTTTTTTACTTACTCTTTCTACACTTTTAGTTAGCTCAAATAATTTTTTTTCTAATTCATCAATTTTATATTTTTGTTTATCAAAAAGTTCATCATATTGTGCATTTCTTACCGGCGCCATTATAGGAGTTGGAATTGGCTGAGCTTGTTGCCTCGGTTGATTTTGTGAATTCACTCTTGGTGTAGCTTGCACTGGTCTAGATGATTCAATTTCATCATCAAAATTAAATTCTCTAGAATGATTTTTTGAACTTGTTCTCTCTTCTTTTTCACCAAGACTTAAAAAATCATCGAGACCTTCTTTGATTTGGGATGCGATCCCTTTCGTTGAACTAACTGGACGGTTAAGCCCGGCACTACCATAGCCAGAACTGCTTTTTGAGTTTTGATTATTCATTTGGACAGTCCTCTTCTCCTGAGATAGATCGTGCTGATCGATCATATTTGCAATATAACTTGCACTACCACTATAAAATTCATCTTTTTGATTTTCATTTAGAACTGTATCGACTTGAGCCTTTCTGACATAATTTTTTTCAGAAATCGCTGCGGTGATTTCAATCTTTTTCTTTTTGAATGCGCCTTTTAGTCCTTTATTCGTTATTGTTTTTAAAATAACGGCATCAGGGCCGAGTTCGCGTTTAATGTCTTTAAGAGCTTCTTCAATTGAGTCTGCTTCAAATTTTCTAACGTACATTTATTATAACCTCACCGTTCCTAGTGATCTGATATTAGCATCTGGGCTTAATTCATTGTGGCTTACTACCACAAGGTTAGGGATAAATTTCTCTGTCAAACGCTTAAAGTGTGAGCGAAT
The DNA here is from genome assembly GCA_013141065.1 of Bacteriovoracaceae bacterium. Lineage (GTDB taxonomy): Bacteria > Bdellovibrionota > Bacteriovoracia > Bacteriovoracales > Bacteriovoracaceae > Bacteriovorax. Next base: position 56,396 of record JABFRR010000013.1, on the reverse strand, counting down.
AACAGGTGAGCAAAGTACAACCATCTTCTCACCCATATTTGTTGCTTCTTCAATTTTTTCGTTGAGCGAAGCAAGTATAATTTGAGTGACTTTCGGATCAAGTGACAATTGATGTCCTTGATCAGTCTGAATAATATTTTGAGCTATAGACTCTTCAATATTTCGATCTAAAGTAAACAAGGGAATATCTCCTGAATCACTTCTTATCTTATCAGTAATGGTTCTATAAAGCGCTTGACGTGAGTACTCAGTCAAGGCTTCCGTATCTTTAATTGTAGCTCCATACTCCGATAATGTCTCTAAAATTGTACGTAGATCTCGCACCGACACACTCTCGCGAAGTAAATTTTTCATGACTCTTAAAACGACCCCGAGATTAACAATGTCTGGAATTAAATCGTTGACTAATTTTGGATTAGTCTCTTTAAAATTGTCCAATACACGTACTAATTCTTGTCGTCCAAAAAGCTCGTGAAGATTTGATTTAAGAATTTCAGTTAAATGAGTCGCAACAATAGTTGAGCAATCAACTACGGTGTAACCATTGTACTGAGCATCTTCTTTTTGGTCTTCAGAAATCCAAACCGCTTGTAAGCCGAAAACGGGCTCAGTCGTTTCAACCCCATCCATTTTCTCTATAACTGTTCCAGGGTCCATGGCCAAGAAGTAATCAGACATTAACTCTCCCTTAGCAACTTGCACCCCTTTAATTTTTACAGAGTATCCACCTGGCTTTAATTCTAAGTTATCTTTAATTTTCACCGAGGGAATGATAACTCCCCAATCAAGCGCAAATATCTTGCGCATGTGTGTAATTCTTTCAAGCAAGTCACCATTTTGTTCTGTATCAACTAAATGAACTAATCCGTAACCAACTTCTAGCTCTACTAGTTCCATATTGAGTAATTCTTCAAGATTTTGTGGATTTGCTTTTTTAGTAACGTCTACTGCTTTTGCTTTTTCATCAACTTCATCTTGTGTATTAGACTTCTCAATTCTAAATGCAACATAAGCTAAGGCTCCACCCATCATGAAAAATGGAAGCTTTGGAAGACCCGGAATAAGTCCAAAGAAAACTAAGACACCCGCTGCTATATAAATCGCTTTTGGGTGGACTTTAAATTGTCTCGTTACTTGAGTACCAATATTTTCGTCATTTCCGCTTCTTGTAACAATGATACCAGCAGCAGTAGAAATAATAAGTGCAGGTATTTGAGTAACTAAACCATCACCCACGGTGAGAAGAGTAAATGTTTGAGCAGCTGTCGCAAAATCCATTCCGTTTTGGGCGACTCCAATGATGATACCGCCGATAATGTTTACAACTGTTATCAAGATTCCAGCAATAGCATCTCCACGAACGAACTTCGAAGCACCATCCATAGATCCGTAGAAGTCTGCTTCTTCTGCAACTTCTTTACGTCTTCTTTTAGCTTCTACATCATTAATTAGACCAGCGTTTAAATCAGCATCAATTGCCATTTGCTTTCCAGGCATTGCATCTAAAGTAAATCTTGCTGCAACTTCTGCGACTCGACCAGCACCTTTAGTTACAACCATAAAATTAATGATAACTAAAATGATAAAAACAATAATACCTACAACAAAATTCCCTTCGACAACAAACTCACCAAAAGATTTAATTAATTCCCCAGCTGCACCTGTGCCGTCACTTGGGCCACGAATCAAAATATTCCGTGTCGAAGCGACGTTTAGTGCCAATCTAAAAAGTGTAGATATTAAAAGTACTGAAGGAAATGTAGAAAAGTCTAAAGGCTTTTTTGAATAAAGAGCAACTAACATAATCATTACAGCTGTTGCCAGTGATAAAGCTAAAAGTAAATCCAGAATAAATGGATGTACTGGTACAATCATAACCACAAGAATCATCAAAATACCTAGAGCCGCAAGGACGTCTGATCCCTGGCTAAATATTTTCATCTTCTTTAACATGTCATTCATAAGAACCTACTCATTATTAAGCTTTAAGCTAGTGCTTTACGCTTCTTTTTTAATTTATAAACAAAGGCCAAAACTTCTGCGACGGCTTTATACATATTGCGTGGAACAGGTTGACCAACTTTCACAGTTTTATATAAAGTCCGTGCTAAAAGCACATTTTCTACAATAGGGATATTGTGTTCTTGAGCGATTTCTCTAATTTTCATGGCCAAGTGATCTTGCCCTTTACCTATAATTAATGGAGAAACCATCGTTTCAGAATCATATTTTAAAACAATACTAATATGAGTTGGATTCGTTACAATTACATCGGCTGTTTTCACATCATTAATCATTCTCTTACGAGACATTTCTCTTTGAATTTGTCTGATTCTTTGTTTTACTTCAGGATTACCATCTTGCTCTTTGCTTTCTTGTTTTAATTGTTGTTTCGTTTGCATAATTTTCTGGCGATAAGTAAATTTCTGCCAAGCAAAATCCACAAGAGCAACAATTCCAAGTGCAAGGATTAAAGCAAAAGATATTTTAACGAGCAGATCCTTTGCGTGTAAAAATGCTTGCGTGACTTCTAGATGCATAAAACCATTGTAAGTCGCAATGTCATCTTTCATGTAAACATAAACAACGCTTATGATGACTACAAACTTAAAGACACCTTTGACTGCTTCGAAAAGTGCTTGCTTGGAAAATAATTTTTTTATTCCATTGATTGGATTTACGCGATCAAAATTAAGCTCAAGAATATCTGGCGAATAGAGAACTCCGATTTGTGCAACTTGGGCCAAAACACCTACACAAAGTGCGGCAAATAAAACAGGAGCAGAGCACTTAGCAGCCACAATCATCGTTTTTGTCGTAATTGTATTGAGTGATTTTGGAGTAAAGGCAGACGCAATATCCAAAGTATAAAGCCATTCAACATAGCTAGTGAGTTGTTCAAAAATAAAAACTAAAGATAGAGATAAAGTTAGTAGCGATGCAGATAAAACTAGAACGGACGTGAGTTCTCTAGAAGAGGCTACATCCCCTTTGTTTCTAAATTCGTCAATCCTATGTTGGGACGGCTCTTCGGTCTTTTCCCCGTCTTCCATTTCTTCGGCCATTCTTCTGCCCTTTGAGTGCTACATTCCTTGTCGCACTAATATTAACTATGAAACTAACTGGAACCAATCACCTAACCTGTCAGTGTATATTCTAAAGCAAGTAGCAAAAAATTCATCAGAACCAACTACGAAAACTAATAATCCTAAACCAATATTCACCGCAAAACTTACTGCAATAATATTCATTTGAGGGACTGCTCTGGAAATAATTCCCATCACGGCATTGATAATTAAATTGATAAATATCATTGGTGTCGCAAGCATGATCGCTGAAATAAATAGAGATTTAAACATGATCATAAAAAAATCTATTGAATGAGCAAGCTTACCTAAATTATAGACGTGAATTGTTGAAAATGATGAAATCACTCCTTTAAACATTGGCAGCAATGCTCCCGATGTTACAATCATCATCAAGACTGTCCACTCAATTAACTTTTCAAATGGACCGACTGGAGATCCTGCCTGTGGATCAAAAAAGCTTAAAGCGTTAAGACCAATTTGCTGAGTAATAATTGCCCCGGTAGAAATAAAAACACTCATTATCGATTTAACTAAAAATCCAATCACTAAGCCGACCAAGGTATTAAAAATTGTTAGATACCAAAAACTTTCTGCACCTACATAATTAATATCTAAGATAATTTGGTCTTGAATCATCGGAAAAAATGCAAAGGTGATCATTAGGGTCGTAAGCACTTTAACTACGACAGGAATGGCCACACTCTCAAAAAGTGGCAATTGAAAAATAATCGCAGTCCATCTGGTGAAGGCCAACCAGAAAGCTGTAATCATAGTCATGTCTGTAATTTGAATACTAAGCATTTTATCTCTCTGCTACAATACTTGGTATTTGTAGTATTAAATCTTTAGTAAAAGTTGTTAATGAGTCAGACATCCATGGCCCAAAAAACATTAAAGCAGCTACAATGACAACAATTTTGGGAATAAACGCCAGAGTCTGCTCGTTGATTTGGGTTACTGCTTGAAACAATGAAACGATAATACCCACAACTAGGGCCCCAATTAACATTGGTGCTGAAATCATAAGTGCCACTTTAATGGCCTGATGAGTGATGTCTGTGTACGAGTCAAATTGCATAATTACCTACGGGTTAAATGACCTTAAAATTGATCCTGTCACTAGCTGCCATCCATCTACCAAAACAAAGAGTAAAAGTTTAAAAGGAAGTGAGACAACAACTGGAGGCAACATCATCATCCCCATTGCCATAAGTACGGAAGCCACCACCATATCTAAAATGAGAAATGGGATATATAGTAAAAAGCCAATTTGAAAAGCAGTTTTTAATTCAGAGATAATAAAGGCTGGAATGAGATAGTGAATTGGCACGTCATCAACCGTTTGTGGTGCAGTTTTTCCCGTCACATCATAAAATAATCCAATGTCGGCTTTTCTGACTTGTTTTTGCATGAAACTACGAAGTCCAAGAACAATTTCATCTATGGCAACAGTTGTTGGTATTTGTTTTGCCATGTAGGGTTGGATGGCCTTGTTATAAATTCTCTCTCCTGTTGGTTGCATGACAAACAATGAGAGAAATAAAGAAAAACCTACCAGGAGCTGGTTCGGTGGCATGTTCTGCGTACCGATAGCTTGTCTCATAAAAGAAAGAACAATTAAAATTCTCGTAAAACTTGTACAAAGAATTAATATTGAAGGAGCAAGTGTAATAATTGTGAAGAGAAGTAAAATTTCGATTGAATCAACAAGATTTGCACCTTGCCCAAAATTAATGGCCATTCCCGGTAATGCTAGATTCGTTCCAGCTGGACTAGTTTGAGCAAATGAAATTGCAGGAAGTATAAATAATATTATTGGCACTATGAGAAGTGCCAATTTTGAGAGTCTTGATTTCATTCGAGCATCCATGCTCACCAATCCTATTAAAGTTGTTTTAAATTTTTAACTTTCGTCTTTATTTGATCTGAAAATTTCACTTGATCCTTTACAGGATTTTTTTCAATGGCCTTTGCTGCATTAGTTGTCGACTTTGCAGGTACGTCATTGTTAAGCATGTCATCAAGCGAGTCCATCACATAATCTGTATCATAATTACTACGAACTTCTTCTTTTAACCTAAATTGTTTATCAGATTTATTTGCTGTATTTAAGTTGGTATCAAAATTAAAACCTGTAACTTCTTCCTCTCCAGTTTTTATTAATCCATTTACATCATTAATTTCTGAGAGAAATTGCACACCTGTTTCTGAACTGGAAATTAAAAAAACTTGCTTATGGGCTTTTACCATTATGAGTGATCTCTTGGGAGCAATATGTGTAGTGCTAAGGACCTCTACCAACTTCGTGCTATTTAAAAATCCTAATTTACCTTTTTTTATAATGCCTTTTTTAAAGAGTGTAAGGACTCCATAAAATCCAGCTATCATAAGACTTAAGAAAGCAACAAATTTGCCAATATATCCTGTGACTGAAAATCGAGATTGCCCTTCTGATTCAGTCTTATTAAGACCTTCTTCAGATGTTTTAGTCTGAGTCACATTCTTTGCGACACCGGCCTGAGTCAGATTGACTCTATCGGTATCAACCTGCTTCTTTGTCTCTAAATCTTTTTTGGCTTCAGCTTTAGCTTCTGGGTGTTTGGCTTCTGCGAGTTTTTCTTGGTTCTTAACTAATGTAGTTAAATAGTTTTCATCTAATTTTTCTGCTTCAATATTATTTGCCGCTGTTTCGATTATAACAGCTTGCTCATTTACGCTTGGAGATCTCGAAATTTCTTTGGCCACTGCCTTTTTCGTATTTTCTAAGCGAGGATAATGAACATTAATCATTCCTTCTTTTAAAGTGATAGTCACATCTGATTCTTTGCCCGCTAATGAATAGGGAAGCATTAAATTAAGAGAGACTGTCTCTGAATCAGTCATTGAAGCGCTGATCGAAGTACCATTTACTTTTTTATTAATTTTTCCAGCAAGTCCCGAATTGGGAATAGTTACTTTCAAGTTTTTATCTTGAATTTGTATAAGCGGATTATCGTTCACAGTTCCTAAATGTTTTATAGAAAGAACTGATTCTGTGCTTTTAGTATTAATGAGCTCCGCACTCTTAATAGTGACATCAGAAGCAAAGAGATTAAAACTTAGTACACTTAATAAAATTAGACCTGGTATTTTCACTTTCTTTCTCCTCAATCCATGAGTACTGTAATTATTTCAGAGTTTCGATTCTTTCTATCGGGCTTATAATATCAGTTAAACGTATTCCAAATTTTTCGTTTACGACAACTACTTCACCTTTTGCAACTAACTTGCCATTTACTAGAATCTCCAAAGGCTCACCTGCTAATTTATCAAGCTCTAAAACAGAACCTTGTCCTAGTTGAAGAAGATCTTTAACAATTATTTGCGTGCGTCCCAATTCAACTGAAACTTTCAATGGAATATCTAAAATAAAGTCAAGGTTCTGAACCTTGAGCTTATTTAGTGAGTCGTCCCCGGCTTTTACTGAATCTGCCATTCTATCAACTGTAACCTTATTCATACGATGTCTCCTGTATTCTTAAAATAATTAATTTTCTTCTTCACCAGTATAACTTACTGGCGAATCCACATGTGTGATCTGAACTGCACGAGAACCTTTATATGTTCCCATCAAGCATTTCATTTTATCTACACCCTCTATTGCAACAGTCACTTCTCCTGAAGCATCCTGTCCCAGTGGAATAATATCCCCTGGTTCTAGAGTTAATAAATCCCCTAATGTCATTTCTGTTTCACCAAGTCTAACGACGACTGTCGCCTTTGTATTTTTGATATGTTCATTCATGGCCTGTGTCCAAATTGAATCGGCCATTTCATTATCAGTTTGAAAGCTAGAAGAAAGTTTTTGCTTAATTGGTTCAATCGTTGAATAAGGAACAACTATCATTATCGTTCCTGAAGCTGATTCAAATTCCACTTCAAGAGTTGTTGCAATAATAACGTCAGATGGTGGTACAACCCCAACGAACTGTGGATTTATTTCTGTTCTTAAGTATTGAGCATCAATTCTATGAACTGGCGCCCAGGCTTCTTCTAAATCGTTAATGGCCATATCCATTATCTTTCTCATAAAAGAAAGTTCAATTTGAGTAAATTCTTTTCCTTCTATTTTTGTGAACGGACGATCAGTTCCTCCAAAGTAGGAGTCAATGATTGCGTAAGCTAATTTTGATTCAAAAACTAAAAGAGCAGGTCCACGCAATTCATTATATCGCATAATGCACATACAAGAAGGTATTGGCAGAGTATTGACGAATTCTCCAAACTTCAAAAGATCGGTTGAGATAATAGAAATCGTTGAAATTTTTCTCAAGGAGTTTGAAAGAGACACTCGAAAGCTTCTGATGAATCTTTCGTAAATGATTTCCAAAATAGGCATTCTTCCGCGAATTACCCTATCTTGGTTAGTTAAGTCATAGGTTTGAATATTTTCATCTGCATCATCAGTAGCACCGGCTGAACCACTGTCACCACCACCTGAGAATGAATCTGTTCCACCGTCATTTACAGCGTTTAATAATGCATCTACTTCATCTTGACTCAAAACTTGTGCCATAATTCTCCCCTCCTGGGATTCTTAAAGCTTGTGTGTAGCTCAACATCATGTTGGGCCATTTTTCTGCTAGCTAGTTGATTTGAAAACCAACATAAAATATATCTTCTAAGTGACCATCAACTAAAAAATTATTAATCGATGTCTTAATTTCTTCTTTCAGATATTCTTTGCCTTCTTTTTTCAAAAGCTCTTCCGGCTTTTTCGCATTAAGCATGCTAATGATTGCATCACTAATTTGAGGCTTTCTAGCATCAACTTCTTCTTTTTTAGTTTCTTTTGAGAATTTTAAAACTAAAGAAATACGAATATATCTTTTAGGTCCATCACCTTGAGCTAAATTGGCGGTGAATGGATCAATTGGATACATTAAGCCATCAACCTTAGCGGGTTCTTTTACAGCACCTTCAGCCGCTGGAGCTCCACCTTCTGCTCCTGCAGCTGCTCCCGAATGACTAGCATCACCTGCAAGAGATTGTTGCATAACATCTGCAGCAGTTGTGACTGCTGTTAATTTTTTATGATTTTGAAATTGAAAAAATCCAATTGCACAAACGGCAAGAGTGTTGACTACAACTAAAACGACTAAAAGGGGATTTTTACCAGATGCTGGACTTGCGTCTAGGTCAGCTGTCTTATTTTCTTCGGCCACTTTATTTACCTTCCATGGTTTATTGGGTACCTGTCAAAAATTATACATAGGAAGGCAAAATGGTTCAAGTCATGAGTGAGAAAAGAGGAAATATGTTCCCACTTTTCTCAATATCATCATCTTATGTATGCTTTATTGACAGTTGAATCTTTGACATCGGCAAGTATTACCGGACTTATTTAGATTGATTTCCTAAAGAATGTCTTTCCAAGGTTTACCAGGCTTAAATTTTGGTACAACACGTGCTCGTATTCTTATGCGTTCACCTGTTGATGGATTTACACCTAATCGTGAAGCTTTTCTAGATTTTGTAAAAGTACCAAATCCTACAAGTGTGACGTCTTCACCTTTTTTTACAGTTCTTTTTATAGTTTCTAACATTACATCGATAAACTGGTTTGCTTGCTTTTTCGTCATCGAAGAGAGATTACGGTCTTTAATAAGTACTTCTATGAGCTCTTTTCGATTCATACGGATATCTCTATATCTTCTAATTGAACTAACTCTTCTTCTAGTGAAATTCTTAAAGCTTCTCTAATTGACATTACTAATGCCTGTGCATTGTTCGCCTGATTAGCATTTTCCAACAGTGCACGCATCAATACTGGTGAGAGATTTTTATAAAACTCATCGAAGTTTATTAATGTCGTTTCAATTTCTAGTTTCTCAGTAGCTGCATGTAAATCTGTTTCCAAATCAAAAAATGATTGAATTAAGTCGAATAAATTATCTTTGAGCAATATTGCTTTTAAGTCTTTGATGAATACTTTTTTTAGCTCTATTTGATTGCTTATAACAAAATTGTGGCTTAAAAAATCTTTAAGCGTGAACAATTCAGCTTTCGGCTTGTCACGATAAGTGCGATTCATTCTTAATCCAAGCGAACTGTAGGCCGATTCTTCCATAATGCTTCTCATAAGTTTTGAAAGATTAATAAAAAAAGGGGCTACTTACGTGCCCCTTTTTCAAATTGTATCTCTATAGAACTTAAAAGACAATTTTCAGATTAATCAATTAGATTTTCAACTTACCGCGTTTTTGAAGTTCATCAATTAAACCAATAAAGTAATCTGCAGGATATGCTCCTCTGACCGGCACTCCATTAAGTAGAAATCCTGGTGTTCCTTGCATTCCAAATGATCCAGCTTCTTTAATGTCAGCATCAATACGAGCTTTTACTTCAGCAGAATTTACATCTTTTTTAAGACGGGCCATGTCCGCACCAACTTTTTTAGCAGTTGCATCTAGAAAACTAACACCATTTTTTAACTTTGCTTGGTTTTTGTATATTTCATCATGGAATTCAAATGCTTTTTTCTCACTTTGAAGACGAATAGCTTCGTAGTACTGAGATGAAATCATAGCTTGTTCGTGGAAGCTTAATGGCAAATGCTTATACACAAAACGAATTTTTCCTGGGAATTTGTTCATTAAGTCCATAACTGTCTGGAAGCCTCTCGCGCAAAAAGGGCATTCAAAATCTGAATACTCAACTAGCGTAATAGGAGCATCCTTTGGTCCTCTGAAAGTTTCATCACTTCTTATTTCAGCAACTAGTGGCTTATCAAAAGACTCTTCAAGTTTTTTCTTTTCGTCTTCTTCACGTTTTTTACCCATACTCTCTTGTGCATTTTTAGCTGCATTTTGAAGAGCTGTTATGAATTCAGCTGGGTTTTTTTCAATTGCATCTGTTAAGATTTTTGGATCTTCAGAGAGAATTTTAGCCATCTGTTGCTTCATCTTTTCATCAGAAGTACAGCTAGTGAGCAAAAATAGCGCACTTAATAAGAAAACTAGTAATTTTGAAAATTTCATATCCATCCTTTGTTTTTTCACAGATTACATTTTTAATTTGAGCTCGGTTATTTTCTCAAACTTTATGGTTTTTTCAAATGATTAAGTGAAGAAAATGAAAAAAACTATTTAAGTCAGGTTTTTTTGAACATAATCAAGGTATTTATTAATCTTGCGACAATCGGATCTCAAATAATAATATCCAATTAAATGAATTCGATTATGATAATTGCCCTTGAGAAAGGATCTCATTGTTGCAAATACGGCAAAGGCCGGTGTTGCCACTTTCGCATAGAGGTATATTCCGAGTAATAAATAGAGAAACAGATGTAAGACGACAAAGAAATAGACGCCGACTCTGGCTATTTTGAATTGCTCCACGAGAAAATAATTTGCCTGGCTATTGGTCGAAAGAAACTTATCGGACAATTCAAAAATTTGATCCCTAATTTCAAGATTGAGAGCAATTATTCCCCCAGAAGAAAGTAAACCAAAAATTGCAACAATAAAAAAATAATTAAAAAAGAAGTTTTTTTCAAAGTTGGGTTTATGAATACCTGAAAAATGAGTTGGGATATCCTCATGGGTTTTCATAAACTTGCCTTGTATAAAGGCTTGATCAATTTTGGAAAAAAAATAAACTGAAAACGATGTTAACAGTTTTAGATCAGAAAAAAAATCTGGTTCATAGTAATTTTTTTTGTCATTCATTTTATCTTCACAGTATTGACCAATGGCCTTAAAGGGGCGAATCATAATTCCTGAGAGGTAATACCCCAAAGAGAAAATGAAAATAGCATAAATAAGACATCCAAAAATTTCTTCATATAAAGAAGAATAGACATAATCAAAAAATGCCTGCTGAAAATCCAATGCTCCTGGAAAACCATGAGAAATAAAAAAAATGAGGTCTATTTTTATGAGTATATAAAGAAAAAGTAGAACCGAAACAGTACAAATGAAAGAGACGCCCAGAAATTTTACTCCCATGCCAAACTTAAAAAGGAATTCTTCATCATTAAGCTTGCTTCTTAATCGGTTACTTGCTTTTTTCAGTATTGCTTTCATTACACTTAACCTAATAGTCCTTTAGTCCATTTAATATGTGAGAACTTATCGACTAAATCTTTAAAATTCTTCAATAAATCCGACTTTTTTCATCCCTGGCCAGAATTAAATTAAAGTCCTTCACTAAAATACCCTGGAAGTATGGTGAAATGGCCCTTTTTACCCTAGGCGAACGGGAGTTGATCCCAAATAGTTTTCTATAAAACTATAAAAAAGCGTAGCGAGAATAATCTCCTACAATGCCTAGGGAGGGCCAATGTTAGTTTACACCGGAATTGATTATCATAAAAGAACTTCAACAATTTGTTTTATTTTTCCTGATGGAAAAAAAGATGTAAAAACCGTTCTTTCTGAAAACCTAGTAAAAGAATTGGTTAATCGTAAAAATTTGCTTGTTGGAATTGAGGCAAGTTGTGGAGTAAATCATGTTGTCGATCAATTAAAAACAGCTGGGATCAATGTCAAAATAATCAATCCAAATAAATTTCGAGGCATTGGTATCGGTGGAAAGAAAACCGATATAAAAGACGCTGAGGCACTCGCAGAGTGCTTAAAAGTTAATTTTATTCCAGAGGTTTATCACAAAGGCATTGGCGCTCGAAGATTAAAATCGCTACTTCGGATTAGAGAGCAATATGTTCAATCAAGAGTTAGCGCCACAAATCATACTCGCGGGATTTTGAGAGAATATGGAATAACAATAAATGCAGGTGCGGAAAATTTTTGGGATGAAATAGCTGGTAAATTAGAGCAGCTTGACTTTGATATTTTGAAACAAAAATTAACCGATATGGTTTTTGAATCAAGAAGATTAGCGGCCAAAGAAAAGGATGTTGAAGAGAGTTTAAAAATTCTTCTTGCGGGAGACCCACGTGCCGTTTATTTACAAAGTATTCCTGGAGTTGGGCTTATGACGACAGCGGCACTCCTTGCTATTGGCGATGATTTTAGCAGATTTCCCAATGCAAAATCTTTTGCAAGTTATTTAGGATTAGTTCCAAGTGAAAGTTCATCAGGAGACAAAGTTCGAAGAGGCGCTATTACGAAGGCGGGCAAGATTTGGCAGAAAATATTTAATTCATGGAGCGAGATCGATATTGATTTTCTCCAATGAAAATAGCCAAGAGCCGATTCGTCGATGGGCATTCAAATTAAAAATAAAAGAGGAATGAATAAGGCGACAGTAGCATTAGCACATCGTTTATCGAGAATTTGTTATAATGTTATTGTCGAAGAGAGGCAGTATAAAAAGTAATATAAAAAACATCCTGTTTTTTTCTTAGAGCAATGAGGTTCCCTGGCCTCCCCCCTACGGGCGAGTTGCTCTCAAGATCAAGAGGAGAAAGTGGTCTTTGTTGATTCTGATTTTTTTGAAATAAATAGACTTAAGTCTGTCATTAACGGTCATGTTTAACCATAGGATGCTGAAGTTGAAAAACAGTTATTGTTAGTTGAAAAAATCCTGAGATACCTGCGTTGTGAGGTTAATGGGCGCTTTGATAATCAAAATGTAAGCAGCTTTTAAAATATTAATATTTTTAGCTGGGTTACGAATAACTGAATAGAATTTTTTACAATACAAATGTTGCTAAAAATAAATTTAAAAAAATGAAGAAAAAATTTAAGATTAAAAAATATTTTACGAGATGTTACTTAAGAAAACTTGTTAGATGAAGAAGTAGTTTCGTGTGTGGGTTCTGATACTTTTCGGTAAGAGTTCATTTCGGTGAGCGTCTTGTTATCCGGGATAGAAGCACACGATAGAATACTACCAAGTAAGTAAGTCGGGTTTACCCTTCTTAGGTTACGAATAATCGAGTAAAAAAACTACTTTGGATAACAAGGATCGGCCCTTTGCAACCTAGACTGGGCCATTTCACCATAACTGGAAAGAGACGCCCAGAAATTTTACTCCCATGCCAAACTTAAAAAGGAATTCTTCATCATTAAGCTTGCTTCTTAATCGGTTACTTGCTTTTTTCAGTATTGCTTTCATTACACTTAACCTAATAGTCCTTTAGTCCATTTAATATGTGAGAACTTATCGACTAAATCTTTAAAATTCTTCAATAAATCCGACTTTTTTCATCCCTGGCCAGAATTAAATTAAAGTCCTTCACTAAAATACCCGATTAGACAGAAGACACAAATCCTACTCATGGAGTAATGAGATGAAACTGAGACTCAATAAGACGATGAACCTATGCTTAATTGCGACAGCACTACTGCTAGGTGCCTGTGGTAAAAAAGAAAATAAAGTAAGCAGCGGAATAGCTGGCTCATCACCGTTTTACACTGGAAACCCTGCTCTCTCCGGAGGCGCGGGTAGCACTATTATTTCACAAGTTCAGAGCATTAAGGCTAATGTTCCTTGTAATGGTGGCTACCGATTAACAAATGATGTAAGTTTTTATGTCAATGGTGGTTATGTCGGAAGTAATAAAATAGGTGGAAATTTTCAACCTGGATTTCTTACTAACGGCCAAGTTAATAAGTTATGGGTTGGCGTGAGTGTGTTTAGAGATTTGATGTTTGTGACACAAGTAACGAATGGTTCTCAGGTTGTTGGATTTAACGTCACGATGTCATTTTGTGAAATGAAAAGTAGCTCACCTGGACTTCCTTCAATTGTTTCAAATGAAAGAGCTCTCAAAGGTTTTGTTGCCCAAAGTGGAATTATAGTTGATAGCAACACATACTGTGGTTATGGCGTAGTTGATTTTGCATACAACACATACATTGTTTCAGAAAGAAGTTTAAGTAATCCATACTCTCCACCAGACGCTTGGATTCAAACATCATTTACTAAACCGACTTGTAACGGTCAGTTTTAAATACTTATCTTAAAAAGCCCGCTTCTGCGGGCTTTTTTTTTGAGATTTAATGTAATTTTCTATCCCAATAACAACTGCTTTTGCATAATCATCTTGAAACTTTGGATTCATCATCCTTGCTCTTTCTTTTTGGGTTGAAATAAATCCGACTTCCAACAAAACTCCCGGTCTTTTTGATAGGGCCAAGACAAAAAAGAGACCTGGTTTTATTCCTCGACTTGGAATACCGTACTTTCGCCCTACATTCTTTTTTAAAATTGTATGAATATTCATTGCCAAAGGTTTAGATTTTTTAACAGTTTGTTCGACAACTAAATCAATTAATATTTGCTGAACAATAACGTTGTCTGCGGTGGTTTGAATGTTTTCTGTCTTTTCTACTTTTTTAATGGCGACATCATCATGATTGTCTAGGTAGTAAGTTTCAAAACCAACTGCCCCTGGCTCAGGACTTGAATTAATATGAACCGAAATAAAAAGATCAGCTTTTGTCTTCTCAGCAATGGCGGCTCTTTCTGGCAAGGTCACAGTGCGGTCGAGACTTCTAGTGAGATAAACGCTGTAGTTTTTTTTCTGTAAATAACTATAAATTCTCTTTGAAAATTCGAGAGCCAGGTCTTTTTCTTTGATAACTCGAGGGGGATTCTCTGTCACAGTTTGAGCAATAGCTCCATCTTCTTCTCCTCCATGACCGGGATCAATAAGTATCGTCAGGGCCTGAGAATCGATTGAAAAAACTATTAATAAAATAAAAAGTAAAAAATTATGCATTAGGGATTATTCTAATACAATTTTTTCAAAACATGTTCAGGAAAATAATGAGCAAGTATTCTTTTATAAGACCAGCCTTGTTTGGCGAGCGCGAGTGCTCCAATCTGGCAAAGACCTACTCCGTGGCCTAGACCTTCGCCCAAAATTGAAAATTTTCCATTTTTCTTTTCTAGAGCATATGAATTAGAGGGGAAAATAACATTACCAAAAAAACGCCTTAAATGGGCTTTTTCTACAACAAAAGGTCTGTCATCTATATAAAAATTTACTTTGTAACGATCGATATTATCAGGAACTAAGACGATAGTATTGATATGAGAATTTAACTTACTTGAAAGAATCTTTTGTTGCTGGGCCCAGAGAAAAAAACTTTTCATTCGATCAACAGTAATCATGTTCGTCCACCCCTTTGGTCCCAAATTATGACAAAAAGGACAATTAACAGACTGGTAACTTGGTTCTTTATTTTGCCAAACTTGATCCGGCCTTAAGGTTTTCCCCCCACATTTCGCATGAAAAAAGACTGGGCGGATTTGTCCATTTCCACTTTCAAGCACCTCTCCTTTCGTTTCATAACTGGCAGATACAGTTGAATCAGTCGCATCGAAAAAAGCCCCTCCAACTTGATGTTTTTCTGAACTCTCTAAGTCATAAAACGCATCACTTCCAAGCTCTCGACTTACTTGTTGACTCTGCATTTTGTGAAGAGCATAAGTTCTCGCTGCTACTGCTTGTGCCTTGAGTGCTTCAATTGGCCAAGTGGAATTCATCTCTTTTGTCAAAAGCGAGCTGATATAGTCTTCCATTGGAATATCATTAATAATGTCACAACTATCTCCTCTTGGATTTGTGACAACCTTGAATAGTCCTTGATACTTAATATTTTCATAGGACAAAAGGCCAGTTGGAGATTCTAAAGTGGCCAGGAGAATTGGTTTATTTTTGTGTTTATTAAGTGTCGTATATGTTTCGCAGTTGAACTTGACAGTTTTTCTGCCAAAATAATTTTTAAAGTCGTTATTAAAAAGCAAATGCCGTTTTAAATCCAAACCACTAACATTTATATTTTTTAATGACTTCCCAATACGGACACTGACTACTGGTGCAGCTGTTGCAAGATCTACACTCAAGACCTGGAAGGATAATAGAAATAATAAAAATTTGAGCATCCTACTCGACTTTTAGTTTAGAATTAAAAATCCTCATCCTGAGGATTTATCTTATTATTCTAACGAAATAAGCACTAAGCACACAAGAACGATCAAATTTTCCCCACGCGCTCCATAACTTTTTGTAAATCAATCCAAGCAGTTCTTTTCATATTGGGATTAATGATGAGGAACTCAGGATGAAAAATGGGAAGAAGTTGATAATTATAGGATTCATGTTCATGAATAATAGTTCTGTCAAAAAATTGTCCGTGAATACCTGACAATTTATCTCGCTTTCCAAGCAAGATATTTGTGATAGTAGCTCCTAGGCTCACGACAATCATTGGTTTATTTTCAGCAATTGCACTAAATAGAGCCTGAGTTTCTAGAGATGGGTTTTTTAAATTTTCATCTAAATCAATAACATCTTCAAGTTTACGATTAAAAGGAATGCGACAGAATTCATGATTATTGAGCTTCATGGCGATAATCATTTTTCCCAGTAGGTCTTCTTCGCTTTTAGCGCCATTATCCTCTAAAAAGCTATCACCCACAAACATAACGAGAGACTTATATTGAGTCAAAACTAATGGTTCATTTTTTTCTAGCTTTAAGCGACTTTCACCAACTTGATCTCTGACTTGAACAGTTTCATCAAAACCAAAGACCCAAGCCGAATCTTTAAATAAAGCTCCTTCAAAAGTGTGCGCGATGGGATCACTCCCATTAAATATGGCCTTAGTTTTTTGAAGAATTTTTTTAAATTGTTGATCCATAAGCAAAATTATCCCCAAGTTCCCATTTTTAAGACTTCCTGTAAAGACGCGCAAAAAAACATCCGAACAATACTATGCAACGTAAAAAGGAGCCCTGCATGTCAATGGAAACCGATTATAAATTTGAGAATTTTCAAGAATACTACGGTGATATCAAAAACGTTAAAAAAATTATTAATGACTGCCAAATTTGTGGTGCAAAGCTAGTTCTGACTCATTTATCAGATTATAAAAATCTCCTAATGCAAGAATGTGCCAGATGTCCCGATTGCGGACAAGGTCAACGAAAAATTATACACGTAATTAACTAACGTGAAATAATGAAAGCTCGTACAAAAAATATGAATGCTTATTTATTTCATTCTAAAAGGCTTCCTCACACGGAAGCCTTTTTTCTATAGACTAAATAAAATACAGTGGCAAAATACACCTATGAATCTTTTCCAATCAAAACTTGAAAATCTAGTCCAATATTTCTTGGGTGATATTGACTTACAAAATGCTGACAATCGTGCACTTAGAATAACTTTATTTTTATATCTTCAAGCAATCGTCGTTGCTCTATTTTTCGTTCCATTCCATCTTGCCCTGTATGGTCACGAACTCTTAATTATAAGTTTAATCGTTTTCACGGGTGCAATCATCAGCCTTGCATTGTTAAAATTTAATCTTTGTCTTTATTCTAAATTACTATTTATTACGACCTGTAATTTAGCCATTTTTTTCAATGTCCAACTTGTAAGTCTCGGTGGTGGAATTCAGTATTTTTTTGGAGTCACTATTTCGTTACCTTTCTTTATGTTTTCTAATTCAAAAAAGAACTGGATACTAGTCTATTCGATTACTCTCCCCATTTTTCTTGCCATTCTACTCGCAGCTACAAATATTAGACTCGTTGATGAATTAATTATTAATAAACAATATCTTCAATGGTATAATGGAGTCTCTGCATTTTTCACTCTGACAATGCTTTCACTTACGATGTTTCATTTCCACTCAGAAGTGGAAAAGAATGAAGCAGAAATTGTACTCAAAAATCAAATGATCTATCAATCAGAAAAAATGGCCAGCCTCGGATTAATGGCTTCCGGTGTCGCTCACGAAATTAACAATCCACTAACAGTTATTAAGGGAAGCTTACAACAACTAAAAAAAATCATTGATCAGGATATCAGCGAAATAAAAACTCAAGATATCGTTTCAAAAATAGACAGAGTCATTTTTAATGCTGAAAGAATTGTCCGAATAGTAAAATCTTTAAAATCATACTCCCGAAACGAGTCAGTAGACCCTCTGAGCGCAGTTGATATGAATAAGGTCTTAGAAGAAACTCTGGACCTTATTGGCAAAGATATGGAACACGCTCATATTGATTTTGAAACACACATTCAGGATTCTAATCTTACTGTACTAGGCCGAGATGGTGAGTTGATTCAAGTTATTTACAATGTCATGAAAAATGCTATAGATGCTATTAAAAAATCTGAAGATAAAAAATGGATTAAAATAATTATTTTTGCCGAAGAAGACAAAATCAAAATCCAAATTATTGATTCCGGAAAAGGAATACCAGAGAGTGTTTTTGATAAGTTGTTTGAGCCATTCTTTACAACAAAAAACATTGGAGAAGGAACCGGATTGGGTCTTTTTATTTGTCGCAACTTAGTCGAATCAATGGGCGGACAATTTTATTATGAAAACTTTGAAGGTAATACATCATTTGTAATCAAAATTAATAAATTTTAAAAAGGTTAAAAACTTCGTTCCTTCTTCGGTATGACTCGCTTCTTTTCTTCTTTATGATGCAATTTTCGAGAAAACCTGTGAGCTTCATCTCTCATTTGCACGATTATTTTAAACAAAGAACGATTTTGATTTAAAAAATAAGGATTTGATCTACCAGGAATAATTAATCTCTCTTCGGATTTTTTAATTTCAACTTGCTTGAATCCTTCTTTAGAACGAAGCGTTTTCGACTTAGCAATTCCTATGACTGGAATATTTATATTTAGTTCTTTTAATGCCTCTTTAAAAATATTTACTTGCCCCAATCCTCCATCAACAATGAATACATCAGGCAAACTTCCATTATCCGATCTACGAATAATAAGTTCTCTCATCATCGCAAAGTCATTATTACCTTCAGGCCGTTCCTGCAGATGATAATAGCGATAATTTTTCTTATCGGGCTTACCATCATGAAAAACTATTTGAGCTGCAGTTGGAGAAGATCCCTGAAAAATGGCCACGTCAAAACATTCTAAAACAACAGGGCGCTCCTTGAGTCCTAAAAGATCTTTAAGTTTATTAAGTCCAACGTAAACTGAGTCTTCATGAAGTAAGCGCACTCTTTGTTGTTCAAAAGCGTGATCTCTGGTGAGATTTAAAAAAGACTCATATTTTTTAATAGGAGCTCGCACTTTGACAATTTTTTCAAGAGCTGCCATTCCCGTTTCCAAAAGTTCATTATGTTCTTCACTCATTTGAGTAATAATTAACGAGGGAAGTGAATCATAGGTAGCTGAGTAATATTGAAAGAGATAATTGAGAACTGAATCTTCTAACTCTTCTACTATGTCCAAATTGCTAAAATTAAAATTTTTGTGTCCCAATAAAATACCATTTCTCATCATGTAAATGGAAATATCAACTTCAATTTCACCTTGGTAAAAAGCAATAATATCGAGATTTTTGTCATCTCCGTGTTCGGCATTTTCTTGCTTGATTTGACTTGCAAACTCTCCCAATACTCTTAAGTTGTCTCTAATTATTCCCGCTTTTTCAAACTCTTCTGCTTCAGCCGATTCATGCATTCTTTTTTCTAACTCACGCATTGTTTTAGATCCACTTCCAGCAAACATATCGCGAGCAAAAGCTAGATTGATTTCATAATCTTCTTTTGAGATTTTATCCACACAAGGAGCACTACACTGATGCATTTGATACAACAAGCATGGCTCTTTTCTTTTATTGAACTCTGAAAGTTTACAATCACGAAGACTGAAACTTTGAGTAAGAATACGCATGATGTCCCAAACATTGGTCCCCGTGACAAAGGGCCCGAAAACTTCCACACCTCGACCACGTTTTACTCGCCTCATGAATTCCAAACGAGGAAAAGGTTCATTATTGTTGATCACTGCATAGGGATAAGATTTATCATCTTTTAGTCTGATATTATATTTAGGTGTGTGCTTTTTTATCAGTGTATTTTCGAGCACAAAACTTTCGGCGTCAGAAGTCGTCATGATAAAATCAAAATCGATGATGTGACTCACAAGAATTTCTGTTTTTGCATTTTTTGCAGAATTATTAAAATAAGACATTACGCGTGAACGCAAATTTTTGGCTTTTCCAACATAGATGATCTGTTCATCTTTGTTTTTCATTAAATAACAGCCTGGCTTGGTCGGAAGAATTCGAGCTTTTTCCTCGAGTTTGACTGTGACTCTTGTCACCTTAGGCTTATTGTCCTTTACAGAATCATCCACTTCTAATACTCTACTTGAATTCCCATTATAAAAAAGGTTCAACTATGTCTGTTATCGGCGTCGGAAAAGAAATCCTCTCTAACTGCTCAAAATGTAAACTGATTCTAGCACATATTATTGTCACTATGAAATCAGCAACTGAAGCAGATAAAGTCCAATGTAAAACATGCAAATCGACTCAGTCTTTTAAAGACCCAAGTGGCAAAAAGAAAAAAACATCTATTTCAAAAGTTATAAAATCAGCTCGCGGCTCAGGGAAAAAATCTACTGAAACTGTTGGAGAGCTTTGGACAAAAGCCTTAACTAAGGCCAATGCTTCTTCGAAAGAATATACAATTCGTGGATCTTTCCAAATGGGTGATTTAATAGACCACCCGACTTTTGGTCAGGGCGTTGTAGAGAAACTTATCGATAATAATAAAATCGAAGTACTCTTTCAAGATGACTACAGAACACTAATGCATCAAAAATAAAAAAGGGAGCCTTTTGGCCTTACTATTACCCACAACTTTCATCAGTTGTGGGTTTTTTGTTTTTTGGGCCCTGAGTCTAGGCCACTCTATTTAGATCTATTAACCTTTTAAGTTAAATAACTTCAAGAGGTTTTTATGACTCAAAATGATGCTTCTTCTTGGATTCAAGAAGAGTTTTCTTCTCATGCCTTTAGCGATGATCGTCTTCACAAGAGACTTTTAAAAATTACCAAATCTCTAGCAGAGGCACCGACTTTATCTATTAATCAAGCATGTGCTGAGTGGGCAGCCGTGAAAGGTGCTTATCGATTTTTTGACAACAACTCCGTCTCAAGCGATCTTATCCTAGATCCTCATTATAGAATTACATATGAAAGGTCGTTACCTGACGATCGTATTCTTATCGTTCAAGATACTTCTAAAATTAATTATGATTCACATCGGGCAACCGAAGGACTTAGTTCTTATAGCACTTCTAAAGGATTTGAAACTCACGGCCTTATTACTCATACAGCTCTTGCAGTTAACACGGATGGAGTTCCATTAGGAGTAATCGATCAAAAAACTTGGACGAGAAGTATTGATGATGATGTCAAAGAATTGAGTGAATATAAAAATTATAAAAGACCAATTGAAGAAAAAGAAAGTTATAGATGGATTGAGGCTTTAAAGAAATCTAAAGAACGAATGCCAGATAAAGATATTGTAATAGTTGGAGATCGTGAAAATGATATCTATGAGTTTTTTCAAGAAGCTTTAATTGAAGATGTGAATTTTGTTGTTCGTTCATCGTCTCCTAGAACGATAGAGGATACTTCCGGACTCCATCAAAATATGGATCACAAACTTCGGAAATTGCCTGAAATGGGGCGAGTGTGTTTACACATTCCTGCAAAGCAGGGAGTGGCGGCACGTTCAGCAGTGCTTGAACTTCGTTTTACTGAGGTTATGTTGTTAAGTAGACCAAGGGGAATTAAGATTGCGAGATCAGATACGCGAGTAGATATTCCATTAAATGTAGTTGAGCTTGTTGAAAGAAATCCACCGAAAGGAATAAAAGCTCTTCACTGGAGAATTTTAACTAATTTAAAAGTTAACAATGATAAAGAAGCATTAGAAATCATTCATTATTACAAGCAAAGATGGCAAATTGAGACATTTTTTAAAATTTTAAAATCCACGTGCAAGGTTGAGGATTGTCGACTTGGACATGCTGAAAAATTAATTAAATTTATTGCATTGAAGTCGATAATTGCCTGGAGAATTTATTGGGCAACGATGCTGAGGCGAGAATCATCAGAATTACCAGCTGATTGTATTATTACAACGGCCGAATGGAAGTCAGCCTGGGTGACGTTAAATTACAAAAAATAAAAGAGAAAAAAATCCCTAATCAGATTCCTGAAAAGTCCCTACTCTTGATACAGTTATAAAATGGATTGCTCAACTTGGAGGCTGGCTTGGTCGTAAGGGTGATGGTGAACCGGGTGTTATGAGTATTGCGAAAGGCTGGCAAAGAATAGAATCAGGTGCAATGATGTGGGAGACAATGAATGATCAATGCAAAAAACCCACAACCGATGAAAGTTGTGGGTAATAGTAAGGCCTTTTGGCTCCCTTTTTTTTTGCTTAATTTTTTTTTAAATTATTAAGTGAGACTAAAAGCCGATTCTTCCACCGACACTAAAACCACCACTAAGTCCACCACCCATACCATAACCTGCTCCACCACCGACACTTCCACCACCGTAAAGATCTCCGTACGCTGTTTGATAATTTTGCTGTAGTGCTTGGTTACCCATTTGGTTTGCTGCCATATTTCCTTGCGTACGTCCCATTAAAGCTTGATTTTGCCCTGCAATTCCGGCCTGCATTTGCATCTGTTGCTGATATTGATCGTAGTAAC
Source organism: Bacteriovoracaceae bacterium (assembly GCA_013141065.1). Taxonomy (GTDB): domain Bacteria; phylum Bdellovibrionota; class Bacteriovoracia; order Bacteriovoracales; family Bacteriovoracaceae; genus Bacteriovorax. Next base: position 33,839 of record JABFRR010000013.1, on the reverse strand, counting down.
CATTATTCATACCTGGTTGGCCATATCCGCCAGCTCCATTATATCCACCAGTCGCTCCCCAGTATCCGCCATTGTTTGGATAGCCAAGACCAACTCCAATTCCAGCTCCGCCGTTGATTGTGCCTGGACCGTATACTCCACCATTATATCCACCATTATATCCGCCATTATATCCACCGCCTGGGTACATTCCACCGTTCATGCCACCGCCTGGGTACATTCCACCGTTCATGCCGCCACCTGGATACATTCCACCATTTATGCCGCCGCCTGGATAAATTCCACCGTTAATGCCGCCGCCCGGATAAATTCCACCGTTAATGCCCCCACCAGCGTAAATTCCACCGTTAATGCCGCCGCCCGGATAAATTCCACCGTTCATTCCGCCGCCAATGCCACCACCTATACAAAGAATTCCACAACCTGCTACGCCACCGCCGATACCAACTCCTCCTGGATAAGGATAAGCTGATCCACCCATGCCGCCACCAATTTGAAATCCACCGCCGATACTTGGTAAACCAATTCCGATTCCACCACCGCCGCCCATGCCTGGATACATTCCACCGCCGCCGCCGATTTGAATTCCTCCACCGATGCCGATTCCACCGCCACCCATACCTGGATAGATTCCGCCGCCTATTCCGCCTATTCCACCGATGCCAGGATAACCTAAGCCACCACCGCCACCGATACCAATATTAAATCCACCACTAACTCCATAACCCGGCATACCGTAACCAAGCATTCCAGCAAGTCCAGATCCGACACCAAGACCAAGTCCTGTTCCGAAACCACCACCAACATTCACTCCGCCACCGTAACCACCGCCATAATATGGCCCCATCATTCCACCTAAATATCCAGATGAGTATCCGGCACTTTGAAATGGATTACCAAATCCACCATAACCATTTCCGCTCATTCCGCCGTAACCAGCGTATCCGCCCATTCCCATTCCGTTACATGACGAAGCAAAACTTTGTGCTTCTTCTGGTAAGAGAGGATTTGCTCCTCTTGAAACGTTATAATCTAGATATGAATTAAATCTATTCGTACATTGCTGATGACCTTGAGCATATGCTCCTGCCCAAGCTTCTTGAGTTTTGTTAGCATACTTTGCACCGAGGTAAGTCGCACCAACGTAGGCCAATGGCTGAGCAACAATACCGAGAGCTTCTACCCATGGATTCGTTTCTTTTTTGGTTTCAAAACATTCAACGCAATCCACTCCTGCTTCACCTAAGCGAATTGCATCTTCCACTCTTAAACATCTACGATAATCTTCTTGATATGCTGGGTGATTCACCCCTTCGCAATCTCTTGCGGAGGCGCCGAGCGCTTCAGACGATAAATTTAATAGCATTGTCATCGAGACAATAGTTATTAAAAATTTCCCTTTGATTATAGGGGCCTGATTAATGTAATATCGCTTCATAAACGCGTCTCCAAAAAGGAATAATCGAGATTCAGAGTTCTACTCAATATCTATTTTCGGTAATTACCTGAGAAAAGTTTAGTGAGATCTTTCTGCCTAGTCTCTTTTAGCTCTAACATAACGAAATTGCGTATCACTTAAAATTTTGGAGATCTAATGAAGCCTTTTATACTCGTATTTTGTTATTTAATGATAGTAACCAACCTGTTTGCTCAGACTGAAACGCCGCCGAGTGCTCTCGTCCACAAGGTCAAGGGATCTGTCACTTTTGAAGGTGTCGAATTAAAAACTGGAGATGTCCTTTCCAAAGAAGGATTGATTGTCACAAACAACAAAAGTTTTATTCAATTAAAAATTGAAAAATGGAATAGCTCAATCAGCATTGGTGCAAATTCCAAAATGGAACTCAATTTTAAAGACGAAAAAAAATACACTTTAACCAGTGGCCATTGCCGATGGAAATCACTCATTCGCGATGTAGTTAAAAATAATTCAAAAGGAAAAATTTTCACAAAAAATGCCTCTATGGGTGTTAGGGGAACCGATTTTATAATAAAAAGTTTTCCACTTTTTGGAGAAACAGAAATTGTTATGTTTGACGGTGAAGTCACAATGGAAAATCTAGAAAATAAAGAAAATATTGTGACGATAAAAAAGGGACAATGGGGTGGCTTAGGTGGACGATTTGGTAAAACAATAAATCCCCCACTTGATTTACCTGAAGCAGCTTTGAATAGTTTTTTAACAATCATCGAGGCTCCATAAAAATGGTCTTAGCAAATCTTGGCTTGGCCATTGAGTGGCTCGCTTTTTTTCTTCTCATCGCCTTAGGTATCTATACGATGAGGGTCATCAAAAATGAGAAAAAAAATTATTTAGAAAATGCAAAAGTCATTAATTTTAAAAAATTTAAATTATTGGTACCAAGTTGGTGGGGAGAAATTCCTACAGAAAATAGTAATGAAATCGCCTTTAAGCGTCTTGATACTAGATACGACTGGGAAGCGCGCTTTATTTGGATTGAAGAAAAAAACGAAAATGACATTATCGAACTCTTTAAAGAAAAAATTCAAGAGCGACATATTCTTTTTGACGAAGACAGTAGTGTCATTCATAACCCCAGTGACTTTCGGGAAAAAGACTTAATTTCTTCTGGTGAATTTGAAATGGTTCGGCTCGAAGGCACAGCTACTGCTGATCGAGCAGAGAGACTTTACTACGATGCTTTCTTGATAAGAGAGTTAGAGACGGGACACTATCTATATGCAGAAAGCAGAAGCTCTGTACTTAATGGTTTAGTAGAGGGGCCCTATTTTGAAGAAGTTATGATCCGCCTAACTAAAAATACTCTAAAAAATATAGAGACAGCCTAAAGTTTCTAACTAGTCAATTTTTGCCCAAAGTTGTAGTAAGTAACAACGCAAGTCATAATAACTGAGATGAACGGGTTTAGAATCTCAAAAAGTCGCGAGGAAATTATTAAGATACTTCAAAGAAAATTTGAAGCGGAAAACCTAATGACTATTTGGCAAAAGGATTTAAATAACGATGAACGAATGTTTAAGTGTGATGTAAAATTCAGTTCGATTGATCCCTACAACGGTACTTTTAGTGTCGCAGTTGATGAAGTTAACAGAAAAAACTTTAATCCAACACTCGAAACATATTTCCTATTAAAGGTGCAAGATTTTGTATTCAAAACCAAAGTCGCAATGGCCCAATCGAACGATAAACATATTATCAACTTTCAAATACCCCACGATGTAAGATTAAAAGAACTTCGCATGCACCCAAGAGTCTATATTAACGGCGCTGAAAAACGTTTTGTTTCAGTGACTTTTGAAAATAAAGATGGTGAAAAAAAACCAGTTGATGTCGCTTGTCCAATTTATAACATTTCCAAAAGTGGAATTTGCATAATCGTTAGTAGAGAAACTTTAAGTGCAATAAAGCTCAATGAATCTATCGATATTGAGGGGTTAAGTTTTTTTGATTCCCTCGCTAATAAAATGAAAGCGGTCGTAAGAAATGCTCGAGTTTATGGTAAAAAAGGAATTATCTCAGATGAATACTACGCATTAGGGCTCGAATTTCAAAACACCTAGAAAACCTAAGCTTCCTTTTTTTCAAATAAAATCTGAGCTACATCAATTCTTCTAGACATAAATCCAGCTTCACAATAACAATAATAAAAATTCCAAATCTTTATAAAATTTTCATCAAAACCTATAGTTTTTATTTCACTTATTTTTTTAGCAAAAGCCTCTCTCCAGCGTTTCAGTGTTTCGGCATAGTCAAGGCCAAATTCGAAATAGTCTTGCAATTCAAGCCCACATTTTAAGGCTTTTGATTTAATTATTTTAGGTGCTAAAACCATGCCTCCAGGAAAAATAAATTGCTGGATAAAGTCAGTGCTTTTTCGGTAAGAATCAAAAAGCTCATCCTTGATCGTAATTGATTGGATATGCGCTTTTCCTCCTGCTTTTAATCGTGCATTAATAGTTGTGAAGTAAGTATCCCAGTATTTCTCACCAACTGCTTCGATCATTTCAATAGACACAACATGATTATAAGATCCCAACTCATCACGGTAGTCACAAATTTTTATTTCAATTTGTCCTTCTAAATTTAAATCCTTAACTAATTTTTTAGAATAAAGAGCTTGTTCGTTTGATAATGTTAGGCAAGTGACTTTGCATCCTGATTGAATCGCGGCCATCGTTGCAAATCCGCCCCAACCACAGCCTATTTCTAGAATATGGTCAGTGGGCTTTAATTGTAGTGAATCTATAATTCTTTGATACTTATTTTGTTGGGCCACCTCAAGTGAGTCTTCTTGATTTTTAAAAATAGCTGAAGAATAAGTCATTGTCGGATCAAGCCACAATTTATAAAAACTGTTTCCCAAGTCATAATGAGCGTGGATATTTTTCTTACTGCCCTTTCTGGAATTAAATTTCGTGAGGTGCTTTATTCGATAAAATATCATTCCAAAAAAATTACCCGAAAATGCTTTTTCTAAGATTTCTTGATTAAGACAAGCCAATAATAATAGTGATGTCGGGTCATCTGTTTCAATTAAGCCGTCTCTATAGGCTTCTGCCAGTGCAATATCACTCGAGCTAAATAAACCTTTAACTACTTTATGCGAATTAATTTTTAAAAAAGCTTTGGGCCCAGGATTTTTACCATTAAAAACTTTTCTCTCGCCACCAGGAAGCACTAAATCTAGTGAGCCCATTTGAATTCTATTCATCATCGCTAAAAAAATTCTAGTGCTTGTCGGATAGACAATTTTCTCGATTTTCATCTATTTATTTCCTTCGTTAGTAAGTCTTTAGGTGGGGTTGGTCGCTTATAAAACTGTGCTTTTTTTATAAAAAGTCTTAATGCTTGCCAATGAATACGAAACATCACCATGAAAGACATAAATGGGTATTTAAAAAAAATCTTTAATAAGTTTCTTGAACTGTATTCAAGCTTAGAGTCTTCCACTAATGTGCTAGTGAAAAAGCTATCCCCCACATCTGTGTCAATATAATTTATCGTGACCGATTTTGAATTAAAGCTAAACTGATAATCGCCCTTAATATCAAAAAAAGGTGATACGTGAAAAACTTTTTTAGTTGTTATCTTTTTATAATCTGAAAAATTTTGAAATAGGTAATAATGACGATCACCGAAAGTATTATTAACTTCACTCATAATGGCCAATAGCTTTTCTTCTTTGTCGTAAGCAAACCAAAAACTCACTGGATTGAATCCGTATCCCAATAGCCTAGGCAATGTCTGCAGATAAATTTCACCACTGACACTAATCCCTTCATTTATTAAAACTTCCCTTATTTTCTCTTCAAGTGGACGCTCACTCCCATCGAGATAGTCTTTACTGTAAAATGAAAATAAATTAAATTTATCAAAGGATAAAAACCTATTTTCTAATTCTTTTAACTTTGAAATTGGGAATCTCAAAAAAAAGAGACTATAAACAAACTTATGATTAAAAGGCTTGAGTCTTTCATGAAAAACTCTTCCTTCAAAAAGCCAATCTTTTACCATGGAACTTTAGCTCCAAGAAGTTTTGCCACTTCAATTCCTGAATTTAAGCCGTCTTCATGAAAACCGTATTTTGCCCAAGCACCAGCAAAATAGATATTATCTTTGCCCTGAATAGAAGCTAGAGAACTCTGAGCTTCGATGGCCGGGCCATCAAAAACGGGATGTTCATAATCAAAAACTTGGATAACCTTATCAGGATTTGGTTGATGTGTTGGATTCAGGGTTACTATTATTTGTGATTTAAATGGCAGAGGTTGCAATTTATTTATAAGATAACTAACTGCCACAGATCGTTTATTAAGTTTATCAGTTACTGCTATATAATTCCAAGCAGACCAGGTTTTTTTAGATTCTGGTAGTAAAGTCTCATCAGTATGTAAGTATGCCTTATTGGCTTGATACCTAATTTTTTCTAAGACATTTCTCTCTACATTGGAAACGTCTTTTAGAATTCTGAGTGTTTGATCAGAGTGAGTTGCAAAAATAACCTTCCCAAATTTTTCTTCTCTTTTTTGAGTTATGACTAAGACCTCATCCCCAATGCGTTTAACTTCAGTGACCGCCTCTTTCAAAAATATTCTTGGCAGATCTAACGCCATTTTTTTAACATACTCCCTTGAACCATTTTTGACAGTTCTCCAAAGCGGGCGACCTTCTACTTGAAGTAAAGAATGATTAATACAAAATTGTAAAAAATTTTCAGCTGGAAAAATTTGCATTTCTTCTGTTGATGTCGACCAAATCGCCGCACCCATAGGGATTAGGTACCAGTCTCTGAACTCATTTGAATATTTACCAATTTTTATTAATTCACCTAAACTCAATTTTTTTTCACGCGATATCACTAAGTTTTTTTCTGCTTCTTTATTAAATCTTAATATATCTAAAATCATTCGCCAGAAACCAATTCTCAAGATGTTTTTCTTTTGAGCAAACACTGTCTTGAGGTTTTCACCGGCCCATTCAATTTTTTGATCCCCAATTTTCACGCTAAAAGACATATCAGTTTCAACAACCTCTACGTTTAAATATTTAAAAAGGGCAATGAGATTTGGATAGGTGTTGGGATTGTGGACGAGAAAGCCTGTATCCACTGGATGACTTAAACCTTCTAGCTGGACGTCAACAGTATTTGAATGCCCGCCTAAATAATCTGCTGCTTCAAAAAGTGTCACTTCGTTAGTCGATTCTCTATTAAGTAACCAAGCTGCTGAAAGTCCTGAAATTCCTGAACCAATAACTGCAATTTTCATTGTGATAATCCTCTCGATGAAGAAGATATATCATATATTGCTTTCAGAACAGTTAAGACAAACTCTAGATACTTTTTTTGTCAAAGAATTGTCGACCCTGAGTTGTTACATGGGAATCTAAGCAGCAATCGCAAATAATTTTTGTTCCTGTGTGATTATGATTTCATGCCAATGCTCATTTTCTTCGATGATTTTAAAACCAAACTCATCTCTTGAAGACCAAACTGGTGCTGCAACAATGACTGCAATTTTTTCATCAGTTAACTTAATTTCAAAAGTATATAGATTTTCAATTTTAAATTCGATATCGGCATTGGCCTTAAATCCCCATCTCGACACATCGGTGAAACTTACACAGCGGCGCTCATTCGTCTTAAAATCAACCAACTCACCAACAAGTTTGACATCCCAACGACTGGCCTGTCGCATGTCTGCTCGACTTTTCTTTTGCACCATCGGGATTACATTTGAAAATGCTTCGATTGGATAATAAGAGTTTAATACTTGCCCTTCCAATAAAGAGATATCCTCTAAAATTTTTGATTTCTCCATAAAAAAATATCGAAATATTTCAGGAGTCATGACAGGATGATTAATTGATCCTAAATCACTTGCCGGATAAATAAAGTAAGAGTGATTTTTAAAAAATGTATAATCGTAAAGATTTCTCTCAGCTGATAAACCATCGTACTTTTCACGAGCAAAATTTATAACTTCTTTAAGATCCAGTTGAATACCTGCAGCTGGAGCTCCTAAATAATCTTCTGTGATCGCCTTTTGGCTTTTTAAATATGTTGATCCAAAGATAGCATTATAGAAATCTGCATGATGAGGATAGAGGTTGAACACTAAATAATCTGTCCCAAAACAATTTTTGGCAAAATTAGCAGCATATAAAGTAAGTGGAAAAAAAATTACACCTGACATGCTTCTGCGAAAATCTGGATGAATGGCCAGGCTCGAAAATTCAGAAACTCTTTGGCCCTTAACTTTTAAGTGAGAAATATCAAAAGCCTTTTCCATGGGTAGACCCAGAGGGGTATCTCGCATGACAGAGATCGTTCCAACAACCACATCATTCATTTTTGCAATGAGAATACTTGTTGTAGGAAGTGCATGTTGGATAATAAATCTCATGCCAGAATCTTGTGGTTCAATAAATCCTTGTTCAACATAGGCATTATGCAAGAGCTTAAAAGCCGCCTCTAGATCTTCTTTTGTTCTCGCCAATTGAAAAGTCAGACCCGGTGGAATCGAAATCGGGACCTTGGAGTATTTCATTCGATAAAAAGGGTGTCTTAAAATTTCGGGTAAAAGTTGAAGGCTATTATAAAAGATTTTTTTTGATAAAGTTGTCGATTTCTTTGTTTTAGTTTTTTCTGCAGACTTATCGGAAGCCGCCGCATTCCAAATGGGAAAAATAAGCTCGATACCAACAAGACTCAAGGCCCATTTTCCAAAATTTAAAAAATAACTCAGCCACCAGAGATCTGGATCTGCTAGATCAGCACCTTTTACTCCTGTGGCCAACTGGGTTGCACCAAGGCTTTTTGCTTTTTTAATCGCAATGTATCCCATCGCTAAGTCTCTTAAGAGTAACTTTGCTGGATTCCACGTTTCTTCGTCGAAAAAGCTTAACTTCACAACATCAAGCGAAGCCCCCAGCTCCTGTGCAGCTTTCAAAGCTCCGACTCGCTCTAAGCCTTGAATTCCATCTATGAACTTCATGCCCTTCATCTAGGAGTAACTTCAAAACTTGATGGGAGTCTTTACCCCCGGACAAGAGCAATAGCACCTTGTGTTGAACATGATTAGCCATTGTATAATCTCCTAACAAGGAGACTATCGGCAAAGTTGAGCAAAACGTTTAGGTATTGTTTAGAATTAAAACAAAAAAGGCACCCTAAGGTGCCTTCTATTAAAGACTTAGTTAATTTTTTTTAGGAGAAAAAAGTCTAATTTTTGCGACCAAAAAGGCAATCAGCTCTTCATCAGATCCAAAAACATCATCTATCAAGTCACAATTTAAAACGAAATCTTTCATGCGAATAGCAATTTGGTGAAGTGACTCAACAAGGTAGAGTCCACCAATATTTTCGCCATTAAATGACTTAATAATTTCTTTTCTGGCGTGATTAAACATTTCAGACTCAGTTACATCTTCAGGAAGATTGTCGACACCCATTTTTTCTTCGACTTCTTCGATGGCCTGATCTCTCACATCTTCATCAGTAGCAAAACTAACGCCGTATTCCGTCGCCATCGCCTCAATCAAACCTTCGCGGTTAGTTGGGTGAAATTCGATCAACTTTTTCTCTTTGAGATTGTTGATCGTATAGCTAGCGAGTGCACGCAGTGTATCAAAATCTGTTTTCATTGAAACCTCAATTAGTGAATATTCTATTTAAGTGTAACTAGTTAAATCAGATGATACAAGAAACTTTTTAATTTTCTTGACTAAAAGGCAGCATAAATTAGATTTTATAGCTCACATGACTGAACAAACAGAGCCTCACATTAATTTCATCCCCTCGAAATCTGCGCTATCGTGGGATGAGTACTTCATGCTTCAAGCAATGATATCTGCTTTTAAATCAAAAGATCCAGCGACCAAAGTAGGCTCGGTCTTTGTCGATAAAAATAATCATCAGATCACCATGGGCTACAATGGCTTTGTGGCTGGAATCGACGAATCAAAAGTTCCTTGGGGAAAAGACAAGTCGGCTCCCTTGGAATTTCAAAAATACGGTTACGTGGTCCACAGTGAAGCCAATGCGATTTTGCATTCGACCAGATCCCTGGAGGGCTCTAGGGCCTATGTTACATTATTTCCCTGCAATGAGTGTGCGAAACTCATCGCATCTTCTAAAGTTAAAGAAGTGATTTATCTTTCAGATAAGCATCAAGAAACTGAATCTAATCGTATTGCCAAAAAAATCTTTGAACTCTCGGGGATTACCTATCGTCAAATAGACTTCCCTTCTTCAGTGCTTCATAAACTCACTGAGCATCTGCAAAATCTTTTAACCGATATTTAAGAAATTAAGTCTTCCCCAAGCCTGGCTATCCACCTATAATGAGCCGAATCCAAACCCATTCACACCTATCCAGGAGACCACCTCATGAAACCTTTTATTGTCGTTCCAGACGGTTTTGATAAAACATTATTTGAAGAATTGAAAAAAAACTCTCAATTAGAAGTTCATCCAACTTCAAAAGTTTCACAAGATGAACTAAAGGCCCTTCTTCCAAGAGTAAATGGATTAATTATCAGATCAGCAACAACAATAAATGCTGAGCTTTTGGAACTGGCACCAAATTTAAAAATAGTTATTCGTGCGGGTGAAGGAACAGACAATATCGATAAAGGTTTGTGTGCAACTAAAAATGTTAAAGTGGCCAATACTCCAGGTGCCAACAATAACTCTGCAGCCGAGCAAGCAGTTGCACTTATGATGTCTTGTCTTCGCAACACACCTTTTGCTGACAAAACTATGCACGAAGGTAAGTGGGAAAAGAATGCTCTCACTGGTTTAGAGTTATGGAAGAAAAAAGTCGGGATCGTAGGTTTCGGTCGAATCGGACAAATCGTCGCTAAAAGAATATCTGGATTTGAACCAGAAATTCTCTTTTTTGATCCAGTATTAGAGTCTTCAGATCTACCAAATACTAAAAAGACAAATGACTTAAAGGAAATTTTTTCAACATGTGACATCGTGACTATTCACACTCCACTTTTACCCCAAACAAAAGGCATGATCACTGGAGAGCTTTTAGGAATGATGAAAAAAGACGCTATTCTGGTAAATGCTGCTCGCGGTGGCATTGTCGATGAAGACGCTCTTTATACAATATTAAAAGATAAAAAAATTCGTTGTGCCGGATTTGATGTTTTTGCAGTTGAGCCATTGCCAGCTGATTCAAAATTAAAAGAACTCCCTAACTTAATTATGTCTCCACACGTTGGTGCTTCGACAGAAGAAGCTCAATTTAGAGTCGGAGAAATGGCAGTTCACCAGATCAATGAATTTTTCGTCAACAATAATCTACTCAACGAAGTAAAAGGTAAATAATGAAAACATTAGCGATCATTGGTGCTCAATGGGGTGATGAAGGCAAAGGAAAAATCACCGATCTTTTAAGCGAAAAATGTGATGTGGTAGTTCGCTACCAAGGTGGCAACAATGCCGGTCACACCATTATCGTAGATGGAAATAAAATAGTTCTTCACTTAATCCCTTCTGGAATACTTCATCCACATTCAGTTTCTGTTATCGGCCACGGGGTTGTTTTTGAACCAGAAGCCTTTCAAGTAGAGCTTAAAACAGTTGCAGCAGCCGGAATAAAAGTGACATCAGAAAATTTAAAAATTTCTGAGAACGTGACTGTTATAACTAGTTATAACAAATTACTTGATGCCGCTCGCGAAAGCCAAGGTTCAGTGAAAATCGGTACAACCGGAAAAGGAATAGGGCCAGCTTACGAAGATAAAGTTGGTAGATGTGCTATTAAATTAAAAGATCTTTTTGACCTAGAGTCTTTAAAAACAAAACTTACCCGTAACTTGGGCGAAAAAGAAATTCTTTTCAAGCACCGCTACAATGTTGACTTCCCTTCTGTAGAAGTTGAAGCACAAAGACTTTTTGATCTAGGTAAAAATGTAAAACCATTTGTTTGTGATACATTTTCTTATCTCGATCATGCTGTCCAGGCCAAAAAGAAAATCCTTTTTGAAGGTGCTCAGGGAATTCTTCTTGATGTTGATTATGGAACTTATCCATTTGTCACATCATCATCTACTTCATTGGGTGGAGTTTATACCGGTGCTGGAATTCCAGAGTCTCACGTTGAAGAAGTTTTAGGAATTACTAAAGCCTACACAACTCGCGTTGGTGAAGGCCCGTTTCCCACAGAACTTTTTGATGAAGTTGGTGAAAAAATTCAATCAATCGGTAAAGAATTTGGTGCTACAACTGGCAGAAAACGTCGTTGTGGCTGGATTGATTTACCTCTTTTAAAATATTCAGTTAAGGCTTCAAACCTGACTTCAATTGCTCTTACTAAATTAGATATTCTCTGCCTAGTAGACGAATTAAAAGTGTGTGTTGCCTATGAGTACGAAGGCAAAACGATTAAGTGTGCTTATCCTGGAATTGATCTTTATAAAGCAAAACCAGTGTATAAAACTCTTAAGCCATTTAAAGATGATTTCACCAATAAGAGCTCAAAAGATCTTTCACCAGAGCTTAATGATTACATTTTAGAAATTGAAAACTTTTTAGGAATCCCTGTTGGGATTTTGGCTTTTGGCCCTGAGAGAAAAGAAATTCTTTTTAGAAAAGATTATTTTTAAGTTTTAGGTTTTTTGTACCGCAATTTAGTTTTTAAGAATTATTTAAATTTAAAAATAGATTTTCTCACCGCTTTTTTTATGATTTTCATTTACTGCATTTAATAGAATGTCGGTGTTTTCAATTAGTGCTTTTACATATCTTTCTGGGCTGAATCGATAATATAATCCAAGCTCGACAACGAAAGTTTGTGGTGAGGTATATCCATAAAATTCTGTTTTTTCACCTTTTAAAAATTGATTCATATCTCTAATCACAGAGATTACATTTTTATCATATCGGCTAAACATTCTAGACACCTTTTCTGCAATCGCCTTTGAATCAACAACATCTGCACCACCATTATCAGTTGAAACAATATGAGCGACACCGAATTGATTCATATTATCTGTTACCGAGACTTGGTAACTTGATTGTGATTTTCGAGTTGGTTGCCTCAAAACTCCCTTCCTGGTTAAAATGGAATTACAGCAATAATCCCAATAACTTAATTCAACCAAGGAAGGAAGAAATGAGTTACTCTACAGCAATAGAGTACTTTAAGGCTCTGGCAAAAATATATTTCATATCTACAAAAGAGAAAAAAACTCAACTATTAGACCATGCCGCTCTTATCTCTAGCCGACATCGTAAAACAATTATTAGAATTTTAAACTCAACTTCTGCAATTGAAAATAAAAAAATAAATTGTGGTGCAAAAGTTAAGTATCCTGAAGAACTTTTACTACCGCACATTCAATATCTTTGGATCTCAATGGAAAGAATTTCACCTAAAAGAATGAAGGCCGCATTTCCGGATTGGTTACCCAAGTATCGCGAAAATAATGTTGATAACCACATTAAGTTTCTACTTCAAAAGATGAGTGCATCTACACTGGCAAGATTTGTTAAAAAAATTAAAAAAAATGAGTCTCCGGCAATGAAAGGGCTGACTTCAACATCACCGGCCCGGTACATGAAAAACAAAGTTCCAATCAATACACTTGATTCTGTCATTACTGAGCCTGGCTTTGTTCAGTCAGACACAGTTGCTCATTGTGGAGATCATCTCGAGGGTGTTTTTATTAACTCAATTACGCTTACAGATATTTTTTCTACCTGGACCGTCAATAGGGCCTTTATACGAAGAAAGGAGCTGAAGTACGAGATGCCCTAGTCAACATCAAAAAAAGTATTCCATATACTTTAAAGGCCATTAATACAGATTCTGGCTCTGAGTTTTTAAACACACCGGTCTTTAATATGTTTCAAGAAAAGAAAATTAAATTTACAAGATCTAGGCCTTACAAGAAAAATGATAACTGTTATGTCGAGCAAAAAAACTTCACTCATGTTAGAGAACTCTTTGGTTATCAGCGTTTTGAGAAAAAAGAGTTAGTTGAATTGATGAATGAAATCTATGTTGATTACTGGAATCCTCTTCAAAATTTTTTCCTTCCTACTTTTAAATTAAAAGAAAAGATAAGAATCGGTGCTCGGATAAAGAAAGTTTATGACAAGCCAATAACTCCGTATCAAAGATTAATGGAGTCAAGCTCTTTATCAGAAGAGCAAAAAATTAAATTATCAGAAGAAAAAAGAATACTAAATCCATTTGAATTAAAAAAAGGTTTAGAGGAAAAATTGACTAATTTCTTTAAAATTGTAAATGAGTATAATAGAAATCAGGAGCAATCAAAATGATCTACGCTTACTATTTGTTGACACTTAGCCCCTTAGTAACATTTTATTATGAATCAATACGGACACCTGCTTCATCCTTACTAATCACCACGTTACCACCTGAAAATCTATCGTACTGCCCAAAGATCACATCCAATATCAACTGATTTGAAAACTCTTTGCTTAACTCAAACTCATCACCAATATAGTCTTTGAGAATGGTGTTCTTCTCACCTTTTCTCGGTTGAGCTTCATTTGCACTTAGTGCTTTTAAAAATGGGTATTTATTATTCAATATTAATTTTTTAGAAAAACGAGCAGTCATTACAGCGCTTTCAAACTCGATGGAACTTTCATCTTTTTTAGCTTTTAAAGCACCCTCTAATGGCTTATTTTTGGCAATTTCTTTTAGTAGAAATTCTTTATTTAAATTTCTCATTTTTCCAGAAAATTCAGCAGATAATAGAAGTTTTTTAAATTCAGATTGAGCCTTTGCTCCTAAATAGTATCTGAGAGCAGGTCGATATAAATGGTCGACGCCCAAGATAGCCGCTAATTGAAAATAAGCAATTTCTGTGTTGGGATTTCCTGAATCATTAAGACCCAAAAAAGTTCCATAAGACTTAGTTCCTTTTGGATCAGTTGGATCTATTTTATGTATTTTTAAATTGACTGAAGTAGTTCCTGAAAGTTCTTTGAATTGAAAAGTTGACAAATCATCTAGGTCAACATTTTTCCATCTCTTCATCCACTTCTTGGTATTTTTGCTCAATAAAATGTTATGTTCGCTTTCTAATCTCTCTAAAAAGCTCATATTGTTTGAATTGTTGAGAACTATATTTTCTTGAGCCTTTGTAATTTGTACGAACAAGGGACTTATCGTCATAAAGCACATGAATAATGAAGATGAATAAACTGTTTTCATGAACAACTCCAAAAATTTAACGTCTTCATACAGGATAAAAAGTCCTAATGAAAATAAAATTAGTTTTTTTTCTGACACGTGTAAAATATTCATAACAGGAGTGTGTTTATGATGACTAAGCGGAATCAGTCTCTAAGTTCTAGCCTCTTTTTGGCTTCAATTTTTTCAGTGTGCTTCTTTTTTTCTTCTCAAGCTGTAGCAAGTTATTCAAAAAATATATCAGGATTTTACTTGAAGCATTTTGCGCTCATGAAAGACTTAAAAGATACTTCTTGTAAGCCTTTTTTAAATCGTGTTTATCGCGGAGGTCAGCCAGTTTTTGATGGAAGTGATACATGGTTAAAAAAAATTAAATCGAGTCAAATTAAAACAGTTTTTGATTTAAGATCTGAAACAAAAAATGCAGCTATTGAGAGAGATACTCTTTTAAAAAATGGAATTGGATATGTTAAGCTCCCACTGACAACAGGCGGGACGATTCCTTCTGAATACTTTGATGTAGAAGTAGCGATTCCAGGAAACTTTGCAAATGGAAAACAAGTGAGTTCACATATTATTACTAAAACGCGCATGACAAGTACTGAAGCGACAATCTACGTTTTGGAAATGATGGAAGAAAAGATTAGCCTACAAGGAACAGACGGTATTTATCTGCATTGCCAAAGAGGCGAAGATCGCACTGGAATGATGGTTGCTCTGTTAAGAGATTGTACTGGCACAGGTTGGAAAACAGAATTTAATAGCTATGGAGGCGTCATGTACAAACCTCTTCAGTACTTATTTACAGAAGTCAGTAAAATGCGCTAAGAATTAATTTTATAATTGATCTAACCATACCGATGGCATTACATCTGACGGTGATTTAAAGTGCTAGGAAGGAAATGCCTCCGGGCAAATTGGTGATGGAACTACTAATACACGAACAACACCAGTTATAATAGATTCGACATTTTAAAATAATACTTAAAAAACGAATTGAAATTTCTCATGCCGTTCCTGCAATCTTCAATGCCATCATAGAAAATACGGTACCCAAGCTCCCTAATGAAATCATGAGATAAAAGAAAACTTGCTGTATATTTCTTTTTTTGGTGACAAGACTAATGGCGCCCATAACTAAGCAGATCTGAAAAAAAAGATTTGATAAATCAAATTGATCACCAGCGCTGCCAAGTATTTCTATTTTTTCTTGATACTCGAGTGCTCCAATGACTTTACCCAATTCACCGTTGATATCCTGAACCCAGTTTTCTTTGCCTACTTTAGATGAACCAACTAGGATTTCTTTTTTTTCTTTTTTATATCGATTAATATCTACACTTAAATCTAGACTATGCTTTGATAATTTTTCCAATGAGTCTGCTTTAATTAATTGCCCTTCAATCATGGTATTGATTAAATTTTTTTGTCCTTCTGTTACTGTCTCTCTAATACTTTTTGCTTGGTACCACATATAGGCACTCGATTTTTCATTAATGAACTTGATTTCATCGTCCCCATATTTACCTGCAAACATATCGGAAACCGCCATGACGGCAGCAAATACTGCGATTAAAACTCCACACTTCATTTCGAAGCCACTATTTTCTGTGTCCATAAAAATCCTCCACGGAAATTTTAAAGAATAAAGGCGCTATAAATCAAGATTTTTTAATCTATCTCTCACGATTATGAGTTGAGAAACAATACTAATGGCAATCTCCGGAGGAGTATTATTTCCAAACGACTCTCCAATAGGACAATTGAGTGTTTCGATAAGCTGAGGTGGAAAACCCAACTTTAATAGATCTTGTTTTAAAGTGCGCGCTTTGGATTCGCTGCCGATGGCCCCAATAAAGGGAAATTGACCATTTTTAAAAACTTCTTCTAGGATGGGTAAATCAAAAGCATGTCCCATTGTCATGCAGGCTATAAAAGTATCGGTAGATAAATTGGCGACTTCGTTTTTCATTTCGATTGAATGAATTTTTTTTAGATGGGGATGACTCGGAAGTTTTTCTAACCACTCAACTCTCGGATCAATACAAATGACGGAACACTCCAGCCTAACAAGAAGTCGCACCACTTCTTGGGCCACATGCCCTGCTCCAAAAATTGCCACTTGCCAGAGTGGCTTGGTTCTCCATTTTTCAAAATAAAAAGAGCACACTCCACCACAAGTCATCCCAATGTCTGTTTGTAAATTCCATGATTGAAAGTCAGTTAGATTTTTTTGAGAAAATAATGTTTGAGCATGTTCAATAACTTTTTTTTCAACTTTTCCGCCGCCGACAGTTCCATAAAGTAAGCCATCTGGCCCTACAATAATTTTAGCTCCTCGTTCTTGAGGAGCGCTGCCTTTTAAATCTACTAGAGTCGCGATGACTAATTCTGCGTACTCATTATTAAGTGACTCGAGTTTTAAAAGAAATTCACTAGTCATCATAGGAAGAAAGCTCCATTAAAATAACTTCATTCGTTGCCGGACTTGTAATTGCCGGTAAATTATTTTTTGATTTATAAGATAGTGCATTTTTTATCGCAGTCCATACACTACTTCCTAAAAGTAATGGTGGTTCACCAACAGCTTTAGAGCGCAGAACGTTTCGAGTATTTGTATCATTAGGCAAAAAATCAAGATTAAATTCTCTAGGAGTATCTTGAATATTTGGAATCTTGTAAGTTGTCGGTGAATGAGTTAATAATTTTCCTTTTTCGTGATAAAAAAGTTTTTCCGTAGTGACCCACCCCATGCCTTGAGTAAACGCCCCCATAACTTGTCCACGGTCTATTCCTGGATTAATGGGTCTACCCAGGTCCATGAGAATATCCACTCGCAGCACTTTTAACTCACCCGTAAAACTGTCAATTTCAACTTCGCTGACAGCAGCGCCATTAGTGAAATAATTAAAAGCTCGGCCAGTACCGGTCAATTTATCAAATCCTAAATCAGGAGTTTTATAAAAAGCATACCCAGCTAGTGAAAATTGGTTCAAGTAAGCTTTATTTAATAAAGTCACAAAATCCATTTTTGTTTTATTTTTAGTATCAATGACTTCACCATTAATAAAATCGATATGAGAGAGGTCTTGGTTTAAATCCAAGACTGGCATCGTTTTAATTCCGTCATATTGAACTTCTGTGTGCAAGTTCATAAACACCCAGCGAAGCGTAGCCTTTATAGACTCGCAGGCTTTTAAAACCGCTGCTCCATTGATATCAGCTCCACTTGAAGCGGCCGTTGGAGAAGTATTGTGATTTTTTTCAGTGGATGTCGGCATAACCACTACCTTCTTGTGATGAATTCCAAATGCTCCAGCTGCAATTTGCTGCATTTTCGTATTCACACCCTGGCCCATTTCCGTTGCCCCTGTCGAAACTTGCACAGTCCCGTCGAGGTGAACGTTTACTAAAGCATTGCCTTGATTGAGAAAATTCGTGGTAAAGGCAATTCCAAACTTGGCCCCAGTCATCGAGAGCCCACGGATTTTTCCAGAGTTTTTTACATTATATAAATTAATTTCTTTTCTTCTCACTTCGTAGTGAGAAGACTTATAAAGACTCTCAAATATTTCTGGCAGAACATTATTTTCGACTTCTTGATTATAAGGAGTCATGTTTCGTTCATTAATTCCATAAAGATTTTTAGAGCGAATCAAATAAGCATCGACTTTTAAAAAGTTGGCGATATCTTCAATGATACTCTCCATCGTCATATTTCCCTGAGGTCCACCAAATCCACGAAAGGCAGTATTAGAATGCTGATTAGTTCGAACTGCATTACCTTCAATATAACAATGGGGAAGATAATAACATCCATCCATATGAAACATGGCCCTGTCTAATATTGAAGGAGTCAAATCAACGTAAGCACCACCGTTTGCGACAATAATGACTTTGAGTCCTGTAATCATTCCATCTTGATCAAAACCAACTTCATAAAAATTTTTAAACGGATGGCGTTTTCCTGTCATCATCATATCGTCATCTTTTGAAAGAGCGAGTCTGGCCGGGCGATTTAATTTATAGGCCACTAATCCGGCCATGGCAGCAAAATGAGCGGCCTGAGACTCTTTACCGCCAAAGCCTCCTCCCATTCGTTTTACAATACAAACGACTTGAGAATAATCTAATCCCAAAGTATGAGCGACGACGTGCTGAGTTTCAGTTGGATGTTGTGAAGATGAATGCACTTCAATTTGACCATTTTCTAAGGGGTAAGCAATAGTGGCCTGAGATTCCATATAAAAATGTTCTTGGCCGCCACATTCAAATACTCCCTTTAGTATGTGAGTGGATTTTTTCAATTCACTTTCAACATCTCCACGAACAAAGGGCTTTGCTTTACACAAATAAGAATCCATTTTCATCGCTTCATCAATTGATAAGAGTGCTGGAGTTTCTAAAAAATTAATTTGCACCAATTTTTTTGCACTCATAAAAATGTCTTCGCTGGCACAAGCAAGAAGAGCGACTGGTTCG
This sequence comes from Bacteriovoracaceae bacterium, assembly GCA_013141065.1. Lineage (GTDB taxonomy): Bacteria > Bdellovibrionota > Bacteriovoracia > Bacteriovoracales > Bacteriovoracaceae > Bacteriovorax. The sequence goes on along the minus strand of JABFRR010000013.1, from coordinate 14,690 downwards.
TCATAATAAGCAACTTTTTCATAGGCTAAAACAGGCTGTTCGGGGACAATTGTTCCCCATTTATTATGAGGGATATCTAAACCTGTAAATCCAGCAATAACTCCAGGAATTTTTAGGGCTTCACTGAAATCGACTTTTAGTATTTGCCCACAGCTTAGTGGTGCTCCGATAACACCGACATAAACTTCATTTTTAAGTGGAGCTCGGTCATCGATAAAGATACTTGTACCAGTGACATGACCGACTGCTGAGTCGTGGTGAATACTTTGACCGACACTCACAGACTACCTCCGATTTCGAGCGCAAATTTTTTAAGAAAATTCTGCGCGACTTTTAAGCGATATTCTTTTGAGGCCCTTAAATCTGATAGCGGGCTAATTAAACTTGGAAGATCTAGAGCAGCCTTATCAAATAAAGCTGAATCAAAAACCTTTCCCTCTAATAAACTCTCAATCACAGGTAAGCGCAAAACCGTAGCTGCGACACCACCGAGTGCCAGTTTTACATTAGTCATTTTTTTTGTTTGATCATCAAGTTCTATTCTTGCTGCAAATGTTACAGCAGAAATATCGAGATCTTTTCTCATTGAAACTTTGTAGAGTTTAGTTTTTTCATTAGATTTTAAATGGGGTATTTTAATATTGGTGACAATTTCATTGGGAAGTAAATCCAATTTTTTATAACCTTGATAAAATTGCGGCAAAGCGATTTCTCGCAGGCCTTTCACTGACTGCAAACTCACTATAGCATCGCTGACCATTAAAAAAGGAATGGTGTCAGCTATAGGTGAAGCATTGACGACATTGCCGATTAATGTCGCTTGGTTTTTAATTTGAGGAGAGGCAAAAATGTGAAGTATTCCGGCCATCTCTGGGTACTCTTTTTCGATGTAACTTTCAAATTGAGAAAGTGTGACGTTAGCTCCAATAATTAAATAATTCTCGTCTCGAATAATTCGGCTTAATTCCGAAATATGATAAAGCGACATCGCTTTTGGTGTTTGCAGTTTTCCTTTATTCACGACAACACCGACGTCGGTGGATCCACCAATTAAACGAATCATCACATCTTCGTCTTTTAGTAGGCAAGCTTCTTTGAGTGAATTCGGAAGTAAGAGTCGTCTATCTCCAAGATTCATCACGACTGATTGAGATTTTAATCTTTTTAATTCTTTTACCCATTCATCACTGTAATAGCGGTCTTTTAATAATGTCACTTCATTTAGATCAATACTTGTCATGGCGTCGATTATGGGTTGATAACCAGTGCATCGACAAAGATTTCCGGTCAGAAAATTTTTTGCTTTTTTTTCTGTAATATTTGAATCACTTCCTTTTATCTTTTCAACTGCACCAACCATTGAGCAAATAAAGCCTGGTGTACAATACCCACATTGAGCTCCATTGCAATCAACCATCTTTTTTTGCACTTCATGCAAATCAAACTGCATTCCCTTTGATTGGGCTATTCCTTCAACTGTCACAACATGCGCGCCATTGATGAGATAAAGTGGAAGGATGCATGAATTGACGGGCAAGAAATTCAATTTCCCATCTGCTCCCAAATCTTTGGCCAGCAAAACAGTGCAAGCACCACAGTCCCCTTCAGCGCAAACAATTTTTGTGCCGGTAAGTGCTTCTTCATTTCTAAGGAAACTCCCCAGTGGCATAAAGGCTTTTTCACCAGAGATTTCTATGAGTTGATCATTTATTTTTGCTTTAATGGTATTTGTCGTTTTCATCCTACTAATTTAGGATTGTTCGCTCTAAAAATCAACGTTTTAGCTCTCATATATTTTTTTCATATACACTAGGCGATCACTTCACAAGCTCAGTACTGTCCTCTCGAGGAAAACTTATGAAATCTTTCTTTATTCTCGTCAGCTTATATGCTTTTACACTTCCGTCATTTGCAAAAAGTGATATTAGTTTAGTACGTGTTTATAAAAGTGAGCGCCGCTTAGAGTTAGTCAATAGTAATAATCAAGTCGTGAAAACCTATAAAGTCATGCTAGGCAAAAATCCCATTGGCCATAAAGAACAAGAGGGTGATAACAAAACGCCAGAAGGCACTTATATCCTCGATGAAAAAAATCCCAATTCACAATTTTATAAATCTCTTCATATTTCTTATCCAAACTTTAAAGATAAAATGAAGGCAAAAAAACGCCGAGTGAACCCTGGTGGCGATATAATGCTTCATGGGCTGCCAAATGATTTTAAAGAAATGAGCAACTGGCTTGAGAGCGTGGGTCTATCAGGTCTCAGTGATGAACTTATTCGAGCTGGTCTTCCCTACCTTGATTGGACAAGTGGATGTATCGCTGTAACAGATGAAGAAATTCAGGAGATTTATAATCTCATCGACGTTCCGACTAAAATACTTATTCAGCCTTAAATTTTTATTGGATTAATTGTCCACTTAGTTTGCCATTATCCATGGACGTAATGAGCACAACTCGTTCAAGATTTGAGAGGTCTTGATCACTTTCCACTTGAACACGAACATAATTTGATGAATATCCTTCAAAGTTTCCAGCTTTATTACGTCTTTCAAAAAGTACTTTTGTTTTAGTTCCAACTTGGTCTTCACTAAAAAGATTGAGTTTAGCTTCGCCAAACATCAAAAGAGATCTCACGCGGTCTTTTTTAACTGCACTGTGAATATGATTGTCTAATTTCGCAGCACTCGTATTTTTTCTCTTTGAATAGGGAAAAACATGAAAATGAGTAATGGGTAATTCTTTTAAAAGATTAAAAGTCGCATCGAACTGCTCTTGTGTTTCACCTGGAAAACCGACAATAACATCTGCACCAATTCCAGCATTCGGAAATGCCGCCATGATTTTTCCAACTATTTTTTTATAATCAGCAGTCGTATATTTACGTCTCATCGCTTTTAAGATTTCATCCGAGCCACTTTGAAGTGGAATATGAAAATGATCGAGAACTTTCGGTGACGCCTTTAAAACGTCCAGCAGTTCATCTGTAATCGTATTTGGCTCAACGCTCGATAAACGAAATCTTTCTAAACCTTCGACAGCTAAGACTTTCTCAACTAAATGGTGAAGTTTTTCGCCCGATGCTTGTTCATACTCACCGATGTTCACACCAGTAAGCACAATCTCTTTAAAACCCTGAGAAACGAGCTTTTTGGCCTCTATAACTGCATCTTCAACAGAGATGGCCCTAGACCTTCCACGAGCAAAAGGAATAATACAAAATGAGCAAACATAGTTGCAGCCATCTTGGATTTTTAAGAAAGCCCTAGTGTGCGAATCAGCAGATGTAGTTGCCGCACTAAAAAATTCCCATGTTTTATCCACATGAATCTGATTTGTTTCTTCTTCATCAAGATAATCGAATACTTTATATTTTTCTGAATTCCCTAAAACTAAATCTACGCCTTGCATGCCTGCGATTTTCTCTGGTTCCATTTGAGCGTAACAGCCTGCTACGACAATTTTACCTTCTGGACTTGAGCCATGTGCTTTTCTAATGAGATTTCTACATGTCGAGTCTGCCGCATCAGTGACAGTACAAGTATTGATGAAGACAACATCTGCAGCTTGGCCAAACTCAACGATATCGTAGCCACGATCTTTAAAACCTTGGGCAATTGACCCTGTTTCAGAGAGATTTAAACGGCAACCTAGCGTATGCAAGGCAACTCGTTTATTATTATTTAGATTAGCTTCTATGTTTTCCATAAGCATGGAACATATTACTCGTTACGCTAGATATCAAGAGGCTTGGAAAATAAATCATTATTTTTCTGATAAAACATTTGACAAAAAAGCCTGAGAACTCTATTTTAAATCTCACTTTCGAAACACAAATGGTCTCTTAGCTCAGTTGGTTAGAGCATCTCCCTTTTAAGGAGAGGGTCCTGCGTTCGAGTCGCAGAGAGATCACCATTTCGAAACCTAGATCACACAAGACGTACGCATTTAAGTTATGCACCCATCGTCTAGCCCGGCCTAGGACACTGCCTTTTCACGGCGGTAACTGGGGTTCGAATCCCCATGGGTGTACCAAGTTTATAAAAGCCTCTGTTATCAGAGGCTTTTTTTTTGCCTGGAAACTTTTGGTCTGGTTTGGTCTGGTGTATCCCATTTTTCATTGGGAGTACCACACTAATTTTTGACCAAAAAAAAGCAGGTTGCCCTTCAAGCGGAAATCCTTCCGTAAGCTCATAAAAATCATTTCCGTGTCATTTCTGTCACAAAATTCCAAACCAATGTTCTTTGCATCGGCCTATATTGGGTCGTAATATTTTTTATCCTCGCTTTTGATCACCAAAATTTCTCTCTAACAGATCATTCTTTAGAGTGGAGTGCCTCGTGGGCACAAAGCTCTCCATTCCTCAAAATTGTGGCACCCTATAGCTCCGCCGGGTAGTGCTGTTTCTAGTCGTTTTACACACTATAAAAATGTTAAAGAACTATGTCTTGAAGTCGTCATGCGGCTCAAGCGATTTGCATCTACCGTAAACACGGAATTCATGATTGCTTTTACTCTGCACACCTCCTTGTAAATGTAGTTCATCATTCGTATTTCGATTGAGCGAGCATGAGTGATCACCTCGCCAGCAATCGCTACAATTCTTTTTCTAGTCGTCTCTAAAAACATCCTTTTTCGGGCACAACTGCAAATGAAGCATACCTCATCAGGTTGTACGCGATCACACCAATCAATCCCCAAACATTATTTGCTTTTAAATTCATGCAAGGAAAGTGATGAAAATCCATTCCATTTTTATATCTTTAATATTGTTTTTCGACTTGTGATCGTCTTCGATAAAATTTTATAACTTTCTCATCACTAATTTCTGATTCACTCATGTCCGTGACAACTGCATAAGTAGCGATACGGATAATTATCTTCTTTCGTTGGATTGATGTTAGGGGTGCGAATGAAAACTACTCGCAAAAACTCTCTGCCAGGAAGACCTTTTAATGGGTACAATGTCGATGAAATTTGGCAATTATTTGACTCGAAAAATTTCAATCTAGTTGGCGTCCATTTCATGCGTTTTCTATTCTTAGTCAGAAGTGGTTTCCAAGAAGTAGACTTCAAGTTAATTACAAAATTGCAATTGTGATTTATAAGAGAATTGTAGATTTCCATTGTGGAATAAGCGGAATCAGCGACAAAATATTTTTTAATATCTTTTGGAATTTTAGAAAAAGTTTCATGAATTAGTTCGGTGGCATCCACGCAAGAGTGAGTATTGCCACTTCGAAGTTTGAATCCATACAAGAGACCTTTGTCATCAAATAAATTTTGCGAATTCAAGCACAAAAACTTTTTATATCCGAAGGCTACTCCTTCCGATTTTAATCCATACTGTTGATGATCACTTGAATCCATTTTGAACACAATTTTGTGAACTTTTGGTTCCAGGCTACGGCGAATTTTAAATGCTAATATAGGGAGAAGGTTTCTAATTTCCTCAACTTTTCTAGAATGAAAACTTCTCAGAAACTTTCCCATCGTGATAGACGATGGTGAATTCGTAAGTTTCAAAAATAGCGGGTCATTCCCATACCAATCGAAGTCATCGAGACAATCTATTCCTGCAACAAATCCTAGGATGCCACTATAAAATTTATTCCAGGAGGTGAAACCACGTTGACGTTGCTTCTTCGGGAGTTCTCCGCCGAATAAATTCCTGATTTCGAATTTGTGAATCAGGTCGTCAAATAAATTTAATCCTGAAAATGAAGAAAGGGACTTGGCGAAGGGAGAATAATTGATAGATAATTTGTTCATAAAAGGTTTTGTTTTTGGTTAATATTTTCGTGGTTGAAAAAATTAAAGCAGATTCAAAACCTTTTTTCATTTCGCATGGCCGTAGACTCAGGGCCGGATAATCGTGATATTTGGTGAAGATGGAAATAGGATAATTCTCCTATGAAATTTTATATATTAGCTCCTGCTACTGACGGATTAACTGTTATTTGGACAATCGCAAGAGCATAGGCAGTTGGACGGTTTTGAGTACCTACAATCATCAGATAATTAAAAATAAATAGACCAACTACAAGCAGAATACTTTGCCAGAGTCGTTTAAAAATATCGTCGTCGTACACGCCTTCACCTCCTTTCATGGAAATGAGAGATTGCAAGGTCGTGCCAACAAAGATGAGGTTGGGGGAAAATTAGCTTAAGCGACTAAAATAACAAATCTACTTTAAAATAGGGGTGATGGTAATGCAGAGTGAAGGTATTCTCATTTCTGAGAAATTCTCATGAGAAAATTCTCATGAGAAAATTCTCAAAAGTGAGAAATTCTAATGGCAAAAAAAAAGGGCCAGATTTTTTAGGTCTGGCCCTTGGAATAGTTATTAAGTCTTTAGTCATGACAACAAGGTTTGTGATTTTTCCTAGTAGTTGTAGACTCATGGACTCCGTCCACAAGTACAGACTCCGTTATTTTGCATTGAATTTGGCGCTCCTGAAAACTGTTTTGCAGTATTGTATTGTGCCTGATTATATCCACAGCCATTCATCTGTGCTCCTGAGCCGAGGGCGCAATAAGAACTTCCATTAGAAATATAACCAGAAAGACCTATCCTAAAAAGTCCAGCAGCAATCTTAGGCTCTGAATAACTACAAGATTGACTTATTACTTGAATTCCTCTTTGGCAACCCACTGGAGAAGCAGCAGTGATACTTCTCGTTTGTGTACCATTTGCCTGACAAGCGCCCCAACTAGAATAGGTGAATGATGAACAAGTGGGTGTTATCCCACAAGCACAGACTCCGTTATTTTGCATTGAATTTGGCGCTCCTGAAAACTGTTTTGCAGTATTATATTGTGCCTGATTATATCCACAGCCATTCATCTGTGCTCCTGAGCCGAGGGCGCAATAAGAACTTCCATTAGAAATATAACCAGAAACACCTATCCTAAAAAGTCCAGCAGCAATCTTAGGCTCTGAATAACTACAAGATTGACTTATTACTTGAATTCCTCTTTGGCAACCCACTGGAGAAGCAGCAGTGATACTTCTCGTTTGTGTACCATTTGCCTGACAAGCGCCCCAACTAGAATAGGTGAATGATGAACAAGTGGGTGTTATCCCACAAGCACAGACTCCGTTATTTTGCATTGAATTTGGCGCTCCTGAAAACTGTTTTGCAGTATTATATTGTGCCTGATTATATCCACAGCCATTCATCTGTGCTCCTGAGCCGAGGGCGCAATAAGAACTTCCATTAGAAATATAACCAGAAAGACCTATCCTAAAAAGTCCAGCAGCAATCTTAGGCTCTGAATAACTACAAGATTGACTTATTACTTGAATTCCTCTTTGGCAACCCACTGGAGAAGCAGCAGTGATACTTCTCGTTTGTGTACCATTTGCCTGACAAGCGCCCCAACTAGAATAGGTGAATGATGAACAAGTGGGTGTTATCCCACAAGCACAGACTCCGTTATTTTGCATTGAATTTGGCGCTCCTGAAAACTGTTTTGCAGTATTATATTGTGCCTGATTATATCCACAGCCATTCATCTGTGCTCCTGAGCCGAGGGCGCAATAAGAACTTCCATTAGAAATATAACCAGAAAGACCTATCCTAAAAAGTCCTACTGGGATCACCGGGTCAGAATATATATCACTAACTATGCATCCAGCATTCTGACTGCAAGAATATACCTGACTGAGGTATCCTTCCAAATCTGGCATATCACTTAGCCCATTCTGATAAATAAAAGGAAAATATCCGGCAACCGGCATGTCCTTAGTAATTTGGAGCCAAAAATTATTTCTTCCTTCAAGCAATTGTTGATTTTGCTTAGTAGCCGGAAGTGTTGTCGAATAAGTTGCATCTAAAAAAATAATTAAACTTTGACCAGGCTTACGCATTTGGTTTAGTTGAATCATTGCTTCTTGGATAAAGGATTCTGAACAGGTAGCATCTTTGAGGTAACAATCTACACCGTACCAATCAATGTTTGGTGGTATAATCTGTGACGATTGGTTTGATACATTTTGACTGCCTGGAAGGTCTGGATATGCCAAAGAGGTAATCGTTTTAGTGTTTGGAAATGATTTCTTAATCAAGCTAGATGCTAAAGATAAATTAGTGTAAACCGAATCATTAATACCAGAGGAAGAAGACCAAGGGAGTAAACCTTTTGATGAATTTTTATTATTATAATAAGGCTCATCAAAAATATAGAAACCAACAATTTGAGTAGAGTGAGGAGAAAAGCATGAAAGAAGAGCTTGAAACCGTTGAACATAATCCGGGGTTAAAATTGGAGCGTATTCAATAGGAGCTTTACTATCTTTAATAAAGAGATCGCGCTGAATATCGATGATGACCTTATGGTTATCAGAAGTAGCTTTTGAAAATTTAGCGGCCCAACCACTGCAGTCCAATCTAAATGAACTATATGCAGCAGCGATTTGTGAAGGAGATGGGTTTGAACCAATATTCGGCCAAGCATTTGGACCTGGTCCAGCTTGATTTGTTCCACCATAAACTACGGTTCCATCATCAGAATATATCCAATGAACGTTAGATATTGGGGCAGTGCTACTAGTGAAATCAGTAGTAGATCCTAATGAATCATAAAAATATCCAAAATAAATCGGATTTGAACTTACTTGAATGCTAGTTGCATTGTGAAATATTCCTAGAAGTACCGTTAGAATAAGACCAAAAAGAATAAAAAATTTCATTCTTTTATCTAATTTCATTCATAACTCCAATTTACAACAATTTTTAATATACTTATTCTATCGGACTTTACCCCTAGCTACTAAAGTGACTAATTAAAAATAAAAAAATGTATAACTATCATGTGCTTATATGAAGAGTGTCTAAACTTTATACGCCTCCAAATGTACACGCCAACTACGTCTCGGAGCAGGAATTCCCGGTGTAAATTTTTCCCACTCAAGATAAGAGAAAATATTTAATTTTTCGTAATGATTTATGCTTTCTGGCCTTCACAAATCATTTCTGGCCATCTAAAATGCTTTTCAGAGGTGTTTTATGGGGCGACAAGCAAATAAATTGAAAGTTGAAGAATGTAATGAAATTATTCTATCTGAATTTTCAAAATTTAAGGAAAAAAGACCAATTTTGAAATACCTCTCAAGAATTTTTAATGTCTAGCTTTGCGGTCTTTGCCCTAAAGAATGCACAATCTCAACTCACTTTTTAAAATTGATAGAGTTCCGTCAGATACTCACTTAAGAGATATTTTAGAAACAGTAGAATACAATCAGTATCGACCATTATTTCAAAGACTTTTTCATATATTCAAAGATCAAAAACGCTAGAGCAGTTTGAGTTTATGAAAATTAATGGTCAATCTCATTATTTATTAGCAACAGATGGATCTGGATATTTTCGATCGGAAAAATTAGTTTGTGACTGTTGCATGATTGAAGAACATTTTGATGAAAACAATAAAATGACTCTTAAATTTGGACATAATATTTTGGCAGGATCAATTGTTCACCCAGATCTAAAGCAAGTTATTCCAATGTGCCCTGAACCCATTATGAGACTTGATGGAAGTAGTAAAAACGATTCTGAACAAACAGCATTTAGAAGATTTTTAGCTGATTTTAAAGAGAGCACCCGAAGTTAAAAATAATTTTCTTACTTGATGCTTTGTATGCCAATGGACCTATTATAAAATTACTTCGAGAGTATGGTTATGAGTTTTTAATAGCAGTCAAAGAAACTAAAAGTCTTCTTTTTTTATGAGTGTAAAAGAGGGAGAGACTACTGGAGAAACCCAGTTTCACGAAAGAGTTTTTGAGTCTGGTGAAAAAGTTATAAAAACAACAAAAATGAATTACAGATTTGCAAACAATATAAGACTCCATCAAGACAAGGAAAGTCCATTTATAAATTTTGTTCAAGTTAAAGAAGTCACTGAATGGATTGGCAAAAGGGAAAAGCAGAAAGGCTCGAACGTAATTTCACATTTATTACAGATATAGCAGTTACAAAAAATAATATTGTTCAACTTGCAGAAGGAGGTCGCACGCGCTGGAAAATAGAAAATGAAACGTTTAATACTTTGAAGAATAGAGGTTATAATTTAGAACATAATTATGGGCATGGTGAAAAAAACTTAACACATAATTTTATTATGAGTATGTTTCTGGCATTTTTGTTGACCAGATCCAAGAGATTAGTTGTTATACTTTTAAAAAATTAGTTGAAAAATTTAAGCAAAAATCAAGCTTATGGAGCAGTTTAACCAGTGCTATTGAATGGGTGCCATTATCTAGCTGGGATCAATTTTATTACCTTCTTTACTATCGTGAAATGCCACCAGAGACAGGTTAATTTTAACGCCCGTTCTGATTTGTTTTTTATTCTTCAAAGCCATTTACCATCAAAAATAATTTTTTTCGAAAAATCGTGAATTTATTACCCTATAACACTATGAGTTTTAAATCGGGTTGACAGGCTAAGAGGCCGGGAACTGCTGGTCTCGGAGAGGCCCGCGTTAACTTGACTAAAATTTATATTGCAGTTCGTATTGGCCAACAATTTTTTTATGGCAATTATATTGCCCATGATAAATTTATTTCCCGATTTACCCATTATAAGACATAAGCAGAAAGAAACAATCGCTAATTTAAAAGCTGGCGAAATAGATGATCTGAGAGTTTCAAATAAACTCCCTATTGATGACATTGTTAAATATGGCCTTCAAGAAAATTTTTTAAAAGATGGATTAAAAAGTTTTCCTGATCCAAGAAAAACTTTTGATATACCAATAGAAGCATTACTTCTGCCGCAAGTTCTTCAGCGACTTAATGACGAGCACTCGCTTTTGCTTGCTCCTTATATGTTAAATTCTGCTGAACTTATGACTGAACTTGGTTATTCCGCGAGGGTATTAGAAGAAGGATTTAATAATAAAAATACCTACGAACGAGTTACTCCTTTTCATGGAGAGACGTTAAAACATGTTTTGTTAAGTACGAAAGTAGATCAATTATTTAATTGGTTCAATACTGATTGGAACCAGTTAATGAAACTAAACGCTCCAGGAAGAACCAGACAATATATTATTGACGGTACTGAAATTCACGTACCAAAACATTTATATAAAAAATATGATGGCGCTGGTGTCGTCACGAATAATGAAGGTGAAGTTCGTTATGGTTATAAAGTAGTTTGGATTCAAGAAATAATTGATCGAAAGGGAGTGATTCGCTCAATGACCATGTCACCAATACAAACTCACGATTTAAAATTAGGAAAAGAATTAATAGCAGATTTTGATTTTGAGGAGGGGGCTTTATTATTAATGGATCGCGGTTTTTAGATGGAGAATGGATTACCCACTTAAAGTATGATCGAAAAATAGACGTCTGTATGCCACTAAAATGTAACAGCGAAATAACTCAGTTTGCAATTGCCCAAGCGGAGTTTGATAATAAGTGGCAGCCACATCCGACCAGAGAAAAGCAAAAAATTTGTGAGATAAAAAAATCAGAATTGGAATGGAGCTTGTGCCAAAGTTTTAATAGTGGAGTGCTTGTTAGATTTACCAAAAAAATGGCGAGGAAGAGAATATTGTTTTCGTTGATACTAGAGCAGGAATAAGTGGCAAAAATATTCTAGCTACCTATGATCAGCGAACCGAGATTGAAGAAAGCCATCGGCAAATGAAATGCTTTCAGGGGTTAGAAAAACTTCCATCTAAAAAACTTGTTCATGTTGTTTTTAGAATTATTATGGGGACGATCGCATATAATCTTTTTAATTTATTTTTAAATTCAGAAAAATGTTCAACACTTGAAGACTATACCCTTAAAACTCACCGACAAAGAAGAAGATCCAGCGAGAGAAATCCAGAGATAATAATTTATACTGGCGATACATATGCCATCTTAAATAATTTAGATTTCCTAGATATAATTTTGACGTTGAAGAAAAGCACTCAAATGAAGTTGCGAAAAATCTTTAAAGAATTAACAAGCTAAAAATGTCCGCCTAAAATAATCGAATATTTTTCAAAAAAATTTACATTGATTGTCCGATGAAACCGCTTATCCTAATTTTAAGAATTGCTCGCTCAGGGGCAAGTAAACAAGGGGTTTTGGTGGGAACTTGATGAATTATTGGTTTTAGTAGTTCAAGTTGAACTTTTTTTAATGTGATAAGTAGTCAAAAAATGGCGAATTATGAAAAATAATGCCGCCCTCTCCGAGATGTAGACTTCGGAATGTAAATTTCAGTTTTATTTTAGTTATGTCGATAATGTCATATTATTAGGGAGTTTAATGAAAATATTCTTCTATTTAGCTTTGATTTTCATGACCTTGCCAGCATTGGCAAGTAAGAAAGATAATTATAATTCTATTGATGAACTAAGTGCAGATCTTCGAGAAATTTTCAAAAACAATCTTCCTAAAATTTCTAGCTACGTTAGAGATTCATGGCCTGCAAATAATTCAGACCGCACCGATGAAGAACTTTTTGTTGGAACCAATTGCAAACAAACATCAGAGGTATTTCAATCAGTTCTTCAAAATTATGGATATGCTCCAATCATTGAAAGAACAAATAGGCATAATTATTTGTCGATCCAAGCAAACATTAAAGGCACTCCTACAGAAATAATCATTGATCCTACTTGGAAGCAGCTTTTTGTAAACGATGTTCATAAAAATCTAGTAGAAAGCTCACGCCCAGCTACCTATAGCGCTATCGATAAGGCACTCGTTTCGATGAAAGCAAATCCTTTACTAGTTCAAGAAAGATCAAATTATAGAAACTTTATAGAATCCCAAGAGTTTATTCCTATTTGGAAAAGCAAAGATTCTAACGATACATTTGATGATTGGTATCTGAAAGATCCACTAAAAATTAATCCAAAAAATTTGCTTACAAATTTAAACTTAAACTTTGATTATATTGAAAAACAATACCCTGAAAATGAAGTTTTTTGGAAAGAGGTTAGAGAGCAGCTGAAAACAAACGGAACTGAAGCTCTATTGCAGTTATGTGACCCTAGAACATCGAGAGACCTCTACCACTCTATTTATAACACATTGAGCACTTATGCTTCTAAAGAAGCTGAGGAGCTTGATGAATTACTAAAAAAGAATCCAAAAGATTTAAGTTTTGATGATAAATACGAAACCTTACTTTTAAGATCACAGATTGAAGACGTTGAAAGAAATGTACAAGATGTCGCTTTAAGAATTAGAATCATTAAATCACGAAAAGCCATGGTATCTCACTTCCGACTGACTCGAAAAGTTCTGCAAAATAACAGCATTCAAAATGATCATATAAAAAAGATTGAATCTAATTTATTAAATGCTAAAAAAAGAATGAATGCATTTATCGATAAAACACAATTTTCAGATTTCACAAAAAATCTTCTTAAAAAGCGTGTCAACGATACCAAACTAGTTCTACCAAAGAGTGCGAGTGCTAACGATATTCGTAAATTTAGGGCCTCTATTTTCATTGAAATGCAAAAGAAAAAAGTTGATTTTAATACAGTCTATTTAAGTAAAGTAAATCAAGACCCTTCTGAACACTCATTACTCGATTTCTCTGCCAGTGGCGGCGAGGATCCTCAAATCTCTATTGGATATCTCGCTGGAAGCTCACTTTATCAAGACAAATTTAAAATTGATTATGAAGCCATTTTAAACCACGAACTAGGCCACAACACTGATCCTAATTTTAGAGGCGCAACCCTAGAAAATCAAATGCCTCCTGAGGATATTGAGATTTTTAAAAAAGTAAAACAATGCATGCAAAATAGATATGCTTCTAATGAAATTGGAAAAGAAAAAGAACATGAAGACTTTGCAGATTTAATAGGAAATCTTTCAATGAAAGATCCAATCGAATCAGGTCTTTTCTCACAACAAAATATTGACGATGACTTAAATGAAACAATAAGAAGCCTTTGTGCTCCTGTTGAAGAAGCTAGCAACTATGCTAAAGAAGGCACACGCAAGCTAAGAATGTTTCTAGATCCAAGTGTGCGCAAAGCCTATTCTATCAGTGCACCTATTGAAAAATTAATCAAAGAAGAAACATGTGGAGATTACTTCTTCAATAAAAAACACAACCCAAGTAACATCGAATGTATTGGTGAAGTAGCAGTGCCCCCTGTTTTGAATAATAATGCAAATAAACTGATCAACACCACTAAAAATCTTCACTAAATCATATTCAAATTATTCTTGAATTACGTTTATCAGCGCCCATCTTCCATTAATCTTGATACAAGCACCTTTGTAGGATAATGCTAAAGCTATAACGGCATTATGTATTTTTGAGTAATGGTTTTGGGGTGCCCTCTTTATATGTTCCCTTCGCCTTCGATAACAAGGGTGCCGAATTTCAAGTTTCAAGCTGTTGGGCTTTATTGATGAGTCGAAGAGCTAAGACCTCGTGAACATAAGGCCTTTACGAACCATTAGGCAAGTGAACAAAAATATTGACTTCAAGTCAGGCAACCTTTTTTAGAGTTTCAATTTCGGAAATTTCCTCAGCCGACAGAGAAGTCGGAGTATCTTTATTTTTTACTATTTTTCTCTATTTCATAAAGACGATGCAGTTCGCTATTTAAATTCGTAAGTGAAGTTTCTAATTCTTTAAGTTCGTCATGCTCTCTAAGTTTCAAGGGAAATTTTTTGCCCTGATAGCTATCATTTAAGTATCTAT
>JABFRR010000003.1 GCA_013141065.1 Bacteriovoracaceae bacterium | reverse complement strand
GAGGTTTTTCTTCCCTTTTTCTTTATCTCAATTTTATTGCTGGTCTTTTTCCAAAAGAAAATATGACCGAGTAGGCACTCCCACGGAATCACAAAATTTTTCTATCGTGATTCCAGCATCAACGGCCTCTTGAGCAGTTTTAATAACTCTTTTTTTCTTCAATATTAAGATTTAGTCTTTCTTTTTAGCATATCGAAAGTTTTTTTTGCAACACGAGAAGGGTCGATAACTTAGCAGTTGTTTTCTCTTGCTCCTGAAGTTCTTGTTGAAGTCTTTCAATTTCGATTTGATCCTCAGACTTTTTATCTGATCTTTGCTTTCTCTTCCCCAAAACTTCAAGTGAGGCATTCTTTACTTGATCTCGCCAGCGTTTAATATCTGAATCATATAGTCCATATTTTCTAAGTAATTTGCCTTGCCCTTGATCGTCGGCCTTTTAAATAATTTTCAAGTAAAGAAAATTTTTCTTCTGCAGTATAACGATTAAAGGATTTAGAAGATGACTTTGATTCAACTGAGTCATCATTTTCTTCAACGTTATTGGGTTTGCGCTTTAAATTTGCCCTATAATTATAAATTTGCGAAGGCGATATTTCAATTATACGACAGAGGTTAACTGTACTAATATCAGGATGAGTGTCTAAAAAATCGACAATTTCGTTGGTAGGTGTTGGCCGTTCTTGAAATCTGGCCAATAATTTCGGGTCTAAAAGATTCTTCATAGAAAAACTCCTTATACCCCAAATGTTTTTGCGAATTTCGTACCAATATCATGTATTTTTTACCATACAAGGAAAAGTTTTTATCTCATGCTTCCGGACTGCAATGTCCCCTGAGACATGGGGGAAATGTATGGCCTGTTGTGGAGAATATAAATAATTAAGAACTAAAAGCATTTTTTGAAAATTGTGTGGATCTAGCTTTTCATACAACTCATTAAAGTGGATGCCTCCCGATCCATTCCAAGCATCAAGGGCAATCCTTACTAGGAGTTGTTCTGATGATGAAAAGCCTTGCGCCCGCCTTTTAATGACTTCTGGTGGCGCCATGAGTTTAGGATAATCAGGATTAAGCATAAGATGCAAAAGGTTTTCGTTACGATAAAATAATAAAGAGATCGCTCGAAATAAAACTTTTTCGCTATCAGCTGCCTTTGACCAAGTCATATACATCTCCAAAATAAAAAATATTATAAGACTGAAGTTTTAATAAACTCGTCTCGTGTTGATTTGAATTTAGCATGAAATATTTTTTGACTTGATAATTAAATTGAATTAGAAAGTGAATCTTGTAGCAGAAAAGTTTTTCAACCTTCCTTCAAACTGCACTAATTTCTGAGACACATCGAAGGAAATTTTAGGATTTCCTGTTACAAGAGGGTTGTTTTTAAAGCGAAAATCTGTCGTAGCATCTTCAACATAAAATATTTTATTATCATGGATAGCATGACCACAAAAAGAGATATCCCTTGGAGTTTCACACGCTTCTAGGCCATATTTCGACTTAAACCATTGACGATTTTCGTCCACTAAACTAATTAAGCAAATTGGAACTTCACAAATTAAAGCCGCTAACTTAGTAAAATTGTCGAAAATTTCTTCAACTCCAGTGTCAAGTATATCAAAATTCTTTAAAAGCTTTAATCTTTCAATTTCATTCAATGGAATTTTAGGTTTTATAAAATATCTCCAAAGTTTTATAATGAGTATATCAAAGTAAAAGACTGTATTAAACCAAGTGAATAAATTTCCCATTTTAAAAAATATAACTGAGAAAGAAAGTTTTAAGTTCAAATAACTAATTTTAGAGTAAATTTAAAATTTTCTTTGCTCCAAGAAAACTCATACTAAAGCCATTTTTATATAGACCGTTGAAGTGAAAAAGTCCTGGAGTTACAAGTGATTCAGAACATTCAATCATTCTTTTAGGGGCCTTATGCCTAAGTCCAGTAATTTTTTGATATTCAGCAATTTCACCGAGATCAAAACTCACATATTTTTGACAATGTTTTAAAATTTCATTGCATTCAACCAGAGGTGCTGAAGAAAAAGCTCCTAAAACACTAGTACTGCCGATTTGCAATATATTAGATTTATAAAGAATATTGTAGGAATCAATTGAGAGATAAAAAGAATTAAATGGAAGTACGATTTCTTTTTCTAAATAGGTTCCGGCTTTAATTTCATTTTTTGATTCTTTATCTATGCCAGTGAGATCATAAAAAAAGCCATTAAATATTTTTGCATAAGCCCCAGTAGCCAGAAGGACTTTTTTCGCTTTGACCACTTGCTGGCAACTTGACTCACACTCAAAAAAACCTTCATCATTTTTTTTAATATTTTTTATAAATAAATTAAAGGAATCAACACTTTTACTTGAGTGTCTCTGAAGCCATGAATGATAAAAGTCATTATTTATAAGATAAGAAGGATAAATAACTCCACGATGGGACATATTAAAAAAAGGTGAATTAATTTGCTCTACCTTTTTATATCTACGAATAAGTTTATTTTCATCATTTTCATTTGTGGAGATTACATGCCTATCAACTTTTATAACTCCATCTGGATGGTGCTCTTCAACAAATTTTTCAAATAAGTAATATGCCGCACGCATGTCATTGCCAAGAGGAGAGACATCCTCACTAATTCCATTGAGTGAAACGGTCGCGCTTGACCTCAAAGTGCAAGCAGGAGCAAGTTTTTCATCGGAAATTTGAGCAACTGAAAAATCCTGACATTTTATATCTTCGAAGAGATTCCATAAAAAAATTTGTGCTGCTATGCCATTACCAATGACAACTAGGTCATAAATTGTATCTTTTTTCATCTACACACAATATGAAAAAGACTATTCATTTGCCAACACTTTTTATATGATTATCGTTTTAGCTCACAATAATCTTGGAGAACTCAAAATGTCATTAGAACAAAACGCCGTCATCTTTGCAGCACAAGAAACTCAAATCAATGCAAGAAATGTCCTGGCAGTCCTCAATTTAATGATTACCGAACAATGTACTGTTCCATTTGTGGCCCGTTATCGAAAAGAAGTTACTGGTGGCATGGACGAAGTCCAAATTAGAAACATTCAAGAGTCTTATGAAAATTATCTTGAGAGAGAAAAACGCCGTGAATACATTCTCGATGCCATAAAGAAAATGGAGCAAATGACTCCTGAACTAGAAAAGAAAATTTTAAGTGCGACGACCATTAATCAACTTGAAGACTTGTATGCTCCTTATAAAGCAAAAAAGAAATCAAAAGGCATGACGGCCAAAGAAGCTGGATTAGATGCACTCGCAGAAATCATTCTTTCTTCTCCAAAAAATAAAGAACAACTAAAAATAGAATTTGAGGATAAGTTTAATAAACCAGAGCTAAAATTCACAACTTTTGAAGAGTGTTACTCTGGAGCGATGGATATTTTAATTGAAATGTTTGCACACGATCCAGAAACAAAAGAAATATTGCGAAAAGATTTTTGGAGTGATTCTTATATCAAATCAACCAAAAGAGAAAAAGCTGAATTAGAAGACAAAGACTGGATGAAATACAAAGATTATTTTGACTTCTCTCAGAAATCTTCTGAATTAAAAGAGCCTAAAGCCGGACATCGTTTTTTGGCCATGAGACGAGGAATGACGTCAAAAACACTCAAGGTAGATGTTGTCTTTCCAGAAGAAGTCGCACTTGGGCTTATAAAAAAACGTTTTTTTGATAAATCTAATTTAGGATGTTTAAGTGACCTGGAACTGGCTGCTAAAAAAGCCTATGTGAATTATATTCACCCAAGTCTTGATTTAGAAATAAAATCAGAATTAAAAAGAGTAAGTGATGAAACTGCAATAAGTGTTTTTGGTATCAATTTAAAAAACTTATTACTACAACCTTATTTAGGCCCAAAATCTGTCATCGGAGTTGATCCAGGAGTACGAACTGGCTGTAAAATAGTTATCGTTGATAATACTGGAAAATTTTTAGCAGATTGTGTGGTTTATCCGCACGAACCAAGAATGCAAGTTAAAGAGTCCGCCGCCATTTTAGAAGCGATTATCGAACAATTTAAAGTTCAACATATCGCTATCGGCAGTGGAACTTACGGACGAGAGACTTTACAATTTATTCAAGACAATGTCCCCCAGGTTAAAAGCGGTAAGGTCAATGCAACTCTAATCAGCGAAGCTGGTGCCTCTGTTTACAGTGCGTCTGATATAGCCCGCGAAGAATTTCCCGATAAAGACCCAACAGTAAGAGGGGCCATTTCAATTGCCAGACGATTTCAAGATCCACTAGCAGAATTGGTTAAAATTGATCCTAAATCAATTGGTGTCGGTCAGTATCAACATGATGTGAATCAAGCAAGACTTAAAAAGTCTCTTGAAGGCATTGTTGAATCATGTGTTAACTTTGTTGGAGTTGACCTTAACACTGCTTCCGCTCCATTACTTGCCTATGTGTCTGGCATAGGCCCGACCTTAGCTTCAAATGTTGTCAAATACAGAGAAAGTCATGGTGGATTTAAAAACCGACAAGAGATATTAAAAGTCACACGTTTTAGTCCAAAAGTTTTTGAACAAGCGGCCGGGTTTTTGCGAATTTATAATGGAGTTGAACCTTTAGACGCTACATTCATTCACCCTGAACGATATGATGTACTCACAAAATGGGCACAAAAAAATAAAGTGGAAATGAAAGAGCTCATTAGTGATAAAGAATTAGTGACTAAGCTAGAGCGTGACCATGAATTTAAAAATGAAGTTGGTGAATTTACTTTTAATGACATGGTTAAAGCACTCAAAGCTCCTTCGCAAGATCCTAGAACTGAATTTAAATCTTTTGAGTATAGAAAAGATATTTCAAAAATTGGAGATTTGAAAGTTGGTGAATGGTATCCAGGTCTCGTAACAAATATTACACAATTCGGTGCCTTTGTTGATATTGGAATTAAGGAAAATGGACTACTTCATGTTTCACAAATTTCAGATACCTTTGTCGAAAATGCCATGACCGCTCTAAAAGTCGGTCAAGTTGTAAAGGTGCAAGTCTTAGAAGTTGATTATGAACGTGGACGTATTTCACTGACAGCTAAACAAGGTGCCCAAGTCAATCGTGCACCGACTACAGGCCCTAGCACTGGAGCTTCAAAGTCACAAATTAGTAAAACTCAAGCTTCTACTCAGTCAGTGGCCAATATTAAAAATAATGCTTTTGCAGGTCTGAAAAATTTAAAGCTCTAAAGATTTATGAAACGGAACGAACATGATCTAAAAGGTCATGTTCACGACGAAATTGTCTGAGAGCGAATGTGATAAAAATTGATGATATAGAATAAGGAACAATAAAGGCCACAAACAGACCTTTTGCTGTAACTAGTATTGGAATTTTTCTATCCACAAACATATCAGGCATAATTTCTGGTGCGTAGTGATCAAAAATCCATAAGAACACAAGACCAAATATGAGACCAGAGAAAATCGAAAAAAAGCTCATCATATGAAGAAAATATTTTGTCGCTCGGTCAATTTTTGAAAGACTTGCACCCAAAATCCAAAAGCTTGCCAGGTCAGATTTTATTTTATTAAAAAAGATAAGCAGACCTGACGAAATACAAAGTGAAACGAGTAAACTCATCGCCGCAAATAAAAAAATCATCACAGTGCTTTCTAATTTCAGGGCCCATACCAAAGTCGCATTTTCTTGCTCCCAAGTTTTAAGCTCCATATCTACTGGTAATTTTTTTTCAATTTCTAAAAAATCCACATCACTGTAGATTCTCACACGGTTAAGATCTCTTGCTTGAATGAGATTTTGAATCAGTGGAAGCCTAACCCACAAATGGTAGAGATCGATTTCGGGAACATCACTAGTCATTGTTCTATCGACTTGAATCGATTGGCTTCTCGGAATATCATCGAGAAAATTATCAACATGTGCTGGTGAAATAAGTTGTAAAGTCTCAGGTGGGGCGACACCAATTTTATAGGCCAGATCAAGCGGGATAATGGCATCAACTTTCTTACGGTCGATATTTGTTTTTAGGTCATTTCGTAAAATCGCCGGGACAAATCCACTTTGATCTATTCCGTGAACGATGACAGGCGTGATAAAAGTTTTATAACGAACTAAAAGTTCAATTTCATATTCTTTAGAATATTGAACTCCTTTATTGTCTAACAATGAAAAAAGATCTTGTAGCCGCTCATCTGATTGTTCGGCCTTAAAATAGATAGTTCCTTTGCCTATAACGGCCTTTGATCTCTCCATCAATTTATTTTGCAATCCACCCATTGTGCTTTGTAAAACAATGAGCGCAAAAGCTGAAATAAAAAGACCAACGACTGCTAAGATAAGAAGTCGTTGGCGATTTTTTGCTGAGAGAATATAGAGTAAAAAATACTTTAGATAGGTTTTAAACACTGCTAATTACTTTGCCCTTTCATAAAAAGTTGATTTTGAATCAATTAATTCCTTTAAATATGAATTAGGAGCATAACGATTTTTATCAACAGTGGCTTCAAAATTCTTGAGTGCATTATAGATTTTTTCTAGTCCCTCAGAATCAGCGTAGCGCAACAACCCTCCTCTAAAAGGAGGAAAACCTATTCCGTAAATAAGGCCTAGATCTACATCAGCTGCCCGATTGACGATTCCATCATTTAAGATGGCAGCGGCTTCATTAATCATTGGAAGAAATAAACGCATTTGCAATTCAGACTCACTCAAACTCTTTTTTTCATTAGGTAGAAGCTCTTCAACTTCTAAATTGGGCCCAGTGACTTTCCCTTTTTCATCATAAAGATAAAATCCTTTTGAATTCTTTTTTCCTAAAAAGTTTTTATCTAATAATTTAGTTGAAAATTTTGAAGGATAAGCTCTCTCACCCAAACCGTCATGCATAACTTTAGCAACCTTGACTCCGACATCTATGCCTACTTCGTCTAAAAGCCTACAAGGGCCCATTGGCATACCAAAATTTAAAGCAGCTTGATCAAGGTCTTTTATGCTGACACCTTCTTCTAAAAGATAGCCTGCTTCATTTAAATAAGGCATCAATATACGATTGACCAGAAAACCCGGGCCATCTTTAACAATGACAGGAGTTTTTTTGACTCGTAAAACCCACTTATGTAATGCTTCAATTGTTTCGGGAGCAATTTTATCATGAATAATTATTTCCACCAAAGGCATCAAGTGAACTGGATTAAAAAAGTGTAAACCTGCAAATCTCTCTGGGTGCTCAAGGGCCGTGCTCATTTCTTGAACAGATAAAGATGAAGTATTACTAGTGAGAAGACACTCACGATTAACATTTTTTTCTGTTTCAGAAAAAACTTTTTTCTTAATATCCATATTTTCAATGACAGCTTCAATCACCAGATCTACTTTTTTAAATCCACTATAATCAAGTTGAGCTGTTATTGAACGCTGCTTTCTTTCAAATTCATCAGCAGAGATTTTTTTTCTTTTTAGAGCACCACCAAAATTTGAAGACGACTGTTTGAGGCCCAGATTTAAGGCATCTGTCGTAAGGTCTTTCATGATGGGATACATGCCGGCATCGGCCATCAACCAAGCGATTCCTCCTCCCATTGTCCCCGCTCCAAGAGCAGCTCCACGAGAAAGCACTGGTAATTCTTTAGTTGATTTTGGACCTGTATATTTTTTGACGGCCTCTGACATGAAATAAATATGTTGTAAATTTTTACTTTGTTCACTGATGGCCAACTCTCCAAAAGCCTGAGCCTCACTGGCGAGATAACTAGTTCGGCCCTTCATCATGCCGGTGTCCATGACGTCAAGAATTTTTAATGGAGCTTGATAAAATCCACTGGTCTTTTTTAGGACGCTTTCACGTACTTTTTGAAAAATAACTTTTCTTGTCACAAAGTTTTCAGTGGCCAACTCTTTCATTGATTCACCAAAAGAAAGTGATTTTTTCTTTTTATTGAAAAAATTCGGGGCCATGCTTAATAGGTTTTCTTTAGGATAAACTTCTTCAACTAAACCTAGTCTTTTGGCCTTATCAGCTCTCAGAGTTTTACCGGTTAAAATCATATCCAGGGAATTGGGAAGTCCAATCTTTCTAGGCAAACGGTATGTTCCACCAAAGCCAGGAATAATCCCGAGCTTCACTTCAGGTAGTCCTAGAGATGTTTTAGTCGAATTTGAAGCAAGTATCACCTTACATGATAAGGCAAGCTCTAGGCCTCCACCAAGACAAACACCATCTACGCAAGCAACGGTTGAAATAGGCAAGTCTTCAATGCGATTGTAAATATTTTGACCGCGTTCAGCTCCATCAGCAGCTTCTGCTTCAGTTTTCATACTGGCGATAAGATTGATATCTGCACCTGCTAAAAAACAATTTTCTTTGTGAGAAAAAAAGATGACTCCGCTTAGTTCACTTGATTTAGTGTGGAGCTCTTCAACGATACACGACAATTCAAGGAGTGTGTCGCGATCAAGTGCAGTCATGGATTTTGTGCTGTTATAACCAAAACCAACATAAGCAATTTTTTCTTTAAACTCTAAACTTATTTTTACATATGACATATCTTCATCTCACTTTTTTAATTTTTCTAATTAACGAATAAGGTTCTCAACGACCACGGCACCGCCTTGGCCTCCACCAATACATAATGATGCCAGGCCATACTTGCCTTTGCGTCTTCTGAGTTCATGAATTAAAGTGACAACTAGTCTTGATCCAGTTGATCCCACTGGGTGACCTAGAGCAATTCCTCCTCCATTCACATTGACTTTAGACCAATCTAATTCACCCCAAGCTCTATCTAATCCAAAACGTTTGGCGACCTCAATATCTTTTAAGCCGATACTTACGGCTAAAATTTGGGCAGCAAAAGCTTCATTGAGTTCAAAAAGATCGAAGTCTGAAAGTTTCAAATTTGTTCTTTTCATCACTCCATCCATAGCGAGAAGCGGCCCCATTCCCATACGCTCTGGTTCCAATCCATGAAAATGGTAATCAGTCATTTTGGCCATAGGTTTGAGGTTATATTTTTTTACAGCGTCTTCTGAAACAAATAATAATGCCGAGCCACCATCAGTGATAGGACAGCTGTTACCAACAGTCACAGTCCCTGATTTCTTGTCGAAATAAGGCTTCATTTTAGCTAGGCCCTCGACCGTAGAATTACTTCTAGGACCTACGTCATCAACTAAAAGTTTATTTAAACTTCCACCAATAGTAATCGGCAAAATTTCATCTTTAAAACGCCCTTCTTTGGTGGCAAGTGCTGCTTTCATGTGGGAGTTATTGGCATAAGTGTCTTGCTCTAATCTCGATATTTTTAATTCGCGAGCGAGAAGCTCAGCTGTCTGTCCCATATTGAGTCCGCAAAATGGATCTGTTAAACCTTGTTCGATAGCGATAATCGGAGTGAGAAAATTTGGCCTAAAAGAACTCATGGCACTTAACTTATCTCCCATGCTTTTTGCTTTCATTAATTTAGCAAATAAATCCGTCATCTCTTTTCCATAGATGAGGGGCATTTGAGACATTGATTCTACGCCACCAGCAACAATAACATCACAACGTCCACTCGCCACTTTTAAAAATGCATGAGAGACAGCTTCCATCCCTGAAGCACAATTTCTATGCACACTGTAGCCAGAAGTTTTTTTATCTAGACCGGCTTCAAGTGCAATGACTCTTCCAACGTTTGGATATTTTGCAGGTGTGCCTGTATTTCCAAAAATCACTTCATCAACCATGTCTACTGGAATTTCTGTATTATCGATTAAATGCTTAACTAAATAAGCACCTAAAAAAGGGGCCTGTACATCTTTTAAATCTAATCCAGATTTTGCTTGCGGTGTTCTTTTCCCATCTACGATATAGACATCTCTCATTGACATAAATCACTCCATGATTTTTTGATACTTTTTAAAAATAATCTAGTTAAATTCTATAGGGAGAAATCAATTTTTGGAAGGACGGATTGATTTTCTTATTTTTATTAGTAGACTAAAAAAAACGGGCATCAATAAATGATGCCCGTGATGACTTTTTTTAAGATTTTGTGAGGATAGTCTTAGAATCTAATGACTAAACCTGCTTGAATAGCTGTCGTATCACCAGTTTCAATTTCTTTCGTGATATTTTCAAGTCTTCCCTGGTCTGGGTTAGAGCTTACCGTCTGTGCCGATTTTGAAATCCCAGAAGTTAAGTTCTTAGAGTACGAAAGATCAACGTTAAAACCAATAGTATTACTGATGTCAATTTCAGCCCCTAATTTAACCGTAGTTGCTAATGCCGTCGAAGAATAACCTTCGTTACCAAAATTTACACCGTTTGTATTATAAGTCGTTTGGTCTTCGTACTTAAGAGTAGAACGGTTCATCGCTAAAGCAAGACCAATAAAAGGCTTAATTCTCGCATCATCAGTAAAGAAATACTTACTGTTGGCTTCAATAGACAATTTATTTAAAGACATTTTTCTTCCTGAACCATAAACACCGTAGTATCCAGGATTGTAGCTACCATAACCAGTAGAAACGAAATCATTCGATACATCAGTTAAATCTAATGAAGTATAACCAATTCCAAGACCAACAGAAACTTGTGGCATTACAATTGTTTCAGCAGAAACACCAAGAGTTAAATTTGATTCAAGATCAATTCTATCACCTTTGATTGAACTTGTTCCAAGCATAGGAATAATTTTAGAATTTTTAATTTCCACTACAGGCTCAGCTGGAACTTCAATTATACGTGTTTCAATAATAGGAGCTGGTGCTACTGGAGCGGGGGCAACAACTGGAGCAGCTTGAGTGACTTGCACTTTATCTTCATTAATGTTGTTTAAACTATTATTGAAAGCCCCTTGAAGTTTATTAGTTAAAGCAATTTCTTGTTTTACACGAATATCTTCAATTTTCTTTTCCACCATGATCTTATTTCTTTCTTCAAGTTTTTCTCTTCTTCTTTTTAATAATTCAGAAGGAGAAAGCTTGCCATCAATATCGATTTGATCCATTTCTAATGCATCTCCGTTTGAAAGTGCATCTTCTGCATCTGAGAGATCATCATATTGAGCGTGTACATTGGCCGAGGCCATAAGTGCAGTAGCCAAAAATAAACTCATAAATGTTAAGCGTCTGTTGTCGTTTGTAAGCTTCATAACTTCTCCTCATATAAGGCCATATTTTTTCAATAGGGGCCTTGATTCAATTGCCGTTTAAATAATCATAACGCTGTGAGTTTATCAGACTGAGAAAAGTTCACACCATTATTATGCAGAGTCTGAATTTTTTACAAATGAGAGTTTATTTCTTGAAAGGATAGTACTGAAATGGCTTCTGGCCGCCGGTAGGTTCGATGTAACTATTGATTTTACAGAGTAATTTGGCCTTATTGGCCGCTCTTAAGCAGTCCTCAGGGTTACCTAAGTATTTGTTTCTTACATAGACTAATAAGGAGCTAATGATTGAGACTGTAACGACTAAGAGTAAAATATACTCCACTGCAGACTGCCCTTTTTGGTTACTAAAGATTTGTTTCAAAGGGATTCTTTCCATTTTTTCATCTCTATAAGGGAGGAAAAAGTTCCGAGTGAATCCTCATTATAAGGCCCAAAATAAAGTACATTTTTAAGCCGTGACATAAGTAATGGCGCGCTATCTTCAATAACATCTACTATTTTTTTTGATAAACTTGCTTCTAGCCTCTCATGGGCATTGAAGTCTTTATCTTCAATGAAAACATCTAGAGTGAATTTCATTTGAGTATTCACTATTTTTAAATCAAATTCTGGAAACAAAAATATCAAATCAGACAAGAGAAGTTCTTTTGTTTTTTCTGCAATAAATTCGATCTTCGTTCCCTCTTTTTTGGCCATAATAAGATTAAAAGTTGCCTCTTTATCATTGCCAAAATTTACCTCCCAAAAAGGTCTTTCAGTTCCAATTTTTAATGCCGAGGTAAAGACACATTTTTTCATCTTTAACAATTCTGGAAGCGATTCAGAGAATTCCACAACAACATTCAAGCAATTATAAGATAATGCCCTGGTTGAACCAAGTTTTATGGGAAGACCAACAGGATAGCCACCGATAAAGGCCATTTTATTGGGTTTTACCAGCCCATCAAAACTCTCTAATTCAAAACTTTTAACGAGACCTTTATGAAACTTCAAATCCCCAAGGTTAAGCTTTTTAAACTCACCACCGTTTTGTGTATGGATTTGTAATAAATCAGAGATTAAGCGTTCATGATCCAATTTATAATAAGGAGATATTAGTGAGACAAATAAATGAAGCATCTCCGAGTGGCTCCCTGTCGAACTCAATCTACTTTGAAAAAAACCTCTCATCATATAAATAAAAGCTTGAAAATCATAAAGGTCTTCATCCTTTAAGAGATTTTTATGAGAAAAGTTTGCAAAGAAAAATTCAAAATGTCCTTTAAACAACTCAGGTAGTGAGCCGGCAAATAGATTAGAAACTTTAGAAGATCTTTTTTCGTTAAATATGATGGCACTAATTTTTCGACAAAAATCTAAATAAAGAGAATCAAAAGCGAGAAATTCATTGTCATATAAAAAAGCACCTTCTGAAACTTTTGGAGACAAAAAAAGTTTGGGTAACTTGCGCGCTAACTCTCGAAAGTTTCGATTGGGTGAATCACCGAGTATAATTTGTTTTTTCCCTACAAAAAAATGGACACTCGATGGACTTAGGTAACTTTCAATATTAATCAAAGGCGCGAGCGAATGTTTTTCTCCCCATACTTTTAGTAATTCAATGTCTAAAGAAGTAAGTGAGTTGGTAAAAAAATCACCATAATTAAATCGGTCATCATCTAAGATCATTACATTTTTACCGCGGGCCAAGAGCCCAAGCGACAATAGATAAGCAAAAAAATTATGACCTACAAGGGCAAAGTCGACATTACTATCTTGCATGAATGATCTCGCTACACAGTTCTTCCATTTCCTTTTGCATTTTGACGACTGCAAGGTTTCGGGCATTTAAGTTTAATGACTTGTTCATATTCAGACTCATTTCCATATAAAGAGTATAGAAGGAATTTGGATTATTGAGTACATGAATTTCATCGGATAAGACTTCTTTTACTAAGTCAAACTCAGTCGATCGCTCAATTTTTGGGCCAACAATCACAGCACAGCCCATGAAAAAAGGCTCTAAAACCGAGTGGATTGATCGCTCATAACCACCACCAACATAGGCAAATTGGAAATGTGAATAGAGTTCACAGAGAACACCACCCACTTGAAAAATGGTTACTGCAGAGTTTTTAAATGGATTATTCTGATTAAGTATTTCTACAAATCCAGTTCCTAAAATTCTGTCAATTTTTTGTTTTAAACCGAAAACAAACTTTTCATCGAGTTTGTGAGGGACGATAGTTAAATGTATTTTTCCCAAACGAAGATCACTTATAAATTCAGGCCGGTTAAGAAGCTCAAGGTCGCTGGCCCATGCACTTCCAAAAACAATTTTTTGAGTCATTGGAATTTGTTTTAATAATTCAATGTATTGACTAATTTCGGTTTTACTTTGAAGAGTTATTTCAGCTAAATTTTTTCGCTCAATGATTCTTGGGATTCTGAGATCACAACTTTTAAGACAGTTATTGGGAAGGTGGAGTAAGTTATGAAATTTTTCTTTTTCAGAGTCTGTAGCTGCGACAATATATGAAAAAAAAGAAAAACTCTGTCTTTTGAACCATGACATTTTTTTAAATGCCCCGGAAATCAAAATCATTTTTTTATTAAAGAATTTAAAGGCAAGAAGCTCTGGAAAAAAATCATAACGACAAAAAATAATCACATCACTACTTACCCATTGCCAAACATTTTGAAAGTACATAAAAGAAAAAGGAGAAGCTGAAAGTAAAGGCAAGCGAAGTAATCGCACTTGTACTTTATGAGACTCAAAAATTTTCTGGCATTTTCCCTCGACCGAAGGAGATGAATAAATTATTTCAATTAAATTATTTTGACTCAAAGCTTTTTCAATCAGGGCCCGCGACTGCTCAAGCTCTCCTTCGGAAGAGACCAAAAAAGTTAAATCAGCTTTTTGGTTTGAGTGAGCAAAAGGACTAGAGGCAGATTCAATTAAATTTTTTCGCTCAAAATCGAGCCGCATTTTTATAAATGGTGAAAAACTCCGCAGTATTACAAAGACAACAGAAAGAGGTAATCGCAAAACGGAGACTAATAAAATAATGAAAGTAAAAAACAGATGTGACATTGCCAGTCAGAATCTCAAAGCAGTGCCAGCTTGTCACTTTTTATTCGATGACAATATCTTAACAGTGTTTTTTGCTTTACTATTCTTACTTTTCCTTACTCTTGTAAGTTTTATGCGTCAACTGTCCTAAACAACATTGTAATCCTGATTATAATAATACAGAATTGGCATTCAATTTATTATCGATCCAATTTGTTATAAATTTGTTCACCATATCATGAGGAGTCACAGAGATGTTTTCTAAACTTGCAATCACTTTGGCAATGGCCATAAGCTTGATAACGACCCCAGAGGCGTTTGCTCAGGTAAAAAAATCAACAGCGACACAAAAAGCAGATGAAGCTAAAAAATTAGCAGAAGACGCTAAAAAAGCCGAAGAAGCTAGATTAGCAGAAGAAGCAAAAAAAGCTGCTGAAGCTAAAAAAGAAGCAGAAGCAAAAGCTGAGGCAGAAAAAAATAAAGTTGTGGCATTTAAACCTTCTGTAGCAATTAGTTACCATGGTGAATTTTATGGTTCAAGAAGAGTAGATGATTACCTAAGTGCAGTCTCAGGTGGAACAACTCCCAATGAAAAAGATAAAGATATTCAAGACCTAAAAATCATGCACAATCCTACAGTAACGGTAAAACCGATGAAAGATTTGAAGTTTTTAGTCACTTCTGAATTTAAATATACTGATGCGATTTCTAAAGGAACATTTATTAATCGTCACTATCGTTCACTTGTTTCATTTACAAGAGAAAATGTCCTAACAGAAAGTGATAACGGATTTAAGTTGGATCTTGGAGTTGCAAGAAGAATTTTTGATAGAAATAAAGGTAAAGCAATCAGCTACGGAAATAGCCGTTTGTTTGGATCTATGTCTAAAAAAGTTAATGATCAATTATCTGGATCATTATTTGTTCAATACCTCGCTAATGACCCTGTTCATTCAAAAGTCGCCGCTTCAACGTGGAAACACAGTATTGAATTAATTCCCTCATTCACATTTCAAATCACTGATAAATTAAGTTATTTCTTTAATGACGATTTTATTATCAACTCTGCTTGGATATCAAATAACGATGCTAATTTTGACTTCTTCCATGAAATGAACTTAGCTGTGTTAACTTACCAAATTACAGATAAACTAAGCACTTATTTCCAATACAAATATATCCACACTTCGACAGCGCCGTTTACAACCTCACCAGCTGCATCAGATTATTTTGATTACTATATCGGATTTACTTACTCAATTACTCCAAAAATTAGTATTACTCCAGAAATTGGAAGTACAATCTTTGAATCAAGAGATGGAAGAGATTTTTTCTCTCAAAAGGTTAAGTATCCTGAATTAGCTTTATATGTTGATGCCAGTTTTTAATTAACAAGTACTCATATCCGACAAAAGCGAGAGGGTAAAAGCTCTCGCCTTTTCTTCTTAATAAAATCCCTAAACATACCGATAACTTTACTGAGATTAACTGTGATTATTTAATCACATACACGGATGATTTTTATGTCTCAGTCGCAAGCAACAAAAATTGCAAATTTGAAAGACTATTTATTTACTGAAGGGCAAATATGTCAAAATGTAGATTCACGTGATCACATATTTGAAATTTGCGATACAGATAAAAATATTTTAGGCTTTGTTTCTCTTTATGATCTTAAAGCTTTAACACAAAAATCAGGAGATGAATTCGCTGATTACACAATTAGAAACATTGATCAGACTGAATGGGTTTTAATTTTTTCTCATCCTTATTTTCAGCGTCGAAAACCACAATTAGTGAGTGCTGATTCACTAAAAGACGAAGAAGAGCAAGAAATTTTTATTTTAGTTAATGGTCAAAAAGCTGGCCCCTATGAAAAAAACCAACTTCTCACAATGGTCAACGATAAAGAAATCTTATTAACCGATATGATCTCAACAAATGGTGGACACACCTGGATGAAATTATACCTATTAGATCAATTCAATAGGCGTGAATTAAATGCTGATGATCAATTGCCAGGGCTCCCAAAAAGAATCATTGAGCAATCCCATGAAACAGTAATCAACTACCGCCCGGTCACAGATGCTATTACAGGTCTTGCCTACCTCAGTAACGTAAAACGCGAAAAAATGAATGGCAGTAATGATAAGACTACTCAAGATACAAAAAGAACGGGAAATATTACGGTAGAAAATTCCACTTCACCTTGGAAATTATTAATGGTGATGTCGATAATTTTCATCATCCCATTTTTAGTCCATATTAAAAATCAATTGAACTCACCTTTTAAAGAAGAAGAACAAATTGGTGAAAAAATTTCAAATAAACTAACGCCAGTTGAAAGATCTCCAGCAGATCAAGCACCTTCTGCGGTCGGTGAACGAAGAGACCTCAATCAAATTAACGACCAAGGCAGAAATGTAGATCAATTTGAAACTCGAACTCTCGAGCCAATTAGGCCAACACCAAGAACAAGGCCTTCGGCGCGAATGAATAGAAAATCGTTTATGGAGACAGCAAAATTTCAAGAAATTCAAAAAAATCAAGACAAAGACATCGGCAACTCAGATGATCCAAATTATTATTATGATAATACCAGTGCAATGGAACTTGACCCAGTTCGCTCACAAATTTCCAAAGAAAATTATGAGAGTGCTGCGCCACCTCGAGAAGAAGAAGGCCCAATTCCAACGAATGATAGACTATTTGAGAATGAAGCAACAAATTAAACTGCGAAGCTTCATTGAGTTATAGTTATAGCTATAAAGAAATGTGGATTGTCTAAAAGATTCAATAAAGGTAGGATTTGGTATAATTATCAAGGACTAACCCGATGAAAGAAATCACTCAGGAACTATTAAACAAACTGAGGTCCCCTGCTTTTCCAGGCTCATACTTTTTAAGCTTCGAAGGAATTGAAGGAGCTGGCAAATCTACTCAAATTATTAAGCTAAAAACATACTTAGAATCAAAAAATTATCGAGTCTTAGTATTACGTGAACCCGGGGGCACACCTTTTGGCGAACGCTTAAGACAGGCCATTTTAGAAACTAAAACTGAAATCACACCACTGGCAGAAGCTTATTTATTTGCGTCTTCTAGAGCACAACTTCTTAATGAAGTCATTTTGAAAGAACTGGCCGTGCCAAATACTGTAATTATTTGTGATCGCTATATTGATAGCTCATTTGTTTACCAAGGATTCTCAAGAGGACTTGGCATTGCAGAAGTCTTAAACATTCATAGTGTTTTTCCACTCAACATTGTTCCCCATCTTACATTTTATTTAAGAATAAACGTTGATACCTCAGAAAAAAGACAGAAGATGAGAAATGCACCTAAAGATTATTTTGAATCTAAAGGGGTAGAATTTTATAAAAAACTAGTTGTTGGTTATGACATGATGGCCGAATTATTTCCTCAAAGAATCTTAAAAATGGATGCTGAAGTCACTACGGAACAAATGACAATGCAAATTTGTGGGGCCATTGATCAGCTTATCGGTCAGAAAAAAACACTGCAATTTGAAGAAGAGCTCTAGCTTTGATAATGAATCAACAGCATAAACTCTCCAATGTTCTTTTAAAAAAATATCACGAATCTAACTTGGCTTCGGTATATTTGGCACGCTACAAAGACCAAGAAGCACTTAAATATTTTAACTCAGAATTTGTGAAAAAAATTACTCCTCTAGAAGATCATCCTGATATCTTATGGGTCACATTAACAGATAAAGAACAAAGTTATAAAGTTGAATCCCTTGGAATAAAAGCACTTTTAAAGTTTATTAATTATAGACCTTTTAGTCTTAGAGTGAAGTTTATTTTTTTACAAGATGCCCACTTACTTTCTGATATTGTCGCCAATAAACTCTTAAAAGTTTTTGAAGAACTACCAAAAGATTTTTGTCTTTTTTTACTCACTCCTCAAGATGAAACATTACTAGCTACTGTAGAAAGTCGGGCCATCAAGATAAATTTAACTTCGCCTATTTCACCCATAATTTCTGTCAGCGAACAAGCTGACAATGACACAAACCAAAACCTAAATTTAAATGAAATGAGCTCACTCTTAAAAAATTCAGAAGATTCCCATCTCTTAGAAAAACAGTTCCTCGTTTCAAAACTCAATCATAGTCTTTCTGAGGCAGATTATTTAAAATGCAATGATGTGTTAGAAAAACTCAAGCATTATGATGCAAGTGAAAAATTTAATAATCAAAAACAGTCTAGACTCGCGCTCTTATTTTAAATTTATTAAGTAAATGACTTACTGCTATGAGCAGTGACTTCCACCCTCAAACCCTTAGAATGTTTGATGGACCACTATTAAATAATTATAAAGTAATGGATTATATATCATGCAACTATCAAGTGAAACAGAATCAGATTTGATTATCGATGAGCCAAATACAAATGAAGCATTCAACATTGAAATAAACGAAGATGATTCACAATACTCAGAGAACTCAAATGAAGAAAACTCTCGTAATCTAAGCGACGATCAAGACACCAAAGAAAACTCAAGATTTAAAGATGGTGAGGCCATCACAATGATTAGAGTAAGATTTCCTGGAAATGCTAGGTCTTTTCCTTTTCTTCTCGGTAAACGTCGATTTGCTTACGGCCAAAAAGTTGTGGCAATGAGTGATCGTGGAATGTCTGTTGGTTACATCAATTCATTTCCTTACGAAGCTCAATTCAATAAATCAATGTTACCTATTCGTTCCATTGCCAAAGTCGCCGATGCCGAAGATATCAGGGCCCAAATTGAATTTAGAGATTCAGAAAAAAAAGCAGAAGTTCTCTGTATCAATCTCATTGAAAAATATAAATTAGACATGATTTTAACCCATGTGGAATTCACTCAGTTTGGAAAAAAAGCTGTCTTCTACTTTAATGCACCGGCCAGAGTTGACTTCAGAGACCTGGTCAAAGATCTTGTTTATGATCTTAAAATGCGAATCGAACTCAGACAAATTTCCGTCCGAGACCGAGCAGCTGCGATTGGAGCGATTGGCGCCTGTGGACTTCAAACTTGCTGCTCATCATTTCTAAAAAATTATGGAAATGTCTCTATTAAAATGGCAAAAAATCAAAACCTAGCACTAATTCCAAGTAAACTTAATGGTGTTTGCGGACAAATCAAATGCTGTATTAAATATGAAGATGATGTTTACACTGACAAAAGAAAAAATCTTCCTAGAGAAGGCTCTTTTATCGCCACAAGAAATGGCGACTGTGGAAAAGTTTTAAAACTTCATATTTTAATTGAGCAATTCGAAATGCTCACTGATACAGGAATAAAAAGAACGTACGCTGCCAATCAATATCATGTCAGAGACTCTGAACTAGATAACACTTATCGTTTCCCAGAAACGTTTGAACATATCACCAATGAAACCTCTACTGTCATTGGACTTACCATTGAAGAAAAAGTTAAAGCTGATTTATTCATGGAACAAAATGTCTTAAAAACTTATGAAAAAAACATTGAAGGTGACGAACTCGATGTTGCTAAAAACAATGAAGACTTTGTTGAAATAGAAGACGATACAGAAATTCCTTCAAATGAATCAAATAATTCATCTTCAAATTCATCACAAGATACCGCCAACGGGCCTAGACCTCCAGGAACTGGAAACAATAGAAATAGAAACCGTAATCGCAATAGAAACCGTAACCGCAATAGAAACAATGCAGATAAACCAAAACCACCGACTAACTAGAGAGGGACCTCATGTTAAAAAAGTTTTTAATTAGCTGCTCATTACTTTTAAGCTCAACTCTTTTTGCTGAAACAAGTTCAGTCAAAATTGAAATAAATGAAGATAAAGGTGTCGAACGTCATTCATATTATTTTGGAATGGTTAATATTCATTCAAGTCGTTTCATTAACTACCGTGTGACAAATACTGGAACAACTCCTTTGCAATTTCAATCGGCGTCAATCGGTGGAATAGGTTTTTCAGCACGTCACAGTTGCACTGGGGTCATAAACCCACAAGCACGTTGCCAGTTCACGATTCAGTACTCACCTTTTTTTGAAGGCTATCATGTGGGATCATTTAGGATAGCTTTTGATCAAGGTTATGAGATTTTAGTTAATTTAAGTGCACAAGCAGTTCAATAAGTTTGTACTATTTTAAAAAGAATAACCAAGGTAAAACTTGAAAAAATTCATTGTTAATTCTTGATCAGTTGCAAAGGAAGTGCTTGGAAATGTGTTTCTTACTTTTATAAGTGAGTGATTAAAACCAATCCAGTCAAAGCCCATTGTAAAATGTTCCCATTGCCATTCATTACCGATGCTAAATCCAACGCCATAATCTTTAGAAAAATACGTTCTATTGGTAGATAAGTCGAATTTTGAATGCTGCTTCCAAAAAATTGAACCAAGAACATTAAAGCTATTGCCAAAAAAATACCTATCTCCAATGCTAATTGCCCTCGCTGACTCGGGAAATTGAATTGTTGATGTTGGCTGCGGAGCTCCTGCACTATTTTGAAAAGTATATCGTAAATTAATTAGATTTTTAGAATTAAAAAAATATCCCATCGAAAGGGTAAAATTACTTCGCACACCATGGAACTCACTGCCGAGAATAGACAAAGTTGTTTGGTAAGTTAATTTTTTTCTATTCTCAGCACTCACTAAATCCGGTTTTACTTCTATTGTTTGATCTTTTGTCCCCTCTGGGGTTTGTGACGAAGCGACTGAAATATTAATAATAAATAAAAAAAGAAATAAGCAATTTTTCATTAAATATATCCAAGAAGTAAAAGTTAAAATCTAAAAATCACAATTTTTAGGCGTTCGTGGAAAGGGAATCACATCTCTAATATTATTCATTCCTGTCACATACATAAGGGCCCTTTCAAAACCCAAACCAAAGCCAGCATGTGGAACAGATCCATATCTTCTTAAATCGAGATACCACCACAACGGTTCTTGTTGCATTCCCATCTCTGACATTCTGCTGGTTAATTTTTCAAGGTTATCTTCTCTTTGCGATCCACCGATAATTTCACCAATTCCAGGAACTAAAATATCCATTGCTCTCACCGTTTTCCCGTCAGGATTTTGCTTCATATAAAAAGCTTTGAAATTTTTTGGATAATCTGTGACGATGACTGGTAATTTAAAATGCACTTCAGCTAAATATCTTTCGTGCTCAGTTTGAAGTTCACTGCCCCATGAAGTTGGGAATTCAAATTTTTTCACACCCGGGTCAACTTTTGAAAGAATCTCGAGCGCTTCCGTATAAGTAATACGAATAAACTTTGAATCTCGTACATGTTTAAGAGTTTCCATGTGGTTTTTATCAACAGTCGCGTCTTCACGTGAGTAAAGAAATTCTAATTCTTTTTGAGCGTGTTCTAAACTATAAGAAATGAGGTATTTTATGTAATCAGTGGCCAGGTCAGCAATTTCATCTAAGTCTGCAAAGGCCACTTCCGGCTCTATCATCCAAAATTCGGATAAATGCCTAGTGGTATTTGAATTTTCTGATCTAAATGTCGGGCCAAAAGTGTAAACACTTCCTAATCCCATGGCGTAGCACTCTCCTTCTAATTGACCGGTAACAGCTAAGAAAGTTTCTTTACCGAAATAATCTCGTGAGAAATCAAGTTTCCCTTCTTTTGTTTTAGGAGCTTTTGTAATGTCGTTAGCGAGTGTCGAAATAGTAAACATTTCTCCAGCACCTTCAGCATCAACTCCGGAGATGATAGGAGAATTTAAGTAGAAAAATCCGCGTTTGGAAAAGAATTCATGCGTGGCCATCGCCATATGATGCCTTACTCTCATAATGGCACCAAAAGTATTCGTGCGAATTCTAAGGTGTGCCTGTTCTCTTAAAAATTCTAATGATGTCGCTTTCTTTTGAAGTGGATAAGAATCATCTGTGGCACTTATTATTTCAACTACGCGTCCTTGCATTTCGATTGACTGGACTTTACCGCCACCTTTAACTAAGCGTCCTGTAATTGACACCGCTGAGCCGGCAAGAAGACCCGCTACTTCTGTGTAATTAGGGAGAACTTCATCAACGATAATTTGCAAACTCTCTTGGCTTGAACCATCATTTAAAACAATAAATGAGAATTTTTTAGAATTTCTTACTGAACGAACCCAGCCTTTAACGGTGGCATCAGTGTCACAAATGGATTCAGTGAGTATTTGTTTTATCAATAAACGGCTCATAGAGATTATCCTCAAAAAAAGTTAGGCCAATTGTTCTTTAATTTTTAATGCTTGTTCGCGTTTTAAACGCGCACCGAATTGTGTGACTAAGGTTGATGAGGCCATGCACCCAAGTTTAGCAGCGTCTGCATAGCTAAGACCATGATTAATTCCATAGAGCATGGCCCCTGCAAATAAATCTCCGGCACCATTGGTGTCAACTGCTTCCACCGGCATAGTGACCACATGAATTTCTTCTTCACCATCAAAGACCAACGCACCTTTAGGGCCGAGTGTGATAGCATATGATTTAGCAATTTTTCTCAATGCGTGTGAGGCTTCTTTGAGATCTGTCGTCTTAGTGTAAGCAAAAGCTTCGGCTTCATTACAAAATAAAAAATCCACGCCACTGCCTAACATTTCGCCTAAACCATCAGCAAAGTAAGTCACCATGTTAACATCGGAAAAAGTAAGGGCCGTTTTAACGTTATGGCTTTCGGCGATCTTACGAGCTTTGATCGCAGCCTCTTTTCCAGTAGGGCTAGCGACAAGATAGCCTTCAATATAAAGATAATTAGAGTTTTTTATATGTTCTTCAATGAGTTCTTTGCCAGAAAAATTTTGAGTGATACCCAAAAACGTATTCATTGTTCGATCGGCATCAGGTGTTATGAGCACAATACACTTTCCAGTGACTCCGGGCTCAAGTGAGCTGGTAGAGAGATTAGTTTCTACTCCGTTATCCATTAGATCTTTAAAATAAAAATCTCCTGTTTCATCACTGGCCACTTTACAAGAATAAAAACTGCGTCCGCCGAATTGAGAAATAGCAATCATTGTATTGGCAGCAGAGCCCCCACAAGAACGTTTGTGTTGAGTTCCATGAAGTGTATTAATAATCTCCGCTTGTCTAGGTTCGTCAACTAGAGTCATTAAGCCTTTTTCAATGCTTGCAGACTTCAAAAAATCAGCACTGACTTCAAATTCCATATCGACTAAAGCATTACCAATTCCGTAGACGTCAAATTTTTTTGCCATAATGAGCACAATCCTTTTAAATAGAGACAATTTTAGTTTGAATAAGAATAATGAAAAGACCGCAAAAAAGCACCAAAAATGAAGCAAAATAAACCAAAAAAACCGAGTGAAACACGACTTGTTTATTCCAGTGATGGCACCCATTTAAAAATCTGTAAAAAATGTGGCGAAGACCCTTGTGAATGCGTTGACTCAATTCAAAATATTAAGCTAATTGATCCACTTAAAGTCACTCTCAAAATTAAGTTAGAAAAAAACGGACGAGGAGGAAAACTAGTAACTGTCATTTTTGATCTTCCTCACAATCCCAGCTATTTTGAAGACCTAACTAAAAAACTTAAAAATACTTGTGGTGCTGGTGGAACATTTAAAAAGGATTCTCCCTCTCAGATCGAACTTCAAGGTGACCAACGAGAAAAAAGTGAACTCTTTTTACAGAAGATGGGCTTTAAAACAAAAAGGGCCGGAGGCTAATTAAAATATTTTATACATATCATAACGAGTGCTCTTACCCTTGTAAGAAGCAGTTGGCTTGAGCTTCAGTGGCACGGCCTCACTAGGTCTTTTCACTACCACTCGTTCTGTAGCTTTTGTTAGTGCCCATTCTAAAAATTCACTCGCATCGAGATCTTCTCCTACTATATCTTTAAAAATCAGCATTTCTTTTCTTGGCAATGCTGATTTCTTTTTAGAAGGATACATAGGATCAAAATAGATAACTTCTGGAGCTGGAAGATTATTTCCTGAAATTTTAGCTTCTTGAAATCTCAAATCAATATCAAGAGGAAATCTCCGTAAAGCGTCTTGTAAGAGTAAATAGATAAGTGGATGACGTTCAAAACTAGTGAGATGTGCACCAAAATAACTAATCAACAAAGTGTCTTTACCAGTTCCACAAGTGGCGTCCCAAATAATTCTCTTGTTATCTCCTTTATTATCCCCTTTTATTCCGAGAGCTCGCGCCAGTGGCTCCTTAGTAAGTGCGTATCTTTGGCGTTGATGATAAAGCATGGTCTCTTCAAAATTGAAGGACATCTTGCCAAATTCACTAGAAATATACTGAAGCGTGCCTTTATCAAAAACTAAGTAGTCGCAGTTTGAACAAAGCTTACGCTCTGGTTCAATAATTAGACAAAACTTGTCGTGATCCTTTACAGCCTCTTGTAGAAACAAAGGCCAACTGTCAATTTGAGCATCGCTCATTTTTATCTTTATCAACTCATTCATGAAGAGTTATTATAGCTTATAAAATGATAAAGAAAAGGCAAACACCACATAACAGGAATGAAACTTTATGACTAAAGCAAACACAACTAATTTTAACAAATTGGACTTCGATCCCACTAAACTTCCTCGCGAGCTGACGAAATATTATATTTCAAGCACCGAATCAGAAAAAAGTGAGATGCTAAAAGCACTCGGGACTAAAGAATTAAAAGATCTTTTTTCTCACATACCAGACAATGTAAAATTTGAAACACCTCCTTTTGTCACAGAGGAGTTGGGCTATAACGAATTGATCACTCATCTTGAAGGGATCGCTGCAAAAAATAATTTAAAAACTTGTTTTATTGGTGATGGACTTAAAAATTATAAAGTGGAAGAAATCGTTCCCTATGTTTGTAATCTTCGTGGTCTCACGACAGCTTACACTCCTTATCAACCGGAAAGATCTCAAGGAACACTCCAAACTCTTTGGATCTATTCGTCGAGTATTTC
This sequence comes from Bacteriovoracaceae bacterium, assembly GCA_013141065.1. Lineage (GTDB taxonomy): Bacteria > Bdellovibrionota > Bacteriovoracia > Bacteriovoracales > Bacteriovoracaceae > Bacteriovorax. Next base: position 321,244 of record JABFRR010000003.1, on the reverse strand, counting down.
AATGCTCACTGGATTTGAAGCGATTAATGCTTCATTCTATGAACGATCAACAGCACTTTATGAAGCCATTCAAACGGCGACCAGAATTGTTAAAAATACTAATGTGGCACTCGTCTGTGAATCACTTTATCCGGGTGACATTGAAGTTTTAAAAACTCAGGCCTTAGAAACTGGTCTAGAAATTCATACTGTGCCGACTGATAAACTAACAGGTTTCACAGATGTTGACCTAGTGAAAAAAATGGCCCTAGAACTCGGGACAAAATTGTGTGCGATTGTCTTTCCTCAAGTCAATAACTACGGTAACCTTGAAGATGTGCACTCTTTGACTGATATTTGTGAAGAATTAAAAGTTCAATCGATTGCTCTGTTTGATCCTCTATTATTAGCGACAGAAGCACTTACACCACCATCGTTATTCGGTTCAAAAAATCAAGGTTGTAACATGATCGTTGGTGAAGGACAGCACTTGGCCTTAGGCCCAAATTTTGGAGGCCCGGGACTTGGAATTTTTGGAATTCGTTATAATGAAAAAAATAAATTAGATGTCCGTCAAACAGCAGGACGATTTATTGGAAAAGCGAAGGACCAAAATGGCAAAGAAGCTCTTTGTATTGTCTTAGCGACTCGCGAACAACATATAAGAAGAGAAAAAGCGACTTCAAATATTTGCTCGAACCAATCATTTGTCGCCAGTGCAGCTGGTGCTGCCATCCTCTCTCGAGGTGAAAGCGGCATGACAGAATCAGCTTTATTAGGAAGAGATTACGCATTACAGATGGCCAATATTCTTACTCAATTTAAGGGTGTGAACTTGGCGTTTCCTTCAACTCCATTTTATAATGAATTCGTTTTAGAGTTACCAATACCAGTAAGTGAACTTCAAAAAAAGGCATCTGCTGCAAATTTACAACTTGGTGTTGATGTTTCAAAAAGATTAAATGATGGGCGTAATTTACTACTCCTTTCATTTTTTGATGTCCATACAGATGAAGATTTAGAAAAACTTGAAAATTTCTTCCTTGCAAATTTTGATGCCGAAGAAAATGATGAATTTCTTCCTGAAATTCCAGAAACCTTTTTAAGAAAAACTCCGGTAGGTCTTCCCAACTTTGAACTTTCAGAAATAAAAGACTTTTATAAAAAACTCGCAGATTTAAACGTCAGTCCGGATGATAATATCTATCCTCTCGGCTCATGCACAATGAAATACAATCCTTATATTAACGACTGGGCAGCAAGTCTTAAAGGATTTACTGATGTCCACCCTCAAGCTCCTATCGAAGATGTTCAAGGTTGTCTTGAAATACTTTTTAATATTCAAGAGATGTTCAAATCCATTACAGGTCTTCCGGCCGTTACCACTCAACCAGTGGCCGGCGCACAAGGTGAATTAGTTGGAATTAAATTGTTTCAGGGTTACCACCGAAATAATGGAGAAGATAAAACAAGAAATATTATTCTCATTCCTAGGTCTGCCCATGGAACAAATCCAGCAACTGCGACGATGGCAGGATTTGAAACAAAAATAATCGATGGTGTTCAATACGGAATTGTCATTATCGAAGCGGACTCTCGCGGCCAAATGAATTTTGAGCAATTAAAATTAGAAATTGAAAAATATAGTCAACGTATTGCTGGTGTCATGGTCACAAACCCTAATACTTCTGGAATATTTGAAACACGTTTTAAAGATATGGCCGATCTGATTCATGCTGCTGGTGGATTAGTTTATATGGATGGAGCTAACATGAATGCTATCGCAGGTTGGATAGATCTCAATAAAATGGGTGTCGATGCTGTTCATAATAATCTTCATAAGACTTGGACAATCCCACATGGTGGAGGAGGCCCTGGAGATTCCATGGTAGCTGTGTCACATCGCCTGATTGATTATCTTCCAGGAATTCAAGTGGTGAAAAAAGGCGATCTTTATGATGTCATAAAGCCTTCTAAATCAATTGGATCATTTCACCGCCATCTTGGTAACTTCGCCCATAAAGTTCGCGCTTATACTTATATAAAGGCCCTAGGTGGTAATGGCGTTCGTGAAATGTCTGGAGTCTCAGTTCTCGCCGCTCGTTACCTCTACAATAAACTTAAACCTATCTATCCATCGCTTCCAGAAAACTGTGAAAACGAGCCGCGCATGCATGAGTTTATTTTGACAATTTCAAAGGACACTTTTGATCGCATAGAAAAAGGTGGAACTCCAAAAGCGCAAGCGATAGCCAAAATAGGAAAGCTCTACCTCGATTTCGGTCTCCACGCACCAACTGTGGCATTTCCTGAAATGTATGGACTGATGATTGAGCCAACAGAATCTTATTCAAAAGCTGAATTAGATAAATTTGTTGATGTCGTAACAAGCATTAATACATTAATCAATGAAACACCTGAAGTGCTTACGACAGCTCCACATTTTACACCAATAAAAAAGATTGATGAAGTTGATGCCAATAAAAATTTAGTCTTAAGTGAAAAACTGACTCAATTTCCTAAGTTGTATGAAAATGTTATCGATCCACTAAAGTTATCAAAAATGAATGTTTCAGATGTTTGTGCAGAAATTGAACGGGCCCATAAAAAAGTAAAATAAAAATGTAAACATAGGCCCTGGATAAAAATTCCATGGCCTATGTTTTTATATTATTCTGGAAAATAAAAGGCGTGGTTGTCTTCAGTGACTTTGGCAAAACTGTTATTGTCTTTTTCAATTTTTTCTTCCAACGTTTGCCAAATTTTAAAAGGTGTTTTCTTGTGTTGTCTTAAAATGGCCTTAGTTTTAGGACTTATTTCAATTGCTCCTCTTATGATGCCTTCTGTGAAAGCAACTTTATAGGTTTTAAAAGGATTAATTTTTTTACCGTTAACTCTCGCCTTTGCGATTTTGACTCCAAACGGTGTCTTCACCCATTCAATTGTGATTCCAGAAAAACTTATCGGTTGACCGAAATAAGCTAAACTTTCACACATAATTTTTAACAAGTAGCCACTAACTTTTGAAGTGTATATAGACCAGCCTTGTGTTTCATTAAGTTCAAAAACTCTTGGAATAGAGTTCATAACGTCACGACGAGAAATAGGCCCAATGGGATAATTTTCACCATTCATTGAAGAAACGTGAATAGCAATATCAGCTTCAGCTTTTTCTCTTAAAGCATCCGAAATAAAATAGGCCCATTTTCTCGAACCAGAATGATCTGATTCTTTTAAGTCAGAGAAACCAATGACTTCATTCAGCCATTCTTTACCATACAAAGTATCAAGTGAATCATCCGCCTCGGCGACCATACTCTTGACTGCATTATCTTCAACTTGATTTGTGACAGGAACCAATTCATAACTAACGACCCTGAGTGCCTGTCCAGGAGTCATATCTACAATAATTCGACCTAAGTATTTTGTATGAAAACCTGATTGCACAATAGGAACTGGAATTTTTCGTTTATTATCTTCATACATGGGTTCAGTTAAAGCAGTATGAGAATGTCCACCAACGATGAGATCGATATAATTTGTTTTTGAAGCAAGTCTGATATCTCGATTGACCCCAATGTGAGTAAGCGCAATAATAAAATCATTTTTTCTTTCTTTTAATACTTGCTCATAATCTTTTGCAACTTTATATGGACTCACAATCGTGCTGTCTTCGAGTGACCAACTAAAAAAGAAGTCACTAGTCGTTAGGCCCAATATGGCCACTTTCATTCCAGCGACAACTAATTCTTTATAGGGCTTAATTTTATCTCGAATATTGGGAAATTTTGAGCCGGAGATGACATTAGCACCCAAAAATGTAAAATTTAAATCGAGATTACCTAAAATTTTATCGAGGTGTTTTGCCCCCATTAGATAGTCATGATTCCCTATGACCACGGCGTCGTAACCAACTTGATTATGGACTTCAAAGCTTTTTTGACCTTGGTCGGCCATATAATAAATATTTCCCTCTAAAAAATCTCCACCATCCAAAGCAATGGTTTCAATTCCTTGATTCCGTGCTGATTCTTTATAAGAATCCATCAGGCTTTTTAGCCTTGCAGATCCTCCGACTTCTTTATCGTGATTGGTCTTATCTAAAAAAGAATGAGTATCATTTGTATGTAAAATTTGAACAAGTTTAGCTTCAGCAGAAGTCAATAAACTTAAAAAGCATAAAGAGAGAAGAGAGGCTTTCATCATGATTCACCACCTATTAAGATTGATTATAACAAACTCTTCGGATTATTCATTACTTGATTGAGGACAATGACAAATATTATACCCGATAAAAACGCTGTGGAAAATTCTTCTTCTGTTTATGGCCTCAATGTGTTAAAAAAAAATATCACACGATAAAAAATTAAGGATCATTCCATGCTCTCTTCAATGAATACTGCGTCACGTTGCACATTCGCGATTATTTCCCATCCGGATGCCGGTAAAACCACTATGACAGAAAAGCTTTTATGGTTCGGTCAAGTTATTCGTGAAACAGGTAAAGTAAAAGCAAAGGATGGAAATTTCGCAAAATCAGATTGGATGGAAATTGAAAAAGAACGTGGTATTTCCATCAGTTCATCTGTGATGAGTTTTCCATACAATGAACGTGCCATGCACTTATTAGATACACCGGGACACAAAGACTTCTCTGAAGACACTTACCGAACACTGACAGCAGTAGAATCAGTTTTGATGATGATCGATTCAGCAAAAGGTGTTGAAGCACAAACAATCAAACTGATGGAAGTCTGTCGCATGAGAGACACTCCAATTGTCACTTTCATGAATAAGTATGACCGAGAGGCCATGGATCCGTTTGAACTTATCGCCAACGTTGAAAAAATTCTCAACATCCAATGCGTACCCATGACATGGCCGATTGGTTCGGGAGTGGACTTCAAAGGTGTATTCGATTTAAGAACTAAGCAGATCATGAGTTTTAAAGACGCTAAAGATCCTTTTAATCCAAAAATTATAGATGCCGCCAATCTTGATTCTCCAGAAGTTCTGGCCTTCATTGGAGCCCCCTTGTTGGCAATTCTCAAAGAAGAACTCGAAATGGTGGCCGCTCTTATTGGTCGTTTTGAAACAGAAGAGTTTCTCGCTGGAATTCAGTCTCCTGTATTTTTTGGATCAGCACTTAATAATTTTGGCGTTAAAGAAACTCTGGATATGATTTCAAGCTCAGCTCCAGGGCCCAAGCCCCGAGAAGTTAAACTTTACCCATTTGATTCAGAAGCAAAAACGCAAATTATTGATCCATTAACCACGGAAGAATTCACCGGCTTTATTTTTAAAATTCAAGCGAACATGGATAAAAAACACCGCGATCGCATTGCTTTTTTAAGAGTGTGTTCAGGAAAATTTAATCGCAACCAAAAAATCTATCACGTACGAACTGATAAAGAATTGAAGATTGCCACTCCCTTAATGTTTCAAGCTCAAGATAGAGAAATTACAGAAGAAGCATTTCCCGGAGATATTATCGGGCTTCATGATAATGGAAAATTTCAAATTGGTGATACCTTCACAGAAAAATCGAAGTTTATGTTTACCGGAATTCCCAATTTTGCCCCAGAAATATTTAATAAAGTTGTTTTAAAAGACCCCATGAAAGGAAAACAACTTGAAAAAGGTTTGCAGCAACTTTCAGAAGAAGGAACAGTTCAACTTTTCACTAGGCATTCAACTGGTGAAAAAATCTTAGGGGCGGTCGGGGCCTTACAATTTGAAGTTGTGAAATACCGCCTAGAAGACGAATATAATGTGAATGCAGCTTATGAAGGTCATAGTTTTATTGGGGTAAGATGGCTTAAATTTGACACTGAAAAAGACGAAGGAAAATTCATGGCAACAAATTCTTCGAATATCGTTTATGATCATAAAAAAAGAATTTGTTTTTCTGTTAGGTCTGAATGGGATTTAAAACTAGTCATGGAAAAAAATCCTAATGTTCATTTTTATAAAAACTCTGACTACCGCTAAGAAATATAGGATAAAAAATGCAGCCTCAAAGTCTTGCCGACATCATTACTGATCCCATTATTTTTTTAGAAGATCTTTTTTCTAAACTTGATGACATCGGTTTAGATTTAGATAAATACCCACTCGATCATTTATGTTACCGAGTCAGCTCGCTTGACGAATATAAATTAAAAAAATCAGAACTCATGAACTTTGGTGAACTACTTATTGAATCGATGGTCAATCACCGATTGATATCTACATTTAAACTTCACAAGCCCATTGTCTTTAAAAACCGAAATATTGATCTTTTAGAGCTTCCAGCTCCTAAGCCAGGACATAGTTATAAAAGTGGTCTCGAGCATGTTGAATTTGTCACAAAAGAGCCTTTAGAAAAAGTCGTCGAACGTTATCCTCAGTTTGCCTTTGAAGTTTTTGGAATTCATAAAAAAATTAATGCCGACATCACCCTTAAGCTCGGTGAGTACTGCATTCGGTTTCATAATCAGAGCCTGGAAGAAGTTATAAAACTTGAAAAGAAACTAGGATCAAAAAAGCAGAATCACAATGTCTGATTATAACACCATTAAAAACCGCATCGAAAAAAACTACAAACACCGTAAAAAATTGGCCGCGAGAGAAATCATTGAAGCCTATCGATTATATGAAAAAGATATTCCCGATTTTCCTTTTATTGTAGATGTCTATAAAGATTATGCAGTGATATTTGAAAAGCGTGATGATGAAATTGATGCCGAAAAATTTGATCATTTTAATTATATAATTTCTGCGGTAAAAGAAATTCTTAATATTCCTGAAGAAAGAGTCATTATTAAATCTCGTTCTAAGCAAAAAGGAAGCACCCAATACACAAAACTAGAAGATAAAAATGAAACAATGCTGGTGACTGAAAAAACTGCGAATTTCATTGTCAATTTACATGACTACCTAGACACCGGGCTTTTTTTAGACCACAGGCCTTTGAGGCAAATGGTCTTTAAAGAAAGTCAGGGAAAAAAAGTATTAAATCTTTTTTCTTATACTGGATCAATTAGTGTCGTTGCCGCTTTGGGTGGAGCAAGACAAGTCACCAGTGTCGATATGTCTACAACCTACCAAGATTGGGCCCGAAAGAATTTTGAAGCAAACTTTATTCCTCTTAAAGACCACATTTTTGTTACCGACAGTGCAATGGTTTATCTAGAAAAAGCATCGAGTCGATTTGATCTTATCATTCTTGATCCTCCAACTTTTTCGAATTCAAAAAAAATGGAAGAAGATTTCGAAGTAGAAAAGGACCAAGTCTTTTTAATCAAACATTGCATGCGCCTACTTGCTCCAGACGGGGTTCTGTATTTTTCTAATAACAAAAGAAAATTTAAAATAGACCCACTAATTGCGGAATTAGCAATTGTCACAGACATCACTCCAAAGACTATCCCAGAAGATTATCGAGACAGTAAAGTTCATCATTGCTTTAAGATGACTCACTTGGGAAAAAAATGAACAATTTTAGTTTTCCAGAAGAAATTACAAAAGCCTTAATAGACATGAAGATTAATAATTTTACCGATGTCCAATCTCAGGCCATTCCCCTAATTTTAGAGGGTAAGAATGTTATTGCCCTTTCACAAACAGGAAGTGGTAAAACTCTCGCGTACGCTCTTCCTCTGATCTCTAAACTCATTGGAAAAGCTAAAAAACCTACAAAAATACTTATCATTACTCCAACAAAGGAATTATCGGAGCAAATCTTAGGTGTTTCTAAAAAATGTGCCCGTTATACAAAAATCATCTGCACCAGTCTTTATGGTGGTTCTAGCTTTAGTGAACAAGAAAGAGAATTAAAACAGGGCATTCATTTGATCGTTGCTTGTCCAGGTCGCTTGAAGGATCACATTGAAAAAAAGACCATTGACCTCAGTGGAGTTGAGACACTTGTTTTAGATGAAGCCGATCAGTTGATGGATATGGGGTTTTATCCCCACTTGCAATTTGCTCTCGAAGCGACAAATAACCGAACTCAAACTCTGCTTTTTTCTGCAACAATGAACGAAGAAGTAAAAAAATTAACTGAAGAATTTTTAGTTGATTCAGTAACAATTGATATTGAATCAAATAAACCTAAGGAAGTTATCGAAGAAATTTTTTGTCCTATATCACCAGAGTTACGCTATCCTTTTTTTAAATTTTTATTAAAACATAAAAAAATAAAATCATGCTTAGTTTTTACTAAAACAAAAGAAGAAGCGCGCACTTTAAATACATACCTGCTTGAAGATAACTATAAGAGCACCATCCTTGAAGGAGACATGACCACTCACCAAAGGAAAAAATCTTTAAATGCCTTCAGAGAAAAAACGATAAATATCCTTGTTGCCACCGATGTGGCCTCAAGAGGACTCGATATTCCCCATGTCACTCACGTGATAAATTTTAACCCTCCTCAATCTTGTGATTCATATGTCCACCGCATTGGACGAACCGCCAGACATGACAAAGGAGGAATGGCAATCACGCTCTATATTCCAGAGGAGTTAGAAGAAATTGAGTCGATTAAAAGAGAGCTTAAAGTAGACATTAAGCCTTCAAAATTTAAGGAATTTAATTATCAAATGAAGATCGAGCGACGTTTTTTACGCACTATCTAGTCAGTTAAGAAGTGTTTTGGTCGGCCATAGCTAACTAATTTTATTACAAAATCTTGCCTCCTCTCCTACCTCTTTTGAATTTATGCTATAATGATTTTGATGAGGACGTTGCTTCTGGACTGCAACTATTTTCCTGTAAAGATCATTCACTGGCAAAAGGCCATGATTCTTTATCTGACCGGCCGAGCAGAGGTCGTTGATGAGTATGATAATAAACTCATCAGAACAGTATCGACTTCTTATAAACTTCCAAAGATTCTCCGCTTATTTCAAAATCATAAAATTTCTCTCAATGTAAAATTCACTCGCATGAATGTATTTTTTAGAGACCAATTTCAATGTCAGTATTGTTCAATTAAATTGCCCGTACATGAACTCACTTTTGACCATGTTGTACCTGTGTCTCAACAAGGTGCTACTTCATGGGAAAATGTCGTTACATGCTGTAAAGAATGTAATGGGAAAAAAGGGTCTAAAAGTTTAAAAACATCAGGTCTCGTTTTGAAAAAAATTCCTAAAAAACCCAGGTGGTCACCTGAACTTTGTCTGCGTTTATCAGATGATGATCCCTTAGAGTGGTGGAATTTTTTTCCAGAGAAAATTGCCTCTTAATATGGCCATAAGCTTAGGCCAATAAGTTTCAAAAATTAAGTACTTAGAAGTTAATAAAGAGAAATTTTAGTTATTATCCCTATGGGATTATAATAATCCAATGATTATCGACAGCAAATTACCCAATAACAAAAACTTTATGACTGAGATGTCTTTAGTGAAACACGGTCTAAAATCGGCCATCAGTGATTCAGCAGTTTCGGGAATGGAGCAAAATAATGTGGCCTTAGATCTTGAATTAGATCAAGGTAAAAAAGAGCTAGAAAAAAAGAAAAAGAAAGAAGCAAAGGAAAAAGAAAGAAAAAGAACCGCCGAATTAAGCACCCCCATAAGTCAAGAAGAGCTCAAAGTGACTTATATGCGAAAACTCACTTTGATTTAGTACACTCAAAGAATTATCATACATTCAATGAAACACTCAAAAAAATTCCAAGGCCTGTATGAATTATTGGTTAATGAAAAGTGAACCAGATGTTTTTTCTATTGATGACCTAAAAAAGAAAAAAAAATCTGGATGGGATGGTGTGAGAAATTATCAGGCCCGAAACTATATGCGGGATGAAATGAAGATTGGCGACATCGTCCTCTTTTACCATTCAAGCTGTGAGGTTCCTGGAGTTGCAGGGCTTGCTAGAATATCTAGGCCCTCACATCCTGATCCTACTCAATTTGATTCTAACAGTGATTATTTTGATTCAAAGGCAAACCTAAAAAATCCTAGATGGTTTATGGTGGAAGTTGAATTTGTTGAAAATTTTAATAAGATCATCACATTGTCAAAAATAAAAGAGACTAAGGGACTCGAGGCGATGCCTTTAGTGCAAAAAGGTTCAAGATTGTCGATTAATCCAGTTTCATTGGCACAGTACCAAATAATTCTCACTCTACGAGAATAATTGTCCCATCGTTCAGACAAAATTGGACATAGTAAAAACAAAAGTAAGCACTTTACCTCTAATTATAGACTTCTAAAAATGGTCTCTCAATTGCACTTTGATAAAAATGACTATTCCAATTCTTTTGGATTTACATTTTTTATTGGAGGCACTATGTACAAAATTTTATTGATTTCCACTCTCTCAATTTCTTCACTTACTGCTCATGCACAAATGTCACGTGAAGATAAAATGGAAATGAGAAATAAAATGGAAGGGACACTTCCAGAGCCTCGAGAAATCGAAGATAAAAGTATGTATAAAATGCATATGGGTTTAACTGCTGGACTCAATAATCCAAACGGAGACATTGATTCTGCACCAGAGTTTGGAATAAATGTAGGTTATCAGCCTTCAATTCCAATAGGAGTTGGAGCAGAAGTTGTCACTACCGAATTAGATAATTCAGATGTTCAGAAAACTTCTGTGCTGGGTAGAGGGACATATAATTTTGGTGGAAATGTCCCCGTTCTTCGTAGCTCATATGTAGGAGTGACAGCTGGCCCATTGTTTTTAGATTCATCAACTAAATGGTCCGCAGGGCCGGTCGCTGGTTTTGATATACCCATTCAATCAAAATCACGAGACTATTTATCTTTAGGATTAACAGCAAAATATCTTTATACCACTGAAATCCAGGATTCATTTTCAACTGGACTTGCACTTAAATACTGGTACTAGTTTATGATAAATAAACTAAAATGGACTCTCTCACTTAATTACGTGATTGGTTTTTGGGTATTTATTTTACCGTGGACTCTGGGCCCTGGATTTAAGAACAATGCCGTCAATGTAGCAATGTGGAATTTTCTTTTTATAGGACTCTCTGTCATTGTTCTTTCGAGTCTCACCCAAAAAACGAAAGCCATGTTTTCATGGGAGTATTGGCTTTTAGTCTTGACTGGTATTTGGTTAATGGTATCGCCGTGGTTTTTACTTTATTTTGATCGCACGTTGTTAATGTGGAATTCTATTATTTTTGGAATGGCACTAGCTAGTGCTAATGCCTTCATAATTCCCATTGATCAAAGAAATTTAAGAAAAAACTTTAAAAATAATTCACTTTTATATCGAAACTAAAAATTAGATTCGCTTAGGATAAAAATTTATCGGTTGTGACACATCAACTGTTTTGCCCGCTCCAGGACTTGGAAATTGAATTCCTCCTAGAACATTTTTGATACAGTCGCGAACTTTATCTGAAGAAATTTCTTCTGATTGAATTTCAGACTTAGTGACTCGGCCAGTTCCGCCAATACTAAATTTAAAAGTCATGCGCCCTTGAAGACCCTCTGGATTTTTATTTGAATCTAATTCAGCTTGATAGCAATAACGAAACTGTGGAATATGATCTCTAAGGATTCTTCTGATTTCGTCTGGATTAATATTTGAGACAGAAATTTTTTCTATTGGAACTCCTGCCACACTTACAGAGCCTTTTTGAGCAAGGCCATCAAAACCGCGACTAGAATCAATTTTTCCAGTAGCAGATCCACTTAGGCTTCCAATGTTTGTTGCAACTTTTGCCATATTGGCAGTGCCATTAGGTGAACCAGTAATGAATCCATTACCTGTTCCCCCTCCAACTCCATTACCAATTCCACCACCGGTTCCAAAACCAGCTCCACCATCATCTTTGGCCCCTTTGGCCGCTAAGCGATTAAGCCCTTTTCCACTTTTTTGAATGGAATCAGTAACGTTAGTCATATCAAAACCTTTATAAGTATCCCCTGAACCACCGGTGTTATTATCCACGGCCTTTACTTTACTCGCTGCTGAACCAGATCCTACAGTTGTTTTGGGAGCTTTTCTCACATCAGTGCCAGGCTTGTAGGCCGTCTTAATTTTTGAACCAGGATCTCCCTTTTGAACATCTTGAACGACTTTTTGGGTCTTATCTCCAAGACGATCTGATTTCGGAATCACTCTATCAGTTCCATTTTTAACTTTCTGTGCTTCAACAGGGGTTTTTTCTGGTTGAGCGACAGTTAATTTATTTTCCACTAATTTATTGCGAGAAGGTGGGGTGACTACTGTCATTGTAATAGGAATTAATTTTGGATCATCTTTTAATTTATGTTCTAAAACCAAATGAGGTAGTTTGATTAAAAAGAAAAATAAATGAATGATCACACTTCCGATCAAAGCACGCTTATTAAAGCGCTTGGTTTCGATTTCCATCGAACTTTCACCGGGAGTTATTTTTAATTTCTTTACAGCAGTCATGTTGATCCTCTTAATAATAAAACAGAAAAAAACTTTATTACTTTAATCGCTTAGAAGGATCTTCTTCAGCAGCAATCGAAAAATTCTTTGCTCCTGCATTTTTAGCAATATCCATAATCTCTACTGCTCTACCTAAAAATGCCTGTGTGTCTCCTTCAAGAATAACAGACTCCGTTTTTAGCTCAGCTAGTTTTGCGACCATTTCTTCAGACAACTTAGTAGGATCAACAAATTTTCCTTGCAGGGCCACTTTTCCATCTTTACTAAGAGTAATGATAAGAATTTCGTCTTGTTTTTTTTCATTGGTAATTGCAGTTTTTGGCAATTCAATATCTAAGCCCGACTCTAAAGCAGCTGTGCTGGTAACCATAAAGATAATTAATAAAACGAGCATGATATCAATCAACGGAGTCATGTTGATTTCAGAAACAATACTTTCTTCACCATCTGAATTATTACTATTTAAACTTCCCATTGACATATTGAGCTCCTATTTTTTAGCTGCATTAAATGATTCGGCCATATCACCAAGACCATTTTTGAAATTAGCTAGGGCTTCAGAAATTTTTACAAGTATGTAGTTATAAAACATAACAGCAATGACTGCCACTAAGATACCTGCAGCAGTAGCAATAAGTGCTTCTGAAATCGAAGAAGAAACAATCGCAAAACCCGCTTTACCGGCAGCTCCAATTTCTTTAAACGATCCCATGATCCCCCAAACTGTTCCAAAGAGACCAACAAACGGAGCACTTGAACCGACAGTACCGAGAACCCAAATATTTTTCTTAAGGCCCATTGTCGTTTCATTAAGTCTTCTTTGCATGCGAGATTCCCATTCCTCAGGTGAAGAAGCTTCTTCAAAAATTGCTGAGTGTGGTTTTGCAATAATTTCAGGACAGTTTTTATAAAGCCATTCCATTTCATTAAAACGTTTTGACTGAATGATTCTCATTCCTTCTTCGTAAAAATATTTTGCTTGTTTATTAAAATTAATGAGAAACCAAATCTTTTGAATTCCAACTGTCCACGCTGCGATTGAAAAAATCAATAGCGGGTACATGATAAATCCACCTTGCTTAAATAATTGTAACAATTCCATTTTGTTGACTCCTAGTCTTATTGAGAACATTTTACATTCTTGTAAAGTCTTGTATTTTTATTCCTTAACGGCTTATTTAATTAATATTTTAGCTCAGTTTTCAAATTTTGGTACAAGGAAACTGATCTGGTATTTTTTGACACTCTCATTTGAACTCAAATTCATTTACAAAGAGCTACTACCTAGTTTTTTGGTCGGGTTTTTTCTATTTTTGTACCTGCGAAGTTGGATTTTGCGAGTTTTTAATCAAAAAGTTGTCTTTTTCACTTTTTTAATCGAAATAATTAATGAACAATATCATGAATCCAAAACCGATTTACCTCGGAGACACTCATGCCATTTTTCAAAGCCTTATTTTTCAGCTTATTTATAAGTCTATCCTTAAGTGCGGCACCAGTTACTTTTGATGAAACTGTCATTCAAGTGCCTTTTAAAGAATCTAATGAACATCATCTCAGTAGTACTAGATGCCTTACTAGAGATCATCTTTATTGGGATGTCTGCTTTGCCGTTAACCCAAAAGATGAAATTTAAAAATTCAGGGGTCAATAAAATTGTTCCAATGGAAGGGTTTAACCTCGGCCGTGAATATGAATTTATGTTTGAAGACTTGGCCAGATCAGATATGGGTCTACTACTATGGGATGCCCCAGACGAATACGAAAGTCATGCTCATTTAAAAATTATGTTTTTTTTCCCACGCGAAATTCTTCCGGCCATTCGTTATGAGTCTGATGAGATCATTGTGACGTTACCGACCAAAGAAGAAGTTGTTTATAATGCAAAAACTCTAGAAATTCTCCGAGGTGTTTTAAAAGAAGGGCCTATCAAGCAAAATTCTCAAGGAGAAGCTCTTATTCCTAACGTTGAATACACAGGTTCTGGTGTCGTCATTGAAGCCAGTGCTCTAGCTGATTGGCCTATTGGCTTTGATGCAATAAATGCAAAAAAAATTGTTACCATAAAAAAGAAGGGACAAAAAAATTGCTTAGTTCCAGTAAGTGAGTTGTGGTTCACTGATTCTAAAAAAGGCAACAATGTCTTTTTTAATAAGAAACTAATCTCAAATGTTGCTTTTGATGCTTATCTTTTAAATCGCTGCAAATTTTCACTATACTAACAACTTAGGGAGTCAACTCAATGAATCGTCTCGATAACATCTCGCTTGGTAAAATTGTCGTCATCAGAGAAAAACTTATGCAGGCACAAAAGGACGGACAAAAAATCTATCGTTTTGAATCGGGTGACCCCAGTTTTGACGTTCATCCCAATGTAAAAAGTGCCGTCATCAAAGCACTCGAAGCCAACAAAACTCACTACATTCCAAATAATGGAATACCAGAATTAAGAGAGGCCCTTGCCACCAAACTCAACACTCAAAATAAAATCCCGGTTAAAGCTTCACATGTATCGATTACCAATGGGGCCATGCATGCTTTATATGTCACTTATCAATGTATTATAGAAGAGGGAGACGAAGTTATCGTACCTGATCCCATGTGGACTGAGGCAGTCGAAAATGCCCGACTTGCAGGAGCTAAAACTATTGGAATTGAATTAAAACCTGAAACAAATTATGTCTATGCAGCGGCTGAAATTGAAAAGGCCATTACCAAAAAAACCAAAGTCATTTTTTTAAATTCTCCACAAAATCCAACGGGTGCTATTATTCCAGTTGAAGAACTTAAAAAGATTGCTGATCTTGCTGTTAAAAATAATTTATGGATTGTCAGTGACGAAGCCTATGAGCATATTTTATTTGATGGCGGGACACATACGTCAATCGCTTCATTGATTCCTACTTATGAAAAAATAGTTTCCGTTTTTTCTTATTCAAAATCATATGCCATGAGTGGAATGAGAGTTGGTTATTTTGTTTCGACTCACCAACTATTTAATGACAGAGCAGCTAAATTGCTCAGGTGTACAGTAAATGGAATCAATAGCGTTACTCAATGGGGAGCCATTCACGCTGTCAAAGATACTCCACAAAGTTGGATGGATGAAATGAATGCAGAATATTTAAAACGAAGAAATTTGTTTTTAGATTCTCTCAAAGGCCAAGATATTCTCACTCCCTATGTTCCTAAAGCTGCTTTTTATCTTTGGTGCAGGGTCAAAGAAGGTTTAGACGTGGAAAAACTTTCTGAAGATTTGGCTCAAAAGGGAATTGGAAATGCACCAGGAAGTTGTTTTGGTGAGACAAAATCAAGTCTTCAATCAATACGTTTGGCCTTTAGTTGTGAAACACAAATGATTGTTGAAGGCGCTAGAGAACTCAATATTTTTCTCAAGAATTATAAACAATAATTAAAGTTTGTTCACGTATTTACTTAATGTCGGAATTTTTTCGTGAAAAGTCTTGGCTTCGATGATTATTCGAACGGCATCAGCTTGTTTTAATCTTCCCATGGCCATCTTTTCACAAAGAACGGGTTCTATTGGATCTGTTTTAACATAGACTGACTTATGTTGTGGCCAAAGATTTTCTACGTCGTTAGACCCGCCAGCACAAAGTGGTATAAGATGGTCTATTTTAAAATCTGCTCTTGGAAGACTTGAAATTGTGTATCCTTTTTTCTGATCATATTCATTGATAACTATTTCTTTAGTTTGATAAGTGACATCTCTTTCACAGTAAGCAATGTTCTCGGGGTAACGGTGTTTGACTGGTTGATCACATAATTTCCCAGTCGTTATAGTTAAATCAGGAGATTGAGGAAACCCAGATGCCATGGCCTCTGAGTTATACTTAGAAATATAAAGACAAAGAGTTAAAAAACTAAAAATTATAGTTTGTGTTTTCATGCGCTACTTATAAGAGGAATTAGTCAAACTTTAAAGTAGATTAGGACGTCGTGAAATCTTTACAGACTCTCACCCAAATACATTAAAAGCACAGTTAATTATTGATAATTAAAGAATTATTATGAATGTTCGTGAGGGCCGGTAAATTAATAGAGTTTGAAACATCAACACTTTTAATTGTTTTTAATTCAACTTTTAGATTGTGCTTTTTAGTTGAATCAAAACCACCACTTAATTTTTGCAAATCAACTTCGAATAAAGAAAGTCCATTTTTATCCTGAGAGATGATTTTTAAATCACTGGCACTTAAGACTTTAGTTAAGATAACTTTATCTTTAAGAAGAATTCTGTTCCTCGATAATACAACAGTCAGTTTATAGTTTGAAGACTTAGTGAGATCAAATGAATTGAATGTTAGTTTATTATTAGTAAATTTTAAATCAACTAATCCAAACTTTAATGCATTTAATTCTGCTATTGGAAAAAAATCAAGCTCCAGAACTATATTTCTATTTTTGTTTCTTTGATCAATCGTTTCTTTGCGTTCTAAAATATTTATTCTTATTATAGCTTCATTACAACGAGCATAAAAAGATTCTGAACTTGCTTCTAATCTGACACCAAAATAACATTGTCCAAGATCATAGTTTTTTGAACGAAGTGATTTCACTACATTAATATTAGCAGTGACATTATAGTCATATACCTGCTCAACTACACGATCAACTTTAGTGCAGCTATATGTCTCTGTTCTAGTCGTCTCTACATCACTACAGATCTCTTCAGTTTCCTCCCAACACTCTTCACCAACACCAGAGATCTTGCGACATCGGCGTTCAGTTCTTCCCGAAGAACAAGTTGACACTGTTCCATCATAAACTTCTCGTGAGCAAGTTGATTCGTATTCAATATATCTGACTTCTGGTTTGTAAATGGCCTGAGAAGCTTGCATCGAAAAAGTATCATCTACTCCCATCGGCACTTCAGACTGAGAAAATGCATTGAAGGAATAGAGGATTAAAAAAAGTACTGCCAGCAACAAGACAGCAAAATATTTCATTTGATTAAGCTTGCTCATCATTTTAATTTTCATAAAAACTCCCCGACACTACAATTTTTTGGCAAAGTAAATTGATTCATCCAAGATTGGCCATCTCAATATGTTTTGCCTTGTCACAAAAGACTCAATTGTAAGATTTTTTAAGTAAATGATATTTTCTCAAAGAATTTAAGTATCATTTTGTCCAAAAATGACTAAAGCATTAAGAACTAAACTGACAACAAGTGAATACTTCATCATAATTAATTGATGAAAAAATCTGAAGCACGCATGACTTTTATATTTATAACAATTCTCTTAGATGCTATTGGCATTGGCCTAATTGTACCGATTCTTCCAGAAGTTATCAGGCGTTTTGGTACAGATGAGGCTTTTGTAAGTACCTACTTTGGATATTTTATCTCCATTTATAGCCTTATGCTTTTTCTGGCATCCCCTTTTTTAGGTTCACTTTCAGATCGTTTTGGAAGAAGGCCAGTGCTCTTGGTCGCTTTATTTGGATCGGGAATAGATTATTTACTTATGGCCTATTCCCCTAGTTTATTACTCTTATTTATTGGACGAATTATTTCAGGTCTTACAGGTGCAAGTCTTACTGTTGCTTCTTCATATATTGCAGATATTTCAAACGATAAAAATCGCACGGGAAACTTTGGACTTGTTGGCGCCGCTTTTGGTGTAGGTTTTGTTGTGGGCCCTGCCTTAGGCGGACTTGTAGGAAGTTACGGTCACCACTTACCTTTTATTGTTGCAGCTGTTTTAACTTTATCGAATTTTGTTTTTGGATTATTTGTTTTACCAGAATCACTTATAAAGGAAAAAAGAAAAAACAAAATTGATTTTTCTCAAATGAATCCCTTTAAATCAGTATTTAAAGTCCTCTTTCGGTCAAATGGAACAACTCTCATTTGGGCATTTTTTCTCACAAACTTGGCAGGACAATCACATCCAAGTATTTGGGCCTTATACACCCATTACAAATTTGGCTGGAATTCATTACAAGTAGGTCTTTCACTCACCGTTGTGGGCCTCGCCTTTGGATTAGGCCAAGGGCTTTCAACTCGTTTTATCACCACTAAAATTGGCGAATATAAATCTGTGATTTACGGATCTTGCGTTTTGATACTCGCCTTTTTTCTTTATGGAATAGTCGAAAAAGCATGGATGATTTATGCCGTAACCTCATTACTACTTTTTACTGGTATTACTATGCCTTCACTTCAATCATTAATTACCAAAGATGGAGATGCAGGTCTACAAGGAGAATTGCAAGGAACATTAGTCTCACTAACCAGTCTTACAGCTATATTAGGCCCACTTATTTATACAAATTTATTTGCTTATTACACTCACCGTGAAGCAGGAAATATTCCAGGAGCCCCCTACTATGCAGCAGCTCTAATAACTGGGCTTTGCCTATTGCTTATGTTCTTTAGAAGAAATTCAAATACATCAACTTAAGAGCAAGTCTGGCAGCAAAAAATATGAGCACAAGCCAACTTAGTCCATAAGAAATACTTCTGTAGGTAATATTATTATTAGTGAGATGAATAAAAGAGTGAAAACATCTAATGAATACATAAACCCAGGCCATGACCACAAGCACCTGGTCGACTTGATTGAGTACTGTGGCAAAAAGACAGAGCATATAAAAAAGAGTTGGAACTTCAAATAAATTAGTAAAATTCCTAGAAGCCTGCGCATACGATCTGGAAGTGTGTCAATTTTAGAACTAAAAGTTCTAAAATAACTCATCCTCACTTCTTTTGATTTTAAAGCGACAACTCTAGTTATAAACATATGAACTAAAACGATAAAAGTGAGGACAAGCATCCCAAGACATGGATAAAACAAGTTAGCATTCACCTGACTCACGAGATCTCCTTGATATTTTTTTGATCTAAAATATAAAATGGTTTTTCTTTTTTACCAACAACAACACTCAATTTGTCTTTTAAAAAATAGCACTTTTGATATTCATCAAATGCAATATATTCTTCCAGTATTTTTACATCTGTGTGGGGTGAAAGTAAAAGTCGTTTGGCCTTTAATTTGTTCTTAGATAATAGATTGCTTAATATTTTCTTAATCGTAAAACCCCCAACACCTGCAATAAGCACTGTTCCTGTTAAATCAACATCAAGATCTTCTGCTGGTAAACAATAAAGCGCATAAGGAATATTGGGTTTATTATAAAGATGATCAATTCTAAGTTGAAGCGACTTCATAATATGTGAAACTTGATCAACAAAATAAACTGAAGTAAAAGATTTTTCATGATTATTTAACACGAGGGCACCAAGCCCCACATATCCGTGATCACAACAAAGATCCCAAAATGAATCATTTTGAAGAGCTGAGTCTAAAAATAGCTTCATTCTGAGTGAGAGTTTTAATCTTTTAGGTTTATACATAATCTCCGAGAGATAACTAATTTTTGAACATATTGAAAGTACATTATACTTGATAAATAAATTATGTGAGAAAAAATTAAACAAAGCAATTTTAAAAAAATATGCTTTTTTCGCTTGAATTAAAAATAATCTAGACGATAGAGGTGCCCACATGAAAAATTATTAAAAATGAGACAAAAAGAAATGGGTATAGAATCAGTAATTTCCGCATTTTTTAAAATAACATTAAGTATCGCAGCTGTATTTTGTATAAAGATTCTGATGTTTGATTCATAAGATAATTTAGTATTTTAACTTCACTGCACTAAACATATTGTTTAGCGCAGTGATGTTAAATTAGAGGTCTTTACAAAGTGGAAAATTAATAGAGTTAAAATCAATGTTTAAACCAGCATTCGGAGCAGTTAGGCCATCAGTATAAGCAACTTTTTCCTCTATATTATTGATAAAAGTAACTTCTGTTTGGCATGCATTTGAAAAACCAAAGATTGTTAATGTCTGCCCACAACGAACCTCTGTATTCATAGTAAATTGGGCCTTATTTTCATTAGTTGTTATTGAAAAACCTGCATCTTGAAGTTTTCTTATTACTCCAGAATTGACTTTATTTGACCCTGAATTTCTTCCAAAAATTGTGTGATTAATTACAGGATCACTCACAAAAAGCGAACATGATGCTGACTTAGCGAATGCCCTTACTATTACCCACAACTTTCATCGGTTGTGGGTTTTTTGCATTGATCATTCATTGTCTCCCACATCATTGCACCTGATTCTATTCTTTGCCAGCCTTTCGCAATACTCATAACACCCGGTTCACCATCACCCTTACGACCAAGCCAGCCTCCAAGTTGAGCAATCCATTTTATAACTGTATCAAGAGTAGGGACTTTTTCAGGAATCTGATTAGGGATTTTTTTCTTTTTATTTTTTTTGTAATTTAACGTCACCCAGGCTGACTTCCATTCGGCCGTTGTAATAATACAATCAGCTGGTAATTCTGATGATTCTCGCCTCAGCATCGTTGCCCAATAAATTCTCCAGGCAATTATCGACTTCAATGCAATAAATTTAATTAATTTTTCAGCATGTCCAAGTCGACAATCCTCAACCTTGCACGTGGATTTTAAAATTTTAAAAAATGTCTCAATTTGCCATCTTTGCTTGTAATAATGAATGATTTCTAATGCTTCTTTATCATTGTTAACTTTTAAATTAGTTAAAATTCTCCAGTGAAGAGCTTTTATTCCTTTCGGTGGATTTCTTTCAACAAGCTCAACTACATTTAATGGAATATCTACTCGCGTATCTGATCTCGCAATCTTAATTCCCTTGGTCTACTTAACAACATAACCTCAGTAAAACGAAGTTCAAGCACTGCTGAACGTGCCGCCACTCCCTGCTTTGCAGGAATGTGTAAACACACTCGCCCCATTTCAGGCAATTTCCGAAGTTTGTGATCCATATTTTGATGGAGTCCGGAAGTATCCTCTATCGTTCTAGGAGACGATGAACGAACAACAAAATTCACATCCTCAATTAAAGCTTCTTGAAAAAACTCATAGATATCATTTTCACGATCTCCAACTATTACAATATCTTTATCTGGCATTCGTTCTTTAGATTTCTTTAAAGCCTCAATCCATCTATAACTTTCTTTTTCTTCAATTGGTCTTTTATAATTTTTATATTCACTCAATTCTTTGACATCATCATCAATACTTCTCGTCCAAGTTTTTTGATCGATTACTCCTAATGGAACTCCATCCGTGTTAACTGCAAGAGCTGTATGAGTAATAAGGCCGTGAGTTTCAAATCCTTTAGAAGTGCTATAAGAACTAAGTCCTTCGGTTGCCCGATGTGAATCATAATTAATTTTAGAAGTATCTTGAACGATAAGAATACGATCGTCAGGTAACGACCTTTCATATGTAATTCTATAATGAGGATCTAGGATAAGATCGCTTGAGACGGAGTTGTTGTCAAAAAATCGATAAGCACCTTTCACGGCTGCCCACTCAGCACATGCTTGATTAATAGATAAAGTCGGTGCCTCTGCTAGAGATTTGGTAATTTTTAAAAGTCTCTTGTGAAGACGATCATCGCTAAAGGCATGAGAAGAAAACTCTTCTTGAATCCAAGAAGAAGCATCATTTTGAGTCATAAAAACCTCTTGAAGTTATTTAACTTAAAAGGTTAATAGATCTAAATAGAGTGGCCTAGACTCAGGGCCCAAAAAACAAAAAACCCACAACTGATGAAAGTTGTGGGTAATAGTAAGAGCGAATGCCGGAGCAATTATAAATGTAGCTAAAAAACAAAATACAAGTGCTTTTGACGTAAAAAAGACATAATTCTTCCAAAAATAATATTTTGGTATGATTTATCACGTCGAATGTCTACAAATCCAAGAAACAAAAAAAAAGTTGTAAATTTTATAGGCAAAAGAGAAATTGGAAGTGGCGAAGTATGAAAAAATAAGTCAAAATAGAAAAATACTTTTTTCGAGGAGTTTTTATGTCAAAGACAGCATTTAGAGGTGGCCCAGCAAATACAAACGGAGAACTTCCAAAAGTTGGTCAAGTGGCCTTATTTACAAAACTTGTTAAGAACGATTTGACAGAAGTTTCTAACGAAAATTACAAAGGTATGTATAAAGTCATCAGTATTTTTCCAAGTATAGATACTGGAGTTTGTGCGACCTCCGTACGAACTTTTAATAAAGAAGCTGCTGGTTTAAAAAATACAGTCGTTTTAAACGTTGCCCTAGATCTGCCATTTGCCATGGCCAGATTTTGTGGTGCTGAAGGAATAAATAATGTCGAAACTCTCTCTTCTTTTAAAAGTAGCTTTGGCAAAGAATGGGGACTTGAACTCATCGATACTCCACTTGCAGGACTCCATGCAAGAGCAGTTATCGTTTTATCTCCAGATGATAAAGTTCTCTATACGGAATTAGTTTCTGACATAGTAAATGAACCTAATTACCAAGCTGCTTTAGCTGTCTTAAAATAATTTATTATGAACAATAAAACTTTTTATCATGCTCATCGCCCTCATCCTTGGCATGGTATAGCTATCGGTGAAGGTGCACCACAAGTAGTTCGTGCTTACATCGAAATTCTCCCTAACGATGTTATCAAATACGAAATTTGTAAAGAAACTGGTTTTTTAAAAGTTGACCGCCCACAAAAATTTTCTTCTGTCCCTTCAACTCTCTACGGTTTTATCCCCCAAACCTATTCTGCCGAAGAAACAACTAAACTTTCTAAAAAGGCAGTAAGAGGAGATGGCGACCCTCTTGATATTTGTATTTTGTCAGAATTACCAATTGAAAGAGCAGATATAATAATGGATGTTCGAATTATTGGCGGAATTAGGCTTCTTGATTCTGGTGAAGTTGATGATAAATTAATTGCAATTTTAAATGGTGATCCTTTTTATACTCATATTAAAGAATTAGAAGACTTAAATCCAGTTGTTCTTGATCGAATCAGACATTATTTCTTATCTTATAAATCAATCCCTGGTGAAGCAATAAAGACAGAAATTGAATGCATTTATGGCCGTCTTGAAGCTTATAAAGTCATCGAAGCTGGAAGATTAGACTACAAAAATCACTTTTCATTAATTTGAATCTAAGAAAAATTTAAACTTATCCAAAATGACCTGAAATATAATCTTCAGTCAGCTTTTCTTTGGGATTAGTAAAGATTTTATCTGTATCACCAAACTCGACCAACTCACCCATGTACATAAATCCAGTATAATCTGAAATTCGACCGGCCTGTTGCATATTGTGTGTAACAATTAAAATTGAAACTTCTTTTTTTAATTCACTTACTAATTCTTCAATTCTCGCTGTCGCAATTGGGTCTAATGCTGAAGTGGGCTCATCAAATAATACGATCTCAGGATCAATCGCTAGGGCCCTAGCAATACACAAACGTTGCTGTTGACCGCCCGAGAGGTTGAAGGCCTGTTGATCAAGTCTATCCTTTACTTCATTCCAAAGAGCAGAAACCGTAAGTGCTTTTTCGACTCGTTCAAGTAAAACAGATCTTTTTGTCACACCTCGAACACGCAGTCCATAGGCCACATTTTCAAAAATTGTTTTTGGAAATGGATTTGGTTTTTGAAACACCATACTTATTCGCATGCGCACTTCAATGGGATCAATTTTTCGATCAAGGATATTTACACCTTCTGGATTTAAAATAATCTCACCAGTGTGAGAATGATTTGTATAAAAATCATGCATGCGATTAAAACAACGAAGTAAAGTCGTCTTTCCACATCCAGAAGGGCCAATAAGTGAAATAACTTTTTTCTCTGGAATTTTAAGATTTACACCCTTAAGGGCCTTAACATCTCCATAATAGAAATTTAAATCTTTTACTTCTGCTTTAATATTTTCTAATTCAGTTGGCATATAAATTCCTAACTTCTTAAATTTACCATTTAATTCTTTTTCTAAAATAATTGCGAATAATAATCGCTACTGCAGTTAATGTAAGTGTAAAAACTATTAAAATTAAGCCGGCAGCCGCTGCATTAGTGTGAAAATCTTCTTGAGGTCTTGAGACCCAGTTAAACATTTGAATCGGGAGAACTGTAAAAGGATCAAACATCCATTGTGTTGAAACAAAAGGTGCCTGAGAAATAAAAGGAGAAGCTGGTAAAAATGCAATAAAAGTCAGTGCTCCAATAGTAATTAAAGGTGCTGTCTCTCCAATCGCTCTCGACATTGCGATAATAATTCCCGTTATAATTCCACCTGCAGAATAAGGAAGAATATGGTAGCGGATAGTCTGCAACTTAGTTGCTCCAACTGCGTACGAGGCTTCTCTAATATGCACAGGAATCGTTTTAATCGCTTCTCTAGTGGTCACAATAATTACTGGTAAAACTAAAAGCCCCAAAGTCATACCGGCAGTAATAATACTTTGCCCTAGCGACATTTTATAGACAAAAAGACCGAGGGCCATAAGTCCAAATATAATCGAGGGAACCCCTGCAAGATTCGTAATGTTAAGCTCAATAAAAGTCGTTATTTTATTCTTTGGAGCATATTCTTCAAGATAAACTCCTGAAGCTACTCCTAATGGAATGGCAAAAAGAGCAGTCATTAACATCACTGCAAAAGAGCCCACCCATGCAGACAAAATTCCAGATTTATCCGCGAAGCGACTTGGAAATGAAGAAAGAAATTGAAATGAAAGTCTTCCAAAACCTTCTGAAACTAAGTTTCCAATCAAGGCCAGTAAGGCAATTAAGGCACAAATAAGAAAAAATAAACCTAAGTATTTAAAAAAAACATCAAAGATTTTATTTATCAATAGTTGGCGTTTGTAATTTGTTTTTAGCTCCATTAGTAGCGTTCTCCAAATTTCTTTTTTAAAAAATGCCCGGCTATATTAAGAGCAAAAGTAAAAAGTAAAAGGGTCAAACCAGCAGCAAATATTGTTTGATAACCTATGCTCCCATGGGGAAGATCCCCAAGACTGACTTGCACAATATAAGCAGTGATGGTCGATGCCGGCTCTGTCGGATTAAGCGTAAAATTGGGCTGCATCCCAGCGGCAATCGCCACAATCATTGTTTCACCGATAGCACGCGAAACTGCTAAAATGTAAGCGGCAGAAATACCCGAAAAAGCAGCTGGCACAACGACATTAACAGAAGTTTGAAGCCTTGTTGCCCCCATGGCAAAAGAGCCTTCTCTCATATGCATAGGAACGGCCCGCATCGCATCTTCACTGAGTGAACTGACATAAGGAATAATCATTATACCCATGACAATTCCAGCAGAGAGCATGTTAAATCCTGTCATGTTAACGAATATTTTTTGAAGTAAAGGTGAAACAAATAATAGAGCAAAATACCCATACACAACTGTGGGAATAGCACTTAATAATTCTAAAATAGGCTTTAGTATCTCGCGAGCTCTAGGATGTGCATATTCACTTAAGTAAATTGCAATCACTGACCCCACAGGGATAGCGACAATTAAAGCAATGGCGGTGGTGACAAACGTTCCGGCAAGAAGTGGCCTAATTCCGAAATGAGCGTCCGCAAACAATGGAGTCCATTGTTTATCAGTAATAAAATCTATGATGGAAACTACTTTAAAAAAAGGAATGGATTCGCTGATAAGTACATAGGCGATTCCAAGAGTTACGAAGACAGAGGCCAGTGCGGCCAGAAATAAAACATATTCAATAATCTTCTCGTAAATTCTCGCAGAGAATCCACGAGAAGATTTTAATCTCATTTTTTTAGAATTCGAAGACTGATGGTCAGTTAATTTAAACATTAAGGATGATATTAATGTTTTGCTTCGCGTTTTAGCAAGTCTTCAATTTTAAGTCCGACTTCATTGTGACCACCAAAAACTGTTCCCATTTTCTTTTTTGCAACGTTATCTAAGCTCATTTTGTAAGCTTTCGCTGGAAGAGCAACATATTTCACTTGACTAGCTAATTCACCAGCTTTTTCAATATAAAATTTTGTGAACTCCATTACTTCTGGCTTAGCTGCACTTATGCTACTTACATAAATAAAAAGTGGACGTGAAAGTGGAAAGTATGTTCCATTTTCAACAGTAGCTTTTGAAGGTAAAACCGCAACTTTTGAAGGAGCTTCTGGACCACCGATGATACCAAGAGCTTTCATTTTTTTCATGTTAGATGAGTAGTATGAATACGGAAGGTAGCCAAGTGCATTTTTATCATTTGAGATTCCTAATACTAGAGTATTGTCATCTTCACTTCCCGTGAAATCCCCTCTACTAGCTTTAGATTTTCCATTAACGGCTTCTGTAAAATAATCAAAAGTTCCAGAATCCGATCCAGCACCAAAAAGATTTAGAGGAGCATCAGGCCATTCTGCACGAACTTGGTTCCATTTTAAAATTTTACCTTGAGCAGCTGGTTCCCACATTTTTTTTAGGTCTTCAACAGTTATATCTTTAACCCAAGTATTTTTTGGATTTACAGCAACCACCATTGCATCATAAGCAACTGGGAGTTCGTAATATTGAATGCCGGCTTTCGCACAAACTTCCATTTCTTCTTTTGAGATTGGACGTGAAGCATTTTGAACATCTGTTTCACCGCGGCAGAATTTTTTAAATCCACCACCAGTTCCAGAAATTCCAACAGTCACTCGAATAGCACCCTTTTTAGAGTTTTGAAATTCTTCAGCTACAGCTTCTGTAACGGGAAAAACAGTGCTTGATCCATCAATTTTAATTGTCGATTGAGCAAAAGCAATTGTGTTCATAAAAAAGCTAGTGCAAGCGATTAAAGTCAAACTTTTAAACATAAATCCTCCGGTATAGTTACTGGGTTCTATAAAGCCTTAGCATGAATATACCGTCAAACGGTTTATTGTTAAGATTCTATTAGTCTCTATATCGGAGATTTATGTTTACTTAAGCTTATTTATAAAGATCGTGTCCTTCTTTTTTAGCAGTATTAAGTTTTTGCATTATTGATAAGACCAAAGCATTATCATTAGCTTTAAATGCTGATTCAAGTGACTTCATTAATACAATGCTTTGGTCCATAAGTTCTTGATAGTTTTTAAGGGATCCAGAATCAGGACTTTGATTTCTTGCAGCTTCAAAAAATACCACCATCTTTGAGACATTTACGGCATTTTCTTGATTTTTTGTTGTGTCATTCATTGTCGCTGCAATTTGCTTCAACAGTGTCTGGCTCGATTTCATGTTAGATTTTAAACTCTGAGCAAAGGCAGAATTAAAGATAAATACGCTAAGACATAAAGTGACTAAAAATAATTTCATTGTTCCTCCAAAAGAACGGGTTTAAGATTTTTTAGTCTAAGTCATTGTCATAAACTATAGAACAAATGTCTTATTACTAATGTTTTGATAATTAATTCAAAGTGATGGCCATAAAAAATTAAAAAAAGATGAAATCAAAGAATGAAATAAATCACGTGTCAGATACTGCATTATGGGTTGCCGCCTATAGGGCACTTGAATCAAAAAAAACAAATGCACTATTTAAAGATGAGTTTGCCCAAATTCTTATCGGTCAACTTGGTAAAGGACTTGCAAGTTATACTCAAGGATCTCGTTATACCGCATGGTCAGTGGTTATTCGCACATTAATCATTGATGAGCTTATTTCTAAAATCTTGGAAAATCCCTTTAGTGAAATTGATACAATTTTAAATTTAGGTGCCGGTCTAGACACCAGGCCTTACCGAATGTCACTACCTCAAAAAATAAATTGGATAGAAGCAGATTTTCCACAAATAATTGATTTAAAAAATGAAAAATTAGATCGTTTTACACCAAACTGTCAATTAAAGAGAATTGCTATTGACCTAACAGATATTGATAAGCGAAAAAAATTTTTGACTGAAATATCTGATAAATCAAAAAATATACTTGTTCTCACTGAAGGTGTCATTCCTTATTTAACCAATAAACAAGCTGAATCATTGGCCTGTGATTTGTATGCACTTCAAAATTTTAAATTATGGATAACTGAATACTACTCACCAGAAATCCTAAAATTTTTAAGAACACCAAAAAGGTTAAAACAAATGGAGAATTCTCCATTTTTATTTTACCCAGATCATTGGTTTAATTTCTTTAAAGAGAGAGGATGGAAAGAAGAAGTTACAAAATATTTTGGAATTGAGACTCTCAAATATGGACGTACTCCCCCAACTCCAGGTTGGATTAAAGAATTAATAATTAAAGATGAAAGTATTGAAAACATTGCTAAACATCAAAAACTAATTCAGACATATCTTGGTTACTCCCTCTACCAAAGAAATGATTGTACACAGTTTATTTCCGTAGAGTTAACTGGCAAAGATTAAATCTATTCACATTGACTATACTAAACAGACAAAAAAAGTATTGTTTTTGATTCAATTTTTTTCATATCCTCCCATTAGCTATTAAATAATTAACAACAAGGAACGTATGAAATTAAATACAATGGACAAAACAATCAGCAGTGTCAAACTAAGTACTAGTAACTGGATTGGTTCCAAAATACTAAATCATAGTTTAGTCCTTTTTGGCAGAGTCTTTTTTTCATTATATTTTATTATTGCCTCATTTGGGCATTTCGAACAATCAGCAATAGATATAGCAATAAAGAAGAACATTCCGTTTCCAGATAATTTTGTCTTAATTACTGGTCTCATGGCACTCATTGGTGGATTTGGGCTTATACTGGGAATTTTTACTAAAATGGGCAGCCTGCTATTAATGGTATTTTTAATTCTTGTAACACTTTATATGCACAACTTTTGGGCCATAAGCGATGTCGTTGAAATTCAAAATCAGCAGGTTTTATTTTTAAAAAATTTAGCTCTTTTAGGAGGAACAATCCATTACTACTATTTCGGGCCTGGTAAATATAGTTTTGATCATTACTTTGATCACGCAAGCAAAACCAATTAATATTTTTCTAAGGAGACGGTATGTAAGTGAATAGCTTACTGAAGTCAATCCGGAATAAATGTAGAGAATGGAAAATTTTAAAAGTGTACCTCAGGATTTAAATAGAGAAGCTTCAGGAATGGGCCTGAGCTTAATTTATGAGAGGGCGAACCGAGGTTCCCCTAACCTGGAGGTACACATGGCAAAGTATAACATTGGTGTTGATTATCACAAAAAGTTTTCTTACTTAGTGGTGAAAGATGAGATGGGAAAAGTTTTACGATCTGGTCAGGTAATGAATAAAAAAGCAGACGTGAATAAGTTTTTAAAGCCTTTCACCAATGACTCTGCTGCGGTTTTGGAATCTTGTAGAAATTGGCAAGTAATGCACGAGTGGCTTGAAGAAATGATTGACCATGTTGTGCTAGCAAATCCGTATAAAGTAAAAGCAATTGCTGAAGCAAAGATTAAGACTGATAAAATCGATGCAACTGTTTTAGCAGATCTATTACGAGTGAACATGATCCCTGAATGTTATGTGGCACCGAGAGAAGTACGAGACTTGAGAACGCTGTTAAGACAACGAATATTTTTTGTTCAAACGAGAACGAAAGTAAAAAATAGAATTGTGACAATAGTTGATCGTTATCCAGAAGAAGTACAGAAGTGGAAAGCAGTAACGGATCAATTTGGAAAGAAAGGGCGAAAAACAAATAGAAGAACTTTGTTTTAGCCCAATGGATAGGGCACTAATAGAAAGAGAAATGAGTTTTATAGATATGATTAATCTTTACATTAAAGAAATTGAAGACGTTATTGGAGAAAACTTTAAAGAAAGCAAGAATGCTCAGCTATTAAAAACGATTCCAGGTATTGGACAATTTTTTTCAATGTTAATTGATTCTGAAATTGGTGAGATTGAAAGATTTAAAACAGTAAAAAAATTATCAAGCTATGCAGGCCTAATACCTGCAACTTATTCCTCAGGGGGAAAGACAACTCAGGGACGAATTACAAAAAGTGGAAACCATCTACTTCGATGGGCACTGGTAGAAGCTGTGATACCGGCAATTGCTAGTGATGAGGAACTAAGAGCGGAATATGATTTTTTAAGAAAGAGAATGAATTACAACAAAGCAAAAGTGGCAATAGCAAGAAAGATATTAGCGATTTGCTTCAGAGTTTTAAAAGACAAGAGAGCTTATAAAAAGAAGAATAAAATTGAACTTGAATACAAAGATTATCGAGGGCAGCATAGCTACCCTCAATCTTCAACTTGCCCCCGATTTTTATCTAGTGGTTTATCTATAGGATAATCGCACTCTCAAGGAGTATGGGGATTTGAGGATCGAACACCGTGATGTAGCTCTATAGTAAGAGCACGAATTGGAGAATGATCTTATTTTTATTTGAGCAACGTTTTAGTTGAGGAGAAAACTTTTTCAAAAAAAATGATTAAGTTTTAAGTATAGAAAAATATTAAAAACTGAGTACAAAATAAACCTTGTATTCTTACATTGGAGGTAATATGTCTATTAAAAACTTATGCAATAAAAAAGTGATTACTATTCAAAAAGACGCAACATTAAATAATGTGTCGGAACTCATGTTAAAAAATCATATTGGAAGCATTGTTGTTGTAGAA
Organism: Bacteriovoracaceae bacterium; assembly: GCA_013141065.1. GTDB lineage: Bacteria > Bdellovibrionota > Bacteriovoracia > Bacteriovoracales > Bacteriovoracaceae > Bacteriovorax. The sequence continues at coordinate 290,409 of JABFRR010000003.1, read as the reverse complement.
ACAATTAATGGTAAGCAAATACCAGCTGGTATTGTGACTGATAGAGATATTGCATTAACCGTCGGAGCAATATCAAAGCCAGGTGAAATCCGTGTTGATCAAATCATGCAAAGTAATCCAATTGTAATAAAAGAAAGTGATAGTATGTATGAGACTATTGGAAAAATGAATCGACATGGTGTTAAACGATTACCTGTAATTAGTGATGATGGGGCGCTCTGCGGGATAATTTCAGCTGACGACATACTTACATTAATGGGAGATGATATTAGTAAATTAACAAAAATTAGAGAAAGTCAGTTAAGAAATGAAAAAGGAATTAAAAAAAGTAGTGAAACACCTTATGTCATAATCTAAGAAGGGTAATTTTTTAAGTCATTGACTATTTTTTGTAAATTTTGTTTTTCAACCTGATAAAGACTGTAGGTAATATTTCGATTTATCAGTTCTACTGCAAGCTCCTCTGGGTCTCGACTAAGAGGTGTTTGCAAATCCTTTTCAAGATGCTTTATCCTTACTAACAATTGTTGATATTCACTTTCTAGTTTTGACTTTTCTTCCATAAGTAATTCTCCTGATAATTTTTATCACTTTTAAAATGCATGAAATAAACATAAAGCACTAATACATAAACTTTTGTTTAATATAGTTTTTAAGTATTAATCATTGTTGCCTAACTCGAATATACTTAATTATTAATGCCTTAAGAAAATTAAAAAAGGAGAATTTTTGTATGGTTGAAAACAATATTAAAAGATCATCTTACAGTGATTTTTTTACTGGTAAAGTCGCCTTAGTAACTGGTTCTGCATCAGGAATAGGAAAAGCCGCTGCTCTTGCATATGCCGCAAATGGTGCAGCAGTAGTTGTAACAGACACTAATGAAGATTTGGGTGGAGCTGTTGCGCACGAAATAATTTCATCGGGTGGACAGGCCATTTTTATTAAAGCAGATGTTTCAAATGCCATAGAATGTGAAAAATTAATTTATGAAACAGTGAGAATTTTTGGCAGATTAGATACCGCTTGCAATAACGCTGGAATTAGCGGCGAGCTCAAAGATTCTGCTGATTCTTCAATCGAAAATTGGGATAAAGTCATTCAAACGAATCTATCTGGTGTATTCTATTGTATGAGGAGTGAAATACCCGCATTAATTAAGTCTGGTGGAGGATCAATTACCAATATCTCGTCTATACTAGGTCAAGTTGGTTACCCTGGATCTTCTGCATATACAGCTTCCAAACATGGCGTTGTGGGTTTAACTAAGACAGCGGCCATTGATTACGCAACAAGGGGAATCAGAATAAATTCAATTGGACCAGCGTTTATCGAAACTCCAATGATTTCACCCATTATAAAAAATGAAACGATGAAAAAAGAAATTGAGTCACTTCATCCAATGAATAGATTTGGAAAGGCATCTGAAGTTGCAGATTTAATTCTTTTTTTAAGTTCTGATAGGGCCAGTTATTTGACTGGAAATTTTTATCCTGTTGATGGTGGATATTTGGCAAAATAAAAGTTAAAAAAAGGAGATCTAACTATATGACGAAAAAGAAAAGCGAATCAGAAAAGAATCTTGCCCCCAAAGAAGAATCTCTTAAGGATCATGCCGGTGTTCCGGGATTTAAAGGTTCCGGTTATAACGGAAAAGGAAGTGTCGATAAAAGTAAAGTGAGGTCTAACAAGAAAAGACGATAGTCTATTTTTCTTTAAAAACTCATTATTTCAAGCTGATAGTCTGGTGTCATTTAGCTATCATATAAAAAGGTATGCCCTATCTTCATTAATTAAAAATTAAGATTATAGTGCGTCCCATGAAAACAAAAATTAAAAAACATTCGTTCACTCATGCATCCCTTTTACTGCTTTTGACACTACAAAGTTGTTCAAGCACAAAAAATGTTGCCACGGTTGATTTGCCTATCAAAAAAATTGCCCCTAAAGAGTTAAGGGCCGCCGCAATCCCCTATCGCGGTTACAATAAATTTAGTGTAGAAACGAAAGAAAGCATTCCTCCACGTTTTGAAAATTTTGACAAAAAACAATATCCAACAGATGCATTTGTAATTGCCAATATGATTGCTGTTGTTCAACCAGAACTAGATGAGGAAACAAGAGATATAATTGCAACTAAACTCTCCCTGGCCATTAAAAAATACAATATTGAACCACAAATTTTTGTTTCCATTATAGACACTGAAAGTAATTTTAAGGCCAATAAAATTTCTTCAACTGGGGATCTTTCAATTGCTCAAATTAATGTTGATATGTGGAACAGAGAATTCACGAGAATGAATATGCCACTTATAGATAAGGAATTAGTACAAGTTGATCTTGAATACGCGTTCATGAAAATGGCCGAAATTCTCAATATCATTAAATTACGCCATGAAAAAAGTGATTCAAAATGGTATGCCAGATATCATTCAGGAACTCCAAAATTCAAAACGGCTTATCTACGCCAGCTTGATATTCGACTAGAGATGATGGCGGCATCAGACAATCTAAGTACTCAAATAGCGCAGGTTAAAAATATTGAAATTTTAGCTGCCACTAAATTCGCTGATGATAAAACTAAGACTATTCAGGCCAATAACTTTGTTCAATCTCTTTTAACTCCGAGTCCTCTTACGACACCAGAAGCTCAATATACCTCGATTGAAAAAGGCAAAAGCAGCAGTGAGTTTGCGGCAAATATCATCGAAGATATTTTAAAACTCTAAAAGCTTTCAAACAAAACACTAACCATTTCTTAACTGGTAGTTAAAAACATTTTTCGTTATATTTTTAAAAGTCTTTAAATCAAACTTTAGGAAAATTAAAAATGTTGATGGAAGTCTTATCAAATGAAAAAACACTTGGTGCTGATTTAGTTTTGACTGATGCAAACATTGAGGAAAAAAATACTTCTGAAACAACTATTCTTTCTACCAACTATCAATTTAAGGCAGATGGTAAAACGCTCGATATTTAGACTATTTGCTACTACCTTGGCTCACCAAAGAAGTTTTTTTAGAGTTATCTGCCTCTGGCAATTTTTTGTTTTTATTGTAGTACTCTGCAGTCTGGCTGACCTGAAGAGCAATTTGACAAGGTAAGAAAGCAGCACCGCCTTAGGGCGTAATCCACTTGGGCCTCATCTAGGCAAAAACCTAGCGTGCCAGCAATTAAGCGTGTGGATATTAAAATGTTTGTATCTCTATAAACATTTTGATCACAAGGAGTGCTGCTTATGAAGTATTTTATCGGCCTTGACGCCCATTCATCAACATCAACTTTTGCCGTTTTGAATGAAACTGGCGATTGTATCCTGAGAAAAACAGTCGACACTTCAGAAAAGAACCTCTGGAATGTTATCGAGTCAATAAATGGTGAGCGTATTCTCACATTCGAAGAGTCAACTATTTCACAATGGTTGTATATTTCACTCAAGGAAAAGGTGGATCGATTGTTAGTTTGTAATCCAACATATGTTGCAAAAAAATCTGGGGCAAAAACAGATTTTAGAGATGCAATTCATCTAGCTAATGAACTTCGATGCGGACATTTAAAAGAAGTTTTTCACGATAATTCCCATTGGGCACAACTAAGAACATCAGTAAGTGGCTATCTCGACATTGTTCAAGAAATTGTACGTTTTAAAAATAGATTAAAATCCGTCTTCAGAGCTGAAGGGCTCAAGACGGATGAAAACAATTTTTATAAAAACAAAGATCGATGTATTGAATTAAAAAATGATTCTGCAAGATTTGTGGCCACTAATCTTTTTAGTCAAGTCGAGTTTCTTGAAAATGAAAAAATTAAATATCTAGATTGGTTTAAAAATAATCAAAAAAAGTATCGTCCGATTAGAAACTTAATGACTATTCCTGGAATCAGTATCGTTCGTGCCAATGTAATTGCAGCAATAGTATGTCAACCAGAGAGATTCAGAAACAAACATCAATTCTGGGGATACTGTATGCTAGTTCGTCATATACAAATTTCAGCTGGTAAAATATATGGCAATAAAAGAGTCCACGGTCGTCGTGAGTTGAGAGATGTTTTTATTGGAGCTGCAGAATCAGCAATGAGAACTGAAACAACTTTGCGAGATTATCACGATGCACTTAGGGCCAAGGGAATTTCTGCCAAAGATGCCAAAGTTGCATTGGCTAGAAAAATTTCCTCATTATCTCTTCACTTATTAAAAAATAATGATACATACAATGACGATTACGAGGAGTACTTAAAGGAAAGAAAACGACTACGATTACTTGTTGGACAGAAACGCTAATAGAATCTCGTTCATTTGATTTCACATGGAAGTGAATTAGGAAACAAATCCCTTTCTTATTCTTGATGACAGGAAAGCGATTGTTAAGTAAAGCATAAGGATTGTTTCGGGTGAATTAGGGATGAAGGATGAGGCCCATTAAGATGAATGAATAAGCTAAGGCGAAATTCTGTTTAAGGTAATGGATTAGTTCACAGATAAAAACTTCCAGGTAGAAAATCTAATGAAGCAGTCACTGCTCGTGCGAGGTTCGGCGGGCATAGCGGCTAAACTTTTACTCTTTCTAGAGGAAAGGAGAAATATTATTTAGAAACCACTTGCTTTCTTAAAGATGATTATCTAAAAGATGCAATCTAATTTATTCTGTCATCGACAAAATGTATTTCCGAACGAAGTTACACTTGTCACGGGCCATAAAGAATGTAGTTTTTTCATCTCAGAAACTGTGTCTTGGTTTAACTCAAGCTATTTGATCAAGCTGAAACGTAGGTGATTTTTCTCTGTAATTTAGGGGCGGTGCTTAGGTAGATGCTGCTCTTTTTACAACAATCCACTACTTCTGTTCTTATTATCCGCTAAACTTTCAATCAAGTGTAAGTATCTTTTAAAGGCTTTATCACTGCTGTGACCACTTATGATCTTTGTTAGAAATTCTGATGAAGTTTTTAGAAGGAAATTAGTACAAAAAGTATGTCTAGTAGAGTGAGTAGTTTTAATGGGAATACCAGCTAGTTTACACGAATCCTGTATTTCGGTATTAACCTTAGACTTAGTTAAACTTTCCCAGAATAGATTTCTAGAGTCTCTGTCTTGAACGGTCCCCATTCCGACAATTTTATTATTGTAATGCTTAACTATCTCAAAACATTTCTCACTTACAGGAATGTAACGAGCATGTTTACTTAGGATCTTATCCTTCCCTTTTAGAGGCTTTAAGGTGAATACACCGTCTTTGTTAGTATCAAGTTGACTCTCTAGCCTGATGTAACCGTTATAGCTTATACCGTTCTTTATTAAGCTCTCATTGATCTCTTTTCGAGGTAGGCTACCTTTATAATAAAGCTGTCTAGTAACCCCTAAAATCTCACTTATTCGCATACCTGTTTCTAATCCAAAGATAAAAAGATTGCGTACATCTTCAGTTAAAAAAGGTAATACCTTCTCTATTTCTTCTTCGGTCCAGTATGCTTCAGCTAAGGTTAACTCAGAGTCTTCAGAATCAGGAATGTCTAACTTTTCAATATAAGTAGTAGTGTGCTTATTCTTGTAAAGGTACTCTAAAAAATCATTAAAATAGAAGCATATTTTACGTTGAGTCTCTACTGCTAATGGGACTCCCTTCTTACTTTTAACTGTCTTTAAATGCTTTAAGAACTCAGGATAGAACAAAGACCATTCGTTTAAGTTTTGAGTCTGTTTAACGGACAAGAAGAAATTAAAGATATAGTTCTGGAAATAAGCTTCAATGGTCTTAATGTCTTTAAGTTTACTTTCAAGCTTATAATCACAATAGAGCTTCAGTTTTTCTTGAACTAATGGATAACGTTTATTATTAGCTACAATCCTAGCAATTCGAGATTTCTCACCTGCTAAAAAAGCTTGCTTGGTTTTAATCCAGTCTTGAGCTTCTTCTTTATTCCTAAATGCAGGATGTTTATCAGGAGGTAATCTATGCTGGATATTGTCGATGGTTCTGTATCGAATCCTAAAGACTGACTTGTCTTTCTCGATCATGAAGCTTTTAATCTTTTTTAATTCATCAATGTTCATAAATAAACATTAAAACAAAAAGCGTAATAAATCATTGAAATTGTAACGTTTACCGCCACACCGCTAGTTAGTGAAAAAAGTGATTTAAGTAATTGATTTTAAAGGCAAAAACGGATCAAAACTGGAGGAGACGGGCGGATTTGAACCGCCGGCTTTACGGTTTTGCAAACCGTTCCATTGGACCACTCTGGCACGTCTCCATTGGATAAAAAGATAAAGGGATTCTCTTCGAACCCCTTAAATATGTCAATGTAAAATAAGGTAATTAAGCTTCGCGGATCACGTACTTGTCTTTACCTTCATCCACCATTTCTTTAAGTTCTTTACCAACTTTAAAAAATGGAACTTTTTTAGGTGGGACTTTAACGATTTTTCCAGTCTTAGGATTGCGTCCTTCGTAGGCCTTGTAGTTTCTATTCGCAAATGAACCAAAACCTCTGATTTCGATTCTCTCGTCTTCATAAAGCGCCTTGATCATACTATCAAACGTAATGTTAATGATGGTTTCAGCTTGCTTGTGAGTAAGGTTAGCTTGCTTTTCAAGCGCTGCAATCAAATCTGCCTTAGTCATATAGGATCTCCTGGAATTATAAAAAAAGAATTTTTAATCTTTATAAAAATCTATCGGTTAGAACTAATTAAACCTTTAGCTTGCCTCTTAAATGAGGCAGCTTAATAAAGGTCCAAAGCTAGACCCTATAAGATAAGTCTCTAAAATTACTTATTTTTAACAATAGCAGCTATTTTACTCAAGTCTAGCCTCTTCCAGGTTTAAAATAAGAATAGTCCATTATGATCAAGGCTAAAGTTGGAGAATATAAAGTCGATAATATGACTAGGATTTGATTTTAAAAGAATTTAATGAACGCACTAGCAAAGAAGAAAATATGCTAAATCGTAATATTTATTTAAAAAAATACTTTGCATCCACCATAATTATATTTTTGGTAAGCCTGCTTGCTTCATGTGTTGGGGATACTTCTCTAGCTAAAAGAAAAGGATTCGTTAAGGATTTCTCGATTGATAATGGAAATCAAGATGGCTGCGGCAGTGACCTGCTAGTTTATAGTGCACCCTATGACAATTGTACAAAGAGCTGCTTATCAGGCACTCACATTGCTGAAATAGAAGAACTGTCAAAAATAAAAAAAGATCTTATTGCCGGTGGAACAACACTGGTAGAAACGGTCCCTTCAGATGTTTTACTTTCAAGAGTTAATGGTTCGGCCAATATTTGTGTTTCAGATGTTATTTTAGACACACGACCTAATAACGCTATTTTTATTAAAAATGATTTTTGTTCATGTATTAACGGTAAAGCCGATATTCTCAGTGATTGTGATGTGACATGTGCAAATAAGCCAGTTTCTGATCAACCAATTCTTTACGTTAATACAACTGTCGGGCCAGAAATAGCTCTTAATACAAAAATCGGAAATCTATTTAATTGGTGTACTGTTCAATTAAGTAGCGATCCAGAAACACCTCAGTGTATTGTGACTGCAACTGATGGTAATACGACTGAAACTCTGCCACCAAATCTCTCTCCTGGATCAAACTCATTTACTGTGAACGTGAACAAGCTCGCCAAAAATAAAACTTGGATCTTAAAAATAAATGAATTTAAATCTGGCTCGAATGCTCAATCAAAAGAATTTCAAATTAGAAGAAAAGATCAAACAACAGACAGTGGATCAAATCTAGGTGCATTAAAAGTAACTCCTCTCAATCAGTACACATGCATGACTTACGGTGGAATGGTTGATGCAACTGGAAATATTATCAGAACAAATTATACTCGCTTACTTTATTATTTTGCAGCTAACGAAATGCCTGCGCCTATATTGCCTCCTGGAGGAAACACCCAGTCCCCGACCGTATGTCACGATGAACAACTTCATCCAGGTAAAGACTCTGTTGAATATGAACGATTAGAACTTATTCCTGGTGCCCTGGCCCTTTGGGACAAGGCAGATTCGCGATTTACAGCTAAGGCAGAAAATGGGGGGAGATTAACGATAAATAAAGTTATTGAAGAAAAGCTGGCCAATGAATACCAATTGCCAGGATCTACAATGAATCTTTTTTTTCCACTCAACTTTCCCAATAGACCAACATCTGATGGTGTGACCGCACAAAATGCTTTATTAGGTTACGTGATGATTCCATTTACATACGCAGAGTCAGGAAAGTCATACTGTCCTAATTCGACTCACTTTAATGGAAACCAACCTCTCTTTAACGTTCTCGGTGAGTTCATTGGAGATTCAGAAGGACTCTACATCGCAGAAAAAGAAGGAGAAATGATTCTCAAAAATAATGTCTATGTTCCAGTTTATGGATTAATGCTCGTTCGTGAAAGTACATTGTTAAATTATGGTTTTTATATCCAAAATGCATTAAAAATTAGAGCTGATGAAAGTTCAATGAATACGAAAACTATTTATTATTACTGGCCGACAAGTACTACTGCCGATGCTCTCACGCAAGGAAATCGTAAACTCTTCACCGTTCGTAGCTTCGATTCTTTAGAAGGTAAAACCCAAACTACACCGCCAACGAGTGATCGAACAAGCGATAAGCGTCTTGGTTGTATTCCAAAAGGTTAGCCAAACCGTTATTAGAGAAATACTTTTTTAAATACGATAGAAGCGGGAGTAAATTCTTTACTGTAAAAGTAATAAATAATTCCTACGCGAAGTAAAAACATTAATTGAATACGGATAATAAAAAAGAAAATGAGACCTAAAAATGAGCGGTCTTTGTTAAAAAAAAGCTTCTTTAAAAAAAGTCCTACTAAGATCGTGGCCAGCATAAATACAGCAAAATTTAAAAGTCGTGGCTTGTCTTCAACCACTGAAACCAAGCTAGGAATAGCGTCTTTATTTTTAATCATTCCCACACTGAAAGTGACAGTTTTGGGAAATTTTTCAAACAAGGGTTTTAACTTCGAAGTTTTTGAAGTCTCTAAGAGAAGATTTTCTAGTTCCTTTTCTGAGAGAATTTGCAAGGGTTGTAAAACCAAACGAACGGATTCTGAAAGTTTTTCATTGGTGGGTATTTTGTCATTAGTCTTTTTTTTATGTATTTGTGCAATCTTTGTGTTGAGAGCGGCAGCTTCAAGTTCGAATTCTCTCATCTCACTGTCTTCACTATTAGATTCAATGTTATGAATTTTAGAATTATCCTCAATGACTTTAACTTGATCTTTATTATATTTTTTAAGTAACTCTTCTAAATCCTTAGTGTCATGTTGCTCTTGGACTTCTACACTTACTTCTGTGCCTTCAGTGTTTGACTCTGGCACTTGTGAAAAAACAAGGTCTCCAAAAAGGAGACCTTGAAGTAAAATAAAATTTTGTAAGAAACTAAGCCGTAACGTTCGTTGCATTGGTATTTTTTGATCCCATTTTTTTTGAAATTAAATCTGAAGTCACAACAACTCCTGCAGCAATATAAACAGTTGAGTATGTACCTAATAAAATACCTACCGATAAAACAAAAAAGAAATCTTTGATTGCTCCACCGCCAAGAAAGTACATTGAAAGGCAAACAATAAAAGTGGCCAGTGCAGTTATAATTGTACGAGAAAGAGTGTCATTGACGGCATCATTGATATTTTGAATTAACGACTTGTTTGGGTTTTTTGTTTCATACTCTCTAATCCTGTCATAAATAACAACAGTATCGTTTACTGAATAACCAATAAGCGCCAAAAGAGCTCCAACAATTTGTAATGAAAATTCCATTCCAGTAAAAGCTAAGACTCCACAAATAACGAGTAAATCGTGAATGATTGAAAGCATTGTTCCTGGTGCATACCTAAAATCGAAACGAACTCCGATATAAATCATGATTGAAATAATGGCCCAAAACATCGCCTTAATTGCTGAAGACCTGAGCTCTGCTCCGGCTTTGGGACCGACAATGTCAACTTTTTCAACTGTAACCGTATTTCCGACAAATGACGTTTGAAGGGCTTTCGTGACTCCTTCAGTGACAAGATTTAGCTCCGTGTCCTTAGCTTGAACTTTTACTAGTACATTATTTTCACTGGGCTCACCAATCGTCTGAACACTCACACCTTGAAATCCACTCGTGCTCAATGAATTTCTTAGCTCATCTGTTCCAACTGACTGTGAAAATTTCACTTGAATTTCAGCTCCACCGCGAAAATCAACTCCATAATTCATTTTGTTAATTATGCCCCAAATTGAAATCAAGCAAACGATTAATGAACCAAAAGCGATGTATTTCATTTTCCCCATGAAATCTATATTCGTACCAACTTTTATTAACTGGAACATATAATAACTCCTGCCTGTCTTAGGCTAAAAAAAAATAAACAATTAAATACTTAGTGACTTGCCTTCAGTTTTTTCCATGTAAAATTCAAACATAATTTTCGAAACTGAGTAGGCAGTATATAAAGTCACAACTAAACCAATCAATAAAGTGACAGCAAAACCACGGATCGGTCCTGTACCAAAATTCAGTAAACAAATCCCAGCAGCGGCCGAAGTAATGTTTGCATCTAAAAGTGTCCAAAGTGCAGAATCAAAGCCAGACTGCACAGCTTTAATATTACTAAGTCCACTTCTCACTTCATCCCTTATTTTTTCCATAATAATGATGTTACCATCTACTGCCATACCGACAGTGAGAGCAATACCGGCGATACCCGGAAGTGTTAAGGTTGCCCCAAAAGCAACTAATAAGGCCACTGTGAAAAGAACGTTTAAAAGTAAGGTCACAGTCGCAATCACACCTGAAAATCGGTAATAAACCATGATAAAAATAAAGAGAATTACGCAACCAACGATGGAAGCAAATTGGGCTTTATCAATTGATTCACTCCCTAAATTTGGACCAACTGTTCTTTGTTCTAGAAAATCTAATTGAACCGGAAGAGCTCCAGCACGTAAGACCAAAGCCAGATCGCGGGCTTCTCTCATGATTTTATTAAAATCAGCACCACGGCCTAAAGTAATTTGCGCACTTCCACCAGCGATTTTTGCTTGAATCACTGGCGCAGAATAAACATTTCCATCTAATACCACGGCCATTCTTTTACCAATATTTGAACCAGTTGTTTCTTCAAATCGGCTAGATCCTTGTGGCTTAAATTCCATTGAAACATATGGTTCATTTTTTTGTGGATCAATTTGTACTCGAGCATCTGAAAGATCATCTCCAGTAATTCTTGGAGTGGCTTCGACGACATATGGAATATTAATGGATTCATCACTTCCAGGAGTGTTTGATTTTTCAAAAGCGAGTTCGTGCCCAACTGGTAAATCAGAAACTAAGAGCTCATTCATTTTTTTGATGTAATCAGAAAAACGTTCACCTTTTTTATAAACAATACCGGCAGCTTTTCCTTTATCTAACCAAGTTTGCATTGTAGCCGGAGAAACATCGTCATTCACAATTTTAAATTCTAATTTAGCTGTTCGCCCAATGAGTTCTTTTGCTCTTTCAATATCTCTTACACCTGGTAATTGAACAACAATGCGGTCTTCACCTTGTGCCGTGATTTCAGGTTCAGTGACTCCGAACTCATCAATACGGTTTCTGATGACTTCAATAGATTTACCTACTGATTGAGTTTCAATATCATTTTTAACGATTGTCGCTAAGGCGATTTGAATGTTTTGTTTATCTTCACTCGTAATGCGGATATTATTGCCGAAGAATTCTTTTAATTTTTTCTTTGCGACTTCAACATCTGAGAGTTTCTCAAAAGTAAGCATCTGCTTTGGATCGTTGACATCAGTTGCATCAAGATTGCCAATGGTCACTTTAATTTCTTGATCTTTCATGTAAGATTCAATTTTTCGCGAATATGTTTGTACTTCATCGCGATAGACCTTTTTAAAGTCAATTCCCATAATCATATAGAGGCCACCTTGAAGATCAAGGCCTAAATTGATTTTTGACTTAACAGGATAAGACCCATTTTCATCAAACTTTAAAACTGTTGGTAGTAGAACAATTACCGATGTGGCAACAAGAACGAGAAGTACACTAAAGCGTACCCACCAGCTGGTCTTCATTAAAAAACTCCCTTTTTTTTGATGGCAAAATCACTATACTTTCTGAATGTATCAGAAAGTATAGTTGATCTTTTTATGAAAATGCAAGAAAGGTTTTAGGTATTCTTAGGAGGATCGTGAGGGACTGTCTTAGCTTCTTCAGCAGGACTTGTTTCAACTGTCTGGGCCACAACATCAACATCAGCTTTTTTTTGTGCATCTGTCGTTACATGAGGTTTGTGGAGTTCTGTCATCATGTCATCGCGGGCTTTTTGGAATTCGCGCATAGCTTGACCCAATCCTTTAGCCAGCTCTGGTATTTTTTTCGGCCCTAAAAATAATATGGCGATAACAAATATCAGCAACAACTCTCCAGCACCTAATCCAAACATACAGTCTCTCCTCTAAAATATTCTATTTTTTGTTGGCGTCTGTTAAAGTTTTATAAAGGCCACCGATTTGATTTTTTAAAACCTTAAATCGAACACCTTCTGAAACTTCTACTGTAATAACTGTATCAGTAATTCCATGAACTGTCCCAATTAGGCCAGACTTGGTATAAATTTCATCCCCCTTTGCTAATTTTTCTAAAAGTGCTTGTTCTTGATCAAATTTTTTCTTTTGCGGACGAATCATTAAAAAATAAAAAATGATAAAGACAACTACTAGTGGAAGAAATTGCATCAATGGATTTTGCGCTGGAGCAGCTGCTGCTTGAGCAAAAACATTAGTTGAGAAAGTCAGTAGCATAATAGCGAGAAATTTTAACATGATTATTCCTTTTTAAAAATTTAGTTCCACATATTTGATTGATAAGAGTTATAAAACGTTGAATAAAACTCGTCAAACTTATCCAGCTTGATCGCTTCTCTAGCATTTCGAGTCATTTCCAAATAAAAATAAAGATTGTGATAAGTAATCATATTTCCCGCTAGGTATTCTCCAACTGTGAATAAATGTCGAATATACGAACGGCTATATTTTTTACAAACTTTACAGTTACAAGTTGGATCCGGAGGTAGTGTATCCTCTTTAAATTTTTCTTTTTTAATATTGAGCGGGCCACCCTTCGTGAGAAACTGACCGTTTCTCGCATTTCTGGTAGGCAAAACACAATCAAACATATCAATACCGGCCTTAATTCCATTTAATATATCAAGCGGCTTTCCCACTCCCATTAGATAGCGAGGTTTATCTTCAGGCATTGTGTGAACAAACTGATCGAGAAAATTAACCATTTCTTCATTTTTTTCACCAACAGAAAGGCCACCGAGAGCAAAGCCTTCAAAATCCATTGATTTTAATCTTTCCATACATTCAGTTCGCAAATCAAAATGTAGACCACCCTGGATTATACCAAAAAGACTTTGATGTGGCTTTAGTGGATAATTTCTGCAACGTTGGGCCCATCTCAAAGTGAGCTCCATACTTTCTCTGAGACGATCTTTAGTCGCAGGTAAGGCCGGGCATTCATCAAAATTCATGACAATGTCACTTCCGAGAGCGCGTTGAATTTCCATTGATTTTTCGGGACTAATAAGATGTTTGGAACCATCCAAATGAGATGAGAATGTAACTCCTTCTTCCGTGACTTTATTCATACTTGAAAGTGAAAATACTTGGTAGCCTCCACTATCCGTCAAAATCGCCCGGTCCCATTTCATAAAACCGTGAAGACCTCCACCCACTTTTTCAATTAATTCATGTCCTGGACGCAAATAGAGGTGATAAGTATTTCCCAAAATTATCTGAGCGTTCATTTCTTCTAATTCTTCTTGCCACATCGTCTTGACCGATGCCCTTGTTCCCACTGGCATAAAAATGGGAGTCTCAATAAGTCCGTGCTCTGTTGTGATAACTCCGGCCCTGGCTTTTTTTGATTGAGCGATTTTCTTAAAAATCATTTTCGACATAAATAGTTCTATCCTTTTATTTAATTATCAACATGGCGTCACCGTAAGAAAAAAAACGGTATTTTTCTAAAACGGCCAGTTTATACAGCTCTAAGGTTTTTTCGCGACCGATAAGAGCGGACACCAGCATTAAGAGAGTGGATTCAGGCAAATGAAAATTGGTAATTAATCCCCGAACACTTTGAATCTCAATTCCAGGATGTAAAAAAATTTGTGTTTTGTATATTTGATTGGGAGTGACTTCTTGGCCAAAACTCGATTCTAAAACTCGCAAGGAAGTCGTGCCGACTGCAAAAATATTTTTAGCAGCTTTAATTTTATTTTGGTTTGCTTGATCAATAAAATAATCTTCAGAGTGCATAATGTGATCAGATAAGTTATCAACAGTCACTGGCTTAAAAGTTCCAAGTCCGACATGTAATGTAACAAAAGCACTTTCAATTTTTTTTAATTTTAATTTATTAAAAACATTTTCTGTAAAATGAAGACCCGCAGTTGGTGCGGCTACTGAACCGACATCTTTAGAATAAAGAGTTTGATAAGAGGTTTTATCTTTTTCATCACTCTCTCCTTTCCTTATATAGGGAGGAATCGGTATCATTGCGTGATTTTGTAAGTAATTCATTAGGGTGGGAAATTTATTGGGAATAGTTAACTGAACTCCAAATGTTCCATCCTCATTAATCTCTTTAATTAACGCAGATAAATCCTCACTAAAATTAAAAACATCACCAATCTTTTTTTTCCCGCGAGATTTTATCAAACAAGGAAAGATATTTTTTTCATTTTTTTCAGCTGACAATAAAAAAAGTTCCGCTCTCCCACCAGAATTCTTCTGCCCCAAAAGTCTTGAGGGAAAAACTTTTGACTGATTAAAAACTAAAGTCGAATCAACGGGAATATACTTATCGAGATTATAAAAATGGTCATGAGTTAATTGACCAGTTGCGGCGTTGTAAACCATTAAGCGGGACAAGTCGCGATTGACTCCATCGATTGGCCTTTGGGCAACCAGTTCGGGAGGGAGATCATAAGAGTAGGAAGAAAGCTTAAGATCTTGATTATCTTGATTTAAATTAGCATTTTTCGGCATGGCCAAATTTAGCATGCTTCTTTTATAAAGGCCCTTTTAAAACCGTTTGGGTTGTGAAAAACTATGGTTCATGAAAAAAATTAAAAAACTTTTAAGACACTCATTTCTCGCATTGGCCCTTAGTCATTCTTCACTAGTTTTCAGTCAAGAAATTGATTTATCAGGACTTGAAGACGAACTATTATCTATTGAAAGAAGCCAAATGCTCAATGTTGAGGCGATCGACCAATTGTCTTTAGATGAAGATGAAAAAGATCCACTCTTATCTAACGATTATATTGCTGATGAAGTGAGTTCAGGTCTTGCAGGATTAAAGAAAGTGAATTCCCTTCAAGAAGATTTGCCTGCTCCAAAAGAAAGTGAAATTAAACCGAGAAGAATTCGGTCTAAATAATTATATTTTTGATTTAGACATCATTTGTTGTGCTTGAAACATCAGCTCAATAACTTTTTCAAAAAGTTGATCAAATATTTTTTTCACTTCCATAAAAATCGGGTAACTCGTCACTTGTGAAAGAAGAATCGCTAGAATATTTTCTAAAACAACCATCACTTGATCAAGACCGGTTTTCTTTAAAAATAAATCAAAAAAACTATTTGCAGATTCCACATCAACTCCGTTGTTTCTTACGACATAAAGAGGATTTAGACTTTTATTATTGACGGACATTTGACCACTCCTCTATTTTTTCAGCAATTCCTATAAATTTCTCACGAAGTTCATTAAAGTCTTGCCCTTTAAAATCAAATACTGATTTTCTACCTGATAATGATTTTACTAGACCTGCCTTATTTAAAAAAGGAGAAAAAACCATCCCCTCACCAAGTTCTTCACCAATTGATTTTACAATTTTTTCTAAATCGTCTTGTTCTTGTTTTCTTCTTAAATCAACTAAATTAGGTACATGTAATACAATTTCAGGCGCAGTCACAATTCCCATTTCTTCAATATCTGCTAGTACTTGATAAAAATGTTCGAGTCCTTTATATGAAAAATCATCAGCTTTAAATGGAATAATGACTCCATCACTCGCACAAAGTGCATTAACGACCAGAAGTCCTAAAGTTGGAGGACAATCAATAATAATATAGTCATAACGACGAGAGAGTTCATTGGCCTCAAGAAATTTTTTCAAAACTAACTGTCTAGGAGCATTGATTGAAGCAACTGTTAAATCAAAACCTGAAAGTTCTTGGCCACCTGGAATAAGATCAACCACTACATCATTGGTGCTATAGTGAAGTATTTCTGAAAGTATCATTGGCACATGGAGCATCTTTAATTCTTTTATTGAATTAATTAAGAGATGATGAAGATTATGTTTATTTTGAGCATTAAAAAGTAAAGTGAGGTTTGCCTGTGGATCAAGATCAATGGCCAAAACTTTTTTTCCATTTTGTGCTAAAGCAAAAGCGGTATTAAACGCCATCGTCGTTTTTCCCACGCCACCTTTTTGATTGATAAAACTAATCACTTTTCCCATAAAAACCTCTTCCCTAAAATTATTAAGCTAGACTTTATCACGAAAGATAAAAAAAGCGGCCATCACTAAACATACACTGGCATATAAAAAATTTTTTGTCAGTGGAACTTTCATATATAACACTGCAAAAAGTGCAAAGACTGTCATTGTGATCACTTCTTGCATGACTTTGAGCTGGGCCATATTCATGACCGTGATCCCCAGCCGGTTGGCAGGAACTTGAAAACAGTATTCAAAAAAAGCAATGCTCCACGAGACAAGTATGACTACCCAGAGTTTAGAATGTTGATGAGATTTCAAATGCCCATACCAAGCAAATGTCATAAATAAATTGGAAATTACTAAAAGACCAAGACTTTGAAACATTAAAAAACATCCTTGAATTCTAACAAGGATATTTTAACCTAAATCTCACAAAAGAGACAAATGATATCAGTATGAATAATTATATTGAGGTCTTGAATCTACTGGATATAAAGTTTTATCGACAGGAACGACGCATCTTAATCCTACATCAGAACGTGCTGTGGAAGCTTCAATAAGTTCCATACTAAATCGACCTGCACCATTACCAGATTTATAGCCACCACCAACTGCCCAAGCTCCAATGTCGGTAGCTCCAGCTTTCACATCAGCACCATTGACAATAATGCTGTCTTCATGAAGTTTAGCAGTTGTAATTCCTGAAACAGGACCGATATCAAGAATATAAGGAATTGCGGGAGAATCTTCAATCACTAAAACTCTATCGATATTAACATTAATAGGCAGACCCATTGGAAATGAAAATTTTCCGGCTTCATACAATTCATCAGCAAAGGTCCAGCTCGTTAAATAGGTATCCAGTGCTTCAGGCCCTGGAGTGATTCCATTGCTGTCATTATAAGGCCCCGTTTCTAAGTTAAAACCGTAAAAATCATTAACACCAAAATCAAAGGTCGAATAGCTAGATGCCAATCCCTGTGAAGTACAAGTCAGATCAGCGGCCGAGCATTGCATTCTATCGGTCGTCCACTCTGCGACGTTACCGTACAGATCTTGAATACCGTAACGAGAAGTACAAGCTTCTGTAGAATAATTGAGTGTACTAGGAACAGAGCCGGTCACCATCGATCTAATTAAAGATGAAGACGTTCCAGGAAGAGAGAAAATAAAAGTCGTCGAAGGTATGGCGGCATCGACGTAAGTGGCCTCTAATCCACTAGCAGAACTACTATTACAACGAGAGTAGGCATTTAATGAAAAACCTTCTTCAAGTGGAGTGATTTGGCTATCAGTAATATCGTAACGTGAAGCAGAGTATGCAATAAATTGTTTTTTATTCGGAAGAACAGGACTAGGAAGAACTAAGTCAGTAGTAGGAGCATCTCGGCTGCTACAAATTGCAGCTGCTCTTGTTTGAGTGATATTAACGACTGGAGCATTAAGTGCAGAGACCAGTTTGTTGGTAATTGTTGAAGCGAGAACCCCTGGGTAAGTTTCTATTTCATTCCACACAGGAGCAGTTCCAGAATCATAGACATAACATTTTCCATTTGAGCGATCATAATAAAGATCGTGATCAGTTAAAAGTGCAGCACTCGCACCAGAAGCTACCGGATTGCCCATACCAACGCATCCATTGGCCCCACATTTTGGAGCAGGAGCATAAGCACATCCTAGCTCTTGAAGATCGACAAATAAATCAGCACCCGAATCGTAATATCCTGCCGTTTCACCAGGGCCTTTATACTGACAGCGGAAGTTATTTGTTGGATCGACAAAGTTTGGAGAAGTTGTTTGAGTAATATTCATACTATTACAAACTTCTTGATTCATCATCCAACGGTGAACAAATACGTTATTAGTTGGGGATGCCACAACTCGTACCTCAGAATAAACTTCTGGAGTAAAGGTAGGAAAAGATTTAATAGAGTCAACTGGACGAACGAGATAGTAATAAACCTTACCAGATAGTGCGGTATTGTCGGTATATTTGTAAACATTGCTTGCAACACTTCCAATATGTCCAGTTGCCGAGAAATCGAAATCTTCACCAGCTTCGCGTCGATAAATTCTATGACTTGCAACACTGACAATATTAAAACTTCCAGAGCCAACAATAGTAAAAGGCTTCCATTCTAAATTTACTTTAGAAGGATTATACTCTATCCAATCATTCACAGTTAATCCGGTACTCACATAACATTTATTTGCCGTAGTATCATAAGCATATTGTTTAAGTGCAGTCGGAATGACTCCAGCCGTTGTTGGATCAGAAGACTTTATACAATTAACTCCGCCGCAAAAGCCAACGACTCTGGTGAGTGGACATGTTGTATTAAATTCTACCCATGAAAATTTATCATTGATCACTGTATTTCTGTAACACGTTTTATTTGAACGATCCCAATAAATCGCATTAGCTATTATTGGTGTCACAACATTATGTGGACTCGTAACATTCAAGCATTGCGCTCCAGACTCTCCACCAGAGCATCCAGTAGTATCATAGCTACATTTAATATCTGATTCAGGGGCCACATCTTTATTATTGGCCGCAAGTTTAGCACTTACAGGTGAATTGAGTTTATTAGTTTTAATTCCAACAGAAGTAATGTTTTTCCAACCGTTATGTAAGGCCGCAATCGGATGAACAATAAAAGCAAAAGTAAAACTAGACTCCAATGGAATTTGAGCAGGAACAGTGACAGCTAAGTCGGTATCTTCAAATGTAACCGTTACGTTTGCGTTTCCTGAAATACCATCCACGGGATCTAATTTAAAATACAACTTGTGACGTTTGAAATCTTTCGTTGAATCAGAATCAAGATTAGCAGAAGGTAACGAAGCTGCATTATAAAGTGTTTCAGCAGCGTCGCGAATTGTATTATCATTTTCATCAAAGAAAAATGAAATAGATGACTTAGGTAAAACATTGGTATTATCAGTTGTGATATCTTTGATAATAATATTTTGAACATCTTCATCTGCAGTGGCAGCAAAATCTTCATCTATGACAACGCCAGAAGATTGAATTGCTCCTCCTTCGTTGGTTTCTACGGAGGCAAACTTAGTTAAAATATAAGGAGCATCGTTAAGTGGTAAAACAGTTTGCACAAAAGTTGTTGTCGCAGTATCAATTCCACCGTTAGTCACTCCACCGCTGTCTTTTACAGTAATTGTGATTGTCGAATTTCCTGAAATATCAGGCAAAGAAGCAGAGGCGATTTTATATTCAGAAATTTCTGTATTTTTACTCCAAACAAATGTGGCACCCACTGCACTCGATTTATAACAAATATTATTTTTGGTATCGAGGTGATGGAGGTTTGCCGCAGTTGGTGTTACTGTCGGAGGCCCTTTACTTTGTAGTGTATAAGGACAAACTGGTATTGCCGTTAAAGAAGGATATAACTTCCAATCAGTAACAGTTGTTCCTGTTGAAACATAACACTTATATTCTGTACCAGTTGTGTTTAAATAATATTGTCCAACGGCCGTTGGTGTTGGAGCAGTCGTAGCAGCAGTATAATCCTTACATGCTACGTTCGGAATAAGCGTCGGCACAGAACTCGACAATGTGACATCCATGGTTTGATCAAGCTCAAAAGGATGAATTGATCCACTATCAACTGTGAGGGTTGTAAAACCTGCACTGTCTTCGTCGTAGTCTGCACTTGGCAATACCGAAATGACCGGGACGTCATTGATGGGTGTCACTTTTATTTTTACTGCTTGTGCAAGTGAGGAAGTCGCCCCTGATAGGTCAGTAATAGTATAATACAAGCAAACTTCTCTATCATAATCATTGCTAAGAAATGGAAGTGTTTTACTTAACGTCACATTGAATGTGCAATCCCCTACAAGATCACAAACCGGTACAGAAGGCGCCAATGGATCAAAGGCCAGAGTGAGTGGTGTATTTGTGAGAATAGGATTGGTCACTAAAGCCACATAGGCAGGAGCGGCACTGGCAGTTGTACAGGCCAGTGAATCTAGTGCTGCATTAATGGTAAAGGCAGTTGCAAAACTATCAACATCTCGAAAATTAAAAATTGCTGTTTGCCCGACGGCCGTTTCAAGTATTGTTACATCGGGAACAACTTGAGCAATTTCTGCTGGAACTCTTGGAGCATCGTTTGTTCCAGTAATTTTAATCGTCATTTTTGATGTATTCACAGAATTAGCAAATGTATTATTGGCCTTAAAAGAAAAAGAATCGTATCCATCCGTTCCACCAGCTAAATTAACAGGTAAAAGAGTTTCAACAACCGGATCAGGAAAATCTGTCGGCAAGCCTCCTGAAACTAAAACAAGTCGATTGGCCTGAGGATCATTATTAATTAGATTTTCGATATCCAATGCACTTGTAACAGTAGGATGCATGAAAACTTTAATTTCATTTCCCTCTACTCTAATGAAACTTTCATTTGTCACGAGGGATGCCAATGAAAAGGGCAACATTTTACTTACATCTGCATTGGGAGCATCAATTGATGGATTTGTTGAACGTAAATCGAAGTATTGTATTGATACATTTGTTCCAACTAATCCATTAGCAATGGCCGTATAGGTAAGTGTTCCGATTGTTGCATTAGCTTGAGAAAAAATAATAGTATCGAATGTGTCTCCATTATTTGGAGTGTAGGTACATGTTCTATCATTAGTGGCCGAACCTGATAGCCCCATACAAGAAGTTAATTTCCCAAATAGTGTTTGTCCATAAGAAGCAATTCCACTTCCAACAATTGTTCCATCAAAACTATAGGTAAATGTTGTTGAACTTCCAGCATTATAATTAGTATCTGCAGCTTCTGGAATATTGACTGGAAAGCCTATAGGTGTGGCCGTATTACTTTCTGCTCCACTTGCACTACCTGATCTTGCAACAGGCTTTAAATGTGTTGTGGTCGCTCTTGAGCGAGCCGTTATAGACACACTTACTGCTCGTTCTTCACTTTCACCATCTAGATCGCTAATTGTGTAACTAAAATTAGCGGCACCAAATTGGTTTTGCTTCGGAATTAAAATAGTATGGCAAGTTCCAGATAAACATTCACAACGATTTTTAAATTGATCATAGTAATTAATGAAAGTCGTTCTTCTCGCAGTTGTTTGTGTAAGCATTCCTGCCACACTGGCAAGACCTGTATGAGCACCAGCAAGGGTAATTATGTCGTCGGCCCGTGCGACAATGATATCAGCTTGAGTCAGAACATTTGCATGGTTAAGAGCAGCTATTAAACTTGTTCGCGCATTAGTCATCGCAAGCTTATAAGCATCTCCTGCGACAAAATCAGGAAAAGGAATATAACTTGCCAATAATATTACTGAACCGTAATAAGCATCGATTTCATTAAAAAAGTTTGAATTAAAAAGTGCTGGGGAAATAATTTCAAGATTAGAGCTTCCAGGTGTAACCGAGCACGCGATGGCCGAATTATTATTGCCATCGGTATAAGTGAGTTCAACTTTAAGTGGAACCTCTTCGGTCATGGTTGCAGAAGTTTTTGTTCCTACTGGTTTTTTTCTCAACTCACTGACAGAAACACAAGAACGAGTTGAAGCATTAAAAGATTGATTAACACCACAATTAGCTTTTTTCTCGGTCGCTTTGGGAACGCAACTACTAACAGCAAAAAGTAATGCTGAAAATGTCACTGTAGTAAATAAGGACTTAAGAAAAAACATTGGGCCTATACTCCTCAATTCTATTTCTAAATCTTATCGAACTATACATAGCGATCTTTACTATTTTATCTCCTAGTTCCATTGTCGGTTACTAATTGCACTATTGAGAAAAAGACTTGCAATATCAGAGCGTTTCGGGTGGGCATTTTACAGGGGGGGTCAAAAAAGTGAGTCTTTTTATTGGCACTTAGTGTGTTAAAATGACCTTATGAGACTAACTCAAAAGAAGAAGCCCATTTATAGAGAACTAATCTTAAGCCTATGTTTTTTAGTCTCTTTACAGTTGTCTTCGCAATTACATGCAAAAGAAGAATTGACAGTTATTCAGACGGTTTCAAAAAACCAACGCTCATTAATTATCTCCAAGGGGATGAAAGATGGTGTTTTCAAAGGCCAGGAAATTATATTTGCTAATGATAACGTAAGTATCGTTTGCAGGGCAATTGAAGTTAATAGAGATTTTTCGATGTGGGCACCGCTCGACATGAATGTCACTTTACCCTTTAATAAAAATGATATCATTAGTATTAACTCTACTGTTTATGGAAATGTTGCGCTTGAAGTGGCCGGTGACTCTGGACTCGTTCCAGATTTAACAATCAAAGAAAGAATGAATGTCGTGAATAATCCTACAACTTTCACTTTAAAGGCAAGTCTCTCAAAAGGCCTAGCACAATCTTCTTCATCAGTCGTAGATGAAAAAAATACTGGCAGATCAGGAAATAATTTTAGTTTTGACTACAATTATAAATTCATTCCTGAGTTTGAAATGAGTCTCGGACTACGAATTGATAGTGAAATCTACCGAATAGAAGATCCTCAACTCGATATTCCCACTAGAAGAACAATGGCGCTTTTGGCCACCACCTATCATTTTGTCAATTATTCAGCTTCATTGAAAAATAATTTTTACGTTACCCTTGCTGCAGGTATTGGCCGATCAACGACGACAATCGATAATGAAGATGTTGTCGGTAGGGTTATCATATTGCCCGAAGCCAGAATAGGTTACCTACTTAAAATAAGCCAATCATTTTCGATGGTTTTTGAATCAGGTATTGAATCAGTTAGTACATCTGAAACATTCTTAGATGGAACAAATCAAACCACCAACAGCCTTACAATTCGCGGCAGTGTTGGTGTGAGATTTTAATTATTTTATAAGTCCAATTTCTCTAAGTCTTTGATTAAGAAAATCTCCAGCACGAATATCATCTTCTGCAACTCTGCCACCATTATTTACACATGAAGGAATACATTTCAACATTGCATTCGAATGTGGGTGGACAAAAAATGGCATTGAAAAACGAGCACTGCCATCATCACTTGGATTGATAACTCTATGAGTAGTTGAAGGTAATAAATTATTAGTGATTCTCGACATCATGTCTCCTGTATCGACAACGATTTCACCTGGTCGAGATTCAACATCTAACCACGATCCATCTCTCTCCAATAACTGAAGGCCTGAATCAGTTGCACCAACAAGCATAGTGATAAGATTAATATCTTCATGAGCAGCAGCTCTGACTGAGTTTTTTGTGTCTTCACCTTTTGTTGGTGGATAATGAATCATACGAATAATCGAATTTCCATCGTGTATCATTTTTGTAAAATAATCCTGAGGCAAATCTAAACCCTTACCAATAGTTTCAAGAAGTAAAATAGAAGTTGAGTCCATGGCCTCAAATAACTCAATAAATGTTTTTTTAAGTTCAGCGACTTCCCCAGGCCAGACATTTTCAGGGTAAACACCTTTATAGGCACTTGTTGATACAAGTTCTCTACCAACATGCCAAAACTCTTTTAAGTCAGGGTTCTTATTATTTTTTGCGTGCTCAGTTTTAAAAGGAGTATAACCACGTTGACCACCATTATTACCTTGATATTTTAATTTTGTTTCAAGTGGTAAATCAAAAAATTCTTTTACCAGCGCGTAGGCTTTATCAATTTTTTTTTGCTCTATCGTATGGTCTTTTAAAATAATAAATCCGTAATCTTTAAGTCCAGTGAAAATATTATCAACAAATTTATTTTTATCATTTTCACTTCCGTGAACATAACTTAACAAACTTAATTCCGGCACTTTTCTTTGACTCATAACGACCTCATGTTTCAATTGATTTAGAGCACTATAACACTATGTCTTCTCATTTTTCCCATAGAAAACCCATAGCCTTCTTATCTAATAATTGGATATATCAAATTAATTGCCTTGGAGGCTAAAAGGAACTTAAGTTGTGAAAATATTACAATAGAACAAATGGAACTATTTAAAAATTAAAGAGCCTATACGGATATAATCTGCACCTTCAGCTAGGGCCTCTTTATAATCCCCACTCATTCCCATGGATAGTTTGAGGTGACTAAGACCAAAAGTAATCGATAGTTGCTCTCTAATGGCCTTTAAATCTCTAAAAGATTTAAGCGCAGAAGCCTTAACATCTTCAGTCCGAATCGCCCCCATTGTCATTAAACCTTCTATTTTTAACTTAGAATCTGTACGTGTGAGAAGTAATTGAACTGCTTTTTTTAGTTCATCCATGGATTCAAACCCGGATTTTTCATTTTCATGGCTAGTATTGATTTGAAAAAATATTTTAAGTTCTGACCCCTTAAATTCGTGCTCTTTTTTGAGCAACTCTTCTAAAAGCCTGAGTGAGTCGACCGAGTGAATGGCATAGAGACCAGGAATTTTTAATAGCTCACGTGCTTTATTGCTTTGAAGGTGACCGATGAAATGCCACTTCACATCGTTTAAATTATTATTCTTAAAATACTCAGCTTTTATTTCAAGATCAGAAACTCGATTTTCACCAAAACTTAATTGACCACATTCGTAGGCCCTCACTACATCTTCAATTTCAGAATACTTACTAACTGCGATGAGCTCAACTTTTTTAAGTTCTGCTTTTAGTTTTTTTAATCTTATTTCTATTTCATTCTTTTGCACGGCTTTGATCTTTCTTTTTGAATCTAAATTTTGCTTCAACTTCTATATCGTACTTTTCTAAGAGCTCACTCGCAATCTTAGTCGCATCTACTTTAGAGAGGTAGGATTTTATTTCTTCACGAATACCATTGGTAAAATCTTCTTTTGCACCTTTAGCATTTGAAACTAGGCCATTTAAAATTTCTTTAGGCAAAGGTAGATCTTCGAGAATTTTTTTGACAGATTCTTCTGTCATAAACGCTGCACCAATACCGACCGAGACTACCTTTTTTATAATTCCTTCGATAGGAGAGGATTTATTTTCTTTTTCACTCATCACTATTCCTTTTGTTAGCTCATTTATTTAGCTTTTGCTCTTTTTAAAAATGACTGCATCATGACTGGTAGATTTTTTTCAGTAAGGGCCGTTAAAATTGCATTCGGTGCAAACATTTTAAAATCAACTTCTAATGCATACGTGACTTCAGTTTTACCATTTCCTAAATCTTTTAATGTCCAACTCCCATCATTTTTCTTAAAGAGATCCCCTGAGTCCAATACCCATGAAATTTTATTAGGACGTTGCTGAGTGGTAGAGAGAATATACTTAAAACTCTTTATCATATTTACTGAATATTCTACTTTGGCATGTGTCTCATTTTGACTGAGAACTTTAGTGGTACTGACCCCATCTACAAATTCCGGGTAACGAGCATAATCAACGATGACGTCATAAAGCTTGTTTATATCTACATCGAAAGTTTCAGTTCTAGTTGCATTGGCCATTGTCAATTCTCCGTAAAATACTATGAATAAAAATAAAAATAATTTTTTCACTTAATATCGAGGTTTAGTATCAAAGTGATGTTCAGCTTCAATATGTCTGACAGTACCAGAACTTGAGCGCATCACTATTGAATGAGTCACAGCTCCCCAAGATTTAAATTTAACTCCATTAAGAAAATTTCCCGTAGTCACTCCAGTGGCGACAAACATTACATTTCCACGGGCCAGGTCATCGAGTTTGAAAACTTTTTTAATATCAGCAATTCCCATTTTTCTAGCACGAATAATTTCTTCTTCATTGCGCGGTTTTAAAATCCCTTGGAAGTCTCCTCCCATACATCTTAGTGCAGCAGCTGCAAGGACACCTTCAGGTGCTCCCCCAATACCAAATAAAATATCAACTCCAGAGTTCGGTTCACAGCATGCGATCGCAGCAGACACATCACCGTCTCCAATGAGTTGAATTCGCGCACCAGCCTCTCTAATTTCAAAAATGAGTTCTTTATGTCGAGGTCTATCCAAAACCACAGCAGTCAAATCGGCAATACGACATTTTTTTGCTTCTGCCAGTCTTCTTAAATTTTCTTTTGCAGATTCATTTATATCTATCAGCCCTCTTCCTTCGCGACCTACCGCAATTTTTTGCATGTAAGTATCAGGAGCATGAAGAAAATTTCCTTTTTCAGCAATCGCCATAACTGAAATGGAATTATAACCACCAGTCGCACAAACGGTTGTCCCTTCAAGAGGATCAAGAGCAATTTCAAGTTCTGGGCCTTTTCCGGAACCAACTTTTTCACCAATATAAAGCATTGGAGCTTCGTCTCTTTCGCCTTCACCAATGACAACTGTTGCATCACAATCGACAGAATCTAACATGGCCCTCATGGCATCTACGGCCGCTTGATCAGCAGCTTTTTCATCTCCACGCCCCATCAAACGGGCAGAAGCGATTGCAGCCATTTCTGTTACACGTACAAATTCGAGTGCTAAGTTTCTATTCATTGGGAAAACTCCATTCAATTTGAATTAATCAAATTGATTATAGAGGGGAACAAAGGGAGTGAAAAGTTTTATCCACCAAGTTTGTATATCAAGAATTCACGCGCCTCTAAAGGCAAATGGTCTTGTGAAATTTTCCTTACAACGCCTAAAGCCATCTCGACTTTTTCCGTGTTCACACTCTCATCAATTTGAAATGTAAATTCATCTTCTAACGACAAAGGAGTTTCAAGGTCGCGTTGAGTAATTAATTTTCCCGTCTTAAGGCCGATTCCTTCTTCCCATTCAATGAATTGTTCCATTATGAGAATTTGAAAGCGAGAAACACCCTGAGAGGTATGCTCCCACACAAATAAATCCAAAACACCGTCAGCTTTGAGCCAATATTTTAGATTATTAGGAAGCTCGATTGCCAATTCAGCTTTATGAAGAGGTTTAATATGCGCAACAATGTTTTCAAATGAAAGAAAAGATCTCATTTTTTCTTCAAAACTAATCGATGTGTCAAAAGATATTCCTAAAGCGGCTTCCCTTACCCATTGAATCTTCGCTTTTACTTTCATGTTTGACCCACGCCAATGAAGTTCACCTTCAATGATTGAACCAATTTTATATTGGTGAGTCCCATCGCGAAAACATAACTGCATCCCGGTAAGTGAAATATCTTTGACTTCATAGACCATCTTTGATGAATTACCATCCTTAAACATCATGAATCCGAAGGGGAATCTCGGGAAAACTCTTTTTTCGAGTTCTTTAAAGTCGGTTTTAATTAAACTAAGGTGCCTTTCCAATTTTTTCTCCTAGTAAGCTTTACTACTCTTAGGTTAAAATAAGATGGCAATATATATAAGAAGGAAAAAAATGAATAATGAATGGGAAATTGACAATCTTCCGAATCGCTTGACGATGTTTCGAGTGATTTTGATTCCTATAATTATTTTTTCTTTGTTTAGTGTGAACCAAAAATATGAATGGGCAGGAGCGCACACAGTATTACTCAACTATATTGCAGCCTGGACTTTCGTAGCCGCATCTATCACCGATTTTCTCGATGGCTTTATTGCCAGAAAAAAAAATATTGTCACAATTTTTGGATCATTTTTAGATCCAATCGCCGATAAATTTCTCGTTATCAGTGCATTGATCATGCTTCAAGCAATGGATCGAGTTCACGTACTTGTAGTGCTCATTTTAGTGCTCAGAGAAATGTATATTACTGCTCTAAGACTACTGGCCATGGAAAAAGGCATAAGTGTTCCAGTTGGTGCACTTGGAAAATGGAAAACGGCAACTCAAATGGTGGGGATTCCCTTACTAATGGCCGACGATGTCCCTTGGGGAATCAATATGCCTTTATTAGGCACAATTGCCATTTATCTAGCTTCACTCTTTTCGCTATACTCTGCTGTGGAGTATTCGATTGGGCTAATCGCTAAAATTCAAAAAATGAGAAAAGAAAAAAAACGCCTCATTAAAAGTAGCAAGGGATAATTAAAGTGAATCAACTCTTAAGTGGAAAAACAATTCTAGTCACTGTCAGTGGGCCCGATGGCCCTGGTATTACCGCCCGTCTTATGAAAATTATTAGTAGCTATGAAGTCGATATTCTAGACATGGGTCAGGCCGTTACTCACGGACTTTTATCACTCAGTTTTGTTTTAGGATTTAATGGCCTAGAAAATAGTCACAACGGAAATGTCTTAAAAGATTTACTGTTTGATGCAAACTTTATGGGACTCACACTCAGTTATAAAGTTGTCGAAACACAAGTTGTCACTATTGAAATGGAAAGTGAAAAATTTATCGTCACTTGTGTTTCTCCACACATTGTTACTGCTAGTTTTATCGCCGATCTTGCTCAAATTCTCGCGAAGTATAAAATTAACATTGAACGTATTGATAAAGTGTCTCCTCGTGAATTTTCATCTATGGAGATCTCAACATCAATTCCCAAAACCTTAGACACTAAAGCCCTCAAATCTGATCTAATGCAAGTTTCAACAATGCATAAAATTGATGTTGCTTTCTTAAAAGATAACGTCTTCAGAAGAAATAAACGCATGATCGTCTTTGATATGGACTCTACACTTATTCAAGCAGAAGTCATTGATGAATTAGCAGAACTGTGCGGTGTCGGCTCGGAAGTCAAAGAAATCACTCACAGAGCAATGAATGGTGAAATAGATTTTGATGAGTCCCTTAAACTAAGGGTTTCAAAACTTAAAGGCCTGGAAGTCTCACGAATGCAAAATGTATTAGAAAATCTTCCTCTTACTCAAGGAGTAGAAGAATTTATTTCAACCATAAAACTTTTAGGATATAAAGTCGCGCTCATTTCTGGGGGCTTCACCTTTTTTGCAGACGCGCTTAAAAAGAAATTAGGCCTGGATTATTCTTTTGCTAATGAACTAGAAATTAAGGACGGTAAACTTACAGGAAATGTAATTGGAACAATTGTAAATGCCAACCAAAAAGCCATTTTAGTTAAACTGATCTCTCAACAAGAAAATATTTCACTAGAACAAGTTGTCGCTATTGGAGACGGGGCCAATGACCTACCAATGCTTGCAGCTGCCGGACTAGGAATCGCCTTTCATGCAAAAGATATTGTAAAAAAAGAAGCACAACAACACTTAAGTCATGGGCCGATGACTTCTATACTATATTTCCTGGGCATTCCAGGACCTAATGGATTGTGAGAATCAAAAAATGTTAAGAGAAATATTACAAAGTAAAATTCATAAAGCTACCGTTACACAAGCAGACCTTTCTTATATAGGCAGCATTACAATTGACCAAGATTTACTCGACAGAATTGATTTGTGGGCCGGTCAAAAAGTTACAGTTGTCAGTAACACCAGTGGTAACAGACTAGAAACTTATGTCATTGCTGGCACTAGGGGAACTGGAATGATTTGCGTGAATGGTGCAGCAGCGCTTCTCATAAAAAAGGGTGAAGAAATTATCATTTTCAGTTACGCTTTAAGTGATCGTCCAATAATTCCAAAGTGTATATTAGTCGATTCACATAATAAGTATGTTCAGGATCTATAAACCATGTTTGTTCAGCGTTATGACAAAAAAATAATTACAAGATGCAGTGATAAGGACACGTCGTTTCCTATTGAAGTCTTGAATCAATGGGACGTAACAGACTGGGAAATTATTGGGGGTAATTTTAGTTTTTTTCCAGATGATATCTCCATACTAAAGAATTTAAAAAAATTGTCACTTGTCTCAACAAAAGTTTCTAATCTTCCAAAAGATATTTTTTTACTACCAAAGCTAAAATATTTAAGTCTTAAAAATAATAGAATACAAACCTTACCTGATCTTGATAGTGAGTCTTTCATCGAAACACTAATATTGGGACATAATTTTTTGCCTAATAAAACTCTTGAAAGATTTTTAGGTCGATTTCCAGAACTATACAATCTAGACCTCGGCCATAATATAATAGATGAAATCCCCGAAAGTATATTTGAATTAAAAAATTTAAAACGATTAAATCTAGAAAGTAACAGACTAAAAACAATTCCTCTTAAACTTAAAGAAAAGTTAGACCTAGTACATTTATCAATCGATAATAATCAATTTTCTCACACTGAAAAGTTGTTAATTGAAAAACATTTCCACATTAAATTTTGATTCTCACATTGGCCCTTCTCAAGCGGTCCAATAGGGTACTAATCAGTGCTCTAAACCATTTTGGCATCTTGCTTAGATTATCTTCAAAGTTTTCGTTAGGGATAACGATAAGAGTACATTCACTGAGTGCTTGAACTGTTGCACATCTTGGTTCTCGGTCTAAAAAAGACATTTCTCCAACCAACTCACCTGCGATAATAGATCCAATGGTCGCAGTCTTATCACCCTTTCTTTTAATGACGTTTAAAGTTCCTGAAATTAGATAATACATCTCCGTACTCTGGTCGCCTTCGTGTAGTAAAAATTCACCAGGTGCCAGTTTAATCGTTTCTTGAGACATAAATTATCCTAGGGAAAAAATTTATACTTTTTGAGTTGAGAGTATTTTTAAAACTTTTTCTTGAAATTGAGTTTCGTCAAAAGGTTTAACCATAAAATTCGTAACTTTATTTTGAATGATCTTTGCAATTAAATCTTTTTCAAGTGTTCCAGAAACTATCAAAATATTCTCTTTTACATTTAGAGATCCTGGTACAAATTCACCAATAAGATCAAAACCAGTTTTTTTAGGCATACTGATATCGAGTAAGACTAGTGCAAACTTTTGATTTCGTAATTTTTGAGTTGCAGTAATTCCATCATGAGCAACGACAATATTCTTAAAACACCCCATATTTACGCAATACTCTTTGAGGATTTCACAGATCCCCTTATCATCATCACAAATAAGTACATCTCGTTGAATTTTTTTATCTAAGGCCATAGTACCCTCTTAATTTATATATTCTCTTTTACTTTTGTGTGAAGATCAGAATAATCTTTTTGCATTTTTTCATTTTTAAACACTCTGTTTAAAATGTGAGCAAGTCTAAGACCTGCTTGTCTCATTCGCAATTCCATTGCAGGCTTAATTTTATGATGGTACTCGTAGCCAACACTTTCTGGTGTACCGACATCATAAACCAAAGTTCTAAGCTCCATAGATTCACGGGCCCAATCTAAAAATGTACCTGCCACAAAATTGGTTTTTTCATCTTTAGAAAAATGGTTAAGTTGATTGGCGTATTCACTGTAAGAGAACTGTTCAAAATCAACAATGCTTTCGTCCCATAATGCGTGAAGATTAGTTTCAGTTTTAAACCATTTCACTTTGACAGTATTTCCACCACGGTCTTCAGCAATTCCAACATGAAGTGGTTGATGCAAGTCCCCCATCATGTGAACTAAAAATTTTAATGACTCTGCTTTTTCTGACTTAGATTTTTTTGAATCACGAAGAGTTTCTTCAAAACGAAATAGCGACTCAATCACATCTCCATCTTTAGAACGTTTTTGATCAAAATATGTTTTTCCTGTTGGGATGCTAGAATAATGCCAAGGGGCTGCGTAATCATACTTACGAATAGACCTAATCTCATCTGCCCAAGTTGAAACACGTGCCAGGTCCTCACTGCCTAAGAGCAATTCCACTCCTTTTTTTGCTTCACTACTTAAGTTTCTTTGAGCAATTTCACCAATGACTCGGTGACCGGTTTTCCCCCAAGAAAAGGCCGAAGTTGAAAAAAATAAAACGCTGAGAAAAATAATACATTTTTTAAACATCACACTTTGCTCCAAATAAACATTTTGCTTTAACCGTTTTTGCCACAGAATCTGGAACAAAACTCTCCCAGCCAGAAGATCCTTCTTGAATCATTTTTAGAACCCTTCGTGACCAAATTGATATAACTGCCGGATCATAATCAGTGATATCTTCTATATATTTATTTTCTTTAAAATAATTTAAAAGCGAATTAAGTTCTTTATCAACTGTTATAGAATTAATTGTTTGTATTTTGCTCGCCTCATCTTCCCGTGCAGGATAGATAAATAACCTGGTATTCGGTTCAAACAATTTCCCCATCGATCCTAGTAATCCCAATCCACATCGACTTTCATCATAACGAGTTTTATTTAATATTTCCTCAAGATTATACGAGGCCATAACAAAGGCAATTTTTTTCTTCGAAGATTTTGTAAAAAAATAATTTAAATCACTATAACTTTCTGAATTAGAAATAAGGACTTTTTGTCCAAGAGCAGATAATAAATCAATTCGTGCCAAAAAATCTTCATTATCAACGACACCTCTATCCAATAGCTGCGACATACTAATTTCTGGAATCACAATAATGTTTTCTTTTTCGGCTGGCTCTAGAGTTGACTTGAATTTCTTTAGACCACATTCAAGCATATTTAAACTAAGATTAGTAGGCGGCCTGTAACCACCTCTCACCACTAAAACATTTTTCTTATAAAGAACTTCAGAAGCTTGTAAAACTTTTCCATCTACGTCAAAAATGACGGCTTCACAAAGTTTCATCTTTACTAATTCAAGACACAAAAGACGGCCGTCAATTCCTTTGAAGGCTTCACCTTTTACGCTGATCATATCAATTTTAATTCGAGCAGTTGTCAAACCATCCATCAAACTAGAAATAAATTTTTCGCGATCAGTGGCCAAGAAGTAAGCTGCATAAACAAGATTCACTCCAATATATCCCAGAGCTTCTTGTTGTTGAATATTTTCTGCGTCTAGCATGCTTACATGCATGATGACTTGAGAAGGAGTTGCCCCTGGTTTATGTTGAAATTTAATTCCCAACCAACCATGATTCTCCCCAGTTCCTTTAAAAGACTTGGCCGATACAGTATTGGCAAAAGCAAAATAGGTGGTTTCTGGGGGTTTTATTTCATGAAGTCTTGATATTAAAATTTCGTACTCTGTATCAAGCATCTTTTGAAGGCGTTCTTCACAAACGTAGCGCCCGGAAGTTTCTTTTCCATAAATTGCATCACTCATTGTCATGTCATAGGCTGAAATACTCTTAGCAATAGTGCCCGCAGCACCACCGGCCCTAAAAAAATGACGAGCAGCTTCCTGTCCTGCACCGATTTCTGCAAAAGTTCCATAGATATAGGCGTTGAGATTAATCTCTAAGGCCTTTTGTCTTTGCCCGAGCCCCATAATAAACCTCTTGTCGTAAAAAAATGTGTCTTAAATATGATATCGATATTATACAATTAAGAAAATACTTTCAGAGAATATTAACCGAAGAATATTTATTTTTTATGAATCAAATTAAAAAACATCTTTTTATCTGCACTAGTTGTACCTATTCTAAGCCCAGTGGAGTCGAGTCTTCACCTGAAGAAGCGGTAACATTGAGGAGAAATCTTAAAAATAAGATCCGAGAATCAGAGCTCAAAGACTCGGTAAAAGTTTCTTCAGTCACATGTTTAGGAGAATGTCAGTCAGGTATTGCCGGTGTTTTATACCCAAAAGGCGAATGGTTTTTAGGCTTGCGTCCCGAAGATGAAAGCAAGCTACTTGATATCATTACAAAAGACTAATTTAAGACATCTCTTAACTCTGCCGATAAAGCTCTAGAGATTTTGATCTCAGCATTAATCATGGAGAGCGTATGAGCATTTTAGATATCGTTACCGTTGTCGTTGGAACTGGTTTAGTTATGATAATTTTTGTAACAAAAACAAATATTGAAAAATCAAAAGTCCGTGTAAAAGTAAAATCAAAAAATAAAAATTAAACGACTATTTCTAGTGCTTTTTTCTTGAGGATCTTTCTATCGACTTTACCATTAGCGAGTAATGGAAAATCCTTGAGAGCACAAATATAATGCGGATGTTTATAGCGGGACAATAGCGGATTTAAATAGTCGCGTAATGCTTCAATCGTCATTGTCTCTAAATTAGTTTTTAAAAATGCAAAACCAACTTCTCCCCACTTTTCACTAGGAACTGAGACAACCACTGCCTCACTTATTTCTGCATGAGAAGTAATTTGTCTTTCAACTTCACCAGGGTATACATTTTCCCCGCCTGAAATGTACATGTCTTTGATTCTTCCCACGACATAGAAAAAACCTTCTTCATCAAATTTTACTAAATCGCCAGTGTAGAAATAACCATTTTTATAAGTTTCTTTAAATGCTTCGGCATTTTGATAATATCCTGCGCAGACATGTGGGCCTGTAATGAGAAGCTCACCAGGTTCGTTTACCATGGCCTCTTTACCGTCTTTCGTTTCTACGCGAACAATTGAATGGGGCATTGGTTTACCAATAGAACCCGATTTTCTAATGGCATCTTTTTCATCTAATAAAAAATAATTGGGACCTACCTCAGTGAGACCGAATCCTTGTTTAAACATTAAATTCTTTTTTTGGTATTCTTCTATCATCGGCACTGAACAAGCGGCTCCACCAGAAATGAAAAAACGCAGAGAAGAAAAATCACAAGTTTTGAAACGAGGCTTTTCTAATAACATTTGAAACATTGTAGGAACACCAAAGTATACGGAAACTTTTTCTTTTTCAATACAGTCAAATACATTATCAGGATTAAAAGATTGAGCGAGAATAGCAGTTCCTCCTAAGTACAGAAGAGGCAATAGTAAAACATTGTATCCACCAGTATGGAAGAAAGGTGTTTCTACTAAAGTGACATCATCACTAGTCAGCCCCCAACCTTTACATGTCTCTACTTGATTACTTAAAAGCATTTCTCCATGAAACATTACACCTTTAGGAACTCCAGTTGATCCCGAAGTAAAAAGCATGAGAATAGTTTCATCCAAACCCGATTTATCAAATTTATTTTTTTGAATTTTACTTTCATGAAGTGAAAAATCTACAGTTTGTAAATTTAAATACTGAGTTGTAACGTTGAGAAACTTGTCTCCGTTACCAATGTAAAGCTTAGGTTCCAAGCGAATGACAACTTCTTCAATTTCAGATTTGGACAATCTAAAATTCAAGGGAACAAATAAGGCACCTATTTTTGAACACGCCAGCATTAAGGTCAAATGGGCCAAGCAGTTTTGAGAATTTAAAAATGCGACGGAATCTTTTTTAGATACATTTTGAGACAAAAGAACAGAACTCCATAATTCAACTTCATGATTGAGTTCTTTATATGTCAGTCGCCTCGCTGATTCTTGATCAATGATGGCAATTTTATTAGGAAATTCTAATGCATTTTTCTCTAAGAAATCGATCCAGTAATTCATTTTAAATTCTCTCGTAATTTTTCTTGTAAACTTTCTATCCAAGGTAATATTTGTTTTTCCATAATGGCAGGTCTTTCAATAAGACCTGCGTGCCCTCCTTCGGACATCTTAAATTCTCCTTTTTTTGCACGACTAGACATTTTTTCATGCAAAAAAGGTGGTGTCAGTAGATCCTCTCGACCAGCAACAAAAAGCACTGGGCACGATAGTTCACTTACATCAATATCAGTTTCCATTGCCCCCTTTAAGAGGCCTTTAACTACGTGATCAGGTAAACTTCCTGCTTTTTCACGATAGCTTAAAAACAATTCACTTTTTTCGTTAAAGACATCTTCTCCCCATATCCATGGTGTCGCAACATCGAATCGATGTAAGGCGCCTCCAACTTCATGGGCCATTAACCAGCTACCTAACTTTGCTTTAATCATCGGTGTGGGAATATCAAAACAATCACAGGCACACACCCCCACTACATTCTCAGGAAAGAGCCTGGCGTATTCCATCGCTATTCTTGCACCATTACTAAGACCAACAAGAATTATCTTTCCGAGTTTTTTATCATTTAAAAGATTCGCCAAATCTAAAACATGGTCCTTAAGGTGATAAATCCCCAATGGCTTAGGTGATTTACCTTGTCCACGACAATCATATCTTAAGACTTGAAACTTCTCTTTAAGATAAAAACAGGCTCCGTCATATGAAGATAGATCAGCAAACAATCCGTTGACTAAAACAATCGTCGGGTCTGTAATCTGTTTTTTTTCGCCTTCTAATGACGAAAAAAGTTCTAGCCTAATATTGTACCACCATCAACATTTAGTGTTGTTCCTGTTATATATTTTGCATCGTCACTCGCTAAAAATGCGTAGGCTGCTGCAATTTCTTCTGGTTTTCCTAAACGACGAAGAGGAGATTTTTCTTCCATCATTGTTAAAACTTTTTCTGGCATTTTAGCAACCATTGGTGTTGCAATAAATCCAGGGGCCACGGCATTGACTCTTATTTGGTCTTTACCAAGTTCTTTTGAAAGTGTTTTGGTCATAGCAATCACTCCCGCTTTAGTTGCAGAATAATTCGCTTGTCCAAAATTACCATAATGTGCAACAACAGAGGCTGCATTTAAAATAACACCACCGCGACCTTGAGCTTTCATTTTTTCAGCCGCTAAACGAGTCAATTTAAAAATTGCCGTTAAGTTAACCGCAATGACTGAATCCCACTGTTCATCAGTCATTTTTAATAAAGTTGCATCTCTCGTAATTCCGGCATTATTCACAAGAACATCAATACCTTTTTCTGCTTCAGCTTTAATTTTATTTTGAACATCTAAAGTTGTGACATCCCCTTGGATGTAAGTCATTTTATTGGGAAAAAGGCTTTGAAGCTCTGCTGCTTCAAGAGTTGGCATATCAATTAAAACCAATTCTGATCCTTCTTTATAAAATCTTTCTGCCGTTGCACGCCCAATTCCACTTGCAGCTCCAGTAATAAATACTCTTTTGTTTGTTAAACCTAACATAAAAATCTCCTTATAAATTTATTAACCTAAATCTTGTAATTCATTTGTATTAAACGTAGCTTCATCCCACCTTAAACTCATTGCCGACCACATGTAACCGATTCCAGCAGAAGCTAAAACAACATGATCGCCTTTTTTAACGAGTCCTCTTTTTTCCGCCAGCCCCAATGAAAGCACTTGATCTGGAGCGCCGAAATGGCCGTAATGATCAAGATAAATCGACTGAGATTGCGCTAATTCCATAGGTTCTAAAATTGCATCATGGGCTGATTTTTTCATATGTAAAAGTGCAAGATAATCTATTGGTTTTTTAAGTTCATTAAGTGAAGCCTCTCTAATGACTTGAAGAAAATTAACGATAGATCTTTTTTCAAGGCGCTCTCTCATTCCATCGACGTCAGGAACTTGTAAATAGGTCATGCTCATCTCTGGTTGATCACGTAGAGGATGTCTTGTTCCTCCGGCCGGCACAATGACATCGGTCGTGAAATCACCGTCTGTAATAATTGATGATTCTAAAAGTGGATTGCAGGCTATTTCACTTTTTTCTAGTAATATGGCCGAACCACCATCTGCCAAGTTATAGAGAAATCTGGTATTGGGATCTTTGTAATTAACGAGATCACCTGTTTTATGTCCACCACATAATAAAACACGTTTTAACTTAGGATCTGTAAGCATCAAAGATTTTGCTAAATGCAAACCTAAAATTTTATTTGAACAACGAGCTGAAATATCAAAAGCTTTTGCGTTTTTTAAACCAAGCTCTCTTTGAACATAAATACCTGCAGTCCATACAATATAATCTTTGTATTCTGAACCGGTCCAAATAACCATATCAATCGAAAGTGGATCAATATCTTTTAAAACTTTTTTTGCGGCCATGACGGCCATGACGGCCATGTCGCCTGGATGAGTGTCTTTATCTGCTCTACACTTTCTCACGATACCCATTTTTGATGATACAACGTGTTCAGGCACTCCAGATTCTTTAGCAATATGAGCTGCATCTTCAAAACCTTCTGGTAACCAAACTGCAGCACGCTTTAAATTGATAAAACTCATGAAATTTTTCCTTTAAAAAAGTTAGTTAATTTTTCTGCGACCAATTTTGGTTTTTCTAAAAAGAAATAGTGGTCAGTCTCTGGAATGAGTTCAACTTCTGCCTGAGGAATTGCACTTCTAAAAAGGCCTGGAAAAGTCGGACTCAAAAATCGATCATGCTCACCGGCCATGGCCAGAACAGGACATTTAATAATACTCAAATCAAATGGAGTTTCAATAAAGTTAACTGCTGCTTTATTTTGTCTAATCTTTTCTTCAAGCGGCATTGGATTTTCTAGTCGTAAATTAATAATTCTCTGGAACTGATTTGGATTATTTTTTATTAGTGTTGGATGTACTGTTGCTTTTGTCATCGCTTCAGCAAAAGTACGTGGCTCCCAAATACTCATTTGTCTTAATTCTTCTTCGGTCAATTACCTTGGATGATGAAAAGTCGGAGGACCTGAAGTTGTGCACATTAATGAAAGAGCACTGACTCTTTTGCCATCCAGTTTCATTATTTCTTGAGCTATAAATCCCCCCATTGAAATTCCCATGAGTCCGAAGTGAGAGATTTCTAAATGGTCCATTACGGCCAAGGCATCAAGTGCCAGGTCTTTAATTAAATAATCTTTTGTTGTTCCAGATGATTTTCATGTTGCTCTATTGTCGATTAAAACGACTGTAAAATTTAATTCCAACTCTGGAAGTAAATCAATAAAGTTATAATGACTGCAGGTAAATCCTGATAGGCCTAAAAGCACCGGGCCTTTGCCACTTTTGTAAAAAGCCAGATCACCAAACTCGCGAGGAATTTTTAACATGTTCATAGACAGATCCTAATCAAAAAAATAATTTGTACAGGAAAAATCGTTCACCGCAATGAAACTGTCAAGGTCAGAGTCGCCATAAAAAATCTGCTATTTAGCTCAAACTCTAAATCTTACTTCTTCTAACACTTGTCGCATTAAGGCAAAAATATTTCGACACAAATGTGATTCTCTATTATAAAATTTAATTTTGTATTCTTTATATACGACTTTCATAGGGAGCTTCTTAGTGAAGATGACTCAAATTAGTTTTTTGCTACTTCTCGTATTCACATTTAGTGCACCTGCTTATGCAGGAACCTGGGTAACTAGTAGCTATAAAGGACTTTTAGGAACCAGAACTTACAAAGTCTATATTCCCACTCAATTGCCGCAAAATAAAAAGTCTCCCATTGTTGTAATGCTTCATGGCTGTCAACAAGACGCAACTGAATTTGCCAAAGGAACTCGTATTGAAAAGTGGGCCGACAAAGAAAAATTTATTGCACTTTTTCCTGAACAAAATATTATGAACAACCCATTCAAATGCTGGAATTGGATACTTCCGGCCAATAATAGTCGTGTTGGTGAAAGTCATATAATCATCGAAATGCTTAATGCCGTAATCAAGGCCCATAATGGTGATGCGAAAAAAGTTTTTGCTGCTGGAATGAGTGCTGGGGCTTCAATGGTTAATATTCTCGGAAATTGTTTTCCTGAAAAATTTAAAGCTCTCGCCTCTCATGATGGAACTCAATATTTTTCTTCATACCTCGGATCAGATTTTGCAGAAGTCGTATTAACTGGAGCCTCTGTACCAAGTGGTGTGTCGGCTGCGTATGGGAATGCCTGTTCACTTTTTGTAAGTGAACGACCGAAATCTATGCCCATGATAATTTTTCACGGAATGAAAAGTCCTCTAATGAGTCCAATGCACGCTTTTCAAATAGAATCCCAAATGAAAGTCTTTAATGATTATTTAGATAATGGCATGAGAGATAATTCATATTTCTTAGAAAAAGATGTTCAAAACATTCCAGACACTGAAACTTATGGATACAATCTTTACACAACTACTAATAGCGATAACGACATATTTATTGAGCGTTATATGATAAATAATCTTTCACATGGATGGAGTGGTGGGCTTGCAACACTTCCCTATAATGATCCAAATGGCCCAGATGCTTCTCAATTAATTATTAACTTCTTTAAAAAGTATGGGCTTTAAAAAAATTCGTTTAGTCCATTTTAAACAATCGACCATCACCTGCGATAAAAAAAGCTTCGTTAGTTGTATTGATTCTCGACCAATTTTTAACAGTGTAAGAAATTTCAACTGTCGCACCGGCAACTACATTTTGAGTCGTTCCGATATTTGAAAGTTGAACCAGTTGAGAGCTTGCATCTAAGTCAAATCCCCCCAGGAATTAGAATCTGTCCTAAAAAGGGTTATCAGCAAAAAAATATAATAACAACCTACCAAGTGTGAAGTGGTAAAAATTACATATAAGGCGGCGTGGATTTACAAGAGACTTAACAATCATTAAATAGATAAACTATGGCAAAAAAACTCATTATTAGAAAAGACGGTCTTTTCTATCATCCAACTTTCATTAAAAAAGATGAAAAAATTGCGATCGTCGAATGGATAAAAACACTTCATCCTATTTGGGAACAGAGGTATTCAGAACATAACCCGCCACCTGAAGGTGACACTCAAAGAACGCTTTTAAGACCAGTCTACTGGCTGGGAAATTGGCAATTTGCATGCTTAAATTACTATCATCCACCTAAAGGTATTTTGAACCGCTGTGTGCGAGCTGAAAATTATCCTAAAGAATTAAAAAAAATTATTGAAACTATCGAAGGAATAACAAAATTACACTTTAAAAAATCTGAAGTCCCCAAGGGGTGGAAGCTCAATACTTGCTTAATTAATTTTTATGGCACTACGATTGATAAAGATGGTAAAAAAATTGATACCGCAAGAGTTGGTGATCATAAAGATTTTGAATTAGGGCCAGTGGCTTCACTTTCTTTTGGAGAAAGGGCATTCTTTCAATTTGTTCAAGGAAAAAAAGATCTCAAGAATAATATCCTCTTTGAGCAATGGCTCGAAGATAGCTCACTTCAAATTTTTGGAGGTGAATTATATAAAGAAAAAGCTTTTCATAGAGTTCAACGAGTCGAAAATAAAACTAAGGAAGTTTTTTTACTCAATGTAGATAATTTCATTACTCGCAGAATAAATTTTACGTTCAGGTACGTGCCTGAAGAGCATATTGTGAAATATAAAGATCTCCCCTTTGAACCAAAAAGTGACATTAAAAACTATATGGAGTTATTAGCAAAAAATTCTCCCCATTTTAAAAAGAGTTTAGAAGAATAAAAATAATTGCCTACCGCTTGACTTACGCAAAAACTACGCCTAAGATTTATTCATGGCGATTACAAAAAAACAAAAAGAATTTTATGATTACATTGTTACCTATAACAAAGATTATGGGCACTCTCCCACTCAAAAAGAAATCAAAGACCATTTTGGTTTAAAGTCTTTTGGGTCTGTTCAAAAATATCTTCAGTACTTAAATAAAGAAGGCTTAATTGAAACACAACTCAACCAAAGAAGAAGTTTAGAGATAAAAACGCCTAAAGACCTAGGTAGGCAAAGTGATTCAGACTCCGAACACATTCCTCTTTTGGGACAAGTTGCCGCAGGAAATCCAATTGAGGCCATTGAGAATCCAACAAATACGATTTCAGTCCCTCGCTATTTTCTCAAAGGTGGCTTTAAATATTTTGCTCTTACAGTTAAGGGGGATTCTATGATTGATGCTGGAATTCTCGAAGGTGACGTTATCGTTTGTCGCTCTACTAAAGAAGCTAGAAATGGCCAAATTGTTGTTGCCGTTATCGACGGCGAAGCGACAGTGAAAACCTTTAGCCATCAAAGAAAAACGATTGAACTAATTCCTGCCAATAAAAACTATCAACCTATAGTCGTTGATGAATCTGTTGGTGATTTTAAAATAGTTGGAAATTTAGTAGGACTCCTGCGCTCTTACTAATTCTCTATTCTTTCAATACTATTATGACGAAAACTTACATACGAAAAATTATCCATGTTGATATGGACTGCTTTTACGCGCAAGTTGAAATGCTTGAACGTCCTGAACTCAAAAATGTTCCCCTCGCAATTGGTGGATTGCCTGGCACGCGCAGTGTTTTATGTACTAGCAATTATGCAGCTCGAAAGTTTGGAGTTAAATCAGCAATGCCAACTGATTATGCTATCAGACTTTGTCCTCAATTGATTGTTCTACAACCTAATTTTCAAAAGTATGAAAAAGCTTCAGAAAAAATCCAATCTATATTTCTCAAATATTCTTCTAAAGTTGAAACAGTTTCATTAGATGAAGCTTATCTGGATGTTAGTGAAGCACCAAGTGCAATTGAAATTGGAAAACTGATTAAAGATGAAATTTTTAACAAAACGGGGCTAGTGGCCTCTGTTGGGATTGCGCCCAACAAGTATCTCGCCAAAATAGCCAGTGATTGGAAAAAACCTAACGGATTTTTTGTTATTAAGCCTCACGAAATAGAATCATTTGTCCTTAATTTACCCGTTAAATTAATTCCTGGTGTAGGAAAAAAAAGTCAACAAATACTAGAAAATTTAGGAGTAAAAACATGCCTAGATTTAAGGCGGCTTTCGCCTGAAATCTTAGCTC
The DNA here is from genome assembly GCA_013141065.1 of Bacteriovoracaceae bacterium. GTDB lineage: Bacteria > Bdellovibrionota > Bacteriovoracia > Bacteriovoracales > Bacteriovoracaceae > Bacteriovorax. The sequence goes on along the minus strand of JABFRR010000003.1, from coordinate 247,611 downwards.
TTAGTTTTGGAAAATTTAGTCATGAACTCTATCAGTACTGTCATGGAATTGACACTCGCGAGGTGATCGCTCATTGGGAAAGGAAATCACTAAGTGTCGAAAGCACATTCATAAAAGATATCTGCTCTGAAGAAGAGCTGAAGTTGGTTTTAGAAGACTTGTATCTGGAAATGAATGAACGATTGGCCTCTCATTTAAAGGATGAGCCTTTTAAAAAAATAAAAAAAGTCTTTATAAAGATTAAATATTCAAACTTTAAGCAATCAACTTGTGAAGAAACACTTTTGCCCTTTTTATACCAGGAAGAAAGCTTTTCTAGGCATGCCTCTCTGGATAAATTTACACACCTTCTTTGTAACACTTTGCCAAGAAATGAAACTTATTGTGTACGTCTTATTGGGCTTGGAGTAAGATTTTTAACAAGTGATGAAGTTTTCTCGGAGCAATTAAGTTTCCTCGAACTTTGTGCTTAAATAAAAAAAATGAGTGACGATTTATTAAAAAATACTTTGGATTCTTTTACAGCTGATAAAGAACTCTGCGCAACAATTTTTCTCAAGCAATTAGATCAAACTTTTACTTATCAGGATCTATTAAACCAAATAAATAAAAACCCACCTCTTGAAGAAATATCAGAAGAATCACCCTTTCTTGCATTTTCTCAATTATTGACTTCTTTATTGCATAAAAAACAAGCGCTGGTTCATAAAAAAAATAATTTACCTCCATTGAGCTCTAACCTTAAAGATCATCTCGAACAAAATTCTTTCTACCTTATGAGTTCAGGATCTACTGGTTTTCCAAAAAAAATTGGTCTTTCGCTCGAGAATATCTATTTTTCAGCAAACACTGCGATAAGCCTTTTGATGATGAAACCTGGAGATATTTCAGTGCTTAATCTCTCGCATTTTCACATCGCGGGACTAATGGTTTTATGGAGAGCTTTTTTAAGTAAAGGTTCAATTTTAATCAATCCTGACAGTGAAGCAATCTATCAATATACATCTTTAGTTCCTCTTCAATTACGTCGAGTTTTAACTGATGAAGAAAAATTAAAAACACTGAAAAAGTGTAAAATGATCTTAGTCGGTGGTGGATACTGTGATCCAGCTCTTAAAATTCAAGCCGGAAAAATGGGACTAAATATTTTTGAAACATATGGCATGACTGAAACCGCATCATTTGTCCTATTAAATGGAAAGACAATTCCAGGAGCAAGTGTTGATCTCGATGCCGATAAATGTATTATGATTAAAGGGCCGATGCTTTCTGAAAGTGTCGATGTGGACGAAGATGGGTTTTATCATACTAAAGACTTAGGTGAAAAAAACCATGCTGGAAGGATAGTCTTTTCTGCTCGGAAAGACTTTCTCTTTAAAAGTGCCGGTGTACTCGTCAACCCAAGTGAAATTGAAAAAGTCTTAAGTGAAATTCCAGATCTCGAAAATGCCTTTTCTACTTCCATACCACATTTCACTTGGGATAATTCTCATATATTGGTGACATCTTCCCCTGTGGATTCAGACTCATCAATAGCCATTCTAAAAAATAAATTACCTTCCCCCATGGTACCTAAATACATTTGGGAATATCCAAAAGAATTTTGTGAAGCGGGAATAAAGCCAAGTCGTCATCATATTAAAAATTGGGCCGCTATAAAATGGCTCAGTTCATTATTTAATTATGTTTTCATACCTGGACTCACCACAAAAAAACTCATCGTCGTCTTTCACGGTTTCATGGAAGATCAAAAAGATTGGAATTTTTTACTAGAATCAGACAAAAACAACAGCTACCTCTTTATCGATTTACCGGGGCATGGACAAACAAGTACTAAGAATTTTCAAAGTGCTGAAGAAATCTATTTTTATTTGAATGAAATTATTAAAATATACAGATCACATTTCGAAGAACTCATCCTATTAGGATATTCTATGGGGGGGAGAATCGCAGTTGAATTAATTAACAGAGGACTGAAAGCTCAACATCTCATCCTTCATTCAGCATCTGTTGGTTTAAATAATGAAGACAAAAAAGATGATAGATTTTTAGAAGACCAAGCTTTGTTTAATGATTATGACAAAGACAAAAATGCATTTTTCAGTAAATGGTATTCAAATCCCATTTTTTATCAATACAATCAAGATATTCATTTCTCGACAGATATAAGCAAAAAATTAACACATGATTATAAAGAGTGGCAAAAATCACTTTCATATTTTTCTCCCGGTGCAAGTGTATTTAACATTGAAGAAACACTTCTAAATTTTAAACAAATTCCCGAGATGAAAATAAGTGCCATTGTAGGATCAGAAGATCTTAAATATAAAAAACACTTTCAATCTATAAGTCTTTTGTCTAAAAATTGCCATATTATTCAAAATGCAGGCCATAAACTACATGTCACTCATAAAAAGGAATTTATTGAACTAGTGGCCAGTCTCATTTGAATTTGAATTTAAATTTGATTTCAATTCAAGAAGATCGCTTAAAATAACATCTATTTCTTCTTCTAATTTTTCAAAAGTTTCTCGCGCAACTGAAAAATTTTTCTTAAGTCCTAAAATTTCTAATTCATAGGATATTTGACTCGCTTTAATAGCGTAAAAATTATTCAAGATACCTTTCATCGTATGGGCATGTAATTTTAAGTTAACCCCATCTTCAGTAGTAATTGCAGAGTGAATATTTTCAACGAGGTCATCAGAATGTTCGATAAATAAATCAATCATATCCTTGAGTATTTCTTCATCCCCTCTAAATCTTCGCTTCAATTCGACGCCATTAACTTTTTTGTATTGCATTTGTAGATTATGACCCTTTCCTAAACAAAATAAAAGTAATTTGTGAAATTTAGTGAATTATTTCTATTTAACTAAAGCTTTCCCGCTAACCGACCGATATAGTCAGCTATGGCGGATTCTATCTCTAAACTTAATCTAATGCGTTCATTTTACAGGGCCCAGGAATCGAGCACCGGGCGAGAAGATGTTCGTGAACTCAAGCAAATTAAAAATGAACTCAAGCTGGCCAATGATCTTAGCGCCTCTTCTAAAGATGAGGCCATTACAAACGCAACAAATTCTCCCTACGCACCAGACCAGCCAAACATACTCAAAGACGTAATTTATAACTCTCCAGAAGAAACAGATTGGAAGAAGGTACGGTCTTATGAAGAATCTCGAAGAGAGGCATTTGTTTTTAGAAATTTAAGACGATTAAATATTTTGTAAAAAAAGGGAGATAAAATACCTCCCTTTGTGCGTGAATTTTATTTCTTTTTCTTTTTCATTTTTATTAAGAAGAAGACAACTGCAGCGGCCAATAAGAGACCAATAATAGTTTCAGTAGAATCATCGCCTCCTTTTCCTGAGGCTTTCTTTTGCATTCCAATATCTGCTTGTGTACCTTGATCAGGAATATAGGTTCCATCACCAATTAAGTCACCTTCTGCACTTTTCGCTTTCCAAGTTTCTCCAGATGCCGCTTTTTGATCGAAAACTTTTAATGTCGCAATTATTTTTTCAAAAATTTCTTGATAAGAGTCGTAATGATCTTTTGCAACTGAAAAAGTTACAGCAATACCTAATGAATCCTTAACTGTTGCAAGATACCTTGTATAAAAACCTGGAACTTCACTAGCAAGATGAAGTGCATCTACCCATCGTTGTCCATTGATCTCTCGAACCGTGACTGATTTAGCCTCTGAAATTTGAATTTTCCCACCAGGAAGCGTAAAAGATTTCGCGGCTTTTAAATAGGCCTGGTACTGATCAAGAGAATCTTGTTCTCCTCGGTATTTTGCAGCTAAAATAATAATTGCTTCTTTTTTTCTATCTTTGTTATCGCTTTGGCATACCCATTCCGAACCCTCAAGTGCGCAATCCCATCCGTTTGGTAATTCAAATTCAGAAAACTGACTTGAAAACGTTTTGGAAAAAACTGTTCCAGAAACAAGAAGTGAAAGAACTAATAAAAGCAAATGCGAAATTTTCATGCGTTTTCCTCATTAATGAGAATTAAATAAATAATAATTTAATTTTACACGAAGACTGATGAATGAAAACAGATAAATTCTACCTAGATGGCTAATACCCTCTGGCAGCGAAACCAGGCTTGATAACAATTTGATTATAGCGTTTGGTGAGTTTTATAACCGACCAATCCACTCCCACGTCGAAAACTATTCCTGAGCCCACAAGAACATTTCCACCAAAATAATCAGTTTGGTATATATCAAATTTCATTCCTTTTTCTACGTCTGTTGAAAGACCTTGGTCTACCCTAATAAAATTTCCTCGGGCCGAAACTTTTAACACCGAACCATCGACAATATATTCTTTAAAACTGTCGATTTTAATAGATTCATCAGTAACACCAGTTGAATTCCAACTAAGTCCCAAACTAATCGATTGTCCCTTATCAGTTGATCTGCCGGCCATGACACTTTGACCTTTCAAAGTGAATGTAAGCTTATTTAAACTGAAATTTACTCCACCAAAAGGTGCAAGTTTTTGACGATTAAGACTATTAAAAAGACGTGTTGAACCTGTGGCCTGAACAGGTTTCAGTGCAGGATCATCTGTGTATTGGTCTCTATTTAAAGACACTATACCTTCAACACCCATAAATAGATTAACACTTGAAAAAAGATAAATAATTTCAGCTCGATAATCTATCTCACTACTTAAATCATTAGCAGGAGAATTATAACCTAATTTTAAATCCCATTTCCAGGGCTTCAAATTATTCGTCATAAATAAGTCAACTCCGTATTCACTACCAGAGTCTCCTAAAATAAGCGTATCGGAAGGAATAAGTACTGCAGAATCAAATAGACCATTAGCATATAATGTTTGTCTATAATGAGCACCAATGGCATAAGTCATATTTTTAACTTTCGGAAAGGAATATTTAATTTCAAGTCCAAGTGACTCTGGGCCTGAGCTTTCTGAGGTTTCATCATTAAGCATTGAACTCACGCTTCGAAATCGCCCAGTGAAACCCAACTCTAATTTCTTACTAAATCCATAACGAAATGTCAGATCAGCATCGATAATTCGGTAAGCGGAGCCTTCGGGATAGGCAGTCTCAACACCGTCATTGTCAATTAAGGCACTAGATTGATAAAGTGTTGTTGAGGCATTTATAGAATACGCTTCTGGATTTAAGAGTTCGGCACTCCCTCTGTGAGGTGTTGCTGAAAAAAGTGGTGAGGAAAAAATTGTCACCATTAAAACAAGAAGAGAAAATTGAATCTTCATTACTATAGCTTAAAAATATAAAAGGATCGTGACAAGTATTATATTAAGCTGCTTTTTTAGAGGCATTTTTATCCTCACGACTTAAAAGATTAGGCAAAAAAACTTTATTGATCCAAATATTATTTTGAATTTCAAAATTAAAAGTCCCTCCACAGTCTTTAGTCAATTGATGGATGGATTCAATACCAAGGCCTTCTGACTGAATATTTTTTTCATTTAATATTACCCTCTCTAAATACTCTGGTAAGTTTGAATCCAAGTGTTCCTTAAGTGTATTACTTGATTCAATTTTTAACCCCAATATAGTCACCGAAAATTTTAAATCGATTTCACTTCCTTCAGATTCACTAATATTTTTAATTAAATTATTACAAATTCTATAAAAATTTGAAAATTGAATTGAAAAAAATTTTTCAGCATCTGGATCAATTATAATAGACGTATTTACTGGTTTTTCTTTAAGGTAGGTACCTATTAATGAGTGAATCACATTTTTTAATTCAAAAACATCAATAAAGCTTGGCGAAGAGAGCAAGTTTTTATGCTTCATTTTAAAATGGTCGCGAAGTAAACTTTGCAGAGTTTTTATTTCCGACTTAATTAACAGAAGATCCGCAGAATTTAATGTGTTATTGCTTATATTTCTTTGATCAATAAACAATAAGAGACCATGAGTAAGATTAATCATGTCATGAAAAAAAAGCTGATCGTGAAAATGACCATCTTCATTTTTTGAATTAAATATTTTTTCTGTCTTATTTTTTTTTAAAGAAAACAAGATTCCCTCTCTTATTGATTTGTGTTGTCTCAACAAACTCCAATAGAGAGGGAACTTCTCTTAAATGAATTTATTTAACTGGTAAATAAATCGCATTAACTCCAAGTTCTTCTTCTATTCGTAGAAGTTGATTATATTTTTCCATTCTATCCGAGCGACTTGCTGAGCCAGTTTTAATATGTGCCGCACCAGTTGCAACAGCTAGATCCGCAATAAACGAATCTCCAGTTTCACCAGAACGATGTGAGATGATGGCCTTGTAGTTGTTATCAAATCCTAACTGCATCGCCTCAAAAGTCTCAGTCAAAGTTCCGATTTGATTGACCTTAACCAAAATTGCGTTGGCCTCTCCAACCTTTATTCCTGCTTCAAAAATTTTCTTGTTAGTGACAAATAAATCGTCTCCAACTAATACAACTTTTGAACCTAGAACTTTCGTTAATTCAATCCAACCCTGATGGTCCCCTTCATCAAGTCCGTCTTCAATAGAATAGATCGGGTACTTTGCACATAAATCTGAATAATAATTAATCATCTCAAGAGTTGAGAAATCTTTTCCCTGCATTTGGTATTTACCATTTTTGTAAAATTCACTAGCGGCAGCATCTAGTGAAAGAGAGATATCCACACCTGGGACATATCCTGCAGATTTTATTGCAACTAAAATTAAATCAATCGCTTCTTCATGAGATTTTAAATCAGGAGCAAAACCTCCTTCATCACCAACATTAGTTGAGTAATGTGAATCAGTAAGAACCTTTTTTAGGGCGTGAAAAACTTCTACACCAGCTCTTAGATTTTCAGCGAAGGATTTTTTAAGATGCGGAACAATCATGAATTCTTGAATATCCAGATTATTTGAAGCGTGTGACCCCCCGTTAATAATATTCATTAGTGGAGTCGGCATGATTAATTTTTTATGCATATTGGGTGCATTACATTTTTCAAATAAGTATTGCACCAGGCTCATTTTACTATCAAGAGCACCTGCACGGCACACTGCCATCGAAACACCAAGAATTGCATTAGCACCTAGTTTCGATTTATTTTCTGTTCCATCAAGCTCCAACATAAGGAGGTCAATTTTCTTTTGATCTGTCACTTCTAAGCCTAGTACTTTTGGTGCAATGACTTCATTGATATTTTTTACTGCCTTTAATACAGACTTGCCTACGTAGTAAGATTTATCACCATCTCTTAATTCTAAAGCTTCTTTTGATCCAGTAGACGCACCTGATGGCACTGCTGCTCTTCCTAGAAAACCTGCTTCAGTTTGGACATCAACTTCTACCGTTGGATTTCCACGAGAATCGAGAATTTGTCGAGCTTTGATCAATTTAATTTTAGACATAATATTTCCTTATTTAATTAAAAGGACCTAAAAAATCATGTCGACTTTTTTGGATCCATATGGGGTTTGCACTTGAATAAAAATCAAACGTATTAGAAACAATTTTTTGGGGACTTGTCACATTCAATAAAAGCTCTCTCACTCGGTCGGCTACATAAGGACAGGGACTCAGTGCTTTTGCTTGGAGGACGTGTTCTATTTTTTGCTTTATAAGTGGGTAGTGAGTGCATCCTAAAATAACATGAGTATAGTGATGCATTTTTAAGTCAGCTAGATCAGCTTCAAGATTGTTTTCAAAATCTGTGTTAGAAATTTTATTATAATACAATTCTTCTATATGCCGTGCGAGATTTTTAAGTGAATAATGATCAATTAATTTAAGTGGATCCAGGCGTTCTTTGAGTCTTTTAAAACGCTCCGACTTACCAGTTGATTCAGTAGTTATAACGGCCATTTTGCTAGGAGTTGTCTCTTTATAATAGGCATTGAGGTAAGGTTCTACTCCTACAAATATTAATTTCGGAAAGTGACCACGAAGAGCATCAATGCTGGCAGCCGTTGCTGTGTTGCATGCCACCACAATGAGTTCAGCACCTTTATTTTGCAACTCATTAGTTATGACAAAGGCCCTCTGAGTAATGAATTCGTCTGTTTTAGGTCCATAGGGAGCAAAAGCATCATCGCTGTAATAAAAGTAATCTGCTTCAGGAAAAACTACAAATAGCTCTGTAAGCACGCTAAATCCACCGATTCCTGAATCAAAAACGCCAATTTTAGGTCGATGTAATAACTTGTCTGAGACAATCATTTTTTTATCCACATTCTAATCAAGTGGGATTATCTTAAACAAAGTTTTAATTAATGTTAAGAGTAATATCGTTTTATGCTTAGGTAATAATATGGTTTTTCAATTTTTCAAAAAAAATACCTTTGATAAAATACTTGATTTTTACGAAGAGCTCATCTTATTAAACAGCCAAAACACTAATTACTGGCTTGCACTGGCCGTAAATTCTAGAACACATCATGGCAGTCAGCTGACCAAAGAGCTAGTGATGACACCAGCAATTGACTCAAAAAAAAAGGTCCCATTATTTTCAGTCATAATGGCAGAACTTCCCGATAATTTATTTCAATCCTTATTTATAGACAACAAACCAATTTACTCTCATTCCCTTCATTCAAGTGAAGAAATACAAGAAATTCGACGACTATTTAATCGCTCAATTGATCAACTTATTGAACAGGAAATATCACAATTTAAAAAACTGCTTAATCTCGGTGAATTTTCTCCTAGGCAAATGGAAAATGAAGAAAAAGCATTAGAATGGTTGCGAGTGAGTTTTGAATATTTAGAAAAGGCCATCTTAGAAAGTCTTACTAACCCTGATTTTTTATTTCAATCCACATTCTTTTGTGGCATTAATCCCAAAACTAAAATGCGAGAAATAAGGCTCATCACTTTTAATCTCGATATCACTTTTTTATTGCTCAATGATCACAATCTGAGAGTTCTCATTTACAACAAAAAAGATGGCGAGAATTTCGAAAACTTAAAACCTAGTTTGATGGGGGATTACTCCCTTAAAAAAAGAGAAATCTTTGACCAGCTCATAAATCTTCTTTCTGTATTGGCCAAAGGATTTCACGCCTAATAAATTTATTTTCTGGTTGTAACCGCTGTCTTTCTTAAAAAATTTACGGTCGAACAAATCTCACAAATAAGTCCATCACAACCACGAGCTGAGCAGTGTTCTCGGCCGTAAAAAATGATTTGTAGGTGAAGTTTGTTCCATTTTTCTCGCGGGAAAATTTTTTTTAAATCTTTTTCTGTTATCTCTACATTTTTACCACTGGTAAGTCCCCAACGTTGGGCCAAGCGATGAATATGGGTATCAACTGGAAATGCCGGGACTCCAAAACTCTGGGCCATCACCACAGAAGCCGTCTTGTGACCGACACCGGGAAGTTCTTCTAAGGCTTCAAAACTGGCAGGAACGATCCCCTTATGCTTATCGATAATAATGGCCGACAAATCAAAAATGGCTTTTGATTTTCGTGGGGATAAGCCGCAGGGTCTGATGATGTCTTGAATTTCTTGAACACTCAATTTAACCATGTCATAGGGGTTATTGGCCTTTTTAAATAAATGTGGAGTGATCTTATTAACTCTTTCGTCTGTGCATTGAGCACTTAATAAGACTGCTATTAAAAGTGTATATGAGTCACTGTGATCTAGAGGGATGGGAGTCTCTGGATAGAGCTCCTCAAGTCTTTGACATATATAATCGGCTTTTTCTTGTTTTAAACTCATTGCCTTATTTTCCCAAACCACACTCAATTATTCAAGCAATCTGCTGAAATATCGTGAAGTCTTTGCCAAAAAAATAAAAAAACTTAATTTATTGCTCAAAATTTAAAAGTCGTTGCTATAATAGTTCTAATAATGGCCTTTAGGAGAACCATGTGAAAATAGATATTGTTCAAGATGCCAAAGATCACACCTACACTCTAACTATCAAAGTAGATCAATTTAAAACTCTACGTGACTATGAAGTACTTCACAATTTAGTCAATGCAATTTCATTAGATTTTGACCTCGATCCCGAGATCTCGGTAGAGGACTTAAAAAATATTGTTATTGAAGCAAAAAAAGAAGAGTCTTTGGAAGTTACCTGTGAAATTGGGCCTGAAGGAATTGATGTAGAATTTTAGGCCGCTTCGCCTTTTTCCCCACGCAATTTTTGATTGTACCATTCTGGGGCTAAAAAATTACTTTTTGGAAATGGAAGTTTATTGACAACAATATCTTCAAAAAAAGTTGGCACATAATTACATGAAACCATTTCTCCAATATATTTTCCACTCTCTGGATCTTTACCTGTCTGAATCCACTTAAAAATATCTCTCGAAATATAATTCCCATTTTTATCTATACCAATAATTTCTGAAATATGTGATGTCCGTCTTCCACCGTCATGAAAACGCGAGCATTGAACGATAATTTGCATCGCTGAACCCACCATTTTTCTAATCGCATCGGCGGGAATTTTCGTATCTCCCATCAGGCATAAGGTTTCAAGTCTTGTGCAAGCATCAACAGGATTATTCGCATGAACTGTCCCCATTGATCCATCATGGCCTGTGTTCATGACTTGAATTAAATCTAGGGCCTCTTCACCCCTTACCTCTCCGACGATAATTCTATCGGGGCGAAGTCTCATGGCACTCACAACTAAGTCTCTTATAGTGACTTCTGTTGTACCTCTTTCGGCATCTGCTTTTCTCGTTTCAAAATTCACCACATGCTCTGCTTTAACTTGAAGTTCAGCTGCATCTTCAATGATGATCAATCTTTGAGTTTTTGGGATTCTTGATCCCAAAACGTTTAGCATCGTTGTTTTTCCAGATCCAGTTCCGCCTGAAACAATAATATTTTTTCCAAGGTGAATACAAATATCTAAAAATCTTGCAGCATCTTTGGAAAGAGACCCAAAAGTAATTAAATCATTAAGAGTCAGCTTTTCTTTTGAAAATTTACGAATCGCAACTGTTGTCCCATTTTTTGCCATCGGTGGGAGAACCACGTGAATTCGAGAACCATCCGGAAGTCGCGCATCGAGGCGAGGGTTGTCTTTATCGATTCGTCTCCCAACAGATTGAGCAATTGATCTCATCGCGGACAAGAGAGCTTCTTCATTATGAAATTGAGCATCCGTTTTATAAACAAGACCTTTTTTTTCAACGAATATTTCTTTCGGCCCGTTAATCATAATTTCAGATACCCCTGGATCTTCAAGAAGCTCCTTGATGGGATACAAAAATTGATCAATGGCGTCCTTAAATACTGATGACATAAAAAATTAATTCTCCATCGCTAAATCACGTCCACCAAATCCTATAGTCTCTCTTTCTTGATTTTTTGGAGCGATCTTAGAATCATTTGAATCCAATCGATCTCGATCCAAATCTATATAATCCTCTTTTAAGTCTTCTCTTTTAATCTGGACCCATTCGCTTGGCGTCTCTTTTGGTTTCCAGATTTTTACCATATCAGAAGCTAGACCTCTTCTTTCTGACTCTAATCTATCGGAAGCTTTCTCTAAAACCATGACTCTGCCAGTAAAGGTATTATTAGGGCAATTGAATTGAAAAATTCCAACTTTATCAAAGAAAACTTCACTTTCAGCAATTTTATCTTTGCCCGATGTCGTGAAAACGTTTTTGTCGGGAATGTTGAAACAAGCTGACTCGACACCTGCACTCGTCACAAAAAAACGCACTTTTTCACCTTTATACACAACGATTCTATTGGGAAAAAAGCCATCTTTACTAATAATTATTCCCATTTCTCTGTAAGGAACATCCAGTTTTTTATCTTTAAAATAGGTTTCTTCAAGAGCAAAAACATTTTGATATATTAGTGAAACACTAAAAAGACATATTAATTTCAACATGTTTTTAATAAAAACCTCTCCGGTCACTTTACTTATAAAGATCTCAAAGACTTATCGGTTGTTGAGGAAAAAGCTTTAGTCGGATACGATATTATATACTTATATCTTGATCAGTTGGTTTGACAGGAATGCGTTCTTCAACTGGTTTTGGAGATTTTTTCGACATGATTTTTTTAAATGTTATCCATAACTCCCCAAGTTTTTCATTATTCTTAAACTCGGGATTACTTTGATCAATATCAGTTGGTAAGCTAAAAGACTTTTGAAAATTCATGCGACTTTTAATTTTGTTAGCACTTGTCCCACTCAGTGTTTCAGCAATGCCCTTTATACTAATCATTCCATTTTCAATTTTAATATCAAGAGGCTGATCTTTTGATTGAGTCACTTTAATTTTGAGAATTTTTTCTGTTGGTGTTTCTTCCCAGTTGTAACTGCCAATTGCTAGGGAGTCAGACTTATCAAATGGATTTCCAGGTCCAATTCCTCCGAAGCGCTTCATGATATCTTCCATCCTCTTTTCAAATTCCCCAGAAAAAGAATCATCCATAAGGGATTTAAGCATCTCGTCTCTGGCCTTCATAACTTCATCTATTTGACGCTTTAATTGCTCATCATTGGTATTTTGAGCAAGGGATATATTTGAAGAAAGAATAAAAGAAATTAAAAAAGAGATTAAAAAAATTTTCATACTTATCCTCCCTATTGCAAGATGCTAGAGATCCATGCATCTCATAATATCAAATGCCGGTGTTTCATAAGGATGGCTTCGCTTCAATACACTTATGACCTCCTCCATTATAGTATCATCAAAGACCATTTCAACCCTGGCTTCAATAATTTTTTCGATACTTCCGATTTTTCCTATACTTGGATTCGCCCCAATGAGTGGCCTAAATTGACCAGAGCCAAGAACCTCAAATGAGCATCTGTCATTGGCCCCAATTTTACCAGCACCAACTTCAAAGAGTGCATCTTTAACAATATCTTTATAGTCCAAAGGAACATAAAAAGTGAGTTTTAGCATGAAAAAATCCCTCAAATAAAAAAGCCTCTCTGAATTAACAGAGAGGCTTCGTTTTATAGATTTTTAAAAAAGATTAAATTACTTCTTTTTAGGAGCTGGAGCAGGTGCTGCTTCTGGAGCTGCTTTTTCAATTCCAAGAAGTTCAACTTCGAAAATTAATGTTGCGCCACCAGCAATCTTAGGTGGTGCACCAGCATCACCATAAGCTAACTCTGAAGGGATAACAAATTTTGATTTTCCACCAACTTTCATAGTTTGAAGACCTTCAGTCCACCCACGAATAACTCTGTTAAGCGGAAAAGAAACTTCTTGTTTTCTTTCTACAGATGAATCGAAAACTGATCCATCAGTTAATGTCCCGTGATAGTGAACTTTTACTACGTCAGTTTCTTTTGGAGATGGCCCAGTTCCTTCTTTAACAACTTTAAATGCTAAACCAGAAGCTGTTTTAGTCGCCCCTTCAGATTTTACGAAATTATCAATAAACTCGTTTCCTTTTTTCTTTACGTCGACTGCCATTTTTTCCATTCTGGCTTTGAACATATCTTGAATTTTTTGTTGGTACGCCATAGGATCAACTTTTTGTTTTTCACCTTTAGCTGAATCGCGAAGACCTGCTGCTAGAGAATCTAACTCAGCATCTGTTAAAGCTAACTGAGTAAGTCGTGAACCAAACATTGTTCCGACAGCATAAAACGTTTTTTCTTCTTCAGTTTTTGGATCTTTTCCTTTAGAGCAACCAAAAGACAATGCTCCAATAAGAGCGAGTAAGAGAATCTTTTTCATTTCTTCATTCCTTTGTAAAAAATTGTGAACAGTAATGTTTACCCTAATACGTTAATGCTCAAAAGATTAAAGATCAAGGTGTGAGTTTTAAGAATTCAATTTTAGATTTGTCGTATGGAAAAATTCTTTCCCAATCTCCGTACAAAGGATTAGGAAGAATAATAAATTTGTGGCCAAAAAGCTCTTTCATTTGATCAACAGCTCCATTGCGTTCAGCTTTACTCTTGGTGTCAAATGCTTTATTAAAGTCCCCTAAATTGTCACCTACATATAAGACAACTTCATAGCTTTTTAAAATATCTAAACGACGAGTCTCTTTAGATTTTTCTCTATTCATCATAATCAGATTTTCTTTATTGACTGGAAAACCCTCTTTGACCAGATTATCGAACGTATCTTGATACATTTCTGTAGTACGATTCGTGACATAAAATACTGCAACTCTTTCTTTGGTGAGAAAATTGATAAATTCAAGCGCTCCTGGAATTGCCACGGCCTCTTTTAGCTTTACCCAATCGGCAAACAAGGATTCGCTCCAAGCTTTGCTGTCCTTAATTTCTCTGGCGCCACCAAAAGAATTATCTAGTACAGTTTCATCAATATCGAAAATAACGGCACGTTTTTTATTATGCTTATCTAGTAAATCTCTTTCAATTTTTAAGCGGGCCGTATTATAAGCTTGATAAGTTAAAGCGCGGTATTCACCACTATGCTGCTGCCATAAATAAGCACCAATTTGATATTCCCGAGGATTATGAGATGAATTATTTGTAGCACAGCTACTGGCCATAAAAAATAAGCTTACGAGCAATAAGACACGCATTAAAACTCCTCAATAAAAAATTTGTTTAATACAATTAAAATTAGAATCCTGCTTCATCAAGAGCGAGGTTACACATTTGATCACACAATTCATTCTGAGGATGACCAGCATGACCTTTGACCCAAATAAATTGGATTGTCTCAAACTGAGACTTAAGCATATCGAGTTCTTTCCATAAAACTATATTTTCAGGCTCTTTGCCATCAGCTTTTTTCCAACCACGATTTTTCCAACCGGCCACCCAAGAAGAAATCCCTTCAGTCACGTATTTTGAGTCACTGTAGACAAAAACAGGACTTAGACGATCTGAAGTTCCATCCTCAATCCATTTTTCAATCAGTCCTTTTAAACCGCGAATGACACCTTCAAGTTCCATTTTATTATTGGTCGTTGGAACATCTACTCCTGACGATTTTAATATGACTTCACCCAGTGCGTCTTGAATCATGACCCCCCAAGCACCAGGCCCTGGATTTCCACGGCAAGCACCATCGGCAAAGACCGCATAAGCACTCTTAAGCTCTTGCATCTCATTAGGTAAAGGTAGTGGAGATGACCAATTTAATGGGGTGATTTCTTTGGAGTCGATAAGGCCTTTAGAGAGCTCTTCAAGTACATCGATTGCTTGAAGTCCTGTGGCTTCCATTTGGTAAACAACACGTAACTTTTTAAGAATTTTAAGGACTTCTGATTTTTTCATGCTACGGAAATTCTAGTTTAATTAATATTCTTTTAAAAGCAATTATGTTATTTATAGTGCATGAAGACTACATTTTCTATTCGTGTTTATAAACAATATTTTAACTTTGCCTCTTCGCACTTTATGCTTTTTAAAGATGGGTCAAGAGAGCCTTTGCACGGTCATAATTACCGCGTTCAAGTCAAAGGAAACGCTCCGGAGCTTGATGATGATATGGTATTTGATTTTCTGAATATAAAACCAATTGTGAGAAATATTTGTGATCGCCTTGATCATAAACTTTTGATTCCCAAATTAAACTCTTCACTCATCATTGAAGACAAAAATACTAATTACAATATCATCACAAAAGACGAAAGTTTCTTCAGTATTCCAAAATCTGATGTATTACTCCTGCCTATCGAAAACACTTCAGCAGAAAGAATTGCAGTGTATATCGCTAATGAAATAAAAAATGATGTCTTGGCTCAGTATAACTTCGAATTTAATGAACTAGAAATTGAAGTTGAAGAAACTCCCGGCCAGTCTGCTGTTTACGTCTTAACTAAATCGAATTAAGGATCAATTAATTTATGAAATTTACAGAACTACCAAGCGGAAAAAGTGTTAAAGGTGAAAAGATTAGTGCCTTCAAGTCAGTCTTGGATGCGCCTAAATATAACTATATTCTTGGTGCAGTTCACGGCGACGAAGTAGAAGGGGCCCACTTGGCCCAAGAATTATTTAATTGGCTTGCTGAGACCAATGAAGTCGACTTACCATTAATCATTGTTCCAGTCGTTAATGTCGATGGATTTAAAATTAAAAGTCGGGTCAATGCCAATGGTGTTGACTTGAATCGCAATTTGCCGAGTGCTCAATGGACTCCAGAGGCGCGTGAAGAAAAATATTTTCCAGGATCATCTCCTCTTTCAGAACCAGAAAATCAATTTCTCGTTTCACTTTTTAAACAGTATCCACCACGATTTATTTTAAGTTTCCATTCATGGTATCCAGTGATTAATTACAATGGTGCCTGTAAAGAAATTGCTGACTTTTTAGCAAGCTTTAACAAATATCCAATTGAAGCTGACTTCTTAACTCACCCGACTCCTGGTTCTCTCGGAGAATTTGGGCCACAAGAATTTAAATCCCCAGTTCTGACTTTTGAATGCCCAGTACTTTCTGAATCAGTCACGCTGGAATCTATTTGGAAAGAAAACGAAGAAGGATTTAAAAAACTCTTCACTTCAAAAATTATTGAGAATTTTAAAAACTAAAATGACTTTCTAAAATCAAATAAAGTTGTAATTGTTCTTAATGAAGAGTCTTTTTTTATGCTTTGATTTAAGCTCTTCACTGTTATATTTTTTATTAAATCAAACTGAATGGTTTTATTTTGAACATAAGCAAGACCTAAATAAGGATTAAGTGAAATAAGATTTCCTTCTAATTCACGACAAACAACAAGATCTCCAATACAAAGTCCTTGATAACAACCTTTACCTATTCCTACCATCTCAATATCGTATGTTCCAATTCCAGTGTACTTTGATGAACCACCAGAAAAATTAAGCGAAATTTTTTTTGCTTTTAAATTAATCCCATTGATTACTCCATCAAAATTTTTATAAGTTGCTAGGTCTCCAATGCAATATGGGCCGAGACATCCTTCTTTCATCGTAACATCTTTAAAATCAAAGTTTTTTATTACCGAAAAGATTCCCTTTTTTAAAGCAAGTTTGATTGCAATTTTTTTAACAATTGGATTAACACCTATTATCTCCCCCTCATCATTTAAGCCAACTCCAATTTTATTGGTACAAATACCTTCAAGGCATCCATTAAAAAACACTTGATCAATCTTAAAAGTTTTGACGCCCTTTTTATTTGTAGAACTGTTAGTGAAATCAAGTGAAATTTGATTTTCACTAATTCCGATTATTTCGCCATCACTATTATCTGCAGCGGCCCTATCACCTACACAGATTTTTAAATTTTTGTGCGTTAGACATTCTTTTGAAAAAACTTGAAAAGAAGAAAAAATTGAAATTAAGATGAGAACTTTTTTAATTGTCATTCTTTTATGCTCCAAAAAAAGGCCCTCATTAAGAGGGCCTTTCAATAGTAAATATTTTAGAAGCTTAATAATTATCCTACTTTTGTGTACTTAATAACTTCAACTGGACAGGCTTCTGCAGCATCTTGAATTTTTAATCCGTCATCAAGTGGTGCTCCAGGACGAATAATACAAGTTGAATCTGTAACTTCAAAAACTAGTGGAGCAATCGCTTCACAAGCGTCACAAACAATACAACCAGGTTCGATCCAAACTTTAGTAACGGCATAGTTTGCTGCTGCTGGTGCTGCAGCACCGCCGGCAAGTGCTGCTCCTGCGAAGTCTCCAGCAAACATTGGATTACTGGCCATTTTTAATTGTTTGGCCGTCTTAGGAAGTGGAGGTGAAATAAAAGTTCTTTCTGGAATTTCAAAACGAGCTTTTTCTTTTACTACAACAAAACTCTCTTCTACATCAGCAAGAGTTTTTGAAGAATTTTTTATTTTATTCACGAATTCTAAAGCTTTCATTGAATGAATGTGAGTGACATTGTCTCTTGAAGCAATCACTTCGATTTCGATAGAAGCTTTTTCAAGGTTAGTGGCAGAAAAAATTGTTTTAAATTTTTCCCCCATTTCTACGTCTCGAGCAAAATCCGTGTCTGCTCCATTAAAATCTCTCGTAATATCTACTTCAGTAGGTAAACCAAAAGGGTTAAATAAATGGACTCTTACTCGGTCAAAGCGAACTGGTTCTGCGTCTTGATCCCATTTACAAGTAAAAGCAAATCCTGCTTCTCCGTGCTGACTTGTTAAAAAATCAAATCGAGGCTTAACAAAAAGAAAGTTGAGCGCTCCAGAAAGTAGGCTCAAAAGACCAATACCAAGCAATAAACCAAATCCCATAAGAATCGCCACAATCATGGCAATATAAGTTGTGCTCACTTAAGCTCCCTAAAAACGAGTTAAATAATCAATTATAGACTGGATTATTTTAACATAAGTTTTTGAGATGTTTAGGAAAAAAATAACGACACGATTAGCAAATTTAAATTCTTTTTAAAGCAACTGTAGAATGGCCAATCTCAAATTGAAGATGGCCATATACTGGCCTTCCTCCAATTTAGAGAGTCCAAGCAGGTGGCCATCTGGGTTATAAACCCAAAAGAGTAGAGATGAGGCGACAGGAAGATCTGTGCTCATTAACAAACATTCTACTTCGGAGACTTTCATTCGTTGACCTTGTAGATATTTAGCTGTTTGCTCTTGGGATAATATAAGTCGATTTAAGCGCAATGCCTTATCTAGTGGAGTACCCCATTTTTCTAAATCAAATGAATTTTCTTTGACCGGCCATTGTTCTTTAGTCAAAGAAGCTGATGACAAATTTTCACCAATTGCTGTTCTTTTAAGATTTTTTAAATGGCCAACTCCTCCAGTGATCACCGCAATTTCTTCAAACAAACTCCGAACGTATGTTCCTGAACTGACGGTCACTGAAAAGACTAATTCAGGATAATTATAACTCACAATAGTTAAGTCTAATATTTCACGCTTAACTTTATCTTTAGTAATAATTCTTCCAGATAAGGCGTGTTCATAAAGCCGCTTACCTTCAAATTTGGTGGCCGAGATACTATGCGGAGACTGCCAGTACTCTCCCATAAATTTTTCTTTTAAAAAATTTTCTAATTCTTCTTTAGATTTAATTTGAAACTCACGATTAATTTCTTGGTTTTGGGCGATTTCTCCTGTGTGGTCACCAGATGTTGTTTTTTGTCCAAAAATCCCTGTTGCCAAATAGGTTTTAGGTAATAGTTCATGTATGTATTCATTGAGCCTTTGTGCCCCTTGAACTCCAATCATCAGAACTCCCTCAGCAAAAGGATCAAGTGTTCCGAAGTGACCAATTTTTCCAAAATCATAATTGAGATTTTTCTTAAAATGATGAACGACGCTAAATGAAGAGACCCCTACTGGCTTGTAGGCATTAAAAATTAAGGGAAATTTTTGGTAATCTAATTTCAAAACTTTTCTTACTAGTTTTAAGGATTATTCTTTTGTTTGAAGATCGCGTTCGCGATTTATAAGATCCATAATCTTTTTTTCTTCTTCGAACTGATTGTCATAAATAAAAGTCAGTGCAGGAACGTGACGAACTTCAAGTACTTTTGCAAGCTCTGATCTGATACGCCCAGTGGCCGATTCAATTGCCACTTTGGCATCTCCGCGAGTTCCTGAATCATAGGTATCCCATGAAACTGTTGCATATCCGTAGTCAGGAGAAAGTTCAACTTTAGTCACAGAAACACGAGCAAGCCTTACATCATTAGTTCCGCTACGGAGAAGGCCGTTGATTTCATTCAACAGCCTTTCTTCATATTTTTCTTTTTTAAAATTGTTCGTATTTTTCTTTGCCATAATTTTTTATAAAACTGGTCTAGATTCTTTAGAACCAGAATGTGTCATCCCCGTATTATCTTCTAGAGTTCTTTTCTTCTGTATCATGAGATACGCTTCAAAGATATCCCCAGCTTTAATGTCGATATAACCTTCAAGGGAAATACCACACTCGTAACCATTTTTAACTTCTTTAACGTCATCTTTGAATCGTTTAAGTGAAGACAATTTCCCATCATGCATAATTTTTCCGTTACGAAGTAATCGGATTCCGCATCCTTGAGCAATTTTGCCATCGATGACATACGATCCAGCAATGACTCCAGCTTTTGGAATATTAAACACTTCTCGAACTTCAGCTCTACCAATAAATTCTTCAACGAACTCAGGATCAAGAAGACCTTCAAGCGCAAGCTTCACATCGTTAATAAGTTCATAAATAATAGAATAGTTTTTAATGTCTACGCCTTTATCTTCAGCTAGCTTTCTCGCACTCGTCACTGGTCTCATGTTAAAACCGATAAGGAATCCAGCCGCAGTCGAAGCCATTTGTACATCAGAGTCAGTTATCGGCCCTACACCACCAGCAATGACCTTAACGCCTACTTCCGCGTTTCCTAAAGATTCAACTGCTGACTTAATGGCTTCATATGAACCTTGAACATCACTTCTAATAATAAGGTTAAGCACTTTTTGCTCTTCACCCTCTTTAGATGCATTGGAAAAGAAGTCTTCCAGAGAAACTTTTTTCTTTTCAGGTGTTGCTTGAAGAAGTTTTCTTTCGTTCACTCTATTTTCAGCAATCTTCTTAGCTTCTCTTTCACTTTTTACAATATTCAGACGATCACCTGGAGATGGTGCATCTTCTAAACCTAATATTTGAACTGGAGTTGAAGGACCTGCTTCACTTAATTGAGCACCAATATGATCGTTAAGAGATCTTGCACGTCCATAGGTTTCACCGACAACTAGGTAATCCCCTTTATATAAAGTTCCAGACTGAATAAGAAGTGTAGCCATCGGGCCTCTTCCTTGTTCAATTTTTGATTCAATAACTACACCTTCTACCGGACCTTTAGAATCAGCTCGAAGATCAAGAATTTCGGCTTGAAGTAAAATAGCTTCAAGTAACTCATCAATCCCTTGCGATTTTAAAGCCGATACGTGGACGTATTGAGTTGTTCCACCCCAGTCTTCTGGAAGAAGATTAAACTCAGTAAGTTCTTGCTTAATTTTATCAGGGTTTACACCTGGTTTATCCATCTTATTGACAGCAATAATGATTGGAACTCCAGCGTTTTCACAATACCTAATAGATTCTTTTGTCTGAGGCATAACTCCATCATCGGCAGCAACAACTAACACGACGATATCTGTAGCATTGGCCCCACGTTGTCTCATGGCCCCAAAAGCCGCGTGACCAGGAGTATCTAGAAAAGTAATGGTTTTATCTCCATCAACTTTTACTGAATAAGCTCCAATATGTTGAGTGATTCCACCCGCTTCTCCAGCTGCAACTTTATCTTTTCTAATTGTATCTAAAAGAGTCGTTTTACCATGGTCGACGTGACCCATAATCGCAACGACTGGAGGTCTAACTGGAAATTTACTTTTTTGATCTTCAGAAACTTCTGCTTTCCCAATAATTTTTTCTTCGTTAAAAGCACGGTCTTCAACTCGAT
Organism: Bacteriovoracaceae bacterium; assembly: GCA_013141065.1. Classification (GTDB taxonomy): domain Bacteria; phylum Bdellovibrionota; class Bacteriovoracia; order Bacteriovoracales; family Bacteriovoracaceae; genus Bacteriovorax. Next base: position 226,306 of record JABFRR010000003.1, on the reverse strand, counting down.
AATTAAAAAGAGCTGAAATATCTGCTGCTAACTTAGGTCCAACATAGTCTGTTTCTTTTATTAGTAAATTAAGCTTTAGACACTCATCTAATAGATCCTTAAATTTTACACTCAATTTATGAGCGAGGTCTCCTAGGACAACTCCACGATGAATTTGGACTACTCTTTTAGAACCTTTAACTTCGGTAATTTCTGTCTGTTGAGTTGGGCCCACGTAATCTCTCTTTCTTAATATTTGTGAATAGATCGGTCGACCAGTACCACTCAAGGCCGTGTAGGACTTTAATTCTTCTTCAGCACGCGACATAACGATTGCTTGAGCTTTACTCGCAATCGCTTTTTTACCTGTCATCATGGCAGCGAGGCCACCCATGCGTTTTTTATTTTCTTCTTCTTCACCACGTTTTTTCGAATCAAGTTCATCTTCAGTCGTAGCTACTGCTCCTGAAGTTGTATATTTCGGGGCTTGTGCAGCTTTTGCTGCAACTCTGGCAGCTTCTTCTTTTGCCTGATTTTCTTTAAATAAAGGATCTTTTGAAGGTGTATAAACCGGAGTGAATCGGTGTGGTCTATCAAAACTCGCTTGTGCTTGAGCTTTCTTTTCTTCTTTATGAGCTTCTCTATCAGCAGCTTTTCTAGTGATAACTCCAGATTCATTAGGCTGATCTTTTTTAACTGGTTTTGAGACAACTCTCAATCCACCAGTGCTCGCCGTTTGTCCAGGTGCTTGTATTTCAACAGCACTAACTACAGTTTCAGCTTCTTGCTCTGCTTCTACTTCTGAAACATGTAATGTCTCTTCAACACTTTCAACTGTTTCTTCAAGTGTTTCAACTTCTTCAAAGTCTTGAGTTTCAGAAAAATGCTGTGTTTCTGTATCTTCGTTTTCTAACTCATCATCTGATTTACGTCTAATAACAGTAGATTTCTTTTTAACAGTTGCTGCTTTTTTAGTAACTTTTTTGTCAGAATTATCTTCTTCAACTGGAGCTGCTTTTCTTTCCACAGTCTTTTTTTCAACAGCTTTGGCAGTCACGGTCGGTGCTTTTTTTCTCACAACTTTCTTTTTTGAAGCTCCATCATCTTTTGCTTCATCTTTTTTAATTGCGGCTAAAAATGACACAACATCAGCATCCGATAACTCGGCCATGTGATTTCTCACTGGAAAGCCCTTTGCTTTAAGCGACTCGACTAAATCAAGTGGCCCTATCTCTAATTCTTTTGCCAATTCAAAAACTTTTTTAGGCATTATTAACTCCGTTTACTCTTTTTTGTCTCTTTTTTACTTCATACTTACTTCAATTTAAAAGCTGCTAATTCTTCTCTTAAACGTCTTTCAGCATCCGAAAACTTATCTTTTCCATCAACAGGTACTTCTTTATGTTTATCAAGAAGTCCTTTATAAGCAGGAACAGCTGAAGCTGAAACTAACTCTTCTTCATCATCAGAAAGATTCAATGTACCTTTTTCAATAGCTTCATGAGTGTCTTTTAATACTTGAGCTGCATCAGCTACATTCCCACTCAAAATTCCTGAAAGCGTTTCTGCGTCCATGGCTGCAAGATCTGCAATTGACATAATTCCATTTTGAACCATGATTTGTGCTCTTGCGTCTGAAACAGAAACAATCTGCATAAGACTTGTGACTGCTTTTTTAATTTTTTCTTGAAGCTTAGTTTTTGAAATGATGTTGATTTTGTAACCTGTTAACATGGCAGCCAAACGAACATTTTGTCCACGGCGACCAATTGCAAGTGAGAGTTGATCTTCTTCAACAACAACATCCATAGAATGGTTAGCATGATCAATTTGGATATTTGATATTTCTGAAGGAGCAAGGGCTGCGCGAGCAAACACTTCAACGTCTGAGTTCCAACGAACGATATCGATTTTTTCACCTTGAAGTTCATTAACTACATTTTGAACACGTGATCCTTTCATACCAACACAGGCACCAACAGGATCAATTTCGCGATCTGATGTATAAACGGCAATTTTCGCACGTTGACCAGGTTCTCTAGCCGCTGATTTAATTTCAATATTTCCATCAAGAATTTCTGGGACTTCAACTTCAAATAGTTTTACTAAGTACATAGGGCTTGTTCTAGAAAGACGAATTTCCGGGCCTCTATTCGTCATAACAACTTCAGAGAGGTAAGCTTGAATTCTATCGCCAGTTTTAAAATTTTCCCCAGGAATAATTTCTTTTCTCGATAAAATTGCATCGGATTTTCCAAGATCGACAATAACATTTCCTCGTTCATAACGACGAGCAATCCCTGTAACCAGTTCACCTTCTCTGTGTTTGAAATCAGAAAAGAGAATTTCTCTTTCAGCGTCTCTTACTTTTTGGAAAATAATTTGACGGGCAGTCTGAACATCGACTCTGGTAAAGCTAGGATTTTCAATTCTAATCCCTAACTGGTCACCAATTTCAACTTCACTGTCGAGGTTTCTCGCCTCATTAATAGTGATTTCGATAATTGGATCTTTGACGTTTTCGACAACGTTTTTATATTGATAAATTTCAATCTCATCTTCTGCGTCATTATAACGTGTTTCATATTCGCCTTGAATTCCGTATTTTTTTCTCGCAGTGACTAAGAAAGCCTGCTCAATTGCACGAACAACGACTCTTTTGTCGATTCCGCGATCTTTTCCTAAAGTTTCAATCATTCTGCCTAACTCTGAAAAATTCATATGAACCTTCCTTCCTTTTTATTAATTATTAATTATTCTTTATTATCACTTAAGTTCGTTTCTAAGTTTGCTTTCTTTATTTGTAAAAATGGAATGTGAATACGGGTGCCTTTGGCATCGACCATAATGGAATCATCATCTACACTTTCTAATTTTACTTTGATTTTTAAATTATTTCTCATGGCTTTTGGAAAATCAAGGTACTTTTCTTCATCAATTTTCTTCACTAAATGAAGCATGACATCTTCACCAATTGCACTTTGAAAATGTTCAACTTTCGAAAGAGTTCTATAAAGACCTGGCGAGGACACTTCTAAAGTAAAATTTTCGGGGATCCAACTTTCAGTTTCAAGGTAAGGATTAAAGCCTCTATCTATCTTTACACAATCTTCTAAAAGCGCTGTTTTGGTTTCTGGGTTCATAATAAAAACCACAAGATTACCTGAGGGTGCATGCCATTCCATCTCGTAAAGTTCGAGATTATTTTCAGCAAGAATTTTTTGAGTTAATTCAAAAAACTTTAATTCAATTCCAGTTCGAGGGCCCTTCAGAACCATTTTTATCCCATTTAATAAAAAAAAAGGGCGGAATAAAAAATCCACCCTTATATATAATCAGTACATTTACTACACTATTTTCGGAGGTTAAGAACTTAGTCTTTTCTTAAATAAAAAAATAACTCTTGATCTCAACGGTGTGACTATATCAAATTTTCTTTCAATTGCAAACATTTGCTCGTTTAAATACTAAGCGTCATGATTAATGCAGCTTCGCCATTAGAGTAAAACTTCTCTTTTTTATGAATTGTTTTAAATCCCATCTTTTTATAGAGGGTCACTGCAGCACTATTATTTTCCTCGACCTCAAGAAAATAATCTTTAATTTGCTTTGAATTGAGGGCCGTAAGAGAGGCTTTCATGATTTTCTCTCCCGCTCCCTTTTGCCGGAAATGACTATCGACAGCAATTTTTAAAAGATGCGCAAAGGAATCTGCGGCAGAAGTTTGCCATAACGCGAAGCCTAAAACCTGAGGACTATTCGACTCAAAATAGGCCATAATAAGATAATCACTGTGGGAATCAAAGTAAGATTGCCACGCTTGTTTAGTCCAAGGAATTGGGAAATGATGCTGATCCAATTCATAAAGTGCATGAAACTGGGCCGATGAGAGCTCAGACGAATGAGTAAAAATACTTAAATTTCCCGGCACAAACAATTACACAGGTGAACTTAAATCAACGTTTCCGATTGAGCGTTCAGAGTTTGTTTTGACTTCCATATGAAAGCGAATTTTTGCTAAAGGATTAAATGTATAACCGTCTTTACCGCGAATAATATACTTTCTTTTTGAGTCCGCATCAGTTGGCTCGATTAATTTTCTTAAACGACTGACAGACGTATAAATAAGTTTATCGTGAATTAAAGGATTGTATTCATCTTTCCAAATCATCTTCGCTAATTGTTCTTTGTCGTAGTAAGTTCCTGGATTTTTAGATAACAAAAATAATATTTCTAAAAGCACAAAGCGGTGTTTAAAATCTATTGTTCCCAATGATCTTTCAACAATTTTTCGGTTCGTTCTATCAAGATATAAATCAACCGTAGAATCATTGACATCATCAATTTCAGCTTCAATTAACTGATTAAGACGTCTAAATATAGTCGTATCGATTGACTCTTGTGCAAGTTGAAATAGTGTTAATGCACTATCAAAATTGCCTGCTTTTTTCATGGCAGTCGCTTTACCAAAAAGAATATAGCCGTAAAGGTTCCAGCATTTTTTTGATTGAAGATATTCGTTTGCAAGTTTGTAATAATTGAGGGCCTTATCATTTTCATCCATCTCAATAAAAATCTTCGCGTAATAAGTATACATTGCACCTGAAAGGTAGAATTTTTTGATGATTTTTAAGAGGTCATTAAGTTGGTCTAAGTAGCGAAGTGACAACTCTAAATCTTTTCGATAAAACGCATTCGTTGCAAGCGAAAGTAAACATTTAGAAAGAAGTTCTGGTTCGTTTTCTTCACTTGATTTTTTGTAGGCCAGTTCGAAATTGGCTTTAGCTTCTTCAAAATTGCCACCATAATTTTTAACCACACCAAGATTATAAAAATATTCAGAACTCAAAGTGGGAAGTGCTCTTGAAAGTGTATCCATTAATTTGTCACTTTCATTGATGTATTTTTGCGCTTTTGAATCTTCAAGTTTTTCTGACGCTATACGAATGAGGAATCCGTAGGTTTTTAAAACTGAAAAACCATCTATAATAGGATCAGCAAAAGTAAGGGCCTTAACAAATGACTCTTCTGCATTAGCAAGATCTGCTTTGTCGTAATAGACTTTTCCCAACTGGTAAAATGATCTGGCCACTTCTGTTTTAGAGACCAAATCACCCAATGTCACATCAGATGTCAAAAGACCTATATAGGGAGTTATTTCACTGGTATTTGAACCTGTATTTAATCCCAAATCCTGACTTGTAACCATGGTGCAATCTCCGATAAATGAGTGAATGGTTGCCCTCGTTTTATCGAGAAGCTCGAAATTCATACCACGTGATTCTTACAGCGTCAAAAGCGCATTGTAAGATTTTTTCAAAAGTAAGATTCAACTCATTGATTTGTCTACTTTGGGCTGATAAACTAACTCTGTAAAAAAGTAATAGAGACCACTCGCGCGGAGACATTCATGGCCAAATACGACTTAGACACTATACGACATTCAACTGCTCACTTAATGGCCCATGCTATTTCAAGAATTTATAAAACACAAAATCCTCAATTTGGCATAGGCCCAGTCATTGAAAATGGATTTTACTATGACATTGATCTCGATACAAAAATTCTCGATGAAGACTTAGAAAAAATAGAAAAAGTCATGCATGAGATAATTGATGAAAAACACGCAATCAAACGACTGGTTTTTTCAAGAGATGAAAATATCGAATTTTGGAAAAAGAAAGATCAACCACTCAAAGTAGAAGTTGTCGAAGGAATTCCAGTAGACCAAGAAATTTCTTGTTATGAACAAGGTGAATTCGTCGACTTGTGCCGAGGCCCTCACGTCGAAAATACAGGGCATCTTCCTAAATTTTTTAAACTCCTTCACACTGCCGGTGCTTACTGGAAGGGGGATTCTAATAATAAAATGTTGCAAAGAATTTATGCGGTAAGTTTCACAACTAAAAAGCAACTCGAAGACCACATGATCTTTTTAGAAGAAGCTAAAAAGCGCGACCATCGAAAACTGGGTAAAGAACAAGAGCTTTTCCATTTTGAGTCAGTCGCTCCCGCTTCACCATTTTTTATGCCAAAAGGGACAACTGTTTATAACGAACTAGTCGCTTTCATGAGAAGAATTTATGTTAAGTATGGATATGATGAAGTCATCACTCCCATGCTACTAGATTCTGATTTATGGCATACATCTGGGCACTATGCGCACTACAAAGAAAACATGTATTTTTCTCAAGTCGACAAAAAAGAATTTGCCTTAAAGCCCATGAATTGTCCTTGTCACATGTTGATGTTTAAACACTATAAATATTCATACCGTGACCTTCCAATGCGCTATGCTGATTTTGGTCGCTTACACCGTTATGAAAGTGCGGGGGCGGTTGCAGGACTCACTAGAGTGCGCTCTTTTTGCCAAGATGACGCTCATATTTTTATTTCACTTGAAGGTATAGAAGCTGAGATTATTAAATTAATGGAAATGTTTTTCATTTGCTATGACCACTTCGGCTTTAATCAAATCAAAATTGGACTATCGACTAGGCCGGAATCAAAAGCAGGAGATGATGCAACTTGGGATATCGCTGAAAAAGCCCTTCAAGGAGCTCTCGATAAATCAGGCCATGCTTACCAAATTAATGCTGGAGATGGCGCGTTTTATGGGCCGAAAATAGATATTCAAATTGCTGATGCAATCGGAAGATGGCATCAACTAGGAACAATCCAACTCGATTTCCAGTTGCCTGATCGTTTCGATTTAAAATATACAAATCAAGAAGGCCAGGATGTTAGACCTGTCGTTATTCACCGTGCACTTTTGGGATCACTTGAAAGATTCATAGGTGTCTATCTTGAACATATCGCTGGAATTTTTCCCTTTTGGTTATCGCCCGAGCAAGCCGTCGTTGTACCGGTGTCTACAGATAAACATCTTGAGTTCTCACGTGCATTGGCATTAGAGCTCAAAGAGTTAGGTTTTCGAGTCAAAGTCGATGATAGAAATGAAACAATGGGATATAAAACCAGACAGATTCAGCAATCAAAAACTCCATTTATGCTCGTCATTGGTGATAGAGAGATGGAGAATAAATCAGTGAGTATTAGAGGCTATGGCGAAGCAGGATCGAAAACACTAAGTATTGTGGAGTTAAAAGAAATGTTTACTAAACTTCACTTGGAAAGAATGCCAGCAAAATTGAGATAAATAACCATTAACTGCCTAAGGATAGGGTAAAAAATGACAAAAAAAAATGTACTTCTTCTTTGTGGAGGAAGTGGAACGGAACACGAAGTCTCGTTGGTCTCAGCAAAATATCTAGAAAAAAACTTACTTGAAATTGGCGATTTGAATATTTATAAAGTCGAAATAGGAAAGCCTCAATCAAGTGACAAAGTTTTCAGAATTATCGATTCAAACTTGCCTGCTTATAATGGCAAAACAGTTGAAATAAATTTTAAACGACAACTCGTCTCTAACAATGAAATACTTTGTGATCTTCACTATGTTGTTCCTTGTATTCACGGGCCTCCTGGTGAAACGGGGGAAATTCAAACCTATCTCGATTTGATTTCACTTCCCTATTTAGGTTGTGGCCCTGAAGCAAGTTTAATTGCCTTTAATAAAGTCACAAGTAAACTCTGGTTTAATGCTCTTGATATTCCTAATACACCCTTTGTCTTTTTAACCAGTTTAGAAGAATCTCCTAAAGCGCATGAACTCTTTGCAAAGTATGGAAAAGTTTTTGTCAAGGCTGCCTCACAAGGTTCAAGTGTCGGTTGCTATCAAGTATTTAAAAAAGATGAATTAGAGACTTCCCTCAAGAAGGCTTTTTCTTATTCAGAATACGTGCTTGTGGAAAAAATGGTGAACGCTCGAGAACTTGAAATCTCTACCTATGAATTTGAAGGCACTATCCATGCAAGCTTGCCTGGAGAAATTAGTTGTCCAAGTAAATTTTATTCGTATGAAGAAAAATATAATCCCAACAGTAAAACAACAACCGAAATTGTTGCCCCCGGTTTATCTAGGGAGACAGTCAAGTTAATGCAAGACTATGCAATCAAAGCTTTTAAAGCATTAAAGCTTCGTCACCTTTCTCGAATCGATTTTTTCTTTACCGATGATGGTGAGATTTTACTTAACGAGATTAACACTTTTCCAGGGGCCACGCCGATATCAATGTTTCCCAAAATGATGGAAAACAATGGACACTCTTATTTAAAGTTCCTAGGAAATATTGTTAAAAAAGACATATTGTAATCAATCAAGGATAGACTTATGAAACTTCCAATAATTAATGCTCAAGATGCAGCAGCAGGTCTTGAGACACTAAAAAAATACTATGCTGGAAATATGATTCCGGCAGAGAAAAAAACCTATCTGACAAAACTCAAAGATTCTGTCGGGCCTTATATGGCCATCGAATCTTCAAGTGGAGAAACTCATTACCTTCTAGATGCAGCTTCACAAATTGCAACTCTTGGCCACGGATTCAATCCGTCCGTTTTTTTTGGATCAGCACAATTCTTAGAAAGCTGGATAAATGATTCGACCACTAAAGAATTTAAAGAAGCTAGGCAAGCATTTGTCAATTTTTTAGGGCGAAAGTTAAACTGGTCAAAAACTTTTATCACAACAACACACTCTGGTGCGGAAGCTAATGAAGTTGCGTTAGGATACTGTTATCAAAAACGAGTGAATCCGACAGCAAATAAAGTTCTTGCTTTTGAAGGTTCATTTCATGGTCGAATGATGGTCACTCTCGCGGCCACTTGGAATAAAAGTAAACGTGAACCATTTGAATGGAAAAATTACTTAGCAGAGTATGTGAAGTATCCAGAGCTAGATGACAGCAAAATCAACGTAAAATTTCCCAAAGACTGGCGCGAGACCTGGAATGAAGCTTCACTTAAAAATTTCAAAGTACCAACTAGTTGGTCTGAAGATCTGATGATAAAAAAAGAAGTTGATGTTCTTTTATCAGTTAGAGAACAACTCTTATCAAAAAATATATTTGCTGTCTTAATTGAACCTATGCAATGTGAAGGTGGAGATTGCTATTCTTCCGATAGATTTCATACAGCACTTTTATTGATGGCAAAAACGTTCAAAGTTCCAGTCATTCACGACGAAGTCCAAACCGGCTTTCATTTAGGGAGAGAATTTTTTTGGCATCGTCAGTTAAAAATGAAGGGGCTTAGTGGTGAACAATTAAATCCGGATTACGTCGTTTGTGCAAAAAAATCACAAGTCGGTTTGGTTCTTTCACACCATGAAACTAAAAAAATCTTTTATGGTGAAGAATTTTCTGTTGCCTCATTTTTTAGAGGATATGCTCATGCGATTAGTTTAGATCAGTGCCAATCACGCATTTGGGATCTCGAAAGTCAAGTTGGGCCAAGAGTTGAGGCATTAATTAAAAAATATCCAGAATTTATCAGACGCCCTCGAATAAATGGTATGGCTTTCGCTTTTGATGTGATCGATCCTGGACTATTGAATAAATTTGTTGACCTAAGATTTAAACATGGACTTCTCTACTATCCTGCCGGAAGCCAAACATTGCGTTTTCGTTTAAATACTGCTTTTGGAACTAAAGATTTTGATTTCTTATTTGATCGCTTAGACGCTATTTGCTCAGAACTATTTTTAAAGGTTGAGTTGCCTCTTCCCACTCATGCCGAAACTGATAACCTAGGTAGTGCTGAAATTTATCAGTGGCATGAGCTAATGCTCAAAACCAAGCTGGCCAAAGTCTTTGGCAAAAAAATTGAAGCGACAGCTGTTTTTGAAAGCATAAACCAACTTTTAAATAAAAGTGTAGAAGCGCTACAGGTCGAGCTCATCGAAATAAATGCTTCTAATTTTTTAGAATTTCGCGACAGCATTATAAATCTACAAAAAAACGTTTATGAACCAGCGAGACAAACTGACATCGAAAAATTTGAACATACCGTTTTAGATAAAAATGCCATTTGCTTGGGCCTTGTAAATAGAAAAAAGAAATTAATGGCAATCGCTTTTGCCGGCCCTTTAGGTCTTTACCCTCTCGAGAGAGGTGTACGCATGGACCCTCATTTTAAAGATCATGACTCACTTTACATGCTCGATGTAACGATAGATCCATCTTTACAAAAAACGGGACTTGGCCGCAACCTCAAGTACGCCCTTTCGACAATGGCCATAATTAAAGGAATTAAACGAATACAAGGCCGAAATCGTGATCGACTAGCAGGTGCAATGATCAACATTAACTTGTCCCTTGGGGCAATCGAGCAAAACTATATGCTCGAAGACTATCCTGACTTTGAAGACCATCGTGATGTTTTTTATTACACCACTAAAGTTGATTGGAAAAAACCAACCATTCATTTAAGTAGGGGAACGACAATTCCTCTGTCTATTGAAAGCCTCAACCATGATTACTTTGATTTACAGCTCCCTTATCTTATTAATAAAGTTTGTCTTTCAAACTTTGTAAGTGAAGCATTTTTAAGTGGTGTAAAAGATTTTTTAACTGTACTTCCCGAAGATCTTCGTCATGGTTATACAACTTCTGGCCAATCTGAAGCTACAGATAAAGTTGCCAAAGCAATTTGGGTAAAATCAGAAGCAAGTCTTCGCGAAAAAAATATTAACAAAATGTTAACGTTCACTAATCATTTTTTCGGAAATGGATCGATGTTAGCTCGCTCATTAAGTTATACTCAAGATGGATATTTCAATTCAACTAAACTTCCCCATCCTAATGTCAATAATTACCAAGAAGTTTTGTCATTAGTTGAAGCCGAGATGAAAAAAGAAGAATACTTGGCAGTGTGGATAGAACCCGTTCTTCAAAAGACGATGGAAAAAGTTCCAATGGATTTTCTTATTGAACTAAGAAAACTTGCAAGTCGATATAACGTCGCCCTTGTTTACAATGAAACGGCTTCGCAATTTTACAGATATAGTGAGAAGTCATTTTTGGCTTCAGCTTTACCAGGAATATCACCTGATGCTGGACTCATCTATATGTCTGGTCAATCTGGATTAGCTTTTACATCAACTAAATATTTTCTAGAACAGCCACTAATGATGATTAGTACATGGGATGGAGATGAGTTTCATTTCTTGAGTTATTATGAGTCTTTTAAAAATGTAATAAAGAATTCAGATGAGTATAAAAAAACGGCAAAAGCCTTTCACGCCAAATTAATCGATAAACTCTCCACCTATGATATGGATGTCATTAAAATTGAAAATGGATTTGGTTACTTTAAAGGATCTATTCCAAACTCTATTAGTAAAATGTTTATTCAGCATTGTGGTCTCTACATAGTTTGTCCAAGTTTCGATGCGATGAAGGAGTATTTAAAATCATGAGTACAAATTGTAATTTTCCTTATATTCAGTATAAAAGCGGAAAAACAAATTATGAATGGGGGCTTCAACATGGTGAAGAATTCAAAAAAGCAATTTCAGAGCTAACCCAAATTAGACGAGAGCTTATGCTGGCAAAAAACCCAAAGCTTTCAAAAAAACTTGATGAACTAGCTTTTAAGCAATTTGAGATCTCAAAGACTTATGCCCCACATATTGCAAGCGAGATTGAGGGAATAGCTCATGGTGCCGGATTAACTCTCACAGACTTAGTTATTCTTAATAACTATACTGATTTCAGAGATATCATTTTACCTGATGAAGGCTGCTCAACAATACACATTCAAACACCCTCAAAAGTTTTATCAGGTCAAACATGGGATATGCATCGATCTGCAAAAAACTACATGTCCATAATTCATATCCCCGCCAATAATAATCACTCGGCTCAACTTGTGCTAACTTTGGTCGGATGTGTCGGTCTGATGGGTGTGAGCACCGATAATAATCTAATAGGCGTCAACAACATTAATACGACCAATGCTAAAGCGGGTTTAATTTGGCCATTATTAGTCAGAAAAACTCTCGAACAAAAAAACCTTGCAAATATGAGACAAACTCTACTAAGCGCTCCTGTTACATCAGGACACAACTACTTAATTTCAACACCCGAAGGTGGTGAGCATTTAGAGATCACTCCCGGTGTTTGGGAGAAAGTTTCAGCACTACAAATTGGACAAGTTGGAAGTATATTCCATACTAATCACTGTATGGGCCCAGAAGTCATAAAACTTGAAGATAAATCTTCACAAAGTTCCACTACGCATAATCGCTGGAATTTACTTTCTAAGAAATCCTATAAAGTTTCTGATCTAGAAGACTTCAAAAACCTTTTAACTGACCATGATGAATACCCGAAATCTATTTGTTCACACTTTGAAAGTGGAGCCCAAGATCCTTCTTTCACTTGTGGCGGTGGAGTGAGTGATTTAGATCGTGGTCATCATATTTTCTGGAGAGGATGTCCCGCTCACGACAAAGATTATATTGAACATGAATTTTTCAATGATGGACATGATTTTAAAAAAATGCATTAAGGAAAACACAATGAACACCCTCCCCTATTATATTTCATGGTCGAAACAAAAAGATGCCACAGTCTTTTCTATTGAGTCTGTTTCTGGGGTAAAAATTAAAACTTCTGATGGCCTAACATTAACAGACATGACGTCGATAAGTTACCAGGCACATTTTGGTCATAATCATCCAGTGCTTATTAAAAATATTAAAGATCAATTAGACTCAATTCCGATGGCTTCCCCTAAAGGAATTTATCCAGGAAAAAATGAAACGACACAAGAATTACTCAATTACATGGAAAAACCGGAGGGAAAAATTTTTTACACTTCTGGTGGATCTGAAACAATTGAAAATGCTCTAAAGATCGCTCGTGACATAACAAAAAAGAAAATTGTTCTCGCCCGAAAAACTTCTTACCATGGTGCAACCATGGGCTCTCTCGCGGCCACTGGTGACTGGAGAAACGCTGGTCATCAATTACCTGAGAATTGGGTTGTTCGAATTCCTGAGCCAGATGAAACAGACGCAATCATAAAAACGAGAAGAATCGTTAAAGACGTGGGCCCACAAAATATAGCGGCCATCATCATTGAAACGATCACCGGTGGTAATGGAGTCTATTATGGGACTCAAGAATGGTGGGATGGTATAAGTACAATTTGTAGAGAATCAAATATTATGCTCATTATGGACGAAGTCGTCTGTGGGTTTGAAAGAACTGGAAAAGCGTTTGGATATATGCACTACGATGTTTCACCTGATATGATTTGTTTAGCAAAAGGTATTACAGGTGGGATGATTCCCTTTGGCGCCTTATGGACTAACGAAAAAATTGCAAATTATTATGAAGAAAATATTCTTTCCTGTGGACTTACCAATTATGCTCACCCCTTAGGTATGGCCGCCCTAAAAGGGGTACTTGAAATTGTTAAAGACAAATTTTTCCAAAAAAATCTTAAAGTATGTGTTGAACTTTTTAAACAAAGACTTAATGAAATATCGAACCTAAAGAATGTTAAAGAAGTAAGAGTCAAAGGAATGCTGGCAGCTGTTGAACTATCGGCACCAATTCCATGGAGTCAATTTTATCAAAAAGGACTCTATCTTGTGTCCCAACCGACAAGAATAATTCTCGCTCCTCCACTTATTATAAATGAAACAGAACTAAGTGAAGCAATGAATAATGTCTACGCTGTTATTAAGGAAAATAGTTAATGAAAAATATAGAAGTAAAAGATTTTCCAAAAGTTTACCAAGATGCTCATTCTGCACTTAGCGACCTAAAATCAGGCATGACCCTCATGAGTGGAGGTTTTGGCCTTTGTGGAATTGCAGAAAATTGTATCGATGCGCTCACTTTAATTGACGTCAAAGACCTTACTGTCATTTCCAATAATATTGGCAACTCTGGAAGAGGACTGGTCAAAATTCTCGTTCAAGACAAGATAAAAAAAGCTTATTGTTCATACGTCGGTGGTAATCCAGATTTAGAAACCCGAATGTTAAATAAACAAATTGTTGTAGAACTCGTTCCGCAAGGAACATTTTCTGAACGCATTCGAGCGGCCGGACTAGGTATTCGAGCTTTTTATACACCAACAGGTTACGGAACATTGATCGCCGAAGGCAAAGACGTTAAAATATTTGATCGCCCCTGCATTCTAGAGACTGCACTACACGCCGATTTCGCCATAATCAAAGCACAAAAAGGTGATACCTTTGGGAATTTATGGTTTAAAGAAACTGCACGTAATTTTTCACCGTTAATGGCTATGGCCGCAAAAATTACAGTCGTCGAAGTTGAGGAACTTGTAGAATGCGGTGAAATTCCCCCCGAAGATATTCATTTGCCTGGAATTTTTGTACAAAGAATATTCCAAGGTAGTAACTACAAAAATGACATAGAATTTTTAGCTATCCAAAAGGAGTCATAAATGAGTTGGTCAAATGAACAAATGGCGGATGAGATAATTCGTTTTTTTAAACCACACTCATCTGTAAATCTCGGAATTGGAATGCCCACAATAATCGCAGAGAGAATTCCTGCAAAATTAAATATTATGATTCATTCAGAAAATGGAGTTCTTGGAGTTAGTGGTCGTCCGAAAAAAGAAAATGTTTCGCCCACACTCATAAATGCAGGAAAAGAGACAATCGCAATCGGTGCTGGAGCAAGTTATTTTGATAGCGCACTTAGTTTTGGAATGATTCGTGGTGGCCATATAGACTACTGTGTTTTAGGTGGAATGGAAGTAGATGCAGAAAGAAGCCTTGCTAATTGGATGGTACCTGGTAAAAAAGTCACTGGCATGGGTGGGGCAATGGATCTAGTGAATGGATCCAAACAAGTAATCATAATGATGAATCATTTCAGTAAAGACGGTATTGCGAAATTACTAAAAAAATGTGTTTTGCCATTAACAGGAAAAGAAGTCGTAGATATTGTTGTTACAGAATTCGGAATTTTCAAGCCTACAGGTACTCAATTTAAGATAATAAAACTTGCAAATGGTATTTCAATTTCAGATTTAAAGATTGAAGAAAATTTACTCGAAAAAGATCAGAAATAAAAAGGGGCCCCCTGCAAAGGCCCCATTTTTTTTGGCATCCTGCCACTAGTAAGAAGACATCCTATCTCCTACAATTATAATTATAACCGTATTTATTTTTTTGTTGAAATTTTTTTTGTGGGTAAAGTTTTCCACCAAAGATTATTGAGTTATTATAGTTAGAGATCTCACTTACCTAGGAATGATATGCTAAATCGACTAAGCACTGCCTTTAAAAATCTCTTTAAAGCCCCGAATCGCTTTAAAATGCAAACATTTACCTATTTCGTCCCTTCACCACCGGCCAGATCATCAGGCTATAGAGAGAAACATTTCGATAAGCTATTTTTCGAATTTATTAATAAAGGCTACGAGGTCAAAAGCATTACAACTCAAGCATCTACTGGAGACAAACACTCAGGAATGTGGATAATTTGCTTGGTTCAGGCGACTTGCCAAGAAGCTGAAAATTTAAATATAGATGATTTCCAAAATCTTCAACTCAAAGGTCAAACACTTTCTGGACCAGAAGTTGAAGGTCTTTATTATATAGATGATCAGGCTAATGAATGAAAAGTCTCTTTTCCTATTATTGGGAATATTTTTACTTTCAAGTTGCTCAACAGTTTCAAATAAATTAGAAAATTTTTTTAATCAAACTGAAATTGATTTACAAAAAAAAAAAAGACCTGAATATTTCACAAAATATTGTTGCTAAAAATAATTTCTGCCCAAGTGAATCAAACTATCAATTATCTAGCGAAGATGAAAATATACAAAAATTTCATCTCAATTTTAAGAAAAATCTACTTGCCCAAAAAACCTATTCCTTTATAGAAAAATCCGTCATTCTCTCCCTCATCGAGATGAAAAGACGTCCGGACTTACTTTCTCCCAACTCTCGTTTACAAATTTATCTAAAAATCAATAATCAAAATTATTATTTTGATTTTATACCTAAAAATTTTGAAGGCCCTGAAACCATGCCATACCTGATGGGCCTAGATTATTTAATGAAAATGTTTAATCCCCAAAACACGCTAAATAATTTAGCAAGAGACTTAGATCAAGATTCAACAAGTGATAATGTTGTTAGTAATGATTTAGAAATGTTTTTGAAAGAAAATCAAAAAGAATTGAGTCAAAGTGAGAATTTTGTTTCTCAGTTTTTTAAGGGTGATGAAATTATTACAAAATATGAAACATTTAAATCTCTTTCCTTTAAAAGTATTCTAGATACATATTTGAAATTAAAAATGAACAACTTTTCTCAATATAGTCAAACTCCACTTCCATTTTATAAAATTTCTTCAAATGATTTACTTCCTTCCTCTACCATTGAATGCAACTACGATATAAACTTAGATCAAAAGATACTTCATAATGATCAAATGAGAGATGAATTAAAGTCTCACACAGTGGCATTTATGGAAAATAAAAATACATTCCTAGCAGTTGGCTCATCAATTTTACAACGCCCACTACGCCCTTCAAGAGACTTTCAAACTTTTTTTCAGATTATGACTCCAAGACTTCCACTTCCAACTTGTCAGTTTAGAGGTCAAAACCAAAACGTAAACCTTTTTTCTACAAATGGGAAAAATCCGCTTCAGCACTTTCAACATTTGATTTCTTATGACATAAGCAAGGTTGAATCAGCTCAAGGACTCAATGAAATTTTGAGTTTTTCTAGACACCTATTCCTTAAAGGTCCTGACCGTATTCTCTATGAATCTAAACGAGGACGGAAATCACAACTAGATTTTTTTCTTTCCATGAACTTTCCCATTTATCATGTTGAAGCCCTCGGAAATATTTTTGGAGAAGCAACATTTGAGAATAAAACTCAGAAGACATTGCATAGGACCTTAGTAATAGATGAGCGAAGCCCATCAAGACTTTGGTGCAAATAATGTATGAGCTTATAATTTATGGTGGAGCATCTCAAAAAAAAGTTCTATCAATAAAGTTAAACCAAGAAGAACTCAATCAAAGCCTAATGAGTTTTCTATTAGAACATAAAATCAATATAGCATCTAGTTGTAACGGTGAAGGAATTTGTCAAAAGTGTATTATTTGGCAAGATAAAAAATATTACCTTTCGTGCCAAATTAATCTCTCTGAAATATTCAAAAATAGCTTCTCGCAAAGCTTCAGAGTTTCTTATTTGTAGACAATAATTAGTGACTCAATTATCATTTAAAGATCATCCTTAACATTGGTTTCTATATGCGTTATCTCTCTATTGACATTGAAGCAACTGGTTTAAATGAAAATGACTACATGATCGAATTCGGTATGATTCCATTTTGTACGGAAACTAAAAAAGTTGAAGATTCATTGGCCCGAAATTTCTACATTAAATGCCCATCATTTGAAGAATTAAAACCTCGACTAGATAAATGGGTTATTGAACATAATGAAAAGCTAATCCACAAGGCACATGTTACTGGACTTCATATGGATAGTTTTAGAGATCAACTTGAAACTTATCTCATTAGTAACGAAGTTAAGAATTACTTTAAAAATGAAAGGAATGAAAAAATCATTCTTTTTGGAAAATCAATGAGTGCTATTGATCTTCCTTTTCTCAATAGAGATCTAAGTTGGGAATTTATGAGGAAACACTTTCATCATAGAAATCTAGATCTTTCATCGACTGCAAATACGCTAATAGATCTAAAAATGATACCAAGTGAATGCTCTTCTGGATCAAAGCTGATGAGTTTTCTCAATATGGGCGAAGTCAAACACACTGCACTTGAAGATGCTAAAAATACGGCCGTTATGTATTTGAAGCTTTTAGAGTTATTTCAGAAAAAACCCTAGTTTATTATTTAGCTGCTAAATAATCAGTCGGATCAATGGCCTGGCCATTTTTTCTGATTTCGAAATGAAGATGTGGCCCGTACGTTCTTCCAGTCATTCCTATTTGGGCTATGACTTGACCCCTATAAACTCTTTGGCCTTGAGTTGTAAAGTTTGATTTGGCATGTGCATAGACGGAAAAGAATCCATTTCTGTGGGCAATAACAGTAATATTACCATAACCACCAATCTCATCTCCAGAATAGACTACTACACCATCTGCAGCTGAAACAATATGAGCACCTATACGACCAGGAATGTCTACACCTTCATGAGCTCGTCCCCAGCGTTGACCAAAATTTGAACTCAGTTTATTGCTTGAAGGTACTGGCCATAAAAACTCACCAGATTTTAAAAGCCCATTAGGATCAAAAGCACGAGTTTCAATTTCATCTAAAATACCTCTTTTAAGCGGTATAAAAACCCACTCACCTGTCTTGATTGGCTTTCCTACATTAGATGACTGTATTTTTTCTTTTGGTACGTTAAACTCTTTGGCGAGAGTATCGATAGTATCATTTTCTTTGACCATTACATAATGTCCACTTTTAACAGTGGCACATGAAACAAATAAAACCAAAAAAAATAAGTGCAGAATAGTGTTTCTCAAAGTCATTAAATATCACTCATCCTTGAAAAAATTTGTGTTGATAGTTTTCAAGTAAAAACTGACTAGTTAACTCAATTAACTTTTCTTTGTTATTACTGAACTCACATAGATTTATCGGCGAAACTGAAATTTTCTTTTCATCTATTGCTAAACAATCTGATCCAAGAAAAGGTTCAAATCCTTTGTAAATTCCACCAATCCAATAGTAGTGCCTACCACGAAAATCTAATCTCTCTTCTATGTCTTCAGAATATCTTCTAAAACCAGGCTTGGTGACAACCACTCCCTTAATCTCAGAATCAATGCACCAAGGGACATTGATATTTAGAAAACTCATTAGAGGTAAAGTTTCGATATATTTGATTCTACAAGAGTTTTTATAAAATTTGAAGCACTATAATAAGGCAACTCATTCTTATCATTATCTTTAAAGCTAAGACATGAGCTCACCGCGATTGAAGGGATACCATGGAAGCAAGCTTCTCTTGCAGCTGCGACAGTGCCTGAATAAAAAAGATCTTGTCCTAAATTTCCACCTCTATTGATACCTGAAATTAATAAATCAATTTTCCTATCAAAATATTTTGACTGTGGGTTTTTAAAAAGATGTCCAATGGCCATTAGCGTGCAATCTGCTGGATAACCTGTACAACCGTAAACATCCGGTTCAATTTCCTCGAGACGTAAAGTTGTATCCAAAGTTAATGTATGTCCAGTTGTAGATCGCTCCGTTAAAGGAGCAACAATTATGACATGTGCAATTGAAGATAGTGTATTTTTGAGAATATTTAAGCCAGGAGCA
Organism: Bacteriovoracaceae bacterium; assembly: GCA_013141065.1. Lineage (GTDB taxonomy): Bacteria > Bdellovibrionota > Bacteriovoracia > Bacteriovoracales > Bacteriovoracaceae > Bacteriovorax. Next base: position 207,101 of record JABFRR010000003.1, on the reverse strand, counting down.
TGAACTCCATCATCATTGGTCAAAACAATAGTTAGCATGTGAAAATCCTAGAAAGAATTTAGTAAATTTTGTTGCAAATCAATTTCAATGCTAAGTTTTTTTAAATCGACATTTCTGTAACATATTTCAATTTTTGAATTGATAGAAAAACTCAGAAGCTCAAATCCAATTGAATCTATTAATGAACTTTGAATATTTTCACCGAAATTGGCTTTTAAGATTATTTTTTTTGTACCCTTAATGTGCTCAGGTATCTTATGATGAATATCGAGGAGAAATGTTCGCAGTTTACCACTTTTATATTGCTTTTCTAAAACTTCATACTCAATGATTATTCCTTGAAAATCATTACTATCAATTAACTTTGTATCAAATGATTCACTGTAGTTTAATAAGTATTTATGCCCCAACTCCAATGGATCAATTGGCCACTCGGCACATTCTAGAATGGCTTTTTTTGATAAAATTCCGATGTCGGAGTACAATTTTTTAATCATCGGATCATCAGACCTGGCAAAATAAAAAAAGATTTGATCTTTTTCATCTACCAGAGGAAGTAAATCTGAAAGAAAAACATGTTCTTGAACAAAACTAAAACTTTTTGGAGAAAAATCAAAACAGAAATCTCTCACTCCTTTTTCTTTGAGGAGTTTAAGAGTTCGTTTATCATAAATGCCGTCAATTCTAAATGATTGTATCATAAGCTAAATTATAGCCTATTTTTGCAATTCAATTAGTAGCCATTAATTTTTGCCTGTTTTTGAATCTAAAAAATTAATTAAATCTTTAAAAAAGATGTCTTTTTGGGTAGTTCCAATTGATTCTGGATGAAACTGGTATGAAATCCCTCTTGGGTATTTTAATATTGGCCATTCTTTATATTGGTCATAAACACAAAGCGAATTATATCTTTGCACTTGGAATTTTTCGCCTTTAAACTCTATTTCAACTTGTTGTCCATGAATGGCTTCATGAGATTTTTTAACAATATAACCTTGAATCGTTCCTAAGATTTGATGCCCAAGACAAATTCCTAATATATAAAATCTCTTGCAATTGAGAAGTAACTTAACTGCTTCAAAAATATCTTGATAATCATCGGGATGACCTGGGCCTGGGCCCAAAATAACTGCATGTAATTCATTTGAATTTAAGAGTGAAAAATAAACATCTTTGAAAAAAGTTTTATAGTGAACAACTTGCATACTCGGTTCTTTTGAATAAAGAACATTAGCAATATTGTAAGTAAAACTATCATCAAAATCGATTATGTATATTTTATCTAACATTTATTGAAGCAAAATTGTTTTCGTTATAATTGATATAAAGCAGGACACCAACTCGTTTTTCAATCAAATCTCTCGAATAATTAAATTCAAGTTTCCAGCAGTTATTTATTGGTGAATAAAGCACTGAATATGAACTTTGAGTTAAAGACTTAGTATCTAAGTTGTAGTCAATCTTATTTTTAAAAGTTAAAAGATCATTAACATTTAAGACTAAATCATATCCAAACAACTTTGTGACAGGGGTGTTTTTGGAATCAAAAGAATTATAAGAAAAGTTTGAATTGAGAATAAATGAATCAAAATTTAGTCCAAATGAAGAAATTAACTTATGTTCACCAGTCTTATGAGAAAAAAACTCTTGAGCACTCAATGCATACTTTCCAATATTAAAACCGGAATTAACATAAAGTCGTGTTAGTCTATCTTCAAGTTTAGTAGATTCTGTATTGAGATCCATCCCTTGAGAAATATCAAAAAACAGCATTTGACTGTAAGAAAAGTTGTCTTTTAAATATTGATTGTTTTTGTAAGGGTCAAAATTTTTAGCAGTTTTTTTGATAACATTATTGTTCCATTGTAACTCTATCGTATTAGCTAAGGGCAGAGAGTCTAATGAAGTTGTTTGATTTGAAAGATGTTCTCTATCTCTGAGAGCATCTAAGTAGTCAAACTGACCTGTATCATTTTCAATTTGAGTTAAAAACTTTTTATTCCCGCGATAATTTTGCTCACCGAGGTAATAATGTTTAATTTTATATTCCTGTGAATGGCGGTAACTTTTATTGTATACGTAGACTTTCTCTTCAATATTAGTATTTTTGAATTCGGGCAAAGTCCCAATAGTACTTATTAATTCTTTATTTGTATTCATATCAATGAGCTTATTACTTTTGCTTGATTTTTCTTTCTCATTGAGATTTATAGGTTTTTCTTCAACATATGAAAGACCATAAACTTTTTCTAATTCGAACTTTGCTTCTGTTTCATAGATAAATCCTTTCTTACTGAAACTATTATCTGATACTCTTGGAAATGAGTAAGATTGATAATCTAGCTTAGTTTGGTGTGAGAAAAAAACTGGCCCTAAATTACCCAATTGCCAATCAATATAAGGAGCTAGATTTAATCGTCTGGCATTCCTAATTGGATCACTTGCAATAACTTTATTTTGCTTGAAGATTGTATAATCACTATTAAATCCAATTGCTAAATTTTTTAAAAATGGATATTGCCCATGAATTAAATTGTAAGGAACAGATGAAAATGTAAGTTTAGGCAAAATTTGAACATACTGGTCATCAAACTTAGTTGGATCACTAATTAAAATATTTTTGTTATAATAACTCTGTATCCCAAAAGAAAATAAAGTAGATCTTCCTTCTAGAAAACCACCACCTCCGACTTCCGTTCCTTTGAGTCTATCACGAGAAAAATAATCTAAATCTCTAATCGTATCTAAGTCTGAAGTCTCATTAAAATAAATATGACCATTGAGAAAATGTTTATAGACGTAATGTGTTTCAATATCTGTAAAATGGCGATAATCTTTTTTCCCACTTAAAGTTTTAAGTATTTTATACGGCTCATAGATTCTATCGTTAATTTGTAGTGAATTAAATTCGACCCATGTTTTTTCTTTTATATTTTGCCGATATTGTAATTCACCACCAAAACCACGATCTCCAAAAGTGGAAGGAGTTAAAGTTAAATCCTTGTAATCATCAATGACCCAAAAAAATGGTTGTTGGTAGCGAAAACCTTCATCCGAACTAAAACCAACATATGGAAAGAGAAAACCTGTTTCTCTTTTTTGTTTAATAGGAAAAACAATGTAGGGAATATACATAGCAATAACACCATTGACTTTTATAAAGGCATTATTGATTTGCACATATTTACCAACGGTAATTCTAATTTTTTTACCATAAATACTCCATGACTCAGGACAATCTTTACAGGTGGTATATTCTGCATCTTCGGCATAGATAATATCACTTGTCGTTTGAATTATTCTTTTTCCAGTAATGGCGTAATTATCTGATAGAACTCGGGCATTTTCGATATCTATACTTTTAGTTAAAAAATTGTATTTTAGCTTAGTACCATATAGCGTGAGTTCTGGAGCGATGTACCTAACATTGCCAACAACTTCCGCCTCACCGCTGGTGAAATTAATCCTCGCTCTTTCACCATAAATTGTATTTTTAAAATGAGAAATAACAACATTGCCGACAGCTTCAAATTCATTCTTGCTCGATTGTCTGTAGGCTTTATCCGATAGTACATTTATTTTCTGTCCAAGATCGAACTCGAAAGTTTCACGAGCTTGTCCAAAAGACATAAAAAGCAGGAGGATACTAAGAAAGTATGAAGCGCTGTACTTCGCCGATAAAATAGTACGAGCCGCAGATGAGAACAGTATTTGATTTTGAATTTTTAAGTTCTGCCTTCCAATCCGAAACAAAATTTAACATTCCTTTGTTAATTTTTAAACTGGCATTTCTAAGAGTCACTTCCATCATGGCCTTAGGATGATTAAAGCTTGTTAGCACAAGATCTTCACCATTATTAAAATACTCCACTAAAGATTTAAGCATGACTTCTACTTCACCCTCAGGTCTTTGTGAAAAACTCACCAAGACTTTTTCTGGCGAAAAAAGCTCGCTTTCCATATCTAGATGTTGAATCATCTTTCTAATGCCGTCAGTATTATGTGCTCCTATAAAGATAAGGGACTTTCCTTGAAAAGTCATTATCTCTCTTCTCCCCTTATAGGTGGGGATGTTAGAAATCGCTTCTGAAAATGACCTCTGCGTACCATTGATTACAAACTTAAATAACTCCCAGGCCATGAATTGGTTTTCTTCAAAATAATGCCTAACTTTTTCTGACTCTGACTTAATTGGTCTCCAAATAACATTATTTTTTTCAATATATTCTTTTGTCTTTTCTTGGAGATATTGCAATTTAAAATTCGTATAAAGTGGAACATTTTTTCGTGTTACAGCAATTTTTTCAGCAAGTATTTGATCATACCTAGAACCTAGAATTCCTTGGTGATCCCTTGAAATCGAAGTAATACAAGTACAGTCTGCATCAAAATGATTTACAGCATCGAGCCTTCCACCAAGGCCAACTTCTAATATAAGACAATCTAGGTTTTTTTGTTTTTTTGCCAAAATCAGAAAAACTAAAAAGAGAAATTCATAAAATGAAATTCTTACTCTTTGTAAGTCCTTCTCTATCATTAATTCTGCTTCTTTCATTGTAGCACTTAACTCATTATAAGTTACTTCGTAGGTGACATTGCCACTTGATCCGAACGTAAAGCGCTCCCTAATACTTAGAATATGCGGAGAAGTCCATAGCGCAAAACTCTTTTGTTCCAATCGAAGAAATGATCCTAAAGTGTGAGCAGTCTGCCCTTTGCCATTTGTGCCGGCTATGATGATGATTTTTGTCTGGTTTTTTTTAAAATGCTCTTTGAATGGACTATAAACATCTCTAGTCCGCTCAAAGCCTGGCGAGAAAACTTCAGGCCCAAACTTCTGTTGAAGGAAGTCCATAATCTCTTGTTCTCGGTCAAAATTAAATGCTTCTTGTTTCATAAAAATTACAGTGCCTCTAATTTGTGGCAATTTCTAAGTCTAGTAAATCATTAACTGACACAGTTTCTCAAGATTTAACTCTCTTTTGCCGATAATTCTTTGAAACTTTCAGATTGTCACTGAAAATAGAGTATCAAAATGGAAAACATGTTTAAGAAATTGACTGCACTTTTTTGGGGACTAACACTCACGATTTATAGTGGTTATATTTTTAATCAAACAGATGTTTACGCCGCAGCAGCAAAGCCCAACTCGTGTGAAAGTGAAAAAATTGTTTTCAAGAAATTATATCTAGAACTTCAAGCATTGCATTTAAACTACGAGGGACAAGATTCAGTAGTAGATGAAAAAGGAAACTTAAAGCTCGTTGCTCATGATAAATCTAAACCAGACTATGAAGGTAAGCTTTTTGAAGCAGCTGTTTTTAGTCAGTACCAAAACTCACTTAAAAAAGTGGCGAAGCTTTATCAAACTGCCAAATTTTCCAATGACAATAAACTCAATCAAGAAGTTCCAGGCCTGGTCAATTTTCTAAAAGCTCTCGAGGGTGATAGTACAGATTTTCTCCAAAATAATACTATTGGTAATGTTTTAAATGATCTCCAAAAAGCCAGTTCAATAAAATTTAATGGCCCTGACAATAAGAAATTTGCAATTACAAATGATGACAAGTATCTACTTAAAAAACTATTAACTCATGCTCAAGATCGACTTTGTAGTGTTGAAGCCTATGAACGAACTGGTAAAAGGACTGCTCTTTTCGATGCCGAGTATCTTAAGAAAGTTCGCAATGCTCCTCTCAACAGACTTATCGGTGCTCTAAAGAGTGCAAAGATCGGAGCTGAATCTGATCTCATTGTCGACGAAAAAACTGCCATCGGTTCTGCCATTGCTGAGCATGTTGCTAAACTTGGCGAATGGATGAAAAAAAATATTGCCTGTCGAAAGGCCATAACAAATCCATCCTTTTTACAAGCAAATGTTCAGCCTTGTAACTACAATAAATTTTTGGGAGTGCTAGCTGGAGAAAATCCTGAAAATGTTCCTCCTCCTGGAATTCTTGATGAAGAGAAATTGGATAAATTTCAGGCAATTCTTCATTTCATCAATGCGAATGAAAGACTTCTCAATCGCCCACAGGCTAAAGCTGAGACTGCCTTGGATGAGCTGAAACTTGAAAGTTATATTGATAGTACATTTGCGAACCTTGGACAAAGAATTGGTTGTACAGAAGTTAAAAATCCAAATGGAACTAAACGCATTTTCGTGCGAAATCTTCCTTTTATTAATAATGATTTCGATCGATCTAAGCTCACATGTAAAATAAAAAATAAAGCTTTAAGTTCTGCTGAATGCAAACAAAAAATTGAATTTGTCTCAGATGTTTTTGGCCGTGGCGTGGAAGTACGTCAAAAAGAAAAAACGGGGCCCGTGGTTACTTTTTCATTAACTGAAAATCCGGATTGTAATGACCTCTCAACTGAGCAGCCTCGAAAGCCAATCCTCACTGAAGAACAAATTTGTGCCCTTCCTGAAAATAAAGATAAAAAAGTTATGAAAGATGGAAAGTGTATTGATAAGCCCCTTTCTGAAGAACAAATATGCGCCCTTCCTGAAAATAAAGACAAAAAAATTATGAAAGATGGAAAGTGTATTGATAAGCCACTTTCTGAAGAACAAATTTGCGCTCTACCTGAAAATAAAGACAAAAAAATTATGAAAGATGGAAAGTGTATTGATAAGCCACTTTCTGAAGAACAAATGTGCGCTCTACCTGAAAATAAAGACAAAAAAATTATGAAAGATGGAAAGTGTATTGATAAGCCACTTTCTGAAGAACAAATTTGCGCTCTACCTGAAAATAAAGATAAGAAAATCATTATTGATGGCAAATGTGTAAATAAGCCAATTGATAACCAAGCTCAAAAAGATTGTGAAAAGAAAAATGAAGAGTGGAAAAAAGCCTCTGGTAAAGAAAGAGGAATTCGATATAGCTGGAATGAAGACAAAAAATTGTGTGAAGATACAAAGCCAGAACAAACGGAAGCTGCTGTCGAAAGAGCTGAAAAAGATGACTCTATTCCAATTGACACGACTCCTAAGCAAGTGCCATCATCTTTTGTTCCTATCAATATTCCAACCAGACAAATGAGTATTCTCCCAGGTATGCCTTAGAATACATAGCTGGTATCACTCGAGCCTAATATAGTGATTCGCTCATCTTTGATATCTTCAATTTCTTTAAACAGTTGAGATTGAAAATTAGGCTTCAGATGACCTAAAAATATTGGAACATCTTTTGGCATTTTATTTATCTCAACCCTCATTGAAGAAGGTGTATGGTGCTGACTATCTCGTGCGACTTGTGCTAGTGCATTTGGAAAACTCACTTCTGTAAAAATGGCCTTGAGGTTTTTTACATTTTTAGCATATTCCCAAATTTTATCAGTCGGCCCCGTATCCTGAGTAAAAACGACAGAAGCATTTTTTCTTTCGATAATAAAACCCAGTGCCCCCGTTGAGTGGTTTACTGGAATAGGCATTATACGATAGTCACCCAAAACTAAGGACATCTCAGGCTTTATGTCGTGAAAGCGCAGTGTCGGATTTTCTTTGGTTGGCAATACTGAAAAATCAGGCCAAATGATATCGTTTAATAAATGTGTTTTTATAGCTTCTTTAACTGGTGCATTTGCATAGACTTCAAAAGGTTTTCCTTTCATTCCGAAGCAATTATCTGCAACAAATGCTAAATCAGATATATGATCTAAATGGGCGTGAGAAATGAGTATATAATCAATATGAGATTGCTCTTCAATTTGTATTCCTGAAGCAACTGATCCTGCATCAATTAAAAGCCGGCCATCAATGAGATACGAAGTTGCTTTAAAGCCAGGTGAAACGCCACCGTGGCCACCAATAATTCTGACGAGCATAAAACCTTCTTTGAAAATCACTATACTCTTTCATCTTAAAACATTTTTTCAAAAATATGGAAATTAGTTCAAACGACAATAGTTTTTTATTTATCAGACCGATTTAGTCTGTCATAGAGTGATTTTGCATCTTCTCCACTAATTTTCGAGAAGATCTTCGATAATTTTTTTGTTCCTCCACCGGAACTTATATAGTCATTAACTAATTCGACAAGCTCATCTGGATAAATTTGATTCTTAACCACATCTTGATGAAAAAGAATGACAAACTCACCTTTATCTTTAATGAGTGTTTTCACTTCATTGAGATTATTTTTATCTAATCTTGTTACAGTTTGAAAAGTTTTTGTTAATTCTCTAGCAACTACTAAAGTCTGATCAGGATTTATTTCAAAAAAAGTTTCAATCGTTTCAAAAATACGATGAGGGGACTCAAAATAGAGATGAGTTCCTTGAATTAATTTAAGTTTTTTAAGATTTTCAATTTTTTCCCCTCTCGTTCTTGGCATGAATCCCCAAAAATGAAATGGATGTGGAGGAAGTGCAGATAACTCAAGTGCAATAATCACTGAGGATATACCTGAGAGTGAATTCAGTTTTATTCCTTCTTCAGTTACTCTTTTAACAAGGGGAAAGGCCGGATCAGAAATAATCGGACTTCCAGCATCAGAGACCAGAAAAACATCTTCTCCTTCCTTAATTTTTTGAATAATTGAGTCTATCTTACCAATGCTCTGATCATGGTAGGAATCGATAAATTTTTGAGAATAATCTATTCCTAGACTGCGCAATAGATCCTTAAAAACACGCGTGTCTTCTGCATAGAAATGAATTCCAGAGCGAAGCACATCGAGTGCTCGAATTGTTATGTCTCCTGTATTTCCAATAGGAAGAGTCACTAAGGTTAATCCAGACAATTCCACTCCCCTTAAAAGTCTTATTACCAATGGGCAAAAAGTGATTGAACAAAATATCAATCAAAAAATAATGCTAGAATCATTTTAACATAGTTAACCTTATAAAAGGAATCTTCAATATGGCCATGAAAGCACAAATCCGCACAGACTCAGAAGGAAATATTATTGTCCATATGTCTGGGGGACTTGATTATGAAAATTCCATCCCATTACGCAATGAACTTCAAGAACTCACTGATAAAAATCCAACATGTACAATTACACTAGACATGCATTCTCTAGACTTTGTTGGATCATCTGGAATTGGGATCTTTGTAGAAACATTACATCTTCTTAATAAAGAAAAAAGCCAAATTAAACTTTCAAATGTTAAGACTGAATTTTTAAAAGTTTTTAAACTTTACAACTTCGATGCTTTTAAACTAATGGAAAATGAGTTTGAAACTGATGAAACTGAAAACCTCAATCAGAAATTTGGAAATAGAAAACACACATTTCAAAACTAAAACTCATACTGAAGTATATTCAAATAAAAAGAAGGATCCAATTTTGGGTCCTTTTTTAATTCAAATTGTGCTAATTGATAATCTTCTAAATTTGGAAGTTGTGGTTCCATCGAACTTTGGTCATTTTCATATGGACTAGAACTATCAGGATAATACTCCCCTTTAGATTCTACACCATATCCCCTTTTTTTCATTTCATAATTAAGAATTATGTAACCACCTAGCAAAATTCCAGCGTAAAGACCAAGTGAAGCCCCTCTAGCAATAGATCTTCCCCCTGCGCCAAATGCGAGGGAAGCTGTACCCAAAAGCGCGCCCCCTACTGCACCATAACCGGCCATTGTTCCTACCATTTTAAGCTTAGGATTAAGTGCAGCCTGAGCGAGTGTGGAATTGAGAAGCAAAAAACATGTAAATGAAGCAATAATTATTTTTTTCATATTAAAAGGATAATGAATGATCAGCTTTTTGGCAAAATTTTACTTCAAGATTTGACTCAAGCTCTAAAATTTTACTTAAATAGTCCTGTGTTCTTTTGAGTCTTTGGTATTGTTTGGGACTCGGATATATTGACGATTTAATTTCAATAATTTTAAGAACCCATGATTCATTTTTATTCTTTTTTAGATAACAGACGTCGATTTGACCTAAATTATATGAACGTAGTAAGACCTCTGCGACTAACACTGGAATTCCTTGCTTGTGATAAAAAGCAGTGGCATTTGCCTCAATTATATCCCCTTGTCTCATAAATTTCTTTAACTCCTCTAAAAGTTAATCGATGTATTTTTGTAATACCATGTTCACTAATGGCCTCTAGATGTTTTTTAGTAGGATAACCAGAGTTTTGTTCCCAACCGTAAACTGGAAATAATAGTGCATTTTCTCTCATCAATTCATCACGATATTCTTTGGCAAAAATTGAAGCGAGACCAATCAGTAAAGATTTAAGATCTCCTTTTACTACTGGCATTTGTTCCAAAAGCGGAGAAATCATTTTTAATTTTTTATTACCATCAATTAAAATTAGCCCTGGTAAACCACTAGGAGTGCTCGCCAGCACGGCCTCTTTCATTGCTAAGAGTGATGCCTCTAGAATATTAATCTGGTCAATTTTAACTGGCGAAATTTCTTGAATGTTTATAACAATGTGAATATTTTTTGATGAGTAGAGAGTGTAATTTTGAAATGCTTCCAACTTAATAATTGAAAACTTTGTCAGGATGCTTGAACGCTCCTTGGATTTTAATTTTTTTGAATCGGTCACTCCTAGCTTCGTCCAGGCTTTTAGGAGAGACTTTAGCTCTATTTCATCGAATTTTTTTATTTCAATAGACGTACAAGCAGCGACAACAGGTCCTGCAAGTGGGCCTCTGCCTACTTCATCACAACCTGCTAAGAAAAATGATGAATATTCTGATGCTTTTTTTTTAAATAACTTAAGGTCAAACATTGATTGATACCTATAAAAAAGCCTCACATTTGTGAGGCTTTTAGAATGATTTCTTAAATTACATTTTTTTTAATTACATTTTTTTTACTAACTAGTCTTTGCGATCGTAATCAATAGCTATACGAGCTGACTTACCTGATCTCTCACGTAAGTAGTATAATTTAGCTTTACGTGCTTTACCTTTTTGAATGATCTCTACTTTTTCAACGTTTGGTGAGTGGAAAGGAAAAACTCTCTCAACTCCAGTTCCGTTAGAAACTTTTCTTACGCGAAAATGGCCATTCATATCGCCTTTTTGCTTGAATCCGATACAAACACCTTCAAAAATCTGAATACGAGATTTTGTCCCTTCAGTAATTTTTGTGTGAACTGCGATTGTGTCTCCAGATTGAAAATTTGGAAGATCTTTTACTTTAGGATTTAAGTGATCCTTGTTAACAACGTCGATTAAGTTCATATGAACTCCTTCTTATCTTTCGCATCTCCCAGAGGACCAACACCGTGTTGTTCTTATCGAGCGCGGTTTATTAAAACTTATTCCCCGAACAGCCGATCTAAATAAATCGCGACTGCTGATCTTACTGAAAGATGATTATATCCATCAGCATTTTTCGAAATAATCGGTGAGAGTTTAAACTCTGCCTTTTCAAGGGCAATAGGGTGAAGTCCCCATCCAGTTCCGAATAATAGAAAACATGGCATATTAAGCACTTCGAGCTTTTTTGTCAATGCCGAAACATCTCCGTCAAATTTATCAAAGTTCGCACCAGTCACTGCGATGAGTGGTTTTTTTCCTTCAATTTCAGTAATCTGAGAAATAGCCGTTTCGATACTGTCAACGCACCTTGCAATTGAAAGTGCATCCTGACGATCTGGATTATATGCATTTGCAAAATCTTGTTCCCAGTGACCTAAGATAGAATCCACAAGTGTTTTTTGGGCTTCAAATGGCGTTACAATAAAATATTTTTTTACTCCAAAAGTTCGACAACTTCTAGAGATGTCATGAATATCTAAATTAGTGACTGAAGTTGTAACTAATTCTCCTAATTTATTTTTTATAGGATGGTGAACAAGTCCTAAGTATAAATTCATTCATTCCCCTTTTTTAAAAGATCTGGCCTATACGCTTTTGTTATCCGCAATGCCTCCTCTTTTTGAAATTTTGCAATATTCTGGTGATGTCCACTGATAAGTACCTCTGGAACATCAATTCCGTCAAAAGTCTTTGGACGAGTGTATTGTGGATATTCAAGAAAATTTCCTTGAAAGGACTCATGGACTGAGCTTTCTTTATTTCCTAATACTCCAGAAAAAAATCTCATACTCGAATCAATAATGGCCATGGTTGGAATTTCCCCACCTGTTAGGATGAAATCTCCCAAGCTAATTTGTTCATCGACATAAAGTGATAAAAATCTTTCATCAATCCCTTCATACCTGCCACAAATAAAAACCAAATCTTTTGAGCTTTCACTAGAAAATCGACTGGCAAAATCTTTACAATAATCGTTGTTCCAAGTTTTTCCTCGAGGGCCAGGAAAAACGACATGAAGTTTATTTTTAAAATCTTCACCATAAGCACCATCTGCCACTACTCCCTTCAAAAGGGCTTCTTTTAAAACATCCGCACGCATAACCATGCCTGCGCCTCCACCGTAGGGAGAATCATCGACGCCTTTATAGTCTTTAGGTGTATAGTTTCGTAATTGAACGGTCTTTATTTCGATTTTGGAGCCACGCTCACCACGAAGAGCAGAGCCTGTGATTCCGAAATTGATTAATGAATCAAAATAATTTGGGAAAAGAGTAATAATCCAAATTTTTTTCATTCATCACTCAATTATTACAGGAGGAATTATTTCCATGCGGTTAAGTTCTATTTCTACAACTGGAACAAATTGGCTCAAAAATAAAACTTCTATAATTTCATTTTCAGTTTTAATTTTTAATACAACTTGAGCTCCATTTTCGTAAAAATCCATCACTCTGCCTAAAAGATTTTTTGTGTAATAGTGATAAACTTCTAATCCTAACAAATCATTAACGTAATATTCATCATCTTCAGTTTCTGGCAAAACCTCCCGATTAACATGAATATCAAAAGGAATCATTGCCTCGACGATGTTACGATTATCTACTCCCCTAATCGTCGCAATCGCCTTATTTCCAATCCTAATTGTATTTAAGACATATTCTTTTCCATCTTGTGGAACCGAACTCGAAAGTGACCTAGGAGTTAAAGTAATAGTCATCTCATCTTCCAATACAGATTCCTCAACATTATAAAGAACGAATGAAAATTCGCCCTTAATTCCATGAGGAGATGTGCAATGTCCGATGTGAATATTTCTAGATTTTGTCATGTGATTGTTTTGATACCCTAAAAAACAAAAAAGCCCAAGATTAACTTGGGCTTTTTAAAAATAAAGAGGGTGCATTGACCTTTTCTCACACCAAGCTTCCCTGGCACTACCTTCGGCGCTGAAGAGCTTAACTTCCGAGTTCGGGATGGGATCGGGTGTTTCCTCTTCGCTAATAACACACCCAAACTGGATATATTCTAACAAATTATATATTTCGAAGCTGGTTATAGTCCTATCAGAACCTATAAATCAACTCCTATTTTGAACATTTTTAACATTCACAAAACAAGACCAGATAAAATGAGAACCCATGTAATCAAAAAAAAGCAAAACGACAAATTAGTATTGGTCAGCTCAAAGTATTACTACTCTTACACCCCAACCTATCAAACTCCTAGTCTAGAAGTTGTCTTAATAGAAATCTTATCTTGTAATAGGCTTCCCACTTAGATGCTTTCAGCGGTTATCCCTTCCGAACTTAGCTACCCGGCGATACAACTGGCGTCATAACCGGTTCACCATAGGTTCGTCCAACCCGGTCCTCTCGTACTAAGGTCAGATTTACTCAAATTTCTTACGCCCACGGAGGATAGAGACCGAACTGTCTCACGACGTTCTGAACCCAGCTCGCGTACCGCTTTAATTGACGAACAGTCAAACCCTTGGGACCTGCTCCAGCCCCAGGATGCGATGAGCCGACATCGAGGTGCCAAACCTCCCCGTCGATGTGAACTCTTGGGGGAGATCAGCCTGTTATCCCCGGAGTACCTTTTATCCGTTGAGCGATGGCCCTTCCACTCGGAACCACCGGATCACTAACACCTGCTTTCGCACCTGCTCGGCTCGTTTGCCTCACAGTCAAGCTCCCTTATGCGTTTACACTCTATGGCCGGTTTCCATTCGGCCTGAGGGAACCTTCGTGCGCCTCCGTTACTCTTTAGGAGGCGACCGCCCCAGTCAAACTGCCCACCAGACATTGTCCCCCGACCGGATTACGATCGTAGGTTAGAATTCCAATTAACATAGGGTGGTATTTCAAGGTTGTCTCCCCGTACACCGGAATGCACGGATCGAAAACTCCCACCTATCCTACGCAATGTTAATCGAAACTCAATGCCAAGCTACAGTAAAGGTTCACGGGGTCTTTTCGTCCTTCCGCGGGTAGCGCGTTTCTTCACGCGCTCACCAATTTCGCTGGGTCTCCTGTTGAGACAGTGGGGAAGTCGTTACGCCATTCGTGCAGGTCGGAACTTACCCGACTAGGAATTTCGCTACCTTAGGACCGTTATAGTTACGGCCGCCGTTTACTGGGGCTTCAATTCAAAGCTTCTCTTGCGATAACCTCTCCTTTTAACCTTCCAGCACCGGGCAGGCGTCAGCCCATATACTTCCACTTACGTGTTTGCATAGACCTGTGTTTTTGATAAACAGTCGCTACCCCCTTTTCACTGCGACCTCCAATAGCTTTACCAGCAAGTGATATTACCATCAAAGGCGTGCCTTCTCCCGAAGTTACGGCACCAATTTGCAGAGTTCCTTAACAAGAGTTCTCCCAAGCGCCTGAGGATTCTCTCCTCATCTACCTGTGTCGGTTTATGGTACGGGTTAATAAAAATCTCCTAGCGAAACTTTTCTGGGAAGCAGAGGATCATGAACTTCGCTTGCGCTCGTATTCGTATCTCAGAGTTACGCCGACCGGATTTGCCTAATCGACCCCCTACATACTTAAACCACAACCAATAAGTGGCTTCACTACCTTTCTCCGTCATTCCATCTAGTCAAACGATTTTTACTAAGTACAGGAATATTAACCTGTTGGTCATCCACTACGCCTTTCGGCCTCATGTTAGAACCCGACTAACCCTGGGCGGAGTCACCTGGCCCAGGAACCCTTAGATTTACGGCGGAAATGATTCTCACATTTCTTATCGCTACTCATTTCAGCATCAGCTCTTGTGAGACCTCCAGTGCTCCTTACGGTACACCTTCATCGGCAAACACAATGCTCTCCTACCATTATTTACATAATCCATAGCTTCGGTACGTCACTTTAGCCCCGTTACATTTTCGGCGCAGAATCACTAGTCCAGTGAGCTATTACGCTTTCTTTAAAGGGTGGCTGCTTCTAAGCCAACCTCCTGGATGTCAAAGTAATTCCACAACCTTCACCACTTAGCGACGATTTTGGGACCTTAGCTGATGGTCTGGGCTCTTTCCCTTTTCACAATGGACCTTAGCATCCACTGTGTCACTGCCTGATAGTACTCATTGGTATTGTGAGTTTGATATGGTTTGGTAAGCTGGTAAGCCCCTAGCCAAGTCAGTGCTATACCCCAATGGTATTCGTCAGACGCTGCACCTAAATGCATTTCGGAGAGAACCAGCTATCACGGAATTTGATTGGCCTTTCACCCCTAACCACAAATCATCCCAGACGTTTTCAACCGTCACGAGTTCGGTCCTCCACGAGGTATTACCCCCGCTTCAACCTGTTCATGGCTAGCTCATCCCGTTTCGGGTCTACGACGTGCTACTAATCGCCCTATTCAGACTCGGTTTCCCTACGGCTACACCTTCAACGGCTTAACCTCGCAACACATCGTAACTCGCTGAATCATAATGCAAAAGGTACGTCATCAGGCTTTACAATAACCCTCTGACTGTTTGTAAGTGTATGGTTTCAAGATCTATTTCACTCCCCTCATCGGGGTTCTTTTCATCTTTCCCTCACGGTACTAGTTCACTATCGGTCAGTAAGTAGTATTTTGCCTTGGAGGGTGGTCCCCCCAGCTTCAGACAAGGTTTCACGTGCCTCGTCCTACTCAGGATACTCTCTAGAGGACAATTATTTCGGATACAGGGTTTTCACCTTCTTTGACCGGACTTCCCAGACCGTTCTCCTATAATTGCCTTTCCGTATGAGAGTCCTACAACCCCGGAGTACAAGTACTCTGGTTTGGGCTCTTCCGATTTCGCTCGCCGCTACTGCCGGAATCTCAATTGATTACTCTTCCTGAGGGTACTAAGATGTTTCAATTCCCCTCGTTCGCTCCTATGTAGCTAGTTTACTCACTACATGGTTGATACTCTTTCAAGTACCAAGGTTTCCCCATTCGGACATCACCGGATCAAAGTCTATTTGCCGACTCCCCGATGCATTTCGCTGGCTAATATACGTCCTTCTTCGCCTCTTACTGCCAAGATATTCCCCATACACCCTTAATAGCTTTTAATTTCTTGTATAGTTTAAGTTTTTTGAAAAAAACTTTTAAAAAAACAAAATATGACTGCATTACGGTCATATCTTACATGGGTTCTCGTCTTCTATCTGATCCTGTTATGTCAATGTTAAAGAGCAAATTCACTGTTAAGTGAACATATCTTTTAATATGAGATGATCGAAGAAAATTCAAAAATAAGAAAGGTTTCCCAAACAAACTTGACCGGATAAAGTTCTTAACGAACTGGATCCTTTAAAAGGAGGTGATCCAGCCGCAGGTTCCCCTACGGCTACCTTGTTACGACTTCACCCCAGTCATCATTCCGACCGTAGACGCTCCCCTCCTTGCGGTTAGGGCCACGGCTTCAGGTAAGAACAACTCCCATGGTGTGACGGGCGGTGTGTACAAGGCCCGGGAACGTATTCACCGCGGCGTGCTGATCCGCGATTACTAGCGATTCCAACTTCATGGAGTCGAGTTGCAGACTCCAATCCGGACTGAGATCGGTTTTTTGAGATTAGCTCCCCCTCGCGAGTTCGCATCCCGTTGTACCGACCATTGTATTACGTGTGTAGCCCTAGACATAAGGGCCATGAGGACTTGACGTCATCCCCACCTTCCTCCTGGTTAGCCCAGGCAGTCTTTCTAGAGTGCCCAACTTAATGCTGGCAACTAAAAATGGGGGTTGCGCTCGTTGCGAGACTTAACCCAACATCTCACGACACGAGCTGACGACAGCCATGCAGCGCCTGTCACCATATTCTCCGAAGAGCACTCCCTCGTTTAAAAGGGATTCATGGGATTTCAAGCCTAGGTAAGGTTCTGCGCGTTGCTTCGAATTAAACCACATAATCCACCGCTTGTGCGGGCCCCCGTCAATTCCTTTGAGTTTTAGTCTTGCGACCGTACTTCCCAGGCGGAACACTTAACGCGTTAGCTACGGCACTGAAGGGGTCAAATCCTCCAATACCTAGTGTTCATCGTTTACAGCGTGGACTACCAGGGTATCTAATCCTGTTTGATCCCCACGCTTTCGCGCCTCAGCGTCAATACTCGTCCAGGAAGGCGCCTTCGCCTCTGGTGTTCCATCGCATATCTACGGATTTTACCCCTACATGCGATATTCCCCTTCCCCCTCCGAGATTCTAGACCTGTAGTTTCAGACGCAGTTTCGGGGTTGAGCCCCGAGATTTCACATCTGACTTGCAGGTCCGCCTACGCGCGCTTTACGCCCAATAAATCCGAACAACGCTTGCACCCTTCGTATTACCGCGGCTGCTGGCACGAAGTTAGCCGGTGCTTCCTCTATGTGTACCATCAAACACCAGGCCTATTAGACCCGATGCCATTTTTCCACATTAACAGAGCTTTACAGACCGAAGTCCTTCCTCACTCACGCGGCGTTGCTGCGTCAGGGTTTCCCCCATTGCGCAATATTCCCCACTGCTGCCTCCCGTAGGAGTCTGGACCGTGTCTCAGTTCCAGTGTGTCCGATCATCCTCTCAGACCGGATAAACATCGTTGCCTTGGTAGGCCTTTACCCCACCAACTAGCTAATGTTCCGCAGGCCCATCTTTTAGTGGATGCATATACAGAGGCATCCTTTCAAGTACTACTCTTAGATTTGTACTTCGTATGCGGCATTAGCCAAAATTTCTTCTGGTTATTCCCCTCTAAAAGGCAGGTCACCTACGTGTTACTCACCCGTGCGCCACTTTACTCATCCCGAAGGACTTTCGCGTTCGACTTGCATGTGTTAGGCACGCCGCCAGCGTTCGTTCTGAGCCAGGATCAAACTCTCCAAGCTTCAATATAAAATTTTTCAAAATTAATTTACGAATTACTATACGGATTGTTCTATTCATTTTGATTAGAGACTATCACTAGTTCTAACTCCGACTTTTATCACTAACTTTTTGAACTTTGACCTCAATTAAGAGGTGTGACTGAATAGTTACGTCAGATATTTTTGTTTGGGACCTTTCTCATCTTGAATCGCAACCTTTCGGCTGCAAATCTTTTATCTCTATTAGAATTTTAAAGAACAAAAAAACCACAAGCGCATATTAATCGCATTAAGCTAAACGTTTGCTTGGTGGTGAGAGGCGATAATATAGACCCCAAAAGAGATCGTCAATTACTTTTTTACACTTTTTCGAAAAAAATTATTTTAAATTAAAACCTGCTTTTGAAGTCGCGTCAACTAGAGCACTTTCTGCACTTTTTAAAACTTCTGACGTCATGGTTTGAGCTTCATCTAAAAGTGTCGCTCTGAGAGTGAAAAACTTCTTATTTTCGCTTTCAAAAACATCTAAAATTTGGACATCTCTAAGCTCTTTTAATTTAACTTTTTTACAGGCATTTAGAACCTCAGAAGCTAAGGAATCTGCACCCGCAACCACCGTCCAATCGAAAGTTGAGATAGGAAATTTATTGAGTGGTTTATATTTGGTCTTATCTTTGGCCGAATAATTAGTAAAAAGTGATAAATCAAACAAGAATACAGTCACGTGTCCTTTGATTTTTAAATTTCTCAGCACTAGTGGGTGAACTGAAAACACTGCTCCTGCAAATTTCCCCATCACTCTAATATTTTGATATTCGAATGGGTGTATTCCAATCCATTCGCTAGGTACCAAGGCGTTTTCAAACTTAGTATTCATCTCAACAAACTCTGGGCTCAAATTTAATGAAGTCAGTAAATTTGTCGCCACATTCATAAGATCAATAAAAGGATTTTTATCTTTATCAACAAAAACTGCACCTAAGTGAAGAGACTCTTTAGAGAAGTTTTTTGCGTCTTCTTGATAGGCCCTGCCAATTTCAAAAAAACGAAAACGATCGTGATGCTTAATATTTTTTTCACAAACCTCAAGTAAACTTGGAATTAAGCTTGGTCTCATAAGATCGTGTTCTTGTGAAAGTGAATTGACAAGCTTTAGTGAAGTTGAATGCGGCCAAGAGCAATGTTTTAAAAGCGTATCTCCTATGAGTGGATAAGACATGACTTCAAATGACTTCCCTTGAAGGACCATAAAGTCACGAACACGCCTTTGGATTTTTTGCAGCTCAGTTAATTTTACTGGAGCAATAATATCTTGAGGACTCTTCGGTGTAATATTGTCATAACCAATAATGCGTCCAATCTCTTCAATTAAGTCTGATTCTTGTTCGACATCTTTGGTCGAACGATAACTCGGAACTGTGACAAAAAATTCGGAATTATTTTTTTCGGTTTGGAAATCGAGTGCATGGAAAATACTTAATAACTTCTCTTCAGATAAATCTAAGCCTAAGACTGTTTGAATTTTTTTAAGTGATGTTTTTATTTTTAAAGTGGGTATTAGAGAAAGATCCATTCCGCCGTATTCAAGGCCACCAACAACCTTTGCTCCTGGACATAATTCCAATATAAGTTCTAGTGTTCTCAGCATCGTTCTTTCACATAACTTACTATCAAGAGTTTTTTCGAAACGTTGAGAAGAATCTGACCTCAGTCCCAGCCTGGTCGAAGTTCGTCTGACAAGCGCAGCCTTCCAATTAGCGACTTCAATAAAAACATTTTTAGTCGCCGGGCTTACACCAGAATGAAGACCTCCCATTATACCTGCTAAAACCAATGGGCCTTTGGTGTCACTTATAACTGTGTCTCCAACTTCTAATTTGCGATCGACTTCATCAAGTGTTTTAAAAACAGTCTCAGCGGTAAGTCTTTTAATAACAACTTCATTTCCGTTTATGAGGTCTCGATCAAAAATATGTAGCGGCATTCCCAATTCGAGCATTACGTAATTTGAGACATCAACAATGTTGTTGATTGATCTAAGTCCACAGGCCTTAAGTCTTACTTTAAGCCACTCTGGAGACTCTCCTACTACGACGTTTGATAGCGACAAACCAAAGTAAGCAAGAGCTGCACTTTCGCCATCGAGTCGTACTTTTATTGGTGAAGAATCCAGTGTGAAGTGTTTTTTTAATCCAGTTGCCCATTCTTTTGTAAATTTATTTTTTAAAGGAGTTTCAAAAATAGCTCCAAACTCGCGGGCCATACCAAAATGTCCCCACAAATCAGGTCTGTGAGTTAGTGACTTATTATCGATATCTAAAATAGTGTCTTTTTTCATTTTAAAATAAGTCAGCATATTCATGCCAATAGGTGCATCTTGTGATAGCTCCATAATTCCTTCCGACTCTTCAGCAAAACCTAACTCTTCTTCAGAGCAAAGCATACCTTCCGAGAGGACACCTCTAATTTTTTTTGCTTCTAACAAAAGACCATTTGGGAGTTTAACTCCTAATGGTGCATAAGGAATACGAATTCCAACTTTAACATTATTTGCTCCACAAACGACTTTTCTAATATCTGTTTCACTAATTTTAAAAGTGACCAGGTTAAGTTTGTCAGCTTCGGGATGTTTTTCGAATGAAAGAATTTCTGCAACAACGATCTTTTCTAAATGCTCTCCGATTGTCACAACATCTTCAACTTCTGCAGTGGCAAGTGTGAAGCGAGAATAGATATCTTTAGCTGGTAAATTTGGAACATCAGTAAAATCACGAATCCAGTCAATTGAGATAAGCATATTAAAAATCCTTAATTAAAATAATTTAAATTGTGAGTTGAAGCGTAAATCTCCACTTTGCAGATGGCGGATATCATCGATTCCGTATCTCATCATGACTAAGCGATCGAGACCTAAGCCGAATGCAAAACCATTGTATTCTTCCGGGTCAATCCCACCGGCCTTCAAAACATTTGGATGAATCATTCCACACGGGAGAAGCTCGACCCAACCGATTTGTTTACAAACCGAACAGCCTTTGCCTCCACAAATGAGGCAACTGATATCAAGTTCAAAGCCTGGTTCAACGAAGGGAAAAAATCCAGGTCGCAAGCGGACTTCAACGTCGCGCTTGAAAATTTCTTTAAGTATTGTTTTCATAAAGTAAATGAGATTCGAGACTGAAATATCTTTTCCAACCATCATGCCTTCAAGTTGAGTAAAAACCATTTCATGAGAAGCATCGGTTCGCTCACTTCTAAAAACAACCCCAGGAGCGATAAAACGAAAAGGGGGTTTTCTAGAGAGCATACCTCTTACTTGAATATTGCTGGTATGAGTTCTTAAAAGATATTTTTTAGTTTCTTTCGGTGTTTTTTGTGGGTCGTGAAACCAGAACGTATCTTGCATGTCGCGGGCAGGATGGTCAGCAGGAATATTAAGAGCTTCGAAGTTATGGAATTCGTCTTCAATGTGGGGGCCATCGAGAACATCAAAGCCCATTGATAAGAATATATCTTCGATCTCTTGTTGAATAATAGTTCGAGGATGGTATCCCCCACTTTTAATTGACTTGGCCTGAATATTTTCAGTCATTGAGATGTCAATTCGATCGAGGGCAAGTTTTTTATTAATTTCTTCAATTTCAATTTTTGCAAGAAAAAGTGAACACTGTTCAGTAATAAAATCTTTTAACTCGTTAGCTTTAGGTCCAAAAGATTTTCTTTCCTCCGGATTCATGTCTTTAAGTGATTTGAGTAATTCCGAAACGACACCAGTCTTACCAGTGAACTCCGACTTCAAATTTAAAATGTCTGCTTCTTTGGTGAGAGAGTGAAGTTTGGTGAGAAAATCGTGTTTAATTTTTTCTAGATCATGTGTCATATTGATAACTGCCTCATAAATATTTTTGACTTTGTAAGGACAAAATATTTTCATGACGCCATGAATTTGGCAAGGCAATGCGAATATAAAAAAAGGCAGAATCTATGTTCTGCCTTTTTTATTATTCTTAAATCTTTTCAAAGTTGATTAAATCAATTTTTTTAGAGTCCTTTTGAAGGCAAGTCTCAGGCCTTTACTGTTTGAATTGATCCTCCCGAGGTGTCCATTCAATACTCAATGAATGTTAGTGAGAATACAAATATGTAAGTGTTAACTTACGTTAGGGCCCCAAAAAAAATCCTCCCAAGAACATTTATTACTTTCTTCCAATAAAGTATGTTCACCACACACCCATCGACCCGTTCGTCTTATGAAGAAAGTAGTCCTTAACCGTTTCGGCAACCTAACAAACCATAGTGCATCTTTGACAATGCCCCTTAGGTCTTAAGCTTTGCTCTGATTTTCTTTCAAAAATCATCGCCCTTTCCCACGGGTTTATCCGCTAGGCCCATAAAGCCAGAGGACATTGAGAGTATAACTCCATGCATTAAAATAGTCAAGTAATTTTTACAGTATTTTTTTTGCCCTAATTTGGTCATAGAATTCACGGAGCTCTAAAAGATCAACCGTGGCAGTTCCCTTTTTTCCTACAACAACACCAGAAGCACAGTTACCTATCCAAGCGGCTTCTTCTAAAGTCGCTCCCGATAAAAGTGCAGATGTAAGTGCAGAGATGGCAGTGTCTCCAGCTCCCGAAACATCAAAAACTTCATTAGCTAGTGTTGGAATGATAGTTAAATGTGATTGAATTTTAGTATCTATTAAGGCCATACCATCACCACCTAAAGTGATGACAAGTTTTTCAATGGCAAGCTTGTCGACTAGAATTTCTGCCATGACTTCGAGCCGTTTTTCTTTAAAGCCTAAACTTTCCACCATATATTTAGCTTCAGCTAAATTAGGTTTTAATAAAGTTGCTCCTTTGTAGTACAGCGGTGGTGTTGAGCGACCTGGATCAACAGCAACGAGCTTTCCATTTGCCTTAAATTTCTCGATCAAATAAGCAATCACTGCCTTTGTTAGAGTACCTTTAGCATAATCTTCAATAATAATTGCAGAGTGAGTTTGAGAAAACTCATCAGCTCTCGCCATTATTTTTTTTTCAGTGACTTCATCAATTGGATCAGAAGATTCATAGTCAATTCGACAAATTTGTTGCGTATTAGTTGTAACTCTTTCTTTAAAGATTGTGGGCCTTGAAGAAGTTCTCACGATTCCCCATGTATTGAGATTTTCATCTTCTAAAAGAGAATCAAAAACATTCGCATTCGAATCTTCACCGACAACGCCACAAAGTGTAGAAGCGACACCAAGTGTACTTAAGTTGTGTGAGATATTGGCAGCAAGACCAAGTTTAAGCCATTCTTTCGTCACTTCTAAAACTGGCACAGGTGCCTCAGGAGAAATACGTTTAACTTCTCCAAATGTATATTTATCTATACCCACATCACCTATAACGACAATTGGTTTTAGAGATTGGAAGCCTTTAGTAATTTCATTAAATCTTTCAAGAGTAATTAAATTTTTCATTATAATTCCATAATAGAGATGGCCTGTTTGACAACATCTTCAACTTCAATTTTTCCCATGCATTCATAATAAGGGCAGGCACGTTCTGCACATTTTTTTACTTCGCCACAAATGACATCAGGAACAAAAACTTTTAATTTTAGTGGAGAATTCGTCAATGGCCCCCACCTTAGGGCGGATTGAACTTTTATTGGGGAGTAAAGTGAAATCACCGGAACTCCCAACACTGAAGCAATGTGAGTCGTTCCAGTACTGGGCCCTACAAAAAGTGCGGCCTGACTTAAAACACTCATGTAGTTTCTTAGCCCTGACTTACTTCCATCAAAGAAATAAACTCGACTCTTAACTGATTCAGCTTCTTTTTTTGACAGGATGTCTTTAGCTGCATGCAAATAATGAAGATCACTTGGTGTATGTGAAAAAACAAATAAAAACTTATTGGGAAATTTCTGTTCAAATTTTAAAACTAATCTGCCGTAATTTCGTGAAGACCAATTAAGTGTATGACCAGACATTCCTGGATGAATAAAAATCATCTTTCGACCGACTTCATATCCATTTTTCTCAAGCTCAACATTAAAAAGTCTCATCGCTGTTTGAATTTCGTCTTGCGAAAGGTTTATTTCAGGAGTGTATTTCATTTTGTCTTGAAAATTATATTCAATACCCATTGGGCCTAATAAATTGAGGTTGTACTCCATTTCATGCATCGTCACCATCGACCGCTTTTGTCTAATCCCATTATTCAATGTGAGGTATGTATGCCAACGAGACTTAAGTCCCCCACGAAAAAATATAGAAAAAAGCCAAGCGATAAAATTTGGTAAGTAACCACCACCAACATAAAAATAATGAGTGGGTTTAACTTTTTTAAAAACAAATAAAACTTCTTTTATCTTTTTGTAGAATCTAGCATTGCGGTGATAGATAATGACTTCGTCTATATAGGGGTGGTTTAAAAATAAATCTTTCGTTTTATTAGATATTAAAAAAGTCACGTGAGCATCGGGAAACTTATCTTTGATCATTTTTGCCATCGAAGAAGTGAGAATGACATCACCAATGGCATCAGAACGATTAATTAAAACTTTCATTAGTTTGAACCTAATTTAAAACCTAAATGAGCGGCCCTAAATTTTACTTCGTTTGAGAGAATATTAATAATATCTCCCATTGCCAAATGGGATGTATCTAACAGCATTGCATCTTCTGCTTTTTTAAGAGGGGCCACAACTCTATTCATGTCGGTTTCATCGCGCTTTCTAACATCATCTTTAATTTGTTCAAGAGTTAATGAAGTGTCTCCACTTTCGCGAAGTTGTTTAAGTCTTCTCTCGGCCCGAATATCTACCGAGGCCGTAATAAAAAACTTTGAAAACGAGTTTGGGAAAACTACAGTTCCAATATCCCTTCCTTCCATCACACAGACTTTATTTAGAGCTAAGTCCCTTTGAAAATTTAATAAGTAAGTTCTAACTGAAGGAAGCTGCGAGATAATAGAAGCAAGCTTAGAAACATGATGCTCCCTAATTTTTTCAGTAAGATCAATTCCATTTACTTTTATTAAGCAAGTCGGTGAGACTCCATAATCAATAGTGAGTGAGTTTAAAAACTCATTGAGTGAAGGGCCTTCTTCTAAAACAATATGCTTTTGATCAGCATAAAAACCTAAGGCACGAAACATTGCCACTGTATCGATATAAAGAACATTAAGTGCGGAAGCGAGCTCTTTTGCTATTGTTGATTTACCAGACCCAGACGGTCCATCAATCGCAATAACTTGTGAGTAAGTGCCCTCTGCACCATTGATATTTTGTGACATAAAGTTGAAGTCCATGAAGAAAATTTAAAACACTTTAAATCTAGCAGTTTAGTATGAGAAAAAAAGACGCTGCGAAATAGAAATGAAAGAATTAAGGTAAAAAAACAAAAAGATTCTCTGAACTAGAGAGTGGAAAGAAATTAGCGATCTGCTGGTCGTATTTTAAACCCTGGTCAGAAAAAACATAAGTAAATTCAAATGGTGAAGGTCGATCTTTTAAAACTTTCTTTAAGTTCTGAGAAAAAAGTGTGTAGCGTTCTTGAACTTTAACTAAATAAGAAAAATTCTTGACATCAAGGCTCTTTTCACTCAATCGATTACGTAGTTTTTGCGGCCCAATATTATAGGCAACCGTAGCAAAACCATAATTCATTCGAAAATTTTGTAATAATTTTTTTAAGTAAAATATCCCTACTTCTATATTTTCTTGAGGTACGTTGAGATTTTTATTCACTTGATCTTCGGGAACATTTTTTTGCATTAATTGGTAGAGGTGCAAAGCAGTATCAGGCTTGATTTGCATTAAACCTCTGGCATTTTTTGGGCTGATGGCATCAAATTGGAAATTACTCTCGACCATAATTATGGAAATAATCCAAAGTGGATCAACTTGATAGTCTTCAGAAAGAGTTAAAACGGATGAAAGAATCGGTTTTAATCCTTTTTGCATCTTAGGCCCTAAGGAAGTGATAAGTAATTCCTCAAATTCGCTGCGGGAGAATTCCTTCACTCTATCAAGGGGAACAGAGGAATCAAAAGCTTCAACTAATCCATTATAAGAATAGTAATTAGCTTCAACAGAAGGAAGTGGCCCGTAAGGCAAATCACCATTTGAAATTAAATTATTTAATCTCACATCAACAATCAATTGCGTGACAAGCCAAAGGCCTACCATTACAAAACTCGCGAATATGAAACTTAAAGACTTTACCATTGTCATTCTTTATCTAAAGTTTCTAGATCCAGTCTAGACCTAAGCCGTCATCATAAACTTTTTTCATAGCTGGCCTTGTAGTGCACAATCAATAATTTCTTCCCTTTAACTATAAAAAGCGCCTATAATTAAGATCTTAATTTTAATTACAAAGGCCTATAACATGAGTGCATCACTAAACTTTAATCGTTTGAAAAATACTCAATCACTCTATTTGAAGCAACATAAAGACAATCCTATTCACTGGTGGCCTTACGGCCCAGAGGCCATTGAATACGCACAAAAACACAACAAACCCATCTTTATGTCGATTGGATATTCTTCATGCCATTGGTGTCACGTGATGGCACACGAATCATTTAATAATCTTGATGTCGCAAATTTTTTAAATGAAAATTTTGTGTCGATAAAAATAGATCGAGAAGAATTTCCGGATATTGATAACTATTATCAAAAAGCCGCGCAACTTTTTGGCAACAACGGCGGATGGCCGCTCTCTGCTTTTTTATTACCAGATACACGCCCCTATTTTGTGGGAACTTATTATCCACTAACTTCTAAAAACAACACTCCTAATTTTCCTGATTTAATTCGTGAATTAAAAAGGGCTTATGATAATGAAAATGAACAAGTTTTAAAAAATGCCTTACAAGTCACTGAATCAATAAAAAATGGTCCTCCACTATCTGGTGAAGTAAAATTTGAAGGTCATTTTCCTGCGCCAAACGGAATTTTAGAAGCAGTTAAAGATTTTAGAGATCTCAATTGGGGTGGCTACGGTGCTGCTCCGAAGTTTCCCAACTATGCTTATTATGAATGGGCCCTTGAGCAAATGCTCGAAGGAATGGTTTCAAAAGAGCAGGGTGAATTCATTATTAGCTCGCTAGAAAAAATGTTAATGGGAGGAATGCACGATCATGCGAGAGGAGGAGTACATCGATACTCTACTGATGATAAATGGCTTGTCCCTCATTTTGAAAAAATGCTTTATGACCAAGCAGGATTTTTAAGAACCATGACCAAGTTGAGCCTCATTTATCCTTCCCCTCTGGTCTTTGATGCCATAATCAACACACTTGATTATTTAGAACAAGAAATGTTATCCGACGATAAAGAGGGAATGAGACATTTCTTTTCTGCGCAAGATGCAGATAGTGAAGGCGTTGAAGGTCTCTTTTTTACTTTCACTCTTGCTGAATTTGAAGACTTACTCAATCGAAACGATGATGAAGCTGAAACTCTTGGAAAAAATATCGAGAAAATTAAAAAATGGTTTCAAATTTCAGAAAACGGAAATTTTGAACATCAATTAAATGTCATTTCTCTTAATCCAGAACATAAAGAAGAATTTTATCTTCAAGAAAATTGGGACATCGTAAGAAAAGTAAAACGTGCCATTTTAAATGAAAGAAAAGACCGCATGCCTCCAGCTACAGACAATAAAGGAGTGGCCAGTTGGAACTTCATGATAATCTCTGCCTTGGTTGATGTAGTACAATACTCTCAAGTTGATGTCATCAAACGCATGGCCTCTCAATTAATCAACACAACGATTGAAGGTGTCTTTAAAACTTTTTTAACCAATGCACCTGATGGGATGAAAATGAGACATTCGACGACTGTTGAATTCTCTCACCCGTATCTAGAAGATTTTGTCTTTTTTGCAGAGACTCAGTTACGCCTGTATGAAATTTCATCTAACCCGATATTCAAACAAAACTTTATAGATGCAATCAACTTTGTGACTAAAGAATTTTTGGATGATGGCAAAATGCTTACGAGAGCAAAACTTTCAGAACATTTTGAACTTTATCCAAATCAAGAATATAGTGTCTTCGATGCCTCTTTCAGATCTCCAGTGGCCACGTATTTACTCTTAATGAGAAGAGCTGCTGTCTTACTTTCAGATCGTGAATATATTGATAGCATAACTTCACTTAAAGAAAATCTCACTCAAACAATTTTAAAAATTAATCCCGTGAGCGCAGGTGAAGGCTTAAGGGCCTTAACTTATCCGACAGAGGCCATGCGGGTATTAAAATTACCTATATCATGGGCCCAAAGAGATGATTTTTTAAAATTTATTCCCTACTTTCTCCCTCGCTTTATTATCGACTATCGAGCGAGTGAAACTAATTCAACTCTAGATGAAACATTTGAAATTTGTACTTTGAATGCTTGTGAGGTCAAAGGAATTGGATTTGAAGAATTCGTCACCATACTCACACCAAAACAAAGTGAAGCATAAATATGCAAAATAATGTACTCAAAGACCTGACCATTATTGATTTATCACACCGACTGCCTGGCCCATTTTGTGGAAAGATTTTAAGTGACCTCGGTGCAAATGTAATCAAAATTGAAGATCATAAATTTCAAGATCCATTTTTATCAGGTCTTTTTGCAGAGTTTGATCCAGGCTTTGTAAATTGGTATGAAAACCTAAATAAGAATAAAAAAATACAAAGATATGACTTTAACTCTCCTGATGATATCAAAAAAATTCACGATCTAGTCCTCGGATCAGATGCAGTCATCATGGGGCTTCCTGAAAAAACCAGGGTTAAACTAAAACTCACTGACCTTGATTTAACTCTTAAAAAACCTTTTATTGTTATTGAATTACTGGCGAGTCTTACAGAAAAAAAATCAATGCATGACCTAAATGCCATGGCCGTCACAGGTCTTTTAAGTCTACATGTGGCCAATCATGATGAAGCCATTATTGATCCACCATTTTTACCAATGGCGGGAATTGCTTTTGGCCATAAAGCTGCCACAGATCTGCTGGCACATTATATAAAAGCTTTGAAAACGAACTCTACACAATTTGTGAAAACTTATTTAGATCAATCCACTGAAGAATTATTTGGAATTTTTTGGCCTAGTGTGGAAAGAATAAATGGTCGCACAAAATTTCTCCATAATGGCCAGTATCCTTGCTATACAATTTATCAAACGAAAGACAAAAAATATGTGGCCTTGGCAGCTGTAGAAGAAAAATTCTGGAATCGTTTTTGTGAAGTTTTTGAAGTCAAATCATCTCTTGATCGATTTTTTGATAAAGACCAGACACTTTTTCAAATTGTCTCACAATCAATTAGAAAATATACTCAAAATGAGATTTCACAATTAATAGAATCTGAAGATATATGTCTTTCAGTTATTAAATGATTATTGAGATAACTTAGAAAAGACTCCGTAAAACACTCTATAAATTCGTCATAATCAAGTTGATCTAATTTTTGACCTACTTGATTTTCAACATTCGTATAGACAACTCCCGGCAATCCACATGGATTGAGATCTTTTAATGCATTAAACATTGAAGGATCATCAAAAAAATTCAGGGCCATTCCGTGATAAGTCGTAAATCTTGTTATAGCAAGACCAATGCTGGCGAGTTTTTGGTGAGAGTTATTCCACAAACCAAGAAGTTCTTTATTGATTGATAAATTATTGAGATTAAATTTATTTTCTAAAACAACATTCGTCATCTGTAAAATTTCAATCATCAGATCATGAACATTTAGTTTTTTAGTGGTCAGATTAACTATTGGGTAAAAGACGACTTGGCCGGGATAATGAAAAGTCAGCCCTCCACCACGCTTTAATCGATAGAGTGGATAAATAAGGTTTTGAGACTCATCAAAGTCAATCAGTTTGTGTTGTGAAGTGTTCGCTAATTTTTGAAGTCCTTTTCCAAGAGTGAAACAATGTGGATGATGACAAAAAATGAGTAAAACAATTTTTGGATTTTCTCTCACAAACTCTGTGCAAGTGAGAAGATAGCTTTCAACAAAAGCATATTCCCAATTTTCTAATTTAAGAACAAAAGTGAATGGGCCAATTTTTGTAAAGTCACTTAATTCAAAACTTTTCAAACTTGTACCCCATTAGATCGCAAATGAGTCAGATAATCATAGGCTTTATAACTAGATCTCACCAACGGGCCCGAGGCGACAAACTTAAAACCCATGTCATAGGCAATGGACTTATACTCATTAAATTCATCTGGAGTGATATAATTTTTCACTTCAAGATGCCTAAGTGTTGGTCTTAGGTATTGTCCGAAAGTGACAATATCACACCCTACATTTCTTAAATCAACTAAGGTTTCGATGACTTCTTCACGAGTCTCACCAAGGCCCAACATAATAGAGGTTTTAGTTGAAATGGCCGGATAGTTTTCTTTATAAAATTTTAAACAGTTTAATGTCACCTCATAACTGGCCCGGCGGTCGCGCACTGGGTGAGTAAGTCTTTTGACTGTCTCAATATTTTGAGCAATGACGAAAGGATGACTCTGGGCCAGAGTATGCATATGCTCTTCACTTCCAACAAAATCTGGAATGAGAACTTCAACGATAACTTCCGGATGAAGTTCATGAATTTTTCTCACGACAGCGGCAAAGTGACCTGCTCCATAATCCTCTAGGTCATCTCGATCAACACTAGTAATGACCACATATTTTAAAGACATAATGCCGACCATCTGTGCAGTCTCTTCTATCTCTCTAGCATTAATAAATCCCTTAGGATTTCCCGTCTTTACATCGCAAAACTTGCAGGCCCTCGTACACGTGTCTCCTAAGATCATAACAGTTGCCGTTTTTTGCGACCAACACTCTCCAATATTTGGACAACTGGCTTCTTCACAAACTGTAAATAGACCTTTCGATCGAAGATTTTCTCTCACCTCTTTGAAGTTATCACCTTGTGGAAGTTTAACTTTCAACCAATCGGGCTTTCTATTCTTGAGTGTAGTGGTTTCCATGAGACTCCATCTTTTGGGGACAAATTGACCACACTTTCTTACTTTTGGGCCAAGTCTAAATTTCAAATATTCACTAATTGACACCATTTATACCAGAACTCTTACCCTTTTCGCTACTTGCACAACACTAAGACTTGGCATGAATACTGAACTACATGTTGTTGAGAATAACGGTCAAGGATGGATCGAATTAATCAGGAGGTCATTTATGAAGGGACTCATTGTATTTGCATTTTGTTTACTCGTTTCATTTGGAGCAAGTGCTGCTCCAAAGCTTAAGGCACAGGACGTTATCGCTCTTAAGACGCATGCAGGAAAAACTATTCGCAATTTAAGCTTGCACGAAAGCGCTAAAGTGCTAGAATCACTAGAGGAAGGGGAGAACATCGAAATTCGCGATGAAGTTATCTACCCTGAAGAAGTTTCAGAACTGATCGTGAGCAAATTGACAAAAGCGAGAATTACTGAGAAAAGACCGAATCCAAAGGATTATAATTAATTAATTTTTAGGGCGCCAACCCTAAAATCCTCCGAAAGGATAGTGTTTGTTGTTGTGTGAAGGGCCCGCGTAAGCGGGCTTTTTTATTTCTGAGCGAGCACTCTCACCAAGTCACATGACTCCTGTCCATTAGCAAATTGTCTAGAGCGCTCAATCGTAAAATAGATTATCTTAAAACCTTTATTTATTATTTCTAATTCGAGATCTCTCGCATTGGGAATATGCTTGTGAGGAAATCGAACATCATTCCCAATAGCTTGCACCATCATCTCTGCTGCTAATATTCCACCCTGTTTTAAGCTCTGATACAGATTATTCCAAACCATTTCTCTAGAACCAAGACCTTCTATGCAATGTAAACAATGTGAATCAAAGACCAGGTCAAATGAGTTTACTGGTAATAAGTCTTGTTCTAAATCCATTACTTCATATTTTATGATTTCTTTTGATTGAGAATGTTGACGGGCCATATTGATGGCGTAGCTTGAAAAATCAATGGCCGTAATATTAGTTCTTTCTAATTTGATTTCTTCAAAGATAGATTTTGAGCCACAACCAAGATCCAGGATATTGATAAAATGATCATGATTGATACGAGAAAGTACAACATCACTAAAAAACGTGAGCAAACTTTTTTCAAAGCTTGGAGTTAATTGATTTTTATAAATTTGATTAAATAGTTCCAATGAATTCAAATCTTGGATCTCTTGAAAAAGCTGCGGGAGAATTTCCTAACTCACCTTCTGGCACGACTCCCTTAAAATAATTTGTCCAGTAGTCGATGTGCTTTTTATAACTGATTGGTGAAGGAATAGTTTTTTGGATTAAAACATGATCAAGAAATTTTGCAATAAATTCTGAGCAATAGAGGACTTCAACTCCTTGTGAATTGAAATTATTCCAAAGATACAATGAATCAAAAGGGGCATTTTTAAATTTTGAGTTAAATAGATCGAGTAATGTTTTTTCGAGATTCAGTCTTTCATTTTTACTGAGATTTAAAAATTCTTTGGGCCTATAGACGTGTACAAAAGTTCCAGGAGTGATATTTTTTGTAAAGTCTTTCAGGCTAAAATGATCTAATTTTCCTAAAGACTGAGCAATACGTTTTTGACCTGATTCATCGGTGATCACCACTCCTGAGTGAGAAAAAAGAGAATTTGTTTCTGACTCAATCACTCGGCATTCATAGCACTTAAGAGATAATAAAACGACATCCCCTGCTTCTAAGTTCTTAACTCCAAAAGCAGAAAAAGCATTGTTAAAACTGACAAATAAAAGGGCCAAAAATAAATTTTTCATAAGCGGCAAAGTAGCAAAATATCCTCTCTTTGCCTACTTTTTAAGTCATCTAAAATAGGAGCAAATATTTATATCTCATTAATTTTTAAAGCCGATGACCTATGTTGCCGAAAACTAAAGTAATGAAAGGGTATAAAACGTATAATGAATCTATGAAGAGACTGATTTGCATAATTGTGATTTTTACAATTGGAATTAATTTTCAGGTGCTTGCTGTTGATTCAGTAACTGAAGATAAATTTGTCAGTGATCAAATGAGTGCATGTAATAAAAATACGGCGATGGAATGGAATTCAACCCTTAATCGATGCGTAGGGAAAGTTGAAGCCAGGGCACAAAGAAATGAAGCAAAAGCTTGTAATGAAATAACTGATATTGAACAAAGAAAATCTTGTCACCTCCAACTTGCTTCT
The DNA here is from genome assembly GCA_013141065.1 of Bacteriovoracaceae bacterium. Taxonomy (GTDB): domain Bacteria; phylum Bdellovibrionota; class Bacteriovoracia; order Bacteriovoracales; family Bacteriovoracaceae; genus Bacteriovorax. Next base: position 173,802 of record JABFRR010000003.1, on the reverse strand, counting down.
GCAAACACTGGAGTGAATGGAGATCCCAATGCAGTTGGGGAAAAAATGTCTAGTCTGCAATCACAGTCTGCAATCGTTAATACTGCCACTACAATTGTTTCTGCCATTAACTATTTTGGTAAAGATGGCCAAGAAAGTAATTGTATGTCTAAAAATATATTAGGAATTACTTCTTTAGGTGGATTTCTTACAGATATTTACCTAAAAATAAAAACGAAAAAAAAATTGAAAGCCCTTCAAGACAAATTTCAAATAGAATCCAAAGACTCTGCTTATAATACTCAAGTGATGGCCCTTCAGTATTTAAAAGAAGAACAAATGACCGTCAAAGAAATTGCCTCACTAGAAAAAAAACGTCAGATGCTTTTAATGATTGGATACGGTGCAGCCGCTGCAACTGCTGGCTATGAAATGATGACGACTCCGAATTGTAATGAGAAACCAAAACCAGCAGAGCCACAAAAAGTAGTGACTGCAAGTGCTCCAGATACTGCTACGGCTACGGCTTCTGCTCCTGAAACAGAAGGAGCTACAACTTATCCAGTTAAAGAAAGCAAGGTAGAAGTACGTGAACTAGATTCAATTTCTCCTCCTTCCAATTCTCCAGCTCCAGTTGAAGCTGTCGCTGCTTCACCAGCACCTGCAGCTTACAATAAGTATGATGAATTAAACTCTGTACGAGATGGAAATGTATATAGATCTGTAATAAAAGATTCAACTGGTAAAGTCACTGGTGTTGTTCACAATGGACAATTTTATGGCAACGTAAAAGAAGTAAACGGTCAATGGCTTGCTGTCGGAAAACCCTCTGGAAAATTTAATTATGATACTGCCACTTGGCCAGGTGGAAATGTAAAAGATACTGCATTAACTGTTGGCTACGGGCTACAGTTACGATAATGGAAGAATTAATCCAGGAGCTCCGACAGGTAAAATGCCCGTTTCAAAAGCGAGCTTCGGTACAAAAGGGTCATGAGAAAAATGATGAGCTTCACTACAAAATATATAATTATTTTTTTCCTCGGATGCTTGAGTCTGAATAGCTATGGACAAGAGGGAGTAGTCATTAAAGGAGCGGCCAGCTCTGTTGTCACTAGTGGTGCTCAAAGTGCAGCTATGAATAAAGCAGGCACTACCGCAGTTGATGCCATTTCTCCAGGAACCTCAGAGAGTATTGGTAAATTTATGTCCAGCCCTATTGGTATAATGATCGTTTCAAGCATAGGTGGACTCAATGCTGGAGTTCTCTACAATGCGGCCAAACAACAAGAAGATGAATCAGAAGCGAACATAAAAAAAATTGATAAAATCCTCACGACCTATAAAGATTCTTGGCAAGGATATTGTCCAAATGGACGAGAGGTTTTAGCTGAACCTTCATGCTATTGTTACCTTGAATCAGGCAAACAAAATACCAATAGAAGTAATTCTAAAACTTGTACTGATCTTTGGGCAAAAAATAATTCAATCCTGGCAACTGCCAGCGGTGCTTATTCTGGAATTTCTGCTTTTGTTGACCCTGCAGGTTGTGTAACAGTAAATGGCCAATTCGATGAAAACTGTCGCTGTAAAAAAATGCTAAATTCCAAAGGTCAAAATGCCTGCAAGAAGTCAGTCTCACTTAATACGAGTACAAATGTTTTAGGCCCAGGATATGTTCTTAGTTCTGGTATGAACAAAGTTATGCAAAACCTCGCTTCAACAACTAGTGGTGCAAGTAACTTGGGAAGCTTGAGCGACAAAATGTTAAAGTTGGCCATTGCAAAACAAGGTGATTTGAATAATGGAATTTTTCAAAAAATTTATTCAGACCCCAACAAAAAAGCCTTTCCTCAGATTAATAGTGTCAATGATCTAGTTAAACTCCAAGGCGCAGTCTTTAAGAAAAAAGAACTCGCAGAACTCTCCAAAGCATTTGGAACGACTTCCGCCTACAGTTCAAGTAATTCAGTAATGCCCGATGATAAAGCAAAAATTTTAAATGCTGTAAAAAACAAAGTCGGCTTAGAGCTTGAAGGCGGAAAAGGGCTAGACAAAAAAGCTGATGAAAAAAAATCTGGATTTGATTTAAACTTTTCTGACTCTGGTGGAAATGGAGCTGGAAGTGCTCAAACACTCGATAATTTCCCGGAAAAAACCTATAAATATACAAATAGTGATATCACTACCAATGATTCAGTTTCAATTTTTGAGATTATTTCAAATCGATACATCCAGTCAGGATTAAAGCGTTTGTTTGATGATGGAGAGGCCATCCCTACTCCAGAAACAAAATAATTTAATACTTAATTACAACTCCGATTACGTGATAATTTTCAATTTTAGTATCAAATCTTTTATCTCTATCACTGTAATGTCGTTGAATACCGACAAATGGCTTTATCGTATAATTAGTCTTTTTGATCGGAAAACTTAATTCAACCCCACCATCTTTAGAAATTCCTTCATGTCCCGAGGCTCCTTGCAGCCAGAGATTCAAAGCAATCCATGGGGCCCTCGAGTGTGAAACATCGAGTGAACTATAGGCCTTTAATTCGGCTGCATTCGACGTGCGCCCTATGGAAGTTGACTGACTGATCCCCAGGTGAAGTTCTGTTTTAGTGGCACACTTCCATTTGCCTAGATCATGAGTCCATTGTTTACCAACTCCTCCCATGACCTTAATTGTCTTCACATCTTCTGTTTCTTTGACATAGTTATATTGAATAAAATTCTTAAATTGCTTATGCCATAATCTTTGAAACTCTTTTGAAACAGTTCCCTCATTTGTAGTATGCTCATACATGAAAGTGCCAATGGCATAAAGATTTGATTCAGCTCCTGGAGTAGAATCAGTTTTCAGTTTGGTATCAAAACGAAGTCCTATGGTATTAACTTCCATATAGTTGAGATAATGTCTTCCGATCGAATCTTTTCTTTGTCCATTTTTTGGAGCAAATTTACTAAGCCCATATGAATTAGCTGTAAAATTGAGTGAGCCTTTATCTCCCTCTATTTTTAAGTCAGTTTCTATACCAAATGTTCTTCCACGGTCATTCCCATCATACTTACTTAAACTTGGATCAAGTTGCAAAACACCATTTAAAAAATTGTCATTGCCATTTGTAAGTTTGAGTTCATAAGAATTAATTTTTCCTAATAATGGAATTTCTTGACCGATTTTTATACCTTTACCAACGGAATCTTCGACTTCGCAATAACAGTAAACTTCCTCCTTTGGAGGCGGTGGTGCAATTATTTGATCTAAGCAGTCTGTAAGTTTTTGACTAGTGAGACTTAATGAATAATTTACAGCTTCTAAGTCAGCTGACATTAAATCCTCTTGTGATGGTGTGTGAAAAATCACATCACCATAAATAGAGGGAGAAGAAATAGCTAAAAATATTATAAGCTTTGTATTCATTTTAAGCTTATCGAAACTTTAATCTTTAACTTTAAATATTACGGTTCGATAAACTCTTCTAAGCCTAGTGCCCTTAGCCAAGGTATAGTAGGAGAAATTAATTTTCTAGCATTAAGATCCATGAGACCGACTGAAATTGTTAAAGTCGATGCAATTTTACCGTCTTCTTTAATCATTTTTTGATCTAACAACATGACATATTTATTGCGAAGTTCTGGTCTTGCTTGCGAAACAATTTTGATCTTGTCTCTATTTTTTAATTCTGCTTTAAAAGTGAGATTTAAATCTAGCAATACCGGACCGACTTTTGTTTCTAAAATTTCTTTCAGACCTAAATTGTTCTTAGTGATAAAATCCCATCTCGCCTCTTCATAGATTGATAAATACATTGCATTGTTAACATGCCCAAAAGTATCAAGATGATGCTCGAGGATTAACTTTTCGTATTCGTAAATCGGATTGGCCACGGTCAAATCTCCAATGAAAATGCCTAAAATATAAGGCAGTCAAATAAAATGATTGGCCCATAGATTAGGTGATTTTTCTCGAGATTCCAAGGGTTTGTTTATAATCCTGATTCTCCAAGTGATAAACTCAAGAAACTAAAGGGAAACACCGATAAAGGGACGTATAATGGTCTATAGAAATGTGTCTTTGTTAAGACTTATAGCGATGGTGGCAAACTATGAAATTTAAAATTTTTGGAGCTTTAATAATTTTAAGTGTAACTCAAAGCGCTTTGGCGAATACTGAAGCTATAACTTGTGAAGCTGCAAAAACATTTGCCGAAACTAAGAAAACTGCCGTAAAAGTACATTTTCAGGGTTCAGATAATTTCATGACTTGCGACAAACTCAGCCTTGGTAAGATGCAAACTATCTATGGAAAAAATGGAGTTAGATCCGATAGTTTCGACTGGGATCCATACATTAAACATAACTGTTGTGAGAAAAATAAAGATAGTAAAGAAACAAAAAAAGATGAAATTGCAAACTGTGTAAAAGAAACATCTGAGTTTGCCCGCACATGTGAATCAGTTGCTTTGATGATCAGCATTTATGACCGCGATTGGAATGATGAAGAAATTAATTCACCAAGCTCCAAAGAAACGACTGGTAAAATTGCAGCTGCCCCTGGAACAAATCCTGCTCAAGCATTAGCCATGGCCGGATCTGTAAAATGTAAATCTGAGGGAATGGAAACACTCGATTATGATGCTTGTGTTAAATTTACCAAAGATCTTGAGATGATCGAAGCTTTTCAAACCGTCGGTTACCAGACCCAAGAAGTAGTTTACAAAGATAAAATGTCTGATGCCCAAGTCAAATATGCTAACGAACAAAACTCAGCTACTGGCGCACTTAAAGGAACTGCTGATTCACTAAGAATGCAGCAAGATATGTACAACCAAAGAACCGCCATTGACACTGTTAAGTTAGGCTACATGTATAATACATATAAAAATATGCCTACTGCCAATGAAATAAAAGGAAAATGCTCACAAATGCGAACGAGTAAAACCATTGGTGGAGTCGCAATGTCTCCTGAAATTTGTGCAACTGCCGTCAGTGGACGATCAGGTTATTCTCTAATGATGAATCAAAATGTTAGAGACACCATGAAAGCAAAACTCATCGGGATCGCCACAGCTGCTGGTAGCAGTTTAATTTTAGCAAGTCTTTTAGGAAAACGAGCAGATGATGTCGACGGTGCAATTGCCAAAATTGATGCTTTTAAGCCAATTGATCCTTTTGTCGTATCAGAGGAAGAAGCCCAGACGACCTACTGTAAAATGAATCCAGGCCAACCACAGTGTTTACCAAGTGATCTTACAAGAACGTTTGATACTGTTGATGGAAATGTTATCACCTTCGGTGGAGCAGGCACTGGAACAACTTATGCTCCAGGAAATTCAATACAAGACACTCAGGCAATAGGCTCAGATGGAGCCATTGGAGGATCTTCTGTCGTCACACCTGTCGGAAGCATCATCGCTTCTGCCAATAAAGATAATACAATTGAAGCTTCAACTGGTGCATCGGTTACATCAAAGCCTAATAGTAGCTCCGGAAGCGGAGGTGGCGGTGGTGGATCGGGAGGCGCACTCGGTGGTGGCGGCGGTGGCGGATCTGGTGGTGGAGCTGCTGGAGAGGCGGCATCAAGTGGAAATGTGACAAAGGCCCCTGGGTATACCGGAGGAGCTGGATCTTTTTCAGTCGTAGGTGGTTTTGGAATTAATAAGAAAAAAGCCGAAGGTGGTGCTGAGGAAAATCCATTTGGAAAACTCTTCGGTAAAGACGCTCCCAATAAAAATGGTGTTGTCAACTTTAGAGATATTGCTTCACAAAAAGTCGGTGATAAATCTCAGAATATTTTTGATATGATTTCAAAACGCTATACAAATGTAGCTGCTGACAAGCGATTAATAGAGTACGAGCTCACAAAGTAAGTATTTTAGAGAAAAGAAAATTATATTTAGCGAGTCATTTTGGCCCTATAACTATTTTATAGGGCACAATCTCACATTTATCAAAAAAACATTGATTAAGAAAATCCAAATGATCTAAAATAAATCTTAAGAAAATGAAAACTCAAGATGAGTTCTCGTTCTTATAAAAAAACTGTAAATCAAGGAAGATTGCATGGAAACGATTAAATCGCTTATTCTCACAGAGTTTTACACTTCTTCAGGATATCTAGAACGATTAATCTTTGCCTTCACAGAACTAGAAAAACTTCAGTACAGTCCCCGTGGAAAAAATCAAATCCAAAAACTTTTAAATGACATCAACTTATTTTTTGAAAAACAATTTAGTGGAATCGAACACACAGAAGAAACAAATTGGGACTCTTACCAAACAAAAATAAAAGCAAGTAATAATTTTATAGAAGCAATGATCAAATTGCCTTTTATTAGTAAACAATTTGAAAAAATCTCCATGGCCTATATTAACCTCCTCTATCGCAATTGTTATGAAATTCATAATATGTTACTAGAATCTACTCAACTAGATATCCAGTTTCCAAAATCAGGTTTTATCAAAGAAGAAAATATTCCTACAATTTCACAAGCTGAATTAGAATTTCGTGCTCCACTTTTTTATGTCGATGAGATTGGATTAAATCAATATGTCATAGAAGCTGAAAGCCATTCATATCCAAATCAATCATCACTAAGCTTTCTTCAAATTAAAAGAGAGGAAAAACACGATCAATTTCTTCATAAAGGACATTTTTGCATTACCCAAAAAAACTATGAAGGTGCAAAACAAAACTTCACCAAAGCACGAAACTATAAAGAAACTGCAGAGGTCTTAACTTTACTTGCTTGGAGTTATTCATTACTTGACGACAAAAAAGAAGCTAAATCGTATTGTTTAAGGGCCATTTCGATAGATTCTCAATACGGCCCAGCCTACAATGACTATGGAAATTATATACTAGCAGAAGGCCACCTCAAAGAAAGTTTGCGTTGGTTTGAGTTGGCCAAAAGAGCACATAATTATCAAAACAGAGAATATCCTTATATCAATGCAGGAAGGGCCTATGTTTTATTAAAAGATTATGAACAGGCCTTAACTGAATTCTCTCTCGCTTTAACGATAGCCCCACATCATCATGAACTTCACGACACAGTAGCAAAACTTAAAACAAGTCTCGAAAAAAAGATTCCTATATTTAGTGAGAATAATAATAAAACAACTTTTGATTCATTTGAGAATAACTAATGCAGAGATCTGAACTTGAAAATTATCTTAAGACATTACTAAAGCCTGAAATCTTTGATGACTATTGTCCTAATGGACTTCAAATTGAAGGAAAAGAAGAAATTAAGCATATAGTTTTCAGTGTATCGTCCACCCGAGAATCTGCTTTGTATGCAGCTTCAAAAAAATCATGTGCACTAATCGTTCATCATGGACTTTTTTGGAAATTTCACGGCACGAAGACACTTACGGGAGCTTTTTTTAAGCGCATAGAACCACTCATTAAAAATGATATTAATCTTTTTGCCTATCATTTACCTCTTGATTCACATGTTGAAATTGGAAATGCAGCAAGCCTTGCTCGTGAAATAAACCTCACAACACTCACTCCTTTTGGACAATATAAAGGAGCATTCACAGGTATTAAAGGTGAATTTCAAAACCCAATAAGTCCACTAGAACTTAAAATTCTTTTAGAAAAAAAACTTAACCATTCAGTCTTATATTCAAATCCTCTTGAGAATAAAAAAGCTAAAATTAAAACTATTGGCATCATTACAGGTGGAGCCAATTCACAGTGGCGAGAAGCCCACATTCAAGGCCTAGATGCTTACATTACTGGTGAGATGAGTGAACATGATTATCATGAGTCTAGAGAATCTGGCGTGCACATGTATGCAGGTGGACATCACAATACAGAAAAATTTGGAATAATAGCTTTAATGAGACATATTCAATCTCAGTATCCAGAGCTTGAATGTGAATTTCTTGATTCAGAAAACCCAGCTTAAGATTTTAATTTTAATGAGAGTGTCAGGGTAAACTTGGCGACTACTTCTTCAGGATTCAAGCTAGGAACGACTGCATTAATTTCAACTGGAAAATTCATGCGCTCACCACTTTTTATCACTTCTTGAACGAATGCTTTTATTTGTGGAATTTGATTGACGACAAAATGAACGTCTCCTTCTGCTCTTTTTAAAAAATCCGCTTTAAAATCCTTAAATGATAAAGCGACCTTCTTTTTAGAATTTGTTATTTCATTCATGGCAACGTATCCACCCGCTATATCGGCCCCAGTACAAAGCACACCAAAATACATTGAATTTAAGTGATTTTTTGTTCGACGATTAAGAGGTATTTTTACTATACACTGCTCATCATCCATTAGGACAATACTAGGAGAAACCCAGTATATCATTGGGACCTTCATGAAACCAAAGAGTCTTACAAAAATTGTATCTTGGTATTTTTTAGGAATATTTTTCTTTAAAATTTCTTCAAGCATTTTTAATTTCCTCTTTTAATTCAAGTGTGCGTTTATGAGCACTATGAAAAGCATCTGACATTAATTTTGCAAAATGATTGCTCTTCATTGACTCCAGAGCTTCAAAAGTGACACCTTTTTTTGAGGTTACTTGATCCCTGAGTTCATCTAAGGAAATATTATTCTTCATCGCCTCTTCCATCAGTTTAACTGATCCAAAGAAAGTTTGATAAACAATTTCTTTCGCCACTAGGCTGTTTACTCCACTGTTATCGGCAAAATTATAAAAAGACCGAGCAAATTCAAAGATCAACGCGGGGCCTGAACCACTCACGGCCGTTAACTTATCTAATTGTTCTTCACTCTCCATGACAAACACTTTTCCAAGAGAGCCCAACATTTTGACAAAATCACTTGAATTAAATTTTGAATAAAATAAATTTGCACCTGCTGAAATTCGCGAAGGTGTATTGGGCATTAGTCTGGCAATTTGAGTATTCGGAAATTTTTGACTAAGTGTCTCAATATCCACTCCTGCCAAAACAGAAAGGATTTTTGAATTAGCTAAAAAAGTATATTTAAAATCAAGAAGAGACTGCGGTTTAAAAGTCAGTATGTACCAGTCACAGTCTGTTGGCATTGCTTCGAGGGACTCAACAACGATTCCCCCCACTTTCTTTGCTAAATTTTGGGACTTAATTAAGCTTGGGTTATAAAGATACAGCTCTCCACTTGAACTATAAGATCTTAGTCCAAGACTTAGCGCCTCGCCCATATTGCCACAACCCAATATTCCAATTTTAAAATTTTTCAATGTTAAATTTCCAAATCAAGAGGAGCTCCATGCCTCATTGTGTTCACCGCAAGAGACCTAACCCAAACGAAGTTTAGGGCCTGGTGATAAAAATCATTGGCCTTCAAATGATCTTCTGAAGTGAGGATGAGCTTCATTCTTTTTTCCGCTCCCTGATCCATATTGTTACCCACAATTGTATTAAACTCTTCTATTAATCCATCATAAATTAGCACCGATAACATCGGATGATTTAATACTTTTTTAAGTTCGTGCGACTGAGCAAAATAAACTTCTATATTTTCTTTTGAAAAACCAACCTGAAATAAAGTGTCGCGAAAATTCATCCACCACATAAATGACTTTTTATTCTTGCAAGCAATCGTTAAACCAGTCCCAAGAGAAATACATGAAAGAACTTGAATTAACGTTTTTAAACTAGGCTTATCGGTCACTGAAACCACGAGAGCGTGCTCTGCCCGCATTGAATAATCGTTAAAACTCAATTGACCTGGAATAACACGATTTTTATGTTCTTTTTCAAGAAAGTTTACAAAGTTTTTTGACAACCACTTTTTATAATCTCTCAGGGTCTCTTTATAGTTTCTATAGATCCCTTGATGGTGAGTTTCAAAACTTGAAAGATATTGATCTAAAAACTTTTCCATTCGCTCTAAACGTGATTTAGCAGTTAATTTACTAGGTCTTTTTAATTCTATTGGAGAAGCATGGCCTTCTTCAACCACAGCTAATTCTGATCTTTCAATTGAGGGGCTCGTCTCATTAATTTGGTGAAGAGCAATTATATAATGTCGTCCCCCTGCCTTTGGCCCTGTTCCAGATAACTTAAATCCACCAAATGGTTCAATCGCAACTCTCGCCCCAGTAACAGTGCGATTGATGTAAATATTTCCACTTTCAATTTTTTTTAATAGTTTATCAATGTCATTTTGTGATTGACTAAAAATACCACCGGTCAAAGCATAATCGGTACTGTTATAAATTTGAGCTGCTTCTTCAAGTGAGTCAAATCCAACAATATGTACTACCGGTCCAAAAATTTCTCTTTGAGAAAAACTTTCTTTATCTAATGCCCTTTTCATTGGTACTTCAATAATGGCAGGGCCCACACAGAATCCAGGTAGCTCCTCTTTCGATCTGTCGACAACAACAGAGCCGCCGTATTTTAGCGCCTCTTCTGTTGCTTCTTTTATCGTCTTTTTAATTCGTTCTTTATCAAAAAGAGAAACGACAGGATTAACAGTGGTATCAAAATTATATGACTCGCCGACTTTTAAATCCATACAAGCAGATTTTAATCTTTCCATTAATTTATCTTTTAGTGAGTTATGAACAATAACTCTTGAACAGGCAGAACATTTTTGACCAGCATGACCAAAGGCTGAATATAAAATGCCTGAAACAGTTTCATCGAGTTCAGCATTTTGAGTAACGATGACAGCATTTTTCCCCCCCATCTCTGTGATGGCTTTTGTCATGTAAGTCTTTTTTGTAAGAAGATTTTTATAAACTCGCTTTCTCGCAATTGATGAAATGTAAGTTCCAACTGCCTTTGAACCTGTAAAAATAATTGTCGATATCCTTTCGTCTTTTACCAGATAATCTCCTACAACTTCTCCCTCTCCAGGTAAGTGTATTAAGACATCTTTAGGAACACCCGCGAGGTGAAGTATATCAATTAACACTTGGGCGATTAGTGGCGTTTGCTCTGCTGATTTAAGAATAACAGTATTTCCACACACTAGTGAGCTCACCACCATCCCACAAGGAATGGCGAGAGGAAAATTCCAAGGAGAAATAACAACAGTAGGGCCTCTACTGGCAAGATCTGTCATGTTTCTTTGCAAGTAAGCTTCAGTTCTGGCATAAAAATTGAGAAAATCAATTGCTTCATCAACATCACCTAAGGCCTCTGGAATTGATTTTCCTGCTTCATAAACGATAAGAGCGGAAAGTTCATTTCTTTTAGCGAGCATAATATTAGCAGCTTTAATTAAACAAGCTGTTCTAAAAGACCATTTAGACTGAGCCCATTTACCCGTCACATAACTTTGATCAATTATTTCAAGGGCACGTTTGGCATCCTCGAGGTTAGCAAATAAAATACTTCCAACTTTAATTGTAGTATTAGAGCTATTATTGATTTCAACATTTTCACCATGACATAAAAAAGCATTTTTATAAATTTTGTTCAATCCATTCAATTTAAACTCTTCTAACGCTAATTCTGTCCATTGCCTTTCTGTATCGAGATACATTCGCACTGGAGTCACATTGAAAAATTCATCTTCTAATTTAGAAACTGAAATATCTCTAACAATTTTTCCGTTTTGTATTTTTTCTTTATGTATGTCGTAGGGGGATTGAAGTGTGAGATGTTTTTTATGTGAACGCATAATAGTGAGAACACCTACTTGAGAAGAGTTTTCCATAATACGTCTTACAAGATAGGCCATTCCAACAAGTAAACTTCCAACTGGGACATAGTTACGTGTAGCCCATCCCATCTTTGCCAAAGCAGTAGATAGGGCTTCATAGGTCATATGTAGACATTGATGTTCGATTTCACCGACTGTTGGATAAAATAATTCTTTTGCTGCTTCAGCAAAGGCATGATCAGAAAAATTATGAGAAGCAAGTGCCAATTTTAAATGAGGATGGGCTTCAAGGATTTTAATAATGAGTTGTCTGAAGTGAATATCTGTTTCTTCTTTATTCAAAAACTGTGGGGCGTTAAAACTATGTGCATCTCCTTCAACTGTTTCAGCATCCCAATAAGCTCCCTTCACAATCCTAACTGGCATAGTAAGATTACGTTTTTTTGCTAAGGCTATTATTTCTTTTAAATGTTGATGCCCATCTCTCAAGTAGGCTTGAATCACAATTCCAGTCGAAGAGTAATCATGTAAATCTGTAGTTTCAAGAAGCACTCGTTGGTAGATTTTAAAAACGACATCGCGATAGTGGTAATGTTCAGCATCGATATTGATAAAAACATCTTCTGCCTTAGCAGTTAACAAAATCTCTTTGAGTCTTGGCCCAACTAAATTATAAGTATAATCGAAAGCTTGAGGTTTGAAATCAGAACATAATGCTGAAACTTTAATCGACACATGGGCACGATTAATTCCCGCAACGTTTCTTTCACCTTTTTTTACATGGAGAGAAAATCCTTTTATCAATTTTAAAACTTCGGTTTTGTAGTGATCTGCTTCTTTTTCAGAAACGACAAGTTCTCCAAGTTGATCAAGGGTCACATCTCGACCCGTTTGGCTTAATGCCCTAAGAGACTTATCGGCTTTTTCTATGCTTTCACCTGCAATAAATCGTTTGGCCATCAACTTCACAGCACTGCGGATTATCACAGCTAAAGGCCAAGCAGGGACAATTTTAAAAAATCTATAAAGAATTAAGATACCAAAAGTATAAGAACGAGGAAGTGCGCGATCCTGACCTTTATTCTTAGCAAATCTAGCTTTTTTATTGTCTTTTAAAAACCGAGAGAGAGCTTCAATTAATATTCTCTTAACTTCTACGCCTTTTTTATCATGATCAAGTGAAGGCAAAATGGCCAAAAATTTTAGTAGATGGATTCTGAGAAGTGCATATTGAGCAGTGAGCCCCAAACCAAAATCAGAAATATCTTCAAACAAAGATGGACGGTATTCATTTAAAAATCCTAAAAGTCTATTAACAATCTCATTGGCCCTTATTTCAATTTTTAAATATTTTGGATCGTTTAATAAATCCGGAAGACCATCATAGGCAATGAGACTCTCGACAATGGTTGGGAATTTTTTAGTTTGAAGTGAAGCCGCGAGCTCAGTATGAAATCGCATTTCTTTTACAATTTCAGATGGCAGTTCAAAAATATCTGTTTGCTGAAGAACAAAAAGCTCTTGGGAAAGCTTTGGTGTGTAGGTTCGAATCTCTTTTCTTTCATTGTAAAATCCGACCAAAAAAGGAACAGATCGAAAACTCATTTGCTGACGAAAACTTTCTCCTTCACCTTTTAAATAGACTTCTAAACTTTGAAAAATATCGTGGTTGAGTTTACCATATTTATCAATAAAAATGGATTCGAATTCATTGTAGTAATAAATCTTCCAATCTTTTATACTAACACTTTTAAGACTGCTTAAAAAATCCTCTGGTACTAAGGACATAGGTCGACTCCATCCATCTCGTAAATATTTAAAATTGTGCTCTCAAAGTTAACTTAAAACCCTCAATTCGACTAGATCTTTTGGAGTTTGACTAATAGCATTTCCCTCCCTAAAATTTAAGAATGCCAATATTAGACTTACTTTTTATTTTATTCATAAGTACCGAGGCTAAAGCAGCTACGCAGTACGACCTCAAAGACCTGGCCGTTTTAGAGCAAGAAAAAAACTTTGAAGAATTCCTAGATCATGTCAATGATATTAGACCTAGTGAACGCCAAAAGCTTTGGAGGAGCATGTATCAGTCCATGGCGATGGAGATGATAGACTACAAACTTAAGACAAAAGATTTTACTCTCGCAACTTATAGGCGCATTGAAAACATAGGTCGAGCTGGGGCTTTATCCAATGATGAGTTTTTTCAACTCAAAAGATCGCTCTATGCCAAAAAGTTTTTCACCGATTGCTACAACCAAGCTTCGCTAAAAGGCAACTCTCCAACTAAGGCCGAAGACTACAAACTATGCGATAAAGAGCTTAGTTCCTTTTGGTTTTTTTCGAAGAAAGACCCTGATGTTGGATTAGATTTAGCGAGTCTCATTGAAAAGCATCCTACCTTTCTCTCCACTTGGCCTTTTTATTCCACCGCCATTAATGACAGTATAGCCCCTATCTATTGCGAGCGTCCCAATGTCCAGCGTGAAGTGATAAAAAAACTAACGAAAGAAAGTTTTGATCCTGAATTTGATGGCAATTATAAATTACTCATCAAACGTTTCATTCCCGAGAAATGCTTTAAAAAAGTCATTTCACCTTTAAAACTTTCACTCATTTCATATGAAACGAATGGCCTTGATAAAGAATTGGCCTTAAGCCTCCTTACGGCCAGTGGAAGCCTTTCTAAAGAAGAAGAGGACCTTTACGCTATAACCTATCTTTTAGACGGCCCTGTTGTCGGTGAGAAGATGAATATTGCCTGGAAAAAAGTAGAACTTTTAAATTCAAATTACCAATTACGCCAAAAACTACTTGAAAAAATCAAAAACTTATCAATTATTCCAGATAAGATTTTTCGTGACCCAGAATCAGCACGCAATAAAGCAATCATTAATTTATTTGCTCTCAATTTCCCTGAATTTCTCAATTACTATGCTGAGAGCTGCTTGAACTACATAAGTCATAAATCCATGGAGGCTCAAATAGCTTCAAGTTTTCAATGTAATCAGTTTTTAAAAATTGCTCATAACTTAAAAAAGAAAAATGAAGCTGATTGGATTACTGAAAAAATTTCAACTCAATACTCTGCCATTAAAAAGTAAAAAAAAAGCCACCTAAAAGGTGGCTTCTTAATTATGTTAGCATTCTGCTAGTCATTTTTGAAATTAAGAAAGGTGTTTTCCAACAATTCCAGCTAATTCAAACATAGTTACTTCTTTTTTTCCAAAAAGTTTTGCTAGTTTATCGTCAGCAAGAATATTTCTTTTGTTTTTTGGGTTTTGAAGATTGTTCTTCTTGATGTAGTCCCAAATTTTAGAAACAACAGCAGTTCTTGGAAGTGGCTTGTTTCCAACGATTTCAGCAAGGATTGCTGATGGAGTAAGAGCTTTCATGAAAGCTGCATTTGGCTTTCTTGGAGTCTTTGCCTTAGTAGCTTTTGGAGCTGCTTTTTTAGTAGCTTTTGGAGCTTTAGCTGCTGCAACTTTTTTAGTAGCTTTTGGAGCTGCTTTTTTTAGTAGCTTTTGGAGCTGCTTTTTTAGTAGCTTTTGGAGCTGCTTTTTTAGTAGCCGCTTTCTTTGTAGCTTTTTTCTTTACTGCCATTTTGAGATTCCTCCGTTAAATTAGACATGTTGTTGATTGTCTAAATTTGTTTATCTAACCTTTGCTTTCGCATTTATTTTTAGTTTTCTTGATTTTCCCTCGAGAAAATCAACTCTCTTTAAATTATTGCTCGAAAATTTTCATCATGTCTAGGGGTAAAATGATTATTTTCTCTTTTTTTATTCAAGTTTCCCTCGGAAAAGTAATTATTTTATCGTTTTTACCCACTCAACGACTAATCCTTCAGCTCCTAACTTCCTAGGAGTTTTCTTATATTGATGAGATTCATTCAATGAATACATTCTAAAATTATCAATACGGCAGTAATGAAAGATGCGTTTAAGCTTTTGTTCGCGGGCCATTTTTTCAAAGAATTCTTTAATGGTATGAGATAAACCAGCACCTTGATGCTCGATTTTAATAGCGGTGTTCTTAGTCAGGAGGGAATCATCATCCACCTTAAAAAAAACAGCAGCAACGACTTCTGACTCGCTTATAAGCGAATATAGCTCCCAACCATCGGCCACTTCTTTTTTAATTTCTTCAAATGACCATTTAAAATCAGGTGAATCTGAAAAGGCGTCTATATTGTAGTCATAAATTGCCTTAATATCTTTTTCAGTCTTTGCTTTTTTGAAAGTTAACTTCATAGCAGTCCTTTGCTTGGTATTTTATGAGGTGGCTAAAATGTGTCTTAAAGTGTGACGATGTATGCTGCTAGATCCTTTATATCTTGATCAGACAGTCCCTTATAAGGTGAAGAGTCACTAATTTTTCGCACTCCAGATTTTATTTCAGTAAGTTGTTTTATGATGTACCAATCGTGCTGACCTGCGAGTTTTGGTGCTTTTAATGAAGCAGATCCCATCCCAAGGTCTCCATGACATGAAATACAAGAGGCAAATAACGTTTTACCTTTGACAGAATCTTGAGCAAAACTTTGAGAAAATGTGAGATTTAAAACCATAAATGCAAGCAGAAAAACACATTTCATTAATACTCCATCGCTAAAAAAGAATGAAAACTTCAAACTTGTTAGAATTTTACTTTAAACTACCCTAATACGGCAACCACTTTAATTGCAGCCTTCTTTAGACTGCCACCCAAGGCTTCATCGACAAAGTATGTAAGTTCATCGTTAGTGGCCCATGAAAAAGGTGATTCTATCGTGAGAACTGATTCCTCTGCATAAATCAAATGCCAACCTAACTTTTGACATAAATCCTGGGCCATTTTGTTTTTTAAAACTAACGAGAGGCTGCTCCAGTCGTTAAAATGTAATTGAAGGTCCTTTAGCTTTTGGGAGTAGCCAGATGCTAATAAAGCCAATCTTACCTTTGAAAACTCCATTTCTAATTCTTCAGTATGCTCTAAAAAAGTAGGCTGATGGTTTTCATCCCTCAAGAAATTTTCGAATTCTCTAAAAGTTAGTCCCCAGAGTTCAAAAAGGACTTTACCTCGGGACATAATGCAAAAGACCTCAGCAAAGAGTAAATGTGATTCACTTGTTTCTTTTGCAAAGCAGTGATTTGCCGTCAAAACTTTGTCGTTTTCATCGAGAATAAGTAAGAAAGATTTATCTAAATTGTCTATTGGATCTAATGAGTTCAATAAAAACTCAGGTTGATCCAAGAGCCTTTGTGCTCGTTTTGAAATCTTTTGTTTATCAAATATCAATGCTTAATTCCTTTTAATATGAGAAGAATTTTAAGATACTCTATTATGAACAAAATGCAAAAAACATCCTCCAAGCAAAACTCCATACCCCAAAATCATTATTTGGCAATCGGGCCTTGTCGTCTAAAAATTAAAAAAAACACTTTTCGCAATTTGCCAACAAGTGCTTTAAAAGAAGCTGCCTTTATTGACGGAGGATTAAGTCATTTAAAAAAACTCAGTGAATATCTACCGAATCTGGCCCACATTTGGTCCAAAAACCCCCTATCCTATGGTGACGGCGATTCGGCAAATACACCCATGACTTACCTAAAAAAGAGTCAAGAACTGTCTGATTTACGTTTTTACTTAGATAAAAAACTAAAACAAAAGAAAGGTGGTATTTATTATCTTTTTGGTTTCTTGGGAAAAAGAATTGATCATCATCTTTTAAATGTGGGAGAAATTTCGCAGTTTATTTTCCAAATGCACAAAAAAAAATGCACAAGTATTGTGATTGTCGACCAGCAAATGATTTATCTTCCACCCGGAAATTACAAATTGAACTTACGTGGAATTTTTTCATTTATGGCCACAGAAGATGCAAAAGTAAAAATGAAAGGAGAATGTAAATTTAAAATTCTAAAAAATGAAAAAATACAAAAAATGAGTTCAAAGGGACTCAGCAATACCGGTTTTGGAATCGTTCAAATTTTTTCAGATAAATCATTTATTTTGATCACACAAAAATCTCAGAGCTTCTTAACTGAGGGAATAAGTTGAAGACTAAATTTAATATCCGAAGAACTTAGATCAAGCAGCATAGGACGATAATCCCCAGATAAAAATAACTCTATTTGATTTTTATAAAAAGGAGACATTAGATGCCCTGAATTTCCAGCTGGAAGAATTCCAAGGGATTTTTCAGGTGTTTTAAAATCAATAATTTTTCTCATTGAAGGCCCTGCTTTAACTTTAAATCCGTCTAATAAGCCTGAGAATTTAAAATTGTTTACTTCATGATTGGCCCCTGGAGCTGGGTAAGGCCCTAGATTAAATATTTTATTGAGAGGTGGAACTCTTCCAATTGGGTGGACATATTCGATTGTGTGGATTTTTCCCCAGCTCCATTTTGAAGATTGATTACCAAATTCCAAAGCTAACTTTGAAATACTTTCTTTAAATGAATCAAATATAATTTCGTGACGATTAAATTTATTCCACCAAACTGAATTTTTATCTTCGATAATTCGCTTAAAAAAGATCCATCCATTTGGAGATTTGAGTGTCATTTCTTTTTCTTCAGGTTTTAAGTCAACCAAGATGTTGGAGAGAATTTGATAGCACCAAGAATAATAAAGTGTTGGCCCAACAGCTTCAATACCGGATTTTAAATCCCAATTTTTAAGAATCAAAATGTATTCTTGGTATTGCTTCAAATCAGCCTGATTTAAGTTTTGAAGTTCAGATAACAATAGATCCAAAATTTTTTTATTCTCGAAGTTCATACTCAGCGCTTGGACTTCACGCAATTCTTCGGGAGACCAAGTGTTCTTTGCAGCAAAAATAGATTCTAACGTTTTATATCTATCATTAGCCTGCCAATCCCCACGCATCGTCACAGGATAGTGCTCTGGCCTTGAATTAGCTGAAACAATGATGCCATTGGTGGGATTTTCAAGATGGGGTTTTTCAGCAAAATTCATGTAGCTTAAAATTTCATCTTCTCCACTTGCTCCATCTAAAATTAGATCGGTCCTTAGACCAACTCTTTTTTTCCAGACTTCTCCAAAGAGCCACCATCCAATATTTTTTGTATCGGCATAAATTATATTAAGTCCGGGAGCTTTTCCAAGCGCGACTGCGGACTTAAATTCGGACATATTTTTAGCTCTCCCCATAAAAAAAGTTGCAGTGATGGGGTCATTATCCGAAGCATAAAAAGACCATTGCAACGATAAATCCTCGCTCAATTCACGATTTTTAAGCACAGAATTTACAATTGGGCCGTGATGAGTTCCATGAACTAGAATATTTACATCTGGTCGGTTTTTAACTTTAATAGTTTCGGATCGTTCAGACAAAGGGAGTTCTTTGCCTAAAAAAGTATAAGTTTTATTTTTTAAATTTACTTTTTCACGGTAAATATCCATATCGTCTGTCAAACTCATGGTGACACCCCATCCACGTTGTCGATTGTATGCATGGATAGGAAAAGGAATGAGTGGTAAAAAATGGCCGTACTGCTCATAGCTCGGAGTTTTTAGATGAGCTTCAAACCAGACTCCTGGATGAGAAAAATTGATATGGGGATCATTGGCCAAAATAGGATGTCCTGACTGAGTGCGATTACCTGATAAGACCCAACCATTTGACCCTTCAAAGAGAGTATAACCTTGCTCTAAAAAAGTAATGACATTAGAAATTTTTGTATCAAGGTCAAATTCAATTAGATCATTTAAGACAAAATGATTTTTAGCATTAGGTATTTTTTCAATACGCATATCTTGAACATAATTATCCCCAATGCGCTTCACCAGCTTAGAAAGCAAAGTATCCATAGTTGGAGCATTTCCAAAACTAAAACTCATGAGACCTAAAAAGCTCATTCCATCGACTAATGAAAAATCTTTCGGTTTAGTCCCCAAAATCAAATACTCTATTGGTGTAGGTCCATTTTTAATAAATTGATTGACTCCAAAGTAAAAAGCTTCTGCTTCAGCCAACATCTCTGGATTAAATTTTTGATCATCTAAATTTCTTTTCAGCCACTCTTCTGAGTGATGACGAAGTCCTAGATTTCTATAGAGTAAATCAGATTCTAGTGCTTTTTCACCGACCATTTCCGAAAGTTCACCTCGGGCCAGTAATCGACTAATATCCATTTGAAAAAGTCTTTCAGAAGCAAGGATGTAACCTAGAGCAACAAAGGCATCATGATTATTATCAGCGTAAATATGAGGGACGCCAAAATGGTCACGCTCTACTTTTACATTTGATTTAAGGCCAACAATTGAAAGTGTCCCGCTCATTTGAGGAACTTTACTTTTTGTTAAGAAATAGAGACCAAAAATAAGAACAAAAAACGAAAAAATCAAAATTCCTAATAAACATTTTAAAATTTTCTTTTTGCTTGCACCGATATTCATGAAATAATCTAAACATAATTATGAAACAAATAAAACAGATTTTATCACCGGTCCAGAACACGCAATCGATTGAGCATCACAATCGTTTTGTTTTTGTCGATGCTCTGAGAGGTTTTACAGTTATCTTGATGTTTGTATTTCATTTTACCTTCGATTTAGATTATTTTGGTCTGATCAGCTTGGATATGATTCGCTCTCCATTTTGGTATTTTCTTCCAAGACTTATTGTCTTTTTATTTTTATTTGCAGTTGGGATGGGACTCTTTTTAGCTCATTATAATAAAATAAAATGGAAACCCTTTAATAAAAGACTGGCACTTATTACTTTTTGGGCACTGATAATCAGCATAGTCACATACAAAATTTTTCCAGATAACTGGATCTATTTTGGAACACTTCACTCCATCGCACTGGTGTCGATTGTGACTCTCCTCTTTTTGAGACACCCACGGATTTGTCTGATTGTGGGACTTACCTTATTTCTACCTTCAATCTTCTTAGATTTTAATTTGCCTTGGATAGAGCTTCCTCATGCTTCTTGGGATTATATTTCTCCCTTTCCATGGATGGGAGCAAGTTTGTTCGGAGTCTTTGCCGCGCATAAAAACCTCCACAAATGGGTATTACCCGATACGCTCGCTGTAAAATCTCTGAAGTATCTAGGTCAACATTCCCTAGTCATTTATTTGATTCATCAACCAATATTTTTTGGAATTCTCTATCTTGTCTCAAAACTAATACATTACTAGCCGATTCTCTCCATGCTACAATTAAGTCAAATACAACGACTGGAATATTAAATGAAAAAACTATCAAATATTGATTGGAATCAGATTGAAAGGTTTCTTGGTAGCCTAAAATTTGCTGTCACCATAATTCTACTTTTTACGATTGCCATGATCATCGGAACTTTTCTTGAGTCCTACTACGGAACAGATTTCGCCAATCGCACAGTCTATAAAACATTTGCTTTTATGCTCATTCAATTTGGAATGCTTACTTCAATTATCTTTGCAGCTTTTTTAAGACTGCCTCCTAAAAAAAGACTTTATGGTTTTTATGTTATTCACTCAGGACTTGTAATCATTGGTGTCGGTTCAGTGATTACCTATGTTGCAGGAGTCGACGGAACAATTAACTTGGCACCAAATGAACCATCAAGAGAAGTCACACTCTCAAAAGATGTTCTCAGGTTTACCTACCCAGACTCAGGTAAACGGGTCACCTCAGAGCTTCCCTATACGGCATTCAAAAAAGAAATTAATGACGAATATGATGGAATTAAAATACTCGAATATATTCCCTTTGCCGAAGGTAAGTTTGTTTGGACTGATTCAATTAATAATTATCCAACAACGACTCCTCTGCATTCTTCAAAATATCATTTTAAAAATGCTTTTGCCGCTTCAGATATTTTACTGACGCTGCATCCAGAAGCCAGCACAGAGTTTCAATCAACTCAAGCAATGGGCCCATTAACATTTAATTATATGCCAGCGGGCCTTGCTAAATGTTTTGAAAGCCCTTCTGTATCGGGAATTTTTTTATGGAACTCAGAGACTGCTGAATGTTTTACACCTGAAGAAAAAAAGTTGAAGGTCAACGCGACTAGTGCTGGAAACCGCTTTGTTGTTTTACCTGTGAATATAAACGACACTGCAGACAAAAAGCTACTCACATTTTTTCCTGATTTTTCTCCTTATCCAGTCGATACAAGCTTTCAAGTTGATCAAAAATCAATTATCAGAATTTTTTCAAAAAAAATATTTGAAGAAAAACCAAATCTTTTTTTATTTGGTAAAAAAGTGGCTTTTTTTTCAAAAGCAGATCAAAAATGGTCCATTTTAGATATTGATCTAAAAGGTAAAGGAGTCACTCTTCCTTGGATGGGAGCTGAAATATTTCTGACTGACCATCAAGACAAGCTCGTTCCTTTTAATCTACCTCAGGCGATTGTTCCTATTCAAAAAAATGGCAGCATTATAAAAGGTGACCTGAGAGCAGTCAGATTAGAAATTTTAGGCAAAGAGTACTGGGCTTCTAATTATTCACCCTTAAGTGTCGCTATTGGCGGCAAAAAAATGATTGTAGAAGTAACAAAAGAAAGTTTGACGCTTCCTTTTGAAATAGCTCTGACTCAATTTAAAATGGACAAAGATCCTGGAACGAACAATCCGGCCAGCTACGAATCTTTTGTTAAACTTTTTTCTGATGGCAAAATGTCTACTCATCATGTTTTCATGAATAATCCTCTCAAGCATCTGGGTTACACATTTTATCAAGCGTCGTATTCGCAAGATAATGCAGGAAATTATAATTCAACACTCGCTGTGAATGTTGACCAAGGTAGATTCTTAAAATATTTAGGCTCGCTAATGTTAGTCATTGGGGCCATTTGGCATTACAATCTTAATAGAAAGAAAAAAGGAGCAAAGACTTCATGAAAACATACTTATTTTTACTATTCTCACTTTTATTTAGTGCCCAAGCTTTTACCCAAGAAGCCTATTTTTGTAAAAAAGAATTAGGTACATTACCTATATTACAATCTGGTAGAATCAAGCCTCTTTATGTTCATGCCTCAGAGGCCATTAAATCTTTAACCGGAAAAACGACTGTTGATAATTTATCAGCTGTAGAGGCTTATTGCCTCCTTTCACTCAATGGAATGGGCCTGCCGACAACTATAAATTTAAAAGCAAAAATTGAACACGTTGAAGCGATAAAGTTTTTTGGATTAGCCGATGGTGAGCATTTTATAGAGTTTGAAAAACTTATTGCCAGAGAAGAAGAAATTCAAAGTGAGGCGCGTTCGGGTAAGGGAGATGACTCCTACAAAAAAGCCATTTCGAAGCATCTCGATGCGCTTTTTTTATATAAAGATATTAAAAACGGAAACAATTGGCTACTCGCTGATGTTCAAGGAACGAGTCTCAACTGGCTTCCACTCACTGCTTATTTGACTGAAGAGAAAGTTGTCGCTCAAAAAGCACTGACACCACTTGATCCTTTTATGCCTGTGCTTTTTAAATCGAAAGAAGCCTATGACAAGGCATTTAAAGATAAATATATGATTGAATATTATTATGCAAAAGCCGGGCTTCCAACAGTATCTATGCTCTTGTCTATCTTGGCCCTCGCCTGTCTTGTACTTTTTAAAAATATTAAAATTTCCCTCACTTTTACTGGACTTTCAATTGTAACCCAACTTGTTCTCATCACTCTAAGAATCATTATTTCTGGACGTGCTCCCATTACAAATATGTATGAAACTGTCCTTTTTTCTGGAACTGGCTCTTTATTATTGGGCGTAGTTTTGGGGCACTTTAAGCAAGAAAAACTCTACGTCTATATGGGACTTGCCTATAACGTCTGTACGATGATGATGATAAATTTCGCTAACGGAATGTTAACAGCTACCATCTCTCCACTTGTACCAGTATTAAGAGATAATTTTTGGTTATCTACCCATGTAACCACAATTATTCTCTCTTATGGTGCCTTGGCCTTAAGCTGGGTATTAGCGAATACAGTTTTGATAAAAAAGAAATTCGGTAAAATCGAGCTTAAAGAAGAACTTATTTCTGCGGAAATTATCTATACAACACTCAAATGGGGAACCGTTTTACTCGCCGCTGGAATAATTCTCGGAGGAGTTTGGGCCGATTATTCTTGGGGTAGATTTTGGGGCTGGGATCCAAAAGAAACATGGAGTCTTATCGTACTTTGCTTTTATATGGCCATATTACATGGTCGATACACTTCGTGGATAAGAACTGATCGTTTTATGACCTTTACTGCCGGCGCATTCATGAGTGTAATGATGGCATGGTTTGGTGTGAATTATATTTTAGCTTCTGGATTACATTCGTATGGCTTTAGCCAAGGTGGAGCACTTTTTTTAGGTAGCTTCTTTGCTATACAAATTTTAATTCTTATTCTCACATTAAATAAACGAGTTGAATCAAAAGAAACATCAGCAGAGCATACTTAAAAAAGTATGCTCTGCTGATGTTTGTTATTTTAAAAAATTAACTTTTTCAATTCCTATGATGCCAAGAATTTTTGATCGTTTGGCCACAAAATGCATGCGACTAAAATCTGCCTTATTGGCGGTCATTTTAGCCTCGACTCCATCATGACTCACTTCAATGACATATTCTTTCCGGTCACCATTAATTCCGTTATACAGAGTATCTAAATAAATAACCCCACCACTTTCTTCATCAAAGTTATGACTGTACATTCTGACAGTGACAAACTTATCAACTTTATTGAGAATTATTCCGGCCCCTAAAAGGTCTTTAACTTGTAACTCAACACGACTTACCAGAGTGCCATTTGAATAACTTTCTTTAAAAAGATGTTTTATCTTCCTTCCATCTTCATCCAGCTCATAAACCATTTTTCCTATTTCTTTATCTACATCATTTGTAACTAAACATAGTAGCTTTTCAGCTCCCCAAGAAAAGTTTACTAAAGTAGACAACATAAAAAGTGCAAGTGCTTTAGGCACTAGTTTTTCTAATTGCATCGAAATCCCCCATCTGTTAATTGACAGAGGACCTATCGGCAAAAATTACCTAGAACTCAAAAAAGATGTTTTAATTGACTGACATACTCTGACTTCTTCATTCCCACTAAAACTGTGTCAAATCCGTAATCTAGGTAAGTTTCAATCGCCATTGTCGAAAATGGCTGATCAGATGATTCGGGAAGCAAACCAACATCCTGAGCTTGTTTCTTAAAGGATAATGCCTTTAAAGAAAGATTTTTCCGTGCATAAAGTTGAGAAAATTCATTGAGTTTAAAAAAAGGATCGGCTTCCTTTTGACTTAAGTCTCTTCCCCATACTCGAGCTATGAACGGAAAAAAATGGCCATTAAAGACTTGATCGACAGCATCTGGAGTTGGCAGTGTATTCCAAAGCTTCTTTAATTGAATAATAATTTCTGTTTCTTCAAAATCTGAAGCAGTGGTGATTTCATCACTGCCTTCAATCCATTTATGTCGTAAAAGATCTAGGCATTCATTAAAAATTTTTAAGGCTTCATCATCATTTAAATTTTCATAATCAGATTCATAGGTCGCAAGCCTTACAAGCTTTTCATGACTAAAAGCATTTAATGGTCGATTAATGACTGTTTGAATTTCATAGTTTTGACAAATTTCTAAAAGGCTGTGTTCACCATAGTCGCCTAATTTTTCTAAGGCCCCAATTTCAATTAAATTAAATGGGAATTGAATCATTTTAAAATGTAATAATTTATTCTTTTTAATAATTTCTATTATTTTATTTAAATCTGTAACATTCGGATCATTTATAGGAAGGACAAAATTATTTGAACTTATTCCATAAGCTTCAATTCTGCCAAGCAAAACTTCTGACTCCAAATAAAGAAGGGCTTTTTCGATTCTGCGGTAATATTCAATTTGCGACAGAGGAGTTGTTGGATCTGGTTGTTGAAAATAATATTCAGGATTATGCAGAAGAAAATAATTAATTTTATCTTTTATTAATCGAGCTAAACTTTGAGTCAGCTGATGAGATAAGAACTCAGGGTGTATAGAATGTTTTAAATTGGAGGAAATATCAACCAACTCATCGAACATTTCTTGAACTTCACCTTTATGGGCCAATTCTTGGAGTATTTCGATTGTCTTGCCTTGAATATAGCCGGCTTTCGTAATGAGCACTGGATTAAATTCTGGTCTTTCTAATAGGACTTCACCAATTAAAGTCTCAGAGTCACCATTCGTATAATTTGCCGAAGTATCAATCACTCGACAGCCATTTTCAAGGGCCAAGATTAGTGCTTTACGATGCTCGCTTGAACGGTGACTAATACGATAAGAGCCAAAACCAACATTTCCCATAAAATATTTCTCGCAATCAAAATTTAATTTATGAAAGGAAGTATGTGTGAAATACTAAGTATTCCTTCACCACCAGCTCCATTATAAACCCTATAACGATAACATTTATTTTGAGAATCGAATACAAGATCTTCCTGACCGTTCACTAAAACTCCTTCGACTTTGTGAGTCTCGGAATTAAATACTGGAGATCCAGAGTTACCTTGAAATGAATTTATTGAAGCTTTAAAGATTAAATCATTTGAATCCAATGTTGAAACACTCGACGATCGTGAAAGCATTAGAGAAAGACCGTAGGGATGTCCAATCATGTAGACACTCGCAGGACGTGAGATAAGAGATGAATGGCTTAACTCAAGTGGTGATCTGTCAGTGATACTTTTATCAAGTTCAATTAAGCTAAAGTCACTATTTTCATCCTGACCTCGAGCAATAATTGATTTACAATTATAGACCACGCTATTATTTACTGATCTATTTTTATTAGAAAATTTTGAAGTTGAGTCTAACACGTCAAAAATTATTTTCTTAGTTGCACAATCATTTTCATCAACAATACAATGACCTGCTGTTAAAAGAATGTTGGATTTTACTAAAAATCCAGTACAGGCTTTTAATGAAGGTTTTGTTGAAAATTTTTCATCAGAGCATAATTGAATACTGTCTTGCAGAGATTTGTCAGCGAGCTTTGATTTAAACATTCTCTTGGTTAGATTTTCTTGATCAACAATCATTGCCACGGCTTTTGATTGAACTAAAATAGAGGTATCCATTTTTGAATGAATAAAAACTCTATTATCCATTCCATAAATTGCATCAAGGCCATTTCCTGCAAAGGCATTAAAGCTCAACATGACTATGATTAATAAAAATGAATTTCTCAAAAAAAACCTCTAACAATATTGATCGTCAGTTGATTCTAATCGTCTTTTTAATCATCATTTAAAAAACCAGGTCAAATGTGTAAAATTTATAGGTAAAACGAATAAAAAAGGCGACCTAAGTCGCCTTTTTATTATTAAATTTTTATAAAATTACCTAGTGATTAAGAGTTAACGCATCAAAAGGATTAAGGTATTGTGCCTTCACTTGAACCATTCCATTAGTCTCACCCATAGATTCAAAATACCCATAGAGAGCGCCTTCTGTTAATCTTTGCGTTTCATAGAAAGACTTAATGAAATTAGCGGCCATATCCTTAATCGAAGCACTTAATGGAACAAAACTAAGACCTAGATTTGCCAATGTTAACATAGTTCTTTTTCTAGCAATTTGAGTCGGCTTATCATAATTGTAAGCGACAGCTGGGCGAGATTGAAACATAGATTCTTTATCAAATAAATTCACTACAACTTTTTCATTGTTAAATGTGACTTTTTGAAAAGCATAGTTCATTCTTTCATTTTTTTCAGTATAAATTTCACCAGCTCTTTGAAGATTTGCAGAAGCTAATCTAAAATTTGCATAAAAATTATTCACACCGTACTTAAGCCAATTTCCTTTCGCATTACTTGATTCCCAAAATGCATACCAAGGAATTCTTGATTCATAAACTGAAGACCAAACGAGATTGACTTCATCGTGAGTTAATCCAAGATCTTTTTCATCAAAATTTTCTAGGTAATGCATAAGCATATTTTGGTGAAAATTTCTTCTTTCAGTGATTAATTTTTCAACTTGAACAATGACATAACTGATCGTGTTTAACATAGGAATGTTACTTAGTTTTTTTCTTGCGAAATCAAGTGCCCAAGAGACAACTTTATAAGTTACGTTTCTTTTGTAGAAAAAAGTTGGATCTTTCACATTTGAAAGGATTGTTGGGTCTAACAGTAAAATGGCATCAGTCATTTTACCTTCGAATTGACTCACAACTTGATTAAAGACTGGATTAGAAAAAACTTGATCAACATTTAAAACTGCTAATTTTTGCAAAGAATCTACTACTGTCTTAACGTAGCGGTCGTATTCATCAGAAGAGTACCCTTGACTTATAAGATACTCACGATCTTCTTCAAGAACGGATTTTGCTTGTGCCTCATAACTTCCGTCAGCAAGGCTTTGAGGACTCATTAATGACTGCTCTGCTTTTAACTGAGACTTAATCATTTCAATATAGGGCTTTACAGAAAACTTTACTGGCATCGTTCTATCTCTAATTCCAACGAGTGAGCCATCATCACTTCTTATAATTTGAAAACGTTTTGTAAAAGCTTCAGCTGATTTAGCAAAAACTAGCTGTGAATTGAAAACTAAAAAACTTATTAGTCCCAACATGATTGTGAGTGATTTCATTTTTCCTCCTAATTAAAAAAACCGTAGCTCTTTCATGTTAGTTGAAAATTAAAAAAAGAAATGAATGTAAGAAAATATGATTTTAAGTAATGTTATTTTGACATAAGCTTTTTCTCAACTTCATCCCAGAGAGCTTTTCTTAAAAGTAATGACTTCTCTCCTGCCGATCGTGCTTCTTCCCATTTCACTTCATCATTACCACATAAAGCAAATAGACAATCTTGGGCCAAGTGCGAGTGCTCTCCGCCATCAATTTCAATATGGCGTTCAAGATAGTAACAAAGATTTGGAAATGATTTTTTAGCATCTGCATTAAAATGAGATCTTAAGTCACCAAGAATTGAAGTGAACATGTCGGGAATTAATTTTTCTCTTCCAAAGAAAAACGCTGCTGCTACTTCGTGAGCTTTACCTTTATTAGACAAGTCCAAATTATAACTTACAAAATCCTTTTCAGCTTTTGAGCACCATTTCTCAAAATTAAGATCGTGCATAAAATTAATTAGTCGTTCAGGATTTGCACCAATATCACTCATTGATTTCAAATAAAGTGTGAAATGATCACAAGCATGGCCTGTTGGATCGAGGTCGCTTTCTTCTCCTAGGACAATTTCATTGATCATTCGAACTACATGTTTTGGATATGGACTTGGTCTCCAAGGAAGAGTGACGCAAGTGATTTCTATTTGGAGACGCTTTAAAAGCGACATAAAATCCCATACGGCAAACACATGAGATTCCATAAACACTTTTAAGTCTGAGTGTGATTTTATTTTTTGATAAAGAGAGTGGTTGGAAAGTGCTTCGTGCTGACTTAAGAGACTTGGATGGTTCATCATCGACATCATAAAAAATATCCTTAATATTTTAGGGGCTGTTGAAGTTTTAACACAGGGCCGTATGCCAAAATAAAAGCAAATCCTTAAACTTGTGGTGACCAAACTACAACAAAAGGATTTGCCTATGCCTCGAAAAATGCTCAATGAAGAGCAGTGGTTCAAGTTACTTATTATCATGCAAGAATTTAAAATATATGACAAGAAAAGTCTTAGATTAACAGTTGAAGCTATACTGTTTCGAATGAGGACTGGTTGCCCCTGGCGTGATCTACCTAAGGATTTTGGAGACTGGAATCGAATCTTTAAAAGATTTAACGACTGGTCAGAAAAATCAAAATTAATGTCAATCTTTAAACGACTCGCTAAGGATCCCGACTACGAATGGAAAATGATTGATGGAAGTATTGTTAAATCTCATCAGCATAGTTGTGGGGCTAAAAAAGGCAGCGATACTTCTATCGGAAAATCTGTCGCTGGCAATACTTCAAAAATTCACATGGTGACAGATTCCCATGGAAACCCTGTTGACTTTGAAATCACAGGAGGAAATGTTCACGACATTCAGATGGCCAGTGAGCTCATCGAGAGAACGCCTAAGAGCACTTATACAATTGCAGATAAGGGTTACGATGGAGAATATTTAAGATGGCTCATTCGAGAATGTGATTCAATACCAATGATTCCGAGGAAAAATAATTCAAAAGTTGGTAATGATGACATTGATAAATTTATCTATAAACAACGACACCATGTTGAAAATAATTTTGCTAGACTTAAACACAATAGAGCCATTGCTACTAGATACGATAAGTTAAAAAGGAACTATGTTGGAATGGTGAGTTTAGCCTGTGCAATGATTTGGTTGAAATTATGAAGCGGGGCCATCAAACGTCAACAGCCCCTAGTATTAAGACTCTTTTATCATTAAATTTCGAAATCGTCGTATGATTGTTCGTAAGACAAGTCTAAATCTTTAGTAAAAAAACGGCGTGAAAAATACTGTCCGGCCCTAATTGTTTTAATAAAATCATATTCTTCTAAACGTCTAAGTGCAGAATAAATATCTTCAATACCTAGTCCTAGATTTTTGGCCATCTCAGTATGTGACATCATTTGTGAAATTCCATGAGACCGATGCAGGTTAGGAAAACTCCAAACTCTACGATAGATATACATGAGGACTAAAATCTCGATGCGGTTTAATTTATAATCAACAATAATTTTATCGAAAAAAACATCTGGAATTTCTGAAGAAGACGGACGATGTTCCTGGCTTCTACCTGAAGCCTCGTGAGAGTCGTCTGATTTAATCTTGGAGCGGTGATCGGCGAGAATTGAATGTATATCTACCATAAACCATTCCCTTTATTTAAACCCATTAAATCCTTTTAAGGGTCTTACAGAATGATTGTAGCACAATTTAACTAAATGGAAAATATCTAATCGACAAGGGGGCAATACTTGCCGGCATTACTCAAGAATATGCCCCATAAAATAAAGTTCATTTTCATTAAATTTTCTCACTTCAGTTTGAGTAAAACCTAAACGATCATAAAAACTGACGTTTTGGGCATCTTTTGATGTGACGAGATGAATTCCAGGAATTTTTTTTAGTCTTAAGTCATCTAAGTAATGTCGAACTAATTGACTCCCCCATCCTTTACCACGGGCATTGGGATGAAAATTAATATGCAAATGCGCTGGAAAAACTTTAAATAAATCTACAAACGTTGAGTGTCCTGGAACATTTAAATTTTTTAGTGAATCTAATGAATTGTCACATCCACTCAAATAACCCATAAGTCGATTTTCAAAATAAAGAAGATAAAAACTTTCTGGATAGTATTCAAGATAGTCCCCACACCACTTTTTAAAAAATGCTTCTTTTTTTTCAGGACTACTGAAAGATTTTATTGAAGTTGAAAGAAAAAAAATTTCTTCAATGCCCTTAAGAGCTTCTGGCCTCAATTCACTATCAAGTGAAGTCAGTTTAACTATTTTTAACATTCAATGCCTTATAAAAACGATAATAAGATCGCAACTCATTGGGGAATTTCACAAGTTCATTTTGATCAATTTTTATGTCTTTCCAAAAATCGATATTAATTAAAAAATGTGCATGATAATAGACCAACCACTCTTTTTTATCTTCTATATTTTTTAAATCTTTAAGTAGTTTGATGTCGTTAAAGTTTTCAAAGCAATCAGTTAATAAGGCCTTAACTTTTTCTTCATTATAACTCGTCACATTTAAATAAGATTGATTAAAGGATTCTAAGCTTTTTAATATTTTTTCCGGAAGTGAAAAAAATGTGACAACAAACTCAGCATGTTTTTTACTCTTAGAGAATGAATCGATTAATAAATCAGTTAGAGATAGAGAATTTCTATTAAAATCATTATCAATAAAAAATTGATGGTTTGGATTATAATTAATTTTATTTTCAATCACCATTTTTTTAAAAGTGTAGAGGAACTCCCCTAGTTTGTGAGATTTGCGTAACTCTTCTTTGAAGTGATAATCTGGAAGGAGTGAGAGATCAAACAATGAGAGCTTTTTATAAAGACTCATATTGATGGTAAAGTTGAGAGTCAAATGAAAACGAATTAGCCTTAGAAAGCGAACGGAGTCACTATAAAAATAATCTGAAACTTCTCTTAAAATTTTTAATTCTAGATCTTTCACTCCACCAAAAGGATCTTTAATGACTTCTCGCCTTTCTTGAAAATTTATCTCGAGACCAATACTATTAATCGTAAAATCTCGACGCTTAAAAGAATCTTTATAATCAAGAGATTTATCTAAGACAGCTTTAAAATGATGGTGTGATGAATTTCCTGGAAGCTGGATTTCAGTTCGTGGTGAAGAAAATTCCAGATCAAAATCCTTAAATTTTACTCGATAAATATCGTAAGGCAGCTCTTGAACTTTAAGACCAGCATATTCAAGATATGAGATTAGCTCACTTGAAGGACGTCCTCGAACTTCGAAATCTAAATCTTTACTTATTTTTTTTGAAAGCAAAAAATCCCGAGGAGCTCCACCAACCAAACAAAAGGCAAAACCTTTTAACTCTAGCTCTTTTAGCAAGTTGATTAACTCAGGTGGTAAATGATCAAGGAATGTCATATCTTAAATGTATCACGATGAGATAAAAGTCTATCAATAGTATTTTTGATTCTGACTAAATTCTCTGATTCTTTATGGTAGACAATAAAAAGTTTCCCACTAGGCACTTCGAATTCATCACCTAAGGTGAGAACTTTATCTTTGAAATAAGAACGATTTAAAACATGGTTAGGGACAACGGCTATTCCCAATCCTTCACTGACGGCCTGGAGCATGTGCCCGTGAGAATTAACAGAAAATCTGACGTTTAATTTTTTGGGGAGACTTTTAAATTTAGAGCGACACCACTTCATAAATAAGTGATCATTTTGTTCAAATAAGACAGTTGGAATCGTCTCCAAACTCTCCAAAGTTAACTTTTTAAGAAAAAACTCATCTTTCATAGAATGAGGAAAAACAAGAGTCGATTTTTCTTCTAAGAAAAATTCACGTTCACCTTGAAGAGGTAAGTCATCTTCAGGCAATATGAGAATATCTAATTTGTTGGCTTCAAAATCTAAGAGTAAATCTTCTTGGTGGCCCATGCGAACTGATAATTGCAGGTCAGGATTTTCTTTGGCATGCCAGACAACTTCTTTAGCGAGCCAAGTTTTACCAATACCTGTTAAAGTCCCTATGCGAACTTTTCCTTGCATTTCATTTTTATCACCGCGAAGTTCTTCCAGCGTCTGTTCCATTTTTTCAATAAAATTAAAGGCCAGCGTATAAAGCTTTTCACCTTCAGCAGTTAAGACAACAGATTTTCCAGAGCGCTTAAAAATTTTAACATCTAATTTTGATTCGAGATTTTTTACACTTTGACTGATAGCTGACTGAGTGACGCCTAAAACATCTGCCGCTTTAGAAAAGCTCTTGGCCTGTGCGACCGCAATAAGTGTATGGAGTTGAGATGTTTCAATCATTTATTTTAGCATTTAAATAAAATCTTAGGAGTTAGGCAAGGTGAATTTGATAATGAAGTAAACTTTACTTGTAAGCTTTTTAACAATCTTCACTTCTTGAGAGATAGACCTCATAAACTTTTTGTTCTTTTTCATCAATAATTATGAGTTCAACAAATGAAACTCCACAATACCCAGGTCCGTGCCCTGTATAAGCAAACTTAGCACCTAATTGCTCAAGACGTTTAATCATTGGTGCCCATTTCAACTCTAAACCATTCATTTGAGCTTTAATGGCCTGGATTTCGACTTTATTAACTTCTGGTTCATACTCTAAGCCTTCAAGCTTATCGGCAAGGAAGCCAGAAGCAAATTCACCCATTGCCTGAGCCGATTTAGATGAAGTAAATCCTTCCTCAATTTCATCACCATAATCCATATCTTCGATTTCTTTATAAGTTAACTTGCGGTCTTCTCCCTCTCCATCAAAATCATTTAAGAAATTAATAAAAATTTCTTTGGCCGATTTTCCAGGGACCTTTTGTTCACTATATCCCATCGATAGACTGGCCAGGGCTTCAATATTTGATTTAAAGGCAGATGTGCCAGCTTTTAGCTGAGTAGAAGTCGATAAGAACACAAATAATGCTGCTAAAATTACTTTCATTTAAAACCCCTTAAAAATTACTCTGCGAATCAATGTTTTGGGGTTTTAAGCCAAAAGCCCATTTTTTTCAATTAGATTATTAAGCTGATCCTAATCTTATATTTAGATAGTCTAAGAAGGCATAAAAAAGGGAGTCAAAAAGACTCCCTTTTTTATAAGAAATAAATTTTAGAAAAACTATTCTGCTTGAGCAGCTAGTTTATCTTTTCTTTCAGCAATAACTTTTTCAGCTACGTTATTTGGACATTCTGCATATTTCGAGAATTCCATTGTATATGAAGCCTTACCAGCTGACATAGATCTAAGAACTGTTGAGTATCCAAACATTTCAGATAAAGGAATCAATGCATTGATTGTTACTTCACCTTGGTCGTTTGATTCAGAAGCTTGAATGATACCTCTTCTCGAAGAAAGATCTCCAATAACTCCCCCTTGGTATTCATCCGGAGTTTCAACTTCAACTTTCATGATTGGCTCAAGGATAACTGGATTCGCTGCTTTAACAGCTTGTCTCATGGCCATACGAGAAGCAATTCTGAAGGCAAGGTCAGATGAATCGACGTCATGGTAGCGACCGTCTTGAAGATAAACTTCAACGTTGATTAATGGGAAAGCAGCAAGTGGGCCTTTATCCATAACGTCATTAAATCCTTTTTCACAAGATGCAATGTATTCGTTAGGAATTGATCCCCCTCTTATTTCATTATAAAACTTGAAGATTTGTTTTTCGTCTTCTTTTTTCTCTTCTAATAATGGCTTGATCATCCCGACAACCTGACCGAACTGTCCAGATCCACCGGTTTGTTTCTTATGAAGATAGTCAAACTTCGCTTCATTTCTGATTGTCTCGCGATAGTTAACTTGAGGCGCACCAACTTGAACGTCACAGTTATATTCACGTTTTAATCTTTCTACGTAAATTTCAAGGTGAAGCTCTCCCATACCAGCAATACGTGTTTCAGCAGATTCTTCATCTGTAAAAACGTGGAAAGTTGGATCTTCTTTCATGAATCTTGAAAGACCTTTTGAAAGACGAGTTTGTTGGTCTTTATCTTTAACTGAGATTGATAATTCAATAACGGCAGCAGCAACGTGCATACCTTCACAAGATAAATGGTCTAATTTATCATCTCCAACAAATGTATCCCCTGAAGCACAGTCAATACCGATTATGGCGATAATATCCCCAGATCCAACAGTTTCAATGTTTTCTCTGTCGTTAGCGTTCATACGAACGATACGTCCAACACGAACTCTTTTTTTCGTTCTAGTGTTTGTGATCGTATCACCCTTATTTAATGTCCCTTGGTAAATACGAGTGTAAGTCAACTGACCGAATTGCTCGTCAGTAATCTTAAACGCCATACAAACAAGTGGTTTTGTATTATCTGGAATCAGTTCAATTTTTTCTTTTGTATCGTTATCGATAGCAATAGGTTTTTTACAAACAAGTGGAGATGGCAAGTATCTCGCAACTGCATTTAAAAGTAATTGAACACCTTTATTCTTGAAAGCAGATCCCATGAATACTGGAGTCAATTTTAATGACTGAGTTCCCACTTTAATTGCATTATGGATTTCTTCTTGAGAAATATCTTGTCCTTCAAGAATTTTTTCAACCATGTTGTCATCAAAGTTTGAAGCTGCATCAAGGAGTTTTTCTCTGAATTCTTCAACTTCATCAAGCATGTCAGCTGGAATAGCTTCAACTCTTACTTTTTCTCCGTTTTCTCCGTCGAAGAAATAAGCTTCTCTTGTGATTAGATCAACTACACCTTTGAAGTTTTCTTCTGCTCCAATTGGAAGTTGCATTAAAACTGCATTGTGGAAAAGTTTTTCTTTAAGAGCTGCCACACCTTTATGAGGATTCGCTCCCATACGGTCCATCTTGTTTAAGAAGGCCATACGTGGAACAGAGTAACGTTTCATTTGTCTATCAACCGTAATTGACTGTGACTGAACACCAGAGACAGAACAAAGAACAAGAATAGCTCCATCTAAAACGCGGAGTGAGCGCTCAACTTCAACTGTAAAGTCAACGTGACCTGGAGTATCGATGATATTGATACGGCATTCTTTATCGATTCCGTCTGCGTATGTGATTCCTTTTTCATCAATTCCTTTCCAGTGAACAGTTGTTGCAGCTGAAGTAATTGTGATCCCTTTTTCTTTTTCAAGTTCCATGTGGTCCATAGTCGCCCCAGCACCACCACCACGGACGTCTTCGATTTTGTGAATTTTATCACAGTAAAAAAGAATACGCTCAGTAAGTGTTGTTTTTCCTGAGTCGATGTGAGCAGAAATACCGATGTTTCTGGTCTTTGCCATTAATTTCATAATTCATTCTCCAAAAAGGTTGTTTACCCTAAAAATACATAAGACTTTATTTATTAATTTTTAAAGTCGAATAATAAGGAATCTAGAGTGATGAGTCAATGAACAAGATGGAAAATAATAAACTCAAAGCATCAAAAAAATTGACAAGCCCTCAAAAAATCCTTAAAAATTTCTCTCTTCAACTTATCTCGAGACCCTAGGTCCCGAAAATATTACATAAGGCACAACAAACTATGAGTGGTGATATTACCAAACAAGATCTTTATGAAGGCGTAAAAACACTAATTGAGACTGATGCTCTACACATTCATCTCACTCAACAAAAACTTTTCACTCTGTTTTCTGTTGGTTTTCAATACTTGCTTTTTGAATCAACCAGAAATCCAGGGGCCTACATCATTCGGGTTGAAGATGGCTATTTGGCCGACAAGCTGGCCAAAAAATCTAAAGATCCCTCTACTCGCAAATTCATGCAATCGCTTTTAATGCCAAGAAAATTAAAATACGAAAAGTCTGTTTTTTATCTCGATTATTTTCATTTGGGCTCGTGGAATATGACCAGTGAAATTCCGAAAGAAAAAATTAAAGCTGCACTTATCGTTAAAAATACTTCAACTAAACCAATGATGGAAATTGATGTCGAAAACGATGCAGACTCTACTTTTATTGATACCATTAAAAATGCTGACTATCTAAAAATGCTGATGTCGTTCGTGCCAAGAACGATTACCATTGCATTTGAAGAAAACTTTGAAGGAACCACTCCTGTGAATTTTGCTTTTATCAAAAAAGAAAAAGAAAAAACTGTCTCTGGAGTCACCATTAATGCAGATCTAGAGTGGGATGATTAAATCAAATTTAAAAAGTGAAATTGAGTTGGCATTAAAAAATCGTTCAGAAGCATGAAGTTTTATTTACAAATAGGTGCAGCAGGATCTTTTGAACAAAGATATTTTTTAAGGGCCGTATTTTCAGCTTCAAGTTTTTTAATCTTCGCATTTTGCAAATTTTGTTGACTCTCAACTCCAATCAGAAGTTTATAAATTGCCTTCACAGCTTCAACTAATGGAGCAATCAAATTACTATAAACCATCGATTTGAACCCTTTATTATCTGTCTCGACAACTTCAGGAAAAAGAGGTTCAACATCTTGAGCGATAAATCCAATTTGGGTTTTATTTTCTGGATCTTTATTAAATTTGTACTCAACACCTTTAAGCATTAAAATTTTCTCAAGCGAATTTTCTAGTGGATTGATATCGTGTTTTAATCTTTTATCAGATGAATGTGTCCAGCCAGTGGCCGTGTATTTTCCCGTTGTGCTTCCGTTAAAAACAACTAATTTTTCATCGGGAACAGTTAAGCCAATTCCAACGTTGCCACCATTGGGATTTAAAGAGAGGTTTTTCCAACTCGTCCCAGAATTCACAGCACTAATAACTCCCACATCCTCCGTAGCATCATATCCAAGAGCAAGTCTATTCGTTGGGTTTGTCGCATCACTTGCATGTATCGCATAGGTACCAGGGGAAACGCATCTTAATTTCACTGAAGTAAAACATCCAATAGAAAATCATTATCCCATCCGGCCTTAAGCATTTTTGTTCTGACTGAAAGTTTTTCAGTTTTACTTCTCATTATAACGATCTTTTTCACAAGACCCAACGCCAATTGCCTTATAGAAGAAAAATTAACAGCACTGTGTTCAACTCTACAGCGACAATCGTCTTCTCTCATTGTGACATCCAAATGCCAATGCAATAAATTCTCTACTTGCCAATGATCCTTAACTGCATTTAAAAATATTCAGAGCTTTCATCTCTACTGCTTATATAATATCTTTTGAATTCTGAACTTCTCCTGTTTTCTGATCAATTCTTTCCGCACTAATTTCTATAATGGTTTTTAAATTTTTCCATTTTAATAATGGATTAACTCCCAATGAATAATCATCATTTTCTTTTATTATTCTTACTGATCGTTTTTCAAACCGACCATGTTTTAGTTTTCTTTTTTCCTCAAAGCTTTCGGATTTGTTTTTTTGTCCACGTTGCTCATATTTTTCAAATCTTTCTTCAATTCTACTGTGTAATTTTTCTTGATTACTTTTTACACAAAATAAATAATCACCACCTTTGGAAACAATTTTATCAGCTATTTCAGTCTGACAATTTAAGGCATCAACACTAACAATTGTATCTTTTATATCCAGCGAATCCAAAAGCTCTGGGATTGCCGTTATTTCATTGCTCTTTTTATCTGTTTTCAACTGCCCTAATGACAATCCTAGGCCAGTTGAATAGGCATTAATAACATGAATTGTACGATCTCCCTTTCGCTTACTTCCCCGCAATGTTTTTCCATCAATACAGATTTGTTTAACTTCATCTTTATTAAAACTAGACACCCAATTGGTAAAAAAATCTTGCAATGAATTCGGCATTAAAATCATAAAAAATCTTCTAAATGTATCATGCGAAGGCACGCCATTTTCTAAGTTTAAAAACTTACTTAAAAATTCTAATTTTAGAGTGCCGTAAACTTCAATTTCATTCCATGATTTTGCACCACAAATGACAGCACAGATTGCAATGATCATAATTGTTTCTAATGAATGTTTTTTTGTTCTATCAATTCTTGGATCTTCAATTGAACTAATAAAATCCAACATGAAAACTGGATCTACTTCTTTCTTTTTTGTCACGATGCTCTCCTAAAAAAATAAGAAAAATCATCGCAAAAAAAAGACGAAAGGCCATCGTGCAGGGCCGTAAG
The DNA here is from genome assembly GCA_013141065.1 of Bacteriovoracaceae bacterium. Classification (GTDB taxonomy): domain Bacteria; phylum Bdellovibrionota; class Bacteriovoracia; order Bacteriovoracales; family Bacteriovoracaceae; genus Bacteriovorax. Next base: position 135,024 of record JABFRR010000003.1, on the reverse strand, counting down.
TGGCCGAAAATAAATTATAACTGATTTAAATTAAGATGCGTTTCCCCTGGACACAACATTAACAGTGGTCTCAACTTCTGGATATCCAACGGCTGGAACGCTTTTAGTGGGAAATGAAGCGATAATCTACACTGGGACAACTGCAACAACTTTCACCGGACTCACAAGAGGAGCTTATGGTACGACTGCTGCTGCGATTTCAAATGGTGCTACAATCAACAATTACTTATTAGTTTCAAAGTCTACAACAACAACAATGCCTAAAGTAATTGTAACTGGAAGTGGTAGTTTGGGCGCTGGAGTGATCGCACCAAGTTATGGGATAGATTTTAGAAAGCAGATGTTAATTGCAAACTCTTCACTTATGCAAGACAACAACCCTTTCACTCCTGTTGAGCATTCAACAGGAAATGGTTATTCAGGTCTTCTTAATATTATAGGCGCTGGTGGAGACACTGTAGCACCAATTCATATTGGTGTTGCACAACCATGGTCAGATAATGCTGGAAATCCCAATTATTACGCTATCATTACCCAAAGGCAAAATGACAATGGCTATTGGGCCAACGGTGCCCGTGGTGCTTTAGCAAATGGAGATTATTTACCAGGGCTTGCATTTGCAGGTCAAACAGGAGCTAGTCCTGATGGTGAAATGAAAATTGGTGCGGCCATATTAGGTCGAGTTGACAATACAGTAACAGTTGGAAATTTACCAACGGCCCTTGTTTTTAGAACAACTACTACAAACTCAACTGGCCTAACTGAAAAATTAAGAATTTCTTCAACAGGTAATGTTGGGATTGGGACTGCTACCCCAAGCGCATTAGTACATGCATCAATAGGTGTCTCAGATTTTAGATTTTCCCAGGGCTCTTCAAATTTGACACCAACAATGTCAGTGATAAATACCAGTGTTTCTGGAAAAGCTGCAGGACTACTTGCAGGGACAATGAGTTCTGCATTTGTTTATGATAGTGCAGGATACTTTTCGATTCAGTCAGATACCAAGGCTAATTTCACCGGTAATGCACTGGGGGCCGGTAGCGAAAAATTTAGGATCGACTCTTCTGGTTATGTCGGGATTGGAACCTCTACTCCTACTGGCATTCTTCATACGTATTCTACGAATTCTTCTACTACGCCAATTTTTGAAAGTGGTGGAGTCGGAAAACTAACTATTAAATCAACCGGTCCAGATACGCGGTGAATCTTACAAATTTCTCATTCGGGAGGGTCGGGAGTTTTGCTTTCAGGTACTCCGGGAGTTCGATTTGAAGTTATTGGTTCTACAAACATGAATTCAGGTCCTCGATGGTTAACGGCCGATGCAAATGGTTTGAGTGTAGGAATTACAACTCCGACCACAGCAATTACAGCAGCTAAAAACACCACATATTCTTCAGACAGTACCTATGCAGGGGAAACGCATCTTAATTTAAATCAGTTATAATTTATTTTCGGCCACTTACGGCCCTGCACGATGGCCTTTCGTCTTTTTTTTGCGATGATTTTTCTTATTTTTTTAGGAGAGCATCGTGACAAAAAAGAAAGAAGTAGATCCAGTTTTCATGTTGGATTTTATTAGTTCAATTGAAGATCCAAGAATTGATAGAACAAAAAAACATTCATTAGAAACAATTATGATCATTGCAATCTGTGCTGTCATTTGTGGTGCAAAATCATGGAATGAAATTGAAGTTTACGGCACTCTAAAATTAGAATTTTTAAGTAAGTTTTTAAACTTAGAAAATGGCGTGCCTTCGCATGATACATTTAGAAGATTTTTATGATTTTAATGCCGAATTCATTGCAAGATTTTTTTACCAATTGGGTGTCTAGTTTTAATAAAGATGAAGTTAAACAAATCTGTATTGATGGAAAAACATTGCGGGGAAGTAAGCGAAAGGGAGATCGTACAATTCATGTTATTAATGCCTATTCAACGGGCCTAGGATTGTCATTAGGGCAGTTGAAAACAGATAAAAAGAGCAATGAAATAACGGCAATCCCAGAGCTTTTGGATTCGCTGGATATAAAAGATACAATTGTTAGTGTTGATGCCTTAAATTGTCAGACTGAAATAGCTGATAAAATTGTTTCCAAAGGTGGTGATTATTTATTTTGTGTAAAAAGTAATCAAGAAAAATTACACAGTAGAATTGAAGAAAGATTTGAAAAATATGAGCAACGTGGACAAAAAAACAAATCCGAAAGCTTTGAGGAAAAAAGAAAACTAAAACATGGTCGGTTTGAAAAACGATCAGTAAGAATAATAAAAGAAAATGATGATTATTCATTGGGAGTTAATCCATTATTAAAATGGAAAAATTTAAAAACCATTATAGAAATTAGTGCGGAAAGAATTGATCAGAAAACAGGAGAAGTTCAGAATTCAAAAAGATATTATATAAGCAGTAGAGATGAAAGCTCTGAATATTTTTTAAATGCAGTTAAGGATCATTGGCAAGTAGAGAATTTATTGCATTGGCATTTGGATGTCACAATGAGAGAAGACGATTGTCGCTGTAGAGTTGAACACAGTGCTGTTAATTTTTCTTCTATAAGGCAATTGGCGTTGGGTCTTGTGAAAAAGATCGTTATAATGAGAAGTAAAACTGAAAAACTTTCAGTCAGAACAAAAATGCTTAAGGCCGGATGGGATAATGATTTTCTATTGGATGTTTTACTTCAGTGAAATTAAGATGCGTTTCCCCTGTGTTGTGTCTCCCGCTGTTGCGGCTCCATTTGCCGTTGTAAGTGTCGCTGGCGCAGTTGAGCTTAATCCACTGACCGCTGCTCCCACATAATTGTGAACATACTGAACGTTTGATACTTCTGTTGGGCTTGCACCTGTTGGCAATTGTGTATATAAAAATGAAGTTGGTGAGGTAAAACTAAAACTTCCCGAAACACTTTGTGATGTCGCCGTCTTTGAAATGTAGTCGGTATTTAAATCATTTAAAAATTTTTGAATCTTTCCTAAGGCAGGACCTATTTTATCTGTCACACCGACCGTTGGTTTCGTCGTCGCATCTAAAACATAAGTTGATAGCGGTGCATTTAAAACTTCGTCTGTAAAGTTTGCCCAAGTTTTATCTCCTCTCAAATATAAAGCAGGATCAATTGATGGCGAATATAATTTTGAGAGATTGATGGTATTTTCTGCAATGTCTGCACCTGTAATTGAAAGATCAGTTATCTCCGTTGAGCCCACTGCTCCAGCCGCACCAGGGCCTGCAAACCATTTCACTCCATCAAATTTTAAGACATCACCTGAATCTGGAGCATCTGTTGTTAAATCAACATTAGCGAGGTCATTTAAATTTGATCCAGGAATTTTTGCTCCACTTTTTAAATTGGCATAATCTCCAGGAATTAAATTCACTAAACCTTTACGCCCATTAAAACTTGTCACCGATGTTTTTGATACTTCTAACTTACTCCAAGTATAGCCATCAGAAATAATCCAATCCCCTACAGCATAAGTAATTCCGTCTCCGGCATTTGTTCCAGCAGAAGAAACCACCCAATAGTCGCCCGGTGAAGATAAACCTATGTCAGGAAGAACGGTCGCCGGATCCCAAGTGCCTTTGAATAATTGAGCATCAATTTATGAAGCTGGCTCCCAAGTTGTTCCATTAAATTTTAAAACTTGTCCTGATAAAGCTCCCATGCTTGAAAGTTTTTGTTTGGTTACACTTCCATCATTAAGTGTAAAACTCACTGGAAAAGTAGCGGCAGCATTAGCATTTGATAAAATCATATCGAAAACTTTTCCGACACCGAGAGTAATTGCCGATACTCCGTTAGCGATAACTTCTCCATTCGTTGCACTTTCAACTGCGAGAGTTTGCGTGAGTCCACCTTCAACAAGTTTAACTGTCGTGATAGATTCTAAGTTTGATCCGTTAATGATCAGTTGATTATTTTGAATACGGACAGAGGCAATATTGAGATTTAAAACTGATTGTTTTAAATTGCTCTTCATTATAATAGCGACTTTCCCCTTGGCGACACAGCCGGAGAGAATAATTGAAATGATAAAGATAATAAATTTTTGCATTGCCATTTTTACTCATTATATATTTATAAGTTTATAAACTATTCATTGAAATTATATCATTATATTTAATTACTCCTTTAACCTGGAATCTCCTTTAACCTGGAATCTATTGCCTTAAAAATCATAACGTTACATTTAGTGCTTTCAGAGCAGTTTATAAAATCTGTCATTTTTAATTGGCATTTATTTTCATAAAGTATTCCTAAATTTAATCAAAAAAATACTGGACATTTTTCACCAATAACCAGGCAGAAACAGTCAACTATTGGCGTATTGTTCCACCAAAACACTTACTTTGTGCTCAATTTAGCTAAGTCCATAAAAATTAAAGATTTCAAATGAACATTCGATAAGCTAGCTAAATCATTTGGAGGATTTTTATGTTCACTATCGTGGGTGCAATCGTTACTACAGTTTGTGTTATCTTGGGGTACGTTCTTCACCATGGTAATCTTGCAGTTCTTTGGCAGCCAACAGAGCTTCTCATCATTGGAGGTGCCGCTATAGGATCTCTTGTTATGGCGACAAATCCTTATATCATCAAAGGAATTATCGCTAATAGTATAAAGTCGCTTAAAGGTAGTGGCATCAATAAAGCTGCGTATATCGAACTACTTCAGTGTATGTTTGAACTTATTAAGATGGCCTCTGCTAACCCTATTTCAATCGAGCCACATGTCGAAAATCCTGAGAACTCAGACATCTTTAAAAGATATCCGGCCGTATTACATAATCACCATTGTATAGATTTTATTTGTGACACGCTAAAAGTTCAGATTGCGTCTTCGCTTTCACCTTACGATCTTGAAGACCTCATGAATTCAGATCTTGATATAGTGACTGAAGAAGAGCACACCTTAGTTGGATCCATCAATCGAGTTTCAGATGCGATGCCTGGTCTTGGTATAGTTGCCGCGGTTCTTGGGGTTGTTATCACGATGGGAAAACTGACTCAAGGTAAAGAAGTTATCGGTATGTCAGTAGCAGCTGCACTCGTTGGTACCTTTCTAGGAATTCTTGCCTCTTATGGATATTTACAACCATTAGGTGCTAAAATTGAATCAAACTTAAAAGAAGAAATGCGTTTTATGATAACTGCTAAAATATGTTTACTTGCTTTTTCTAAAGGGGTGAATGCTAAAGTTTGTGCAGAATTTGGAAGAAGAAGTATTCCAACAGAATTTCGTCCAACTTTTAAAGAAGTAGATGAAGCAACTGCAAACGCTGGTAAAAAATAATTGAAGAAATAATGGTTTAATGAAAAAGGAATTTCATTATGGCAGACGATAAAGCTCCTATAATTATTAAAAGAATAAATAAAGGCCATGGTGGTGCCCACGGTGGTGCCTGGAAAGTTGCCTTTGCGGACTTTATGACTGCGATGATGGCCTTCTTTCTCGTTATGTGGCTAATGGGTGCAGATGAAGAAACTAAAGCGGCCATTGCTGATTATTTTACTACTGCCACAATTTTTAAAGGTGGATCTGATTCCGTCGGAAAAATTGGAAGCACACCGAATACGTCTTATTCCGTTTTAAGTGGCCAGGAAGGTGGTTTTGATGAAGCCGATGTCGTCGAACCCGCAAGGCCTCGCCCAGTTTATCTTCAAGAACATAAAGTTTTATCAAAACTAGTTGACGAACTCTTTGATGGAAATGCTTTTAGTGCTGATTACAATTCTGAATATCTTAAATTTGCGATTCCAGGAAATATAGTCTTTCAATTTGGTTCGACTGAAATATCTTATGAAGGAAAAAATTATCTCAAAAAACTCTCTGACGTTTTTAAGGACTATGAAGGGACCGTTTCAATTATTGGCCATACCGAAAAAGGTGAAGGGGCCACAGACCAGGCCAATTGGGAGCTTTCTTTCAAGCGGGCCATGGCCATTCGCACCTCTCTAATCAATGACTTCGGTGTCATGCCAGAAAGACTTATCCCGATTGCGAGATCCAATGGTATGGAATCAAATAGCGAAGAAGAAAAAGGCATTAATATCAACCGTCGCGTTGAGTTTATCTTAAGACATAGAACTTTTTAATAATAGAACTTAAGCTTTTCATTCAGGTATCCGATAGGACTTCATTGATTTAACCCGATCAATTGATTTTTTGTTTTATTGGAGCGAGTAATGGATAATAAGTTTGATAATGATCTTTCAGTTTTAATCAAAAAATATAAAGCTGAAATTGAAGAAATCCTTATCGAATGTGAACATGTCTACCGCTCAACCATTGATTATGAGTTATTAGATGGCAGGGTCATTGAACTCCTAGATGCTGCTAAAGATGACGGCCTGGAAGAAAAAATAATCTGGGATCTAATCCACTCACAAATACCCTCTTACGTGAACTATATCAATTTCAAAATCACTAGTAAAAAATCGGCATAGCCTCTATTATTAAAGACATCTAAATTAATTAGGATGATCTTTGATAAAAGAATTTTTAACCTCATTATTTGAATCACCAAAATTAAAAGAAGCAAAATCTTTTGGACACCTTTATGAGAGTATCGCTCTGATTGCCAGAGAAGAAAGATGCTCCGAAGCGTGGATGCCTCACAGAAATCAGTGTAAAAAATTTATACTTGAAAGCTTAAAACTTTCTTTGCACTTTGAATCTGTTTTAATTTTGGGCTCTGGCCCAATACATGAAATTCCGATAGAAGAACTTTCTAAAAAATTCAAAAAAGTTGTTTGTGTTGATATCGTTCATTTGAAAAGTACAAAAAAAAGAGTCCAACACTTAAAAAATATTGAATTTAGAGAACATGACCTGACCGAATCTGAAAGTGAACTCACCAAAGGTATACTAAAAACAGTTGTTCCGACTGCTTTTACCAATGAAAACTGGGGATTGGTTCTTTCGGTTAATATCATGTCCCAGCTACCACGGCATTTAGAAGAATATATTGATAAGAATTTTAAAGGGAAATTCAGTGAAGAACAAGTCAATGCGTATCTCGAGATGATTACTCAAAACCATCTCCGTTATTTAGAGACTTTTCACTCCCCAGTAGCACTCATTACAGATACCGAAGTCCATTACTTAGATTCAAATAATAAAATGTTAGAAAATCATTTAGAATTTCAACATTTGAAACTGCCAACTCCAAAAACAGAATGGATATGGGATTTAGCCCCTATTCCCGAATTTCAAAAAGACATAGCTATAAAAATGAAAGTTCGGGCCTACCATTTAAATAATAGAAATAGTCATTGATCTTTCTAAGCCTTTCTCCTCATAATAATATATGAGTAAAAATAATGGTGCTTTTCTTGTTGGTGCAGGGATTTTCCTAAGTCGCATCGCCGGTCTTTTAAGAGAGCGAGCATTTGCTCACTATTTAGGTAACTCTGAAGCCAGCGATGCTTTTAAAGCAGCTCTTAAAATTCCCAATTTTTTGCAGAATCTTTTTGGTGAAGGAGTTTTATCGGCTTCATTTATACCAGTCTACGCGGGATTATTAACTAGAACTCATAATCTCGAAACCAAAGACCAAACAAAACATCTGGAAGCGACACATGTCGCTTCAGTTATTGGAAGTTTACTTTTTTTAGTAACTGCAATTTTAGTTATTCTTGGTGTATTGGCCACACCCTTTCTTATTGATCTAATCGCTCCAGGCTTTAATGGCCCCAAAAGAGAATTGACAATAAAACTAGTGCAAATCTTTTTTCCTGGAACAGGCCTGGTTGTCATGTCTGCGTGGTGCTTGGGTATTTTAAATAGTCATCGCCATTTTTTCTTGTCTTACGCAGCTCCAGTCATCTGGAATGTTTCCATCATTGCAGCTTTACTTATCTATGGCCAAAATAGTTCTCAATATGACTTAGCAATTAAAGCTGGCTGGGGCCTGGTGCTTGGAAGTTTTCTTCAAGTGCTCATCCAAATTCCCACTACTTTAAAATTACTTAAATATTTCAAAATTTCTTTTGATCTTAAAAATCAAGAAGTCAGACTCATTTTAAAAAATTTCGTTCCTGGAGTGATTTCACGAGGCGTGGTTCAAATAAGCTCTTACATCGATAATATACTCGCAAGCTTGCTGCAATCTGGTGCGGTCTCCAGTCTCGCTTACGCTCAAACACTTTATATATTACCAGTTTCATTATTTGGCATGAGCATATCGGCCAGTGAGCTTCCAGAGATGAGTTCAATCACAGGTTCGCTCAGTGTTTCAAAAGCTTCGAATGAAGAAATTTATTTAAAACTCAAGCTTCGCTTGCAAAGAAGTATTCAAAAAATTAGTTTTTTCATCGTGCCTTCACTTTGTGCTTTTATTTTTCTGGGAGATGTTTTAGTTGCCGCACTTTTTCAAACAGGTGCATTTTCAACAAAAGACACTCATGTCGTATGGGTCATTCTTATCGGTTCGAGTGTGGGTTTATTAGCAAGCACCATAGGTCGACTTTACTCATCAACGTTTTTTTCTCTAAAAGATACCAAAACAACACTTAATTTTGCCATTGTGAGGATAATTTCAACATCTATCCTTGGCTATTTAATCGCTTTTAAATTAGCACCATTATTAAATATTGATCCTGCATACACAACGGCCGGCCTGACTCTTTCATCTGGTATCAGCGGATGGATAGAGTTTGCACTCCTGCGAAGAAAACTTAATTCGATCATTGGCAAAACGGGAATCAATTTACTTAATCTCGGTAAACTTTGGATCTGTGCTTTGTTATCTGCGGGCCTAGGACTATTCATTAAATTTTTTATTTTTGCTGAGTTGATTATTCATCCGATACTTAAAGCAGGAGTTATTTTTTCTGTTTTCGGTATCTCCTACTTTCTTTTGACCTCTATGTTTAAAATTGAAGACTCAGTCATAATTGTTGAAAAAATTCTTAAAAAATTGAAAATTAAATAAAGGTAAATTATGGAAGTGAATCCAGCGATCAGTGATATTTTAAAATTTTCAATTACGCTTGTTTCAATTATTAATCCATTAGGAGCCATTCCGGTTTTTTTGGGTTTTACCAAAAATCATAAAAATCTTAATATCAAAAATGTCACTAACACTTGTGCGATCGCTAGCTCCACGACCATTTTAGTGAGTTTAGTTTGTGGACAATTTTTACTCAATTTTTTTGGCATTTCTGTGGCCTCTTTTACCATTGGTGGTGGGCTCCTTTTATTTATGATGGCCTTCAGTATGATATCAGGCCAACAGTCCAATACAAAAATGAATAATGATGAAATTAGATCTATGGACTTTGAAAGAGAAATCGGCATTATTCCCCTGGCGATTCCACTCCTTTCAGGCCCAGGAGCGATATCCACATCGATCATTCATGCAAAAAATTTTACGACCACCACACATTGGATTGCGGGAATAGTGATGGTTGTCTTAATCGGTCTTTTAATAAAAATTATTTTAAGTTACGCTGAAAACATTGGAGAAAAACTAGGTCAAATAGGTCTCAACGTTATGACTCGAATCATGGGACTTATTTTATTATCCATGTCGATTGAAATGATTGCTTTTGGAATAAAAGAAATTATTCCCGTTTTAAAAGGGAATTTTTAGTCAGATCGATATTCTCGCAACTACTTGTTTTTCAACAAATCCCTCGAAAATATTAAGTTTCTTAATTATTTGATTGCAAAACATTAAGTTTCTTAATATTAATTAAGAATGACGAAATATAACTCAATATCCTGCAACTGCCCTTCTTGCTCTAAACCTATGCAAATTTCGGCATTAGAGTGTGTTGAATGTGATCTGACACTGAAGGGTAAGTTTGATTCCAATCCAATTATGAAACTAAACGAAGAAATGCTTCATTTTCTACATGTCTTTATTGTGTGTGAAGGAAAAATTGCGGACATCGAAAAAGCTTTGGGCATAAGTTATCCTACTGTTAAAAACAAAATACAAAAATTAAAGGATTCTGTTTCAGTTACTGACTTCGTCGACAAGTCAGTTGCTCCAATGGATCTTGAACTTAATTCAAAGTCTGTTATCGAGATTTTGGAACTAATGAACAATGGAATGGTTAACTATGAGAAAGGACTTTCTCTAATTAAGAAAAAAACGGAGAAGAAAAGTGAAAAATGAGATTTTAAAAATTCTAGAAATGTCTAAAAAAGGAATAATTAGTGATATTGAAGCTGCTGAATTACTTAGCACATTAAAGGGAAGTGAACGTAAAGAAGAAATACGCGATGAAGGCCTTGGAAGTCATTTAAAACTTGGAATCACTGACTTTGTTCAATCAGTCTTGGGGCAGGCATTTAATGAAGTCAATCGGGACTTAAGCAGAAAATTCGATGGCCAACATAATAAAAAAAATCTTTCGAAGGTTGATGTACCTAAAGGTGAGGACTTTGTTTTTGAAGATAATAGTTTTCAAGTTTCAAATGCTAAAAATTTAGAACTTAAGAGTTCTAGAATTTCTGATAATACATTCAATGCTTCGAATGTTGATGGTTTATCTCTGTCTGATTCAATATTAGAAGATACAAGTTTCAATGGTTCTTCTTTAGATGAAGTGATTCTTATTGCGGCTAAAATTACAGATACAAGTTTTAACGGTTCAAAGGCATCAAAGCTGTTGATGAATAATTCGATAATTGAAGACGTCAGCTTTCACGGAGTGAATATCAAAGCATTCGACATGCTAAATAATGCAAAGTTTGTCGATTGTGTTTTTCATGGCGCAACTATTATTCAATGTCAGTTTGACAATAGTATTATCGAAGATGCTAAACTTCACGGAACAAGCTTTAAAGAAACATCATTTGAAAATTGTATTTTAAAAGATCTTCAGATGAATGATGTTAAATTCCTTGCTTGTAAATTTAAGAATGTTCACTTAAATGATATGAGTTTGAAAAATATTCATATCGAAGGCAGAGAATTTAATTCAACAGAAGAATTTTCAAAGTTTATCGACAAATAAAAAGTGCAACAATGGGCCACTCAAAATCTAACCAAGTCCTAACTGGTAGTGTTCCGTTAGCGCCACTACATTAAAGGCCAATGGATATTTACTTTTCTAAGGGAGGAAAAAATGTGGATAGACTTTTTAAAATTCATAAACAATACAATTTCGATCACATTTGCGCGACTAATCAAGAGAGATTGTAAAGAAACATGGCAAAATCTCGAGATGCGTCGTGGAATTAACCTTGAAAATCATGAAGATTTAAAAAAGTTTCAGATCAATCATCTTTAGGAGTACAATTCTCATATAATATAACGACTAAAAGGATGGATTTATATGGAAAGAAATACGCGCACATCAAGCCTAGACGTAGAATCACGCTCAGAAACTGCAGCTGGCTTTATGACAAGAGTTTATCAATGGATGAGTATTGGAGTTTTATTAACTGCAGGAATTTCGACTTATATTGGAACGAATGAAGCATCAGCGACATCTATTGCCAGCAACCGTGTTTTATTTTGGGTATTAATTATTGCTCAATTTGGGTTGGTCATTGGACTCTCAGCGATGATTCAAAGAATGAGTGCAGTAATGGCGACAGGCTTATTTCTACTTTACTCTGCTCTCACTGGTGTAACTTTATCGACCATTTTTCTTATCTACACACAGGCAAGTATTCAATCAGCATTTTTTACAACTTCAATCGGATTTGCCGGACTTTCAATTTTCGGTATGGTGACAAAAAAAGACTTAGGCCCTATCGGAACATTTTGTGGAATGGGACTTTTTGGTCTCATTGGGTACAGTCTTCTCGCGATGTTTTTTCCGGCCATGATGGGAGGAACAGCTGGACTTGTTTTTAGTTTAGTCGGTCTTCTTATATTTGCTGGCTTGACTGCTTACGACACCCAAAAAATAAAATTAATGGGAGCTCACGCCATTAATGCAGATGAAAGAGCAAAGATCACTGTATTAGGTGCCCTTACTCTTTATCTAGATTTTATTAATTTATTTTTAATCATATTAAGATTTTCTGGTGGAAGTCGCAGAGACTAGGCACTAGAATTTAATCTTAAAAGCTAACTCGAGCGCTTGTGTTGCATTTAATCTCGGATCACACAATGTTTCATAAGCGCCGGCAGCCAACATTTCAGCTGTAATGTCTTGATCGCCACCAATACACTCCTCAACGTTTTTACCAGTTAATTCAAAATGAACTCCACCGGCATGTGTCCCTTCAGCATGGTGAACTTCAAAAAAGTTTTTCACTTCAGCTAATACACTATGAAAAGGCCTTGTTTTAAATCCATTCGCGGTCGTAATCGTATTTCCATGCATAGGATCTGAACACCAAACGACATTTCTTCCTTCTTTTTTTATTTTTCTCACCATGGGAGTTAATTTAGATTCAACTGCCTCATGACCCATTCTTGTAATGAGTGTTAATCTTCCCGCTTCATTATCAGGGTTCAATTTATCGACAAGTTTCATTAAATCATCTGGTGTCATTGAAGGGCCGCACTTAAGCCCAATTGGATTTTTTACTCCGCGAAGAAATTCAACATGAGCTCCATCAAGTTGTCTTGTTCTCTCACCTATCCAAAGCATATGTGCCGAACAATCATACCAGTCACCCTCATAACCATCATGTAACCTTGCCGTTGTACTGTCTCGTCTGGTTAGGGCCTGTTCATAATATAAAAGAAGGGCCTCATGAGAAGTATAAAATTCTGTCTCTTTAATTTGTGGCGAATTGCTGGTTGAAATACCAATCGCAGACATAAATGAGAGAGCTTCATCTAATTTATTGGCAAGTTCTGTATACTGAGAGGACTGAGTGCTTTTTGAAATGAAATCCAAGTTCCATTTATGAACTTGATTTAAGTCAGCATAACCACCTTGTGCGAGTGCTCTTAATAAATTAAGAGTTGAAGCTGATTGAACATAGGCCCTCACCATTCTCGAAGGATCAGGTCGTCTTGAGGCCACATCAAAACCATAACCATTAATTATGTCGCCTCTGTATGAAGGAAGTGTCACTCCTTCTCTCGTCTCATTTTCACTTGACCTAGGTTTAGCAAATTGTCCGGCAGTTCTGCCTACTTTTACAATTGGTTTTTTTCCCCCAAAAGTAAGAATCACTGCCATTTGTAAGAGAATTCGAAAATTATCTCTTATAGTAAGAGCATTAAAATCATTAAAGCTCTCAGCGCAATCTCCACCTTGAAGTAAAAAGGCTTTACCCATCGACACATCGGCAAGTCTTGCTTTTAAATCTCTCGCTTCACCGGCAAACACCAATGGCGGATACGAAGCAAGTGTACTTTCTACTTCGCTTAATTCCACAGCATCATCGTATTTAGGAATTTGATTAAGTGTTTTCTTTTTCCATGAATCCGGAGTCCAAAGTGAGCTGTTAGAAGACATTATGATTTCCTTTGTTTTTTATTTTTGACTGTAAGTTGTAATCGAATTGATTCATTATGAATAAGCTTCATCAGTTTTTTTGTAAATGCACTATCTAATCCCATTTTATTTCCAAGCATAACTCGATTTTCAATAATCGTTTTCCATCTGGTTTTTTGTAAAATAGAGAGCTTATGAGCAGCTTTTAAGTTAGCAATTTTTTTTACAATCAGATAACGTTTTTTTAAAACTAATAAAAGACTCTGATCTTGCTTATTAATTTCAGCTCGCAACTTTTCAAGCTTTAACTCATAGGCAGTTGGTTTTAATTTCTTTTGCATGACTTTCATCGCTTAGATCCTTAGACTTATTTTTTAATCTGAGACAAAACTCTAATAATTTCATTTGATCTGTACATATACTTTTTTGTTTCTTCAAAATCCCCTGATTTCAGGCTTTGATGAAAAAGTTTTAATCTTTCAATGTATTCCCCTAAGGCTTCAACGATATTTTCCTGATTCTGATCAAAAATTGGCGCCCACATTTCAGGTGAGCTTTTAGCAAGTCGTACGGTTGATTCAAACCCAGCACTCGCTAAGTTAAAAATTGCATTCACATTTTTTTCTTTATCTAAGACGGTATTGGCAAGAACAAATGAACTAATATGAGAAAGATGACTGACGTAAGCTGCATGAATATCATGATCTTTTGAACTCATTAATAAAATTCTCATTTCTAAGCATTTATAAAGTTCATAGACTTTTTCAATTAACACAGGATCTGAAAAATCTGCATCACAGATAACTGTTGCTTTATTTTTAAATAAACCCAAATGAGCGGCTTTAGGCCCAGAGAACTCCGTTCCGGCCATTGGATGGGTGGCGACGAAGTGTGAGCGTTTTTTGTGATCTTTTACGGCTTCACAAATATTAAATTTAGTTGAGCCTACATCGATAACGACCTGGCCTTCTTTAAGTCTGTCGAGAATTTTGGGAAGCAGATCCAAAACAACTCCAACTGGTGTTGAAAGAATAATGACATCTGCTGACTCACAAGCTTCTTCGAGTGTCATAACTTTATCAACGAGACCTAATAATAAAGCTTCTCGTTGATACTCCTTACTTAAATCGACTCCATAAACTTCTTCTACAAAATTATTTTTTTTGAGATCTAGGGCCATGGAGCCACCAATGAGACCAAGACCTATTACTGCCAACTTCATTTTAAATATTCCTCAATTTTATTTTTTGCTTTCAGTAACGATTCCCGAGGTGAACATAGAGAAGCTCTTAAGTATCTATTTCCATTTGATCCAAAAATTGATCCTGGTGTTAAAAAAACATGGGACTTAACTAAAAGATCATCAATAAATTCTTGAACATTGGATATTTTATTTGGTGCTTTCGCCCAGATAAAAAGACCAACTTGATTTTTTTGATATGAACATCCTAGTAAATCAAAAATCTCCCAAATGATTTTTCGCCTTTCTTTATAAACTGCATTACGTTCTTCATGCCAAGTTTCATCTATAGATAAAGCCGCTATTGCCCCTTTTTGAATTGGCAAAAACATTCCAGAATCAACATTGCTTTTGACACTTATTACGGCATTTACCAGCTCTTGTGATCCTGTGAAAAATCCTACTCGCCATCCGGCCATGTTAAACGACTTACTAAAAGAGTTTAATTCACAGACAACATCCATTTTTGGATTGGCACTAATTAAACTTGTTGGTGCTTCGGTATTTAAAACTAATCCATAAGGATTATCATTACAAATCATCATTGATTTTTTTTGGGCAAATTCTACCAAGCTCGTAAAGAGCTCACTTGTAGCAGATGCTCCTGAGGGCATATGAGGATAATTGACCCACATTAATTTACATTTAGATAAATCCAAGGCTTCAATTTGTTTTAAGTCTGGTTGCCAATTATTTTCTTCGGTAAGGTTATAATAAAGGATTTTTACACCTAACAAATTAGCAACAGAGGCATAGGCCGGATATCCTGGATTTGGAATGAGAACAGAGTCTCCTGGATTGAGAAGTGCCATCGATAAGTAGAGTATTCCTTCTTTAGAACCTAAAAGTGGTAGTATTTCACAGTCTGGATTGGCACTTATCTGGTAGGTTTTTTTTAACCATATTGAAATGGATTCGCGTAAATCAGGAGAAGATCGATAGGATGAATACCCATGAACATTTGACTGCTTCAATGAAAGAGCTGCTGCATTTATGGCAATATCTGGTGGAGAGAGATCAGGACTCCCGATACCGAGATTGATAACATCAATTCCATTTGCTCGCATCTTGGCGATTTGTTCAAGTTTTTTTGAAAAATAATATTCTTCAACATGACTGAGTCTATCGGCAACTTTAACGATCACAAAAGATCTCCCATTTGAGATGTTTTGTTACGTAGGTAAAAATCGACAAGGGTGATGGCCGCCATGGCCTCAACAATAGGAACTGCTCTTGGTACAACACAAGGATCGTGACGGCCCTTACCTACCACATTGACCTGCTGGCCTTCTGTATCCACACTCGCTTGAGATTTCATAATTGTAGCCACTGGTTTAAAAGCAACATTAAAGTAAATATCCATCCCGTTACTTATCCCACCTTGAATTCCTCCAGAGTGATTGGTTTTAGTTTGAATCACACCGTCTTGTGAAAAAAACTCATCGTTATGCTCTGAACCTTTAAGTTCTACACCTTGAAATCCTGATCCATATTCAAAGCCTTTGACGGCATTGATACTTAACATTCCCTTACCAAGATCAGCGTGCAGCTTATCAAACACAGGCTCACCTAAGCCGATTGGACAATTTTTAATCTGACAAGTCACTACACCACCAATGGTGTCACCGTTTGATTTGATTTCTTCAATATGAGCAATCATTTTTTTTGCGATTTTTTCTTCAGGACATCGAACAATATTTGTCTCAATTAATTGTGGATTGACTTCATGGATCTTCTGGGACATTTCGATCTTTCCCACTTTTGAAACATAAGCAAATATTTCAACATTCATTTTTTTTAATATCATTTTAGCGATGGCCCCGGCCATGACTCTAGCTGCAGTTTCTCTCGCTGATGATCTTCCTCCACCGCGATAATCTCGGTGGCCATATTTTTGGTCATAAGTGTAATCAGCATGAGAAGGCCGAAACTTATCTTGGATATGAGAATAATCTCGTGATTGTTGATCTTTATTTTCAATTAGACCCGTTATAGGCGTACCAGTTGTTTTGCCTTCAAACACACCTGAGACAATTTTAAAGTGATCATCTTCTTTTCTTTGAGTCGTAATTTTTGACTGACCTGGCTTTCTTCTGTCTAGCTCAGATTGGATAAAATCTAAATCGATGTCGAGTCCTGCTGGACATCCATCAATTACCATTCCAATCATTTCGCCATGTGATTCACCAAATACAGTCACTTTAAAATTCACACCAAAAGTATTTCCACTCATACATTCATCCCCTGATTGCTTTTCCCATTCGGTTTCACTTGCCCAATTGCTTTTAGTATTTCAAAAGTGACTCCTTGGGTATCAAGGTCATTTGTTTGAATGTGAATGGTAGCTTTTTTAAAATTTTCTTCTCTAATTAATAAAAGCTCTTCTATTTTTTTTAGTCGGGAAGCTTTATCTAAATCTTTTAGTAGCGGTCGAATATTGTTTGTCTTAATTTCGTGAGTAATAATTCTTTCATTTAAAATTTCTGGAGAGGCCTTTAAATACACAAAATGGCCATTACTTTTTAAAATTGTATTGAGTGTATCTTGATTGGTAAGTGAACCGCCGCCCAATGAAATAATAAGTTTTTTATGAAGAGCTTCAGTAACTAATTCTGAAATAAGTACTCGTTCGATTTCACGATAATGAGCTTCACCCATTGAAGAAAAAATCTCACTAATCGATTTTCCAGTTTTTGACTCAATCACTAAGTCAGTATCAACAAAATCTCTTCCGACTAAAGAGGCCAGTATTTGACCGACCTGGCTTTTTCCCGCTCCCATCAAACCGGTTATATAGATTGGTGATGAGTCTTCTTTTAATTTTAGTATTCCACTTAAAAAAAAGGCCAACTCATTTTTTAATTTTAATTCATCTGAAATTTTTCCATGCCAAATTTTCCAAGTGCCAAGGGCTTGATTAATAAACATCCCAAGACCGCCAACTGTCTTGACTTGGAATTGTTTCATCAATTTCATAAAATCAGTTTCAGCGGGAGTATAAATTAGATCAAAGGCAAGTGCGCCGACATTAAAATTGACTTGAGGAAGAATATTGAAAATTCCGAGATCTCCCTCTTTATGATTTTTAAGACCAGTCATCCCAACAGGGGTAGTGTTAATAATTAGATCGAAATCTAAAGAATTATTGAGATCAAGACTTTTGGGATTTAAAACATGCCATGAAGTTTTTGGGAAATGAGTTTTAAAATGTTCTACTAACAATTCATTTTTGGGAGATAAATTGTAAACATAGACATTTTTTGCTAGCCTTGATCCCAGGACATAAGCAGAGGCTTTAGCCCCTCCCCCCGCACCGAGAATGAGACAATTTTTTAAAGTGGCATCAAAGTTCATTTCCCTTAATGTTGCCTCTATACCCAAGACATCTGTATTATAACCATAAACTTTTTCGTCTTTTAAATGCAGTACATTTAGAGCACCGATAATTTTGACTTCAGATGAGCAACTGTCGATTTTATCAATAAATAATTCTTTTAATGGAATCGTAACATTCACTCCAATGAGTTTTTTATTTTTTTTAAAATCTTCTAAAAATCTGAATGCGTCTTCAGCATTAATTTCGAGCGCCTGGTAATCAGTTTCTACTCCTTCAAATTTAGCGATAAAGCTAAACAGCTTAGGAGACAAAGAATGAGTTATTGGACAACCAATGACTGCAGCAAACATTACTTAGTTAATTCCGTTAGAGTTTCATAAAAATTTGGATAGGAAACCGCTACACATTCCGCATCGAAAATTGTGGTTTGATTTTCAGCAACGAGTCCTGCAATGGTAAAGGCCATTGCAATTCTATGATCGTTAAAAGTTTGTATCTCGGCACCATTTAGTTTTTGAGGCCCATTTATTCTAAAGCCATCAGGAAATATTTCTATTTCACAACCCATGGCCTCTAAATTTGTAGCTACTGCTTGCAATCGATCACTTTCTTTAACTCTGAGCTCTTCTGCTCCCCTTACTTCAGTCACTCCATGGGCCTGAGTCGCAAGAACTGCAATTAATGGAATTTCATCAATTAAACTCGGGACTTCTTCTTTTGAAATAAAGCAGCCATTAAGACCAGAATATTTAACAGTGATTTTTCCAACCGGCTCTGGATGACTACTCGTTATTTCAGTTTTAATATCTGCCCCCATTCTTTGCAAGGCATAGATAAATCCAATTCGAGTTGGATTTAATGAAATATTTTCCAGCTCAAGAGTCGAGCCCGGAAGAATGCTGGCAGCACCAATCCAAAAAGCAGCAGTCGAAGGATCCCCTGGTACTTTTACAATGTTGGCTTTTAAACTTTGATTACCTTTAATCGAAATTTTATTTTCACTGACATCGATATCCACTCCAAAATGAGGAAGTAGTCTTTCAGTGTGGTCCCGACTGCCAATCTCACCAGTAATCGTTGTTGTACCTTGAGCATTTATCGCCGCCATAATAATGGCCGTTTTAATTTGTGCACTGGCGATTTTTAAATCGTAATTTATTGCATGTAACTTTGATCCAGTAACAACTAAAGGTGCAAAATTTTCATTGGTCAGTTTAAAGTTAGCTCCCATTTCAAGCAGTGGCGCTGAAACTCTTTTCATCGGTCTTTTAACTAATGAAGCATCTCCTGTCAGTGTGGCATTGACCGGCATTCCGGCCAATACGCCCATCATCACTCTCATGGTTGTTCCAGAATTTCCACAGTCTAAAACAAGGTCATTGTTAAATGATTTTTTATCTCCAATACCCTTAATAAAAGTTTTATTTCCACTTTTTGTTATTTCTACGCCTAATTTCTGTAAACAAGCTGCAGTCGATTGAACATCTTCTCCTTCGAGAATGTCGATAACTTCACTCGTTCCACTGGCAAGTGCGCCGAGAATTAAGCCACGATGGGAAATCGATTTATCCCCAGGAATAAGAGGTTTGCCACTAATTTTATTTGCTTTTGATATAATCTTTTTCATGGGTAAATTGTAACAGAGATTTGTATTTTCAGATTAAAATTTCATTGGAAAAACAATCCCGACAAATAACCTCAACCTTTTAAGTGGGACGAACTAAATTAAAGAAAACACAATCGCTTGTCGATATTAATAGGTACAATTTAAACAGGAATTCTTATGAAATCAGTATTACTATTTCTTGTAACAAGCATAATACTTTCAGGATGCAAGGGTTACATTGGAGATTCAACAGTTATAAGTGGATTAAGCGCTAAAAAATGCACTATGAATTATATCTTAGCCCCTAATCTCAAGATAGAATTCAATCTGATCGATTCTAATTATAAATCACAAAGTATTTCACTTAATGGATCTGAAATAATAACTGAGTGCACATCATACCATGATTGTGAAAGGCCATATTTCACTCGTAAAAAAGGAGTGAATAATCTCATTAATTATAATATTTATGACGAGAAATATGAGGGACTAACTGAACTCAATATTAAGCTAGTTACAACTTATTATGATGATTCTGTAGTCACAGTTAATAGAGAAAATGAAGTTCTCAATTTTGTAGCTACTACACACTCAAACTGCCAGGAAACCAAGACGGCCAATATCCAAATCAGCGACCAGAATTAAAAAAAGAAGAAGGGATCAAAGGCGCTATTGCCGTAGCGTATGGATATGATCATCCTGAAGCTTCCTCAGTGACTTATACCTCAAGCTCATCAGGTGCAAGAATATATGAAACTGACATGAAAGTTAAAAGCATTGAAGTCACTTTACTTTTAGGAAAACGAATTAATCCAAACAATCTCTTTTACACTAATCTTTTTCACGATCGATATACATATGATGGGAAACTTAAAAGTACACAATTTTCAACGATAAATGCTAAAGGAAAATCTTACAATACTGGTCTGTTACTCGGTTATGAACTTTTTTTAGCAGGATCAGAAAGTCTTGGCATAAAAATCAAACTTGAAGGCGGAATTGCTCAGGCCAAACTTGATAATTACGATAAGAGAACATCAGGAATTGCTGGCGGAACTTTTGGCCTTGCCTGGTAGTTACACTTAACCAGGAATTTTTATGGCCAGAATCTCCTTTATTTTTGTCGCCATATTATTTCAATCACAACTTTTTGCTTTTGAACCACGATCTGTTTTTCAATGTGGAAGAATGGCCTTAATTGAGGGACGTTTAGATGAATATTTTATCCTCCAAGGGATAGGATCGTTCGCTGGCCCGGGACGCCCATTACCAGTGAAATTATCTGCAGAAAAAGAAGGAAATGAGTGTGTAATTTCAGTTAGTACAGATAAATTCCCACTTGCTCCGGTCAGATACAAATTTAACGGCGATGGAGATCCTCTTAAAGGTCGAATTCCACTCTATGCACTAGATACAAATATGAATGGAGAAAGTCCAACATGTATAATTGCAACTCGCTACCAGGAAACTTTAGGACAATGCCGAATTCCGACTAAAGATGATTCTCGAGACAAGTGTTATGATCTTCCAGGAAGACCTATTCATCTTGAATTAAAAGAAGCCACTTTTTCAATGTGGGCAACACGAGATCAAAATATTCGTATGGATTTATTTTCAGGCGGAGTTCAAATTAAAACTTATCAATTTGAAGAAAATGAAAAAATATTTAAATCTTACTTTTTAAATATTTGGCAACAAAATGAAGATTGGTGCCTACATCAATCTGAGACTTTTAGTGATCAACGAGGTGATTGTTCAACGAAATTGAGTGGCAATTTAGAGTTACGTAACAAAGAAGGAGAAATCATCGGACTTGTTCAAAAAAGTGGTAATGATATTTTTTTCCGTCAAGTTAAATCCCCTTTTTCAACTAAGGGCTCTGTTGTCGATGATTCTAAAGAAATTTTAAAACTCTCCGTATCAGGAAAAACAATAACAACGATGAGTGCCTACACCAAAGAAGGTGGAAGTCTAAAAGATGGTATCGCGAAAATTGAGGGTAACTTTGAAAAATCGGGAGTCGACTTTGGAACCATTCCTCCCTTTGCCATTGGTCAATCAATAACAAAAACTTCAGATTGCAATAGAGTCACGAGTTTAAAACTCAATACAGAACAACCAAAACAGACTGATACTTCTCTTGATACATCAAAATAAACAAGTAAAAGCTTGCTTTTTTGCAACTCATTTGCAATTATCTAAAAATGTCATATGCAAGCAATTCGCAAAAAATAATTCCAGTCACTGTTCTTTCTGGCTTTTTAGGAGCAGGAAAAACCACCTTGCTCAACCATATACTGAGTGACAATCACGGCATGAAAATAGCCGTGATTGTCAATGACATGAGCGAAGTGAACATTGATTCAGGAATTATTAAGACCAAAGAAAAATTAGTAGAAATGAGCAATGGTTGCATTTGCTGTACTCTCCGAGAGGACCTCTTACTAGAAATTAAAAAACTAGCACTTGAAGAGAAATTTGATTACCTGGTTATTGAATCAAGCGGAATATCTGAGGCAATTCCCGTTGCTGAAACTTTTACATTTGAAGATGAACAAGGCGTAGGACTTTCTCGTTATGCTAGGCTTGATACGATGGTCACCGTTATCGATGGATTAAATTTTTATAAAGACTATATGGATGCCATCGACCTAAAAGACCGCAAGCTTGAAGTAGGCCCGGAAGATGAAAGAACAATTACAGATTTGCTGATTTCACAAATTGAGTTTGCCAATATTCTCTTAATAAATAAAACTGACCTCATCAGCACTGAAGAGAATTTAAAACTTATAGGAATATTAAAGAAACTCAACCCGAAAGCTAAAATCATTCAATCTATAAAATCAAAAATTAACATAGATGAAATACTAAATACAAAACTCTTTAATTTTGATGAAGCTATAAATAATCCGGGATGGATGCAGGAATTAAGAGGAGAAGAATCCACTGAGACTGAAGAGTATGGGATTTCTAGTTTTGTCTTCAAGGAGAGAAGACCTTTTCACCCAGATAGACTATGGAAGGTCTTGACGAATCTTCCAGAAGAAGTCATTCGATCAAAAGGTTTTTTTTGGTTAGCTTCAAGGCCTAGTGAAGTTGCCCTATGGTCTCAGGCCGGAAGAACAAGCACCCTAGAAACCAAAGGACAGTGGTTGGCTTCCATGGAAATGAGTGAATGGGAATTAGATGAATCTGAACTCAACACAGTAAAAAAGACTTGGCATCCTGAATTTGGGGATAGAGTTCAAGAAATAGTTTTTATTGGTCAAAATTTTAAGAAATATCAGTCTCAGCAATTAATTGAATCCTTGTTTACTTCAGCACTTTTAACCCAAGAAGAATTAAGTTATGGCAAAATATATTGGAGTGAAAACTATATAGAATCTCCTATTCATCAATACTTAATGTGACTTGTATCTAGTGGATCTCCCGTAACAAGATCTTTAAGTGCAGTCCATTGCCGTGAAGAAAATTCTTCACGGCTTTTTTTTACTGACATTTCTCCAACTATTTGAGACTTACTATGCATGCAAAGTAATCGTGATTTTTATCTTATTTACCCTTTGGGACTAGCGAATTTAGGTCTTAGTGAACTTAATGAAAAATGGAATGACCATTTTCCTGATTCCACCCTACTGGTAAAATCGGTTGATTTTGGTGGGATACTTATAAGCTGTGAATTAAGTCATGGCCTGCTCCTCAATCATATACTCAAAACTCCTACTCGAATTTTATTAAGAATTGCAGAATTTAAAGCGCGTGATTTTCCAAAACTATTTAACAAAATTTCAAAACTTCCTTGGAAAGACTATCTTCTTGGCCAATGCCCCGAAGTTGAAGCGGCCAGCACCAACTCAAAACTTTTTGATTCTCGAAAAATTTCAAAGGCCATCATTGATGGGGTTATGGAATGTTACAAAAAGCAGCCGGTGAAAAAGAAATTTTTAGACCTGGCCTCAAATACTGAAATCCAAAAATACTTTCCAACAATCTATTATCGATCAGTCGATGACCTGGTCACTATAAGTATCGACACTACTGGAGAACGACTGCATAAGCGAGGCGAGAAAATATTTACGGGGCTGGCCCCAATCAGAGAGAGTTTTGCTGCTATTCTACTTCGTGCACTCACTCAAGACTTGGCCAGTATCCAAGACTTTACACTCATTGATCCAATGTGTGGTTCTGGAACATTTTTAATCGAGGCTCACGATCAAAATACTATTAATACTGATCGATCATTTGCTTATCAATATTTCCCCATTGCCATTGATGACGCTCAACTGAAAACGACTTTGATACAACTTCATCAGACAAGTGAAGATAAATATAAAAATTCATTTAAAAAACTCTTAGGATTTGAAATTAATCCAGAAATTGTTGAACTTGCCCAAAAGAACTGTGGTGACAAAAAAATAAGTATCAAAGAAGCCGATTTATTTAAATCAAACAAAGACGGTATTTTCAATCAACAAAACATAGTGATTATCAACCCTCCCTACGGTCATCGAATTGGTGAAAAAAGTGAGATCACACTCTCCTATTACACTCATCTTATTTCAACCATCAATAAAGTTTATGCTCCCGAACGTCTTGGCATAATCATTCCTGATGAGTATTGCTATAAACCAGATCGCAAAGAGCTTCGATCAAGTTTCGCTTTTAAAAATGGTGGAATTCCCGTTACGTTTTTTGTTCTAGATAGACTTGGGTCTTAGCCACAATGCCACTCAGGTAAGGAATCGTACAAATCTCATCTCTTGAGACTTTATTTAAATTTTCTTTTGAAATATTTTTTAATTCTTTTATAAAGCTAATTTTAATTTTTCCTTCAGGAGTCACAAGCCGAATACTATCGCCTATATTTAGGCATAGGTCTTCGGACTTAATCATCAATGTGATTTGTTCATCTCTTTCCACATCGATCACCTCTCCGAGGTAATGAGTATCAAAACGCTGTATTCTCGAATTTTTTAGTTTAGGAAATAAAACATCACTCTTATTAACATTATAAAAGCCTTTAATGAGGGCCCTTGGATGTTTTGATTTAATTTCTGAACCTAAAGTCACTTCATCTTTTA
Source organism: Bacteriovoracaceae bacterium (assembly GCA_013141065.1). Taxonomy (GTDB): domain Bacteria; phylum Bdellovibrionota; class Bacteriovoracia; order Bacteriovoracales; family Bacteriovoracaceae; genus Bacteriovorax. The sequence continues at coordinate 110,390 of JABFRR010000003.1, read as the reverse complement.
CTAAAGCGTGAGATAAAAACTTTTCGAGAAAAATAAGACTGTTATCAAATCGTAAATCAAAACGAACGGCTTCAACATTCATTTCTTTAAGTTCATTAATATGCTCAATTAAACTTAGGTCTTTTACGTTGAACATGAAAGTCCCATGAGCATTTTCAATTAATGGGAAACCAGAATGTGGACTTTCTTCACTAGTACCATAGGCCTCTAAATTTTTAGCCTTTAAATTTTCACTTATTTCAGATTTTTTAAGTGGTGATAAAAGTAATCTTGGCGAATAAAAAAGGAGAATCCTTCCAAATGCTAAAACTTCTATTTTTGCTTTCAAACTTTGAGAATATTTCACTAAGTGTTCACGAGAAAGTTCATTGGATAAAATTAAACGATCAAGCTGTTCGCCTAAAAAATCACTCCAGCGGCAAAGTCCCTCAAAATTGTGATTTCCATTTTCTAAGATGAGTTGGATTTTAAGCCACGGAAAATGACTCTTAATAAAATTAACCGCTCCTGGATCTTGAAGCCTAATAGCAATAAATTCATGAAGAGGAAGTTTCAATAACTCTTCAGTACTATTTTTAAAACGATTTTCCTGGGCCAAAATATCCCATTCTAATAATAGAGGTAATTTAAGAGTTTGGTTTAAAGAAATCATTTCCATGAGATCTGAAAAACTATTTTCACTAAAGCGCGACAATGAATTCGTACCCACTATCACTTCAAGTTTGTTGAGATCAATATTCAAAGAAGAGGCTTCTTTATGAATCTTTTTTAATTGCTCACTATTTTCTGCATAAGTAACAAATTTCATAGTGCTGCCTCAAGGGGCATGGCCTTAATTTTTTTTCGAATGAGATTATATTTTTCAGCTCCGGCCATATAGTCAATTTTCACCACACTGCCTGGTTTTGATTTCTCTATTAGAGTGCCTGAGATAGTTTGAATACTGGGAATTTTATGTTCCAAAATTTCACCAACAAATGGCATTATTTCTAGCGTTTCTCCAGGATAAAAAGCACTTCTGACCTCGATCAAAAGATAATCAGATTCTTTAACTTCTAGCACTACGCCACTCACGACATATTCATTATCTTCTTGATCGCGCTCATTATAAATCGACGTCTCATCAGCATAGTTTTCTAGACTTCCAGATGTATAGTCTCGATGAGAAATTTTTCTGAGTTCACTTTCCCACTTAAATAAATCGTCTGATAAAAAATGACCATGAGTTTTATAAAATCTCATTGCTTCAGAATACACTTTTGAAACAGTGCCTGCGTAATAATGGCTCTTGTTTCTTCCTTCTACTTTCAGAGAGTCTATTCCAGCTTCAATAAATTCACTGAGCATACGGATGCCCTCGAGATCTTTAGAACTCATGAAAAAAGCTTTTTTCTGAGCTTCATTATGACTGGGGATTCCATTTTGGAAATCTATTGAATATTCAAATCGACAAGAGTGAGCACATCCACCTCTATTTGAATCACGACCCTGAGTATAATTTGAGATTACACAATTACCAGAAAATGACATACACATTGAACCATGAACAAACATTTCAATTTCAAGACCAGTTTCTTTTTTTATTAGACTTGCTTCTTTGATTGTTACTTCTCTGCCTAGAACAATTCTCGTTACACCCATTTTTTTCCAAAGTTTTGCTGACTCAATATTGAGACAACTCGCTTGTGTGGATAAATGGATAACTAAATTGGAATGTTTTTGAATGGTCGTGATCACGCCTAAATCAGAAACAATGACTGCATCAACTTGAAGCTCGATTAAGAGACTTAAAAACTCTGGTAATTCTTCTAGGTCTTTGTCGTGAAGAAAACTATTTAACACAACATAGACGTGTGCCCCTCGTGAATGAGCAAACTGAACTCCTTCTCGCAGCTCTTGAGCACTAAAATTGTCTGAAGCTTGTCGTAGCCCAAATTTTTGCCCACCGAGATAAACAGCGTTTGCACCGTACAAAACGGAAACTTTTAGTTTTTCTAAACTTCCGGCCGGGGCCAGAATTTCTGGAGTCCAATTAGAGTTGGTCATACTTTTCCTTTATTATTTCGCTCTTTTAGATACCAAAAAAATCCAATACAATCAAAGTATGTATAAAAAGATTTTAGCCGCACTCGTAATAGGTATTGTTGCCATAAGTACCTACATCTATTGGGATTACTCACTTAATCGTGAGCTTTTAATTCCCTATCCATACAGTTTAACTCCGGCATTTGATAAAAAATTTGAAAGCGACAATGCGATTGAAATAAAAGAGGCATCAGATGCTAAGATTCTCATTGTCGGTGACCAAATGGGCCAGTCGTTAAATGCTCACAGTGAAATGATTACAAATCAATTCAAAGACGCTGTGACTACACCTCCAAATATTTACAATTGGAGCAGACCTAAGGAAGGATTGTTTAGAACACTTTATAAATTAAAAAAATTAAAAAAAATGCCTCCTGTCGTTATTTATTTTGGTGCGAGCAGTGAACTTCAAGAAAAAAAATTTGAAATAACTGATAGAAAAAAAATTATAAAAAATTTTAAAACCTATGATGATGAAAAATTAATCTCTCTAATTATAACATTTCCTTGGCTTTCAAAAATTTTTTACAAAAGTGTTGAATACCTTGATTTAGACGAGTTCAATGAATATGAAAATTTACTCTCTGCTGACGAGAAGCTTTTAGAAAAAGAACTCACTTTCAAAATATTTGAATATGAGGTCAAAGAATTAATTGACACTGTTAAAGATAAAAAAAGCAGCCTCATACTCGTTACGACTCCACTAAACCTCACGGTTGAGCCAAAAGAAATTTGCGCCAACTCAAGCTCCGACGACATTGTCGAACTTCAACAAGAAATAGAAGCTGATATTAAACTAGGCTCTTATAAAATTGCCTACCCCAAAGCGCTTGAGTTGGCTTCACTCACTCCTTCGAATGCGCGTTCATTTTATCTTTTAGGATTGGCCGCTTTAAGACTCGGTGACCTGAAAGTCGCGAGAGAAAATCTCTACAAAGCCACAGTTTTTGATTGTGCCAACTGGCGAGGTAATGCAGTTTACAATGCGATCTTAAAAAAATTGGCTAAAACTAAATTTGTTCATCTCATCGACTTTGATCAATTTATGAGTTCACAACTTTTAAAAGATGGCCTCTTTAATGACGAACTCACACCTCAAAATCTATTTTATCAATTCATGGTAGATGAACTTGGTAGCTTATTAAAAAAAATACTTAGCGTGACAGAAAATTAGGAGAACGAGATGACTCAAGTTGAAGATGGAACAATACTTATCAATCATAAAAATAATGAATTTTTATTTTTAGCAAATGATATGGAAAATGATCTTTATATAATAGAAAAAGGAAAAGTTATGGTCTTTGTCCAAAAAGGATCTGAAATTATTCCTGTCGCCTACTTAGGAGTTGGAGAATATATTGGTGAGCTTTCTTTTTTTGATGAAGGTAAAAGAAGTGCCAGTATTGTTTGTCTGGAAGATTCTTTATTTCTTAAAATTCCCTCTGAAGAAATGAAAAAACACTGCCCTGGCTGGGTCAGGCACTTAGGCCAACAGCTCACTAAAAAAATTCGTAGTGGTGATGAACTCATAAGATCCAAAGGTATTAGAAAAAAGAATGTTGAAGGAATTAAGCCTCTGTCGATGGAAGAACAGTCTCACTACTTTAAATTAGTAGAATCAGTTAAGCAGTCCCGAAAGTCCACTTAAGAAAGACTTCAACGTTGCTTTTATGGTGTCATAAGCACACCATAAGAGCGCACTCTTGCCCTCTTAACCTTGGCATGGATATCGCAGTATATTTTAGTAAGGGCCAGAAGAAAGGATTTCTTCAAGGTTTAAATTACAGGGAGGTTTTATGACTCACGCTCATTCATTGAAAGGGATTTTAAAAATTGCTCTTTGTTTGATGACACTGTCTTTACTTACTAGTTGCACCTCGACACCTTCGAGAGATGTAGCAGGAGATGAGGCCGGATTTGAAAATAAAGAGACAGTAGCAAAACCTAAATTTTCTCAGAAACGATTTATCAAAAATGACACTTACTAAGAAATGTTTATTGGCCTTTGAAGTAAATATTCAAAGGCCAAATGAATCATTTTTAAATTAAACCAAGTTCCTTAACAGAATCTCTTTCACTACGAAGTTCATTTAATGTGACGTCAAATTTTTCTTTGCTGAAGTCGTTAAGTTCTACACCATCAACAATTTTTAATTTTCCACCTACAGTTGTACAAGGAAATGAAAAGATCAATCCTTTGTCCACACCGTACTCTCCATTTGAGCATAGGCACATTGAGAAATTGTCTCCGGCTTTAGTGTCGTGAGTAAGATTATAAATTCCGTCAACAACTGCATTGGCCGCAGAAGCTGCAGATGAGAGACCTCGCGCCTTTATAATAGCAGCACCTCTTTTTTGAACTGTTTCAATAAATGTTGTCTTAAGCCACTCGCTATCAGTAATGACTGTGCTCGCAGACTTGCCATTAATTTTAGCTGAATAAAAATCTGGATATTGAGTTGCTGAGTGATTTCCCCAAATCGTCATGTTAGTGACGGCCGTAACATCCACTCCTGCTTTTTGTGCCAACTGAGTTTTAGCACGATTTTCGTCAAGCATTGTCATCGCATAAAATCTATCTGCAGGAACACCTTTAGCGGCATTCATACAAATAAGTGCATTCGTGTTGCATGGATTACCTACGACAAAAACACGAACATCTTTTGCGGCATTAGCTGCGATAGCCTGGCCTTGAGTAGTAAAAATCCCACCATTAATTTTTAAGAGGTCAGCTCGTTCCATTCCTTCTTTTCTAGGAACTGATCCCACGAGAATGGCCCAATTGACATCTTTAAAACCTACAGCGTAATCACTTGTGCAGGTAATTTTTTTAAGTAATGGAAATGCACAATCATCTAGCTCCATTGCCACACCTTTAAGTGCTCCAAGAGCGTGCTCGAGCTCGATAAGCTGCAATTCAACTTCAGTTTCTTTTCCAAACATAGCACCAGAAGCAATTCTGAATAATAATGCATAACCAATTTGGCCTGCAGCACCAGTTACAGCAACTTTAACTCGATTTTTTGCACTCATTGAACTCTCCTCATTATTTTTGATTTTTTTCTATCTACTTGCGTCTATTTATTTGTCTGTATTTTAGCTCTTAGAATCGAATTGGTAAATAAACATTTAAGGTCACTCTCATGAACATTTTTTGATCTTGACTTAGAAAGGAATTTATCAATAATGAAGCTTGGATAATGACTAAGGAAATCTATGACTGAACAATCTTCAACTCCCCCTACTGGTGGCAATGGCAATAACCAACGTCGTCAAAATAATAATCGCAGACGTCACAACAATAACAACAATAATCGCCCGGCAAATTCAACTGCGCAAAACAATCAAAATCCGCAGCAACCTAGACATGCCAGTGGAAACCCACCTCGTCCTCAAGGACAAGGTCAGAATCAAAACAATAATCCAAATAGTAACCCGAACAATAATAGAAGACGTCCTCAACCAAATCACAACAGACCAAGGCCTCAAGGCCCAGGAAGCCCTCAGGGAAATTCGACAAGTGGATTTAGTATTGAGCGCATATACGAAAAATACCTCAACTTACTTGATCAACATATTATTGCGCGCCGAAAATACCACGACCTCTTTTATCGTGCAGATCCTGCTCAAAAAAATAAACTAGAACGAAATTTTTATAACACTCTTAATGACATTAGGGACTTTGAAGACAAACTCGCACCCGACGTTAGAACATTGTTTGAAAAGAGAAATAACGGACTCGCTCCAGATAGAATTTATACGAGTAACCATGAGTTGCCGATTGAGGGTGACGAAGTTCCTAAAGATTTAGCTCCAGCAGAACCTCACTTACTTCAATCTCAAATATCAGCTGATTTCGCAGAGGACAAAGAAGAAAGTGTTGGAACTGCAGAAGACTATTTAAAATATAAAAATATGTACTAATTTTTAAGAATTAAAGAACTTCAACATTTTCCAAATTTTTTCCGCCGGCTTTTTTAACTGCAGGAGATTTGTTGAAATAATTTGTCAGAGTCTCTTCATGGTCTTTTAAGATGGCCGTTTTAATTTCATCTCCAGAGATGTCTAAAACTTCAGAAATCTTCTTCATCATCTTTAAAGGAACGTTACAAAGACCTCGTTCAACGTTAGAAATGAACTGGCCATTTTTGTAACCCAACAGTAATGAAAGATCTGACTGTGAGTAACTTTTTGGATGATTAATTCGTTTAGTTCTAATAAGGGCAGCTATGTTTTTAAATGATCTCATTGGTACTTCCTTTTTTTGGGCTAAATATCAGGAGTTTATAAACAACTAAATTTAGGTTTGTTTTTAATCCCTTAAGGATTAAATCTTTAGACTACCTTAATAACAAAATTTAAGGAAAACTTAAACAAAAATCTATAAATAAGTAAGAAATAATTTATAAGGATAAATGATGCACATAGTTACATGGAATATCAATGGCCTCAGAGCGATTGCTCAAAAGGGCTTCGCAGATTGGTTTATAAGTCATTCGCCAGATATAATTGCCCTCCAGGAAATTAAGGCCCAAGACGCTGATGTAGATCACCTTATTAAGATTTGGTCTGAATATTATGAAATCTATCTCTATCCCGCTTTAAAAAAAGGGTATTCGGGAACCGCCCTCTTGATAAAAAAACATTTGAAACCGAATGTGCATTTTGGCATCGAAGATGAAAAATTTGATTGCGAAGGAAGATTAATTTGGTGTGAGTGTGCAGATTTTTATTTATTTAATGGATATTTTCCCAATGGGAAAGAAGACCTCTCACGGGTTGATTATAAATTAGAATTCTCCAGAAAGGTTTTAAAGCTAGCTCTCTTAAAATCTAAAATTAAACCAATTATTATTACTGGAGATCTTAATACTGCCCATACTGAAATAGACCTGGCACGCCCTAAAGCGAATATTAAAAATACCGGTTTTTTACCTCGTGAGCGAGCATTCCTTGATGAGATGATTTCAGCTGGTCTTTATGATGCCTTTCGAGTTTTATATCCAGACCTCGTAGACCAATACACTTGGTGGAGCTACCGAGGTGGAGCGCGTGAAAAAAATGTGGGATGGAGGCTCGATTATTTCTTCATCGATGAGAGAATAAAAAATAAGTTAAAAGAAGTTAAGCATCTGACCGAGGTCCATGGAAGTGATCATTGCCCAGTGGAAATAAAATTTTAACTTTTAAAAATGTGCTCTTAGTTGGTTAGACAATGTCACAACTCTGTTGCTATCAATTCTAGTATCCAAGACGATAGTGATATTGTCTTTGAGAGCTTTTTTGTGTTGAAGAGAAGCATAGTTCGCATGAGTTTCATTGCGACCAACGGCAACTGAAATGGCTTCTTTTTTATTAATTAAAAAATCTTTCGCAATACCATAAACCGTAATTCCAGTTTGTTTATCCTTTCTCACTTCACTTCTAAAATATTGACCGGTGGAATCCGTGAGTGCAAAGGTAGCAGTGGAATGAGTATTGCTGTCAGCTACCTGCCCTTTTATCGCTAGGCCTTCTTTTGATGAGCTCATGTTCATTTCATAAGGGACAACAACTGTTCGCGTGGTTTTACCACTCAAAGAAGTGTTCACATCAAGAATGATAAAATTTGTACCTGATCCATCTTGAATATTAATCTGTGCTTTATTGCCTCTTAATGAAAGTTCGCTGAGCCCGTTTACAGTAAAACCAGAACTCATTAGTTCTTGCGACAGTGTTCCCTGGGCCAATTGCAAATTTTTTGGTATATATTTATTTCTCATGATGACTTTCGGATCAACTGAAAAATTGGCTTTGTCTTTAGAAGATCCTGCTGAAGCTTCTTGATTGAGGCGTTCGGCTTCTAAATCTTCTGCACTTGGTTTGAGTATTGGGCCAAGAGCAATGGACTCTTCTTTTTTCGTGACGTCTCTCATTTCTTTTTCTCCCATACTTGGAAGTTTAAAAGGATTGAGTTCTTCTTCAGTTGGTTGGTAATGGTAATATCGTAATTTCCCACCTTCTTTAGTCAAAATGGCCTGGACAATAATATTTCGCTCAACACCTTCTCCTCGATAATAATAAGTAATTTCTTCTTTGGAAGGATCTAGAATTTGCAACTGGCTAATTCCATCAAATTTAAAAACATCCTCCATCACTAATTCCATCGTGCCAGGAAAAGAAGTAGGCTTAAAATTTTTTGATTCATCTAAATAGCGATTACAAACCACTGTGCCATCAATCATACGAGCTTTTTCTGTGTAAAATAAAAAATTAAGTCTATTGATACTGACCGGCACTTCTTCGGCAGTACTCAATTTTGGATCTTCTTTTAATTTTTGCAAGATTCCGTTAACTGACTCAGTCAGTTTCATATGCGGCGGGCAATGCTGACAACGAGCACGCGCAGATATTTCAGATTCGCTGATGAGTTGAGGTTTAGCTTTTTCATCTTTAAGTCTTCTTTCAATATACTTTACAAATGCTTTAATTCTTTCTTTATCATTTACTGGCTGTGTTCCAAGAATATCAATAAAGCCTGGCACATCAGGGTTAACCAGATCTTGGGCCTTTACATTCGTTAAAAATAAAAAGCTGAATAAAATTATTTGCACCAGGCATTTCATAGTAAGATTATCGGAGGTCAATATTATTTACTCAATTGATCAACTAAAAAAATAAATTCTAGGAATGAACATGGCAAAATTTTCCCTCATCCCCTTTGATTCACGCACTCAACCCGATATTATGATTAATTGCGAATTAACCAATACAAATGAAACTCTTTTTATCAGTTATAAAATGACTGGAGACTTGGCTTCAATTAACCTGGGTGACGGAAGTTCTTTACATGGAAGGGTTATCGGACTTTGGAATAAAACTTGTTTCGAATTATTTTTAAAAAATAAAAAAGATCAATATTTTGAATTTAATTTTTCTCCAACTTTTGAATGGAATGCTTTTTATTTTGAAAAAAAAGGTGACCCTTTAACAGAATACGCTGCTCAAGATAAAATAGTCATCAATGTTCTCCATAGTCTTGAGAACTTTACTTTGATTGCTGAAATAGACAAAAGACACATGCCAAAGGATTTTTTTACAAGTGAGATCTCAGTTGGAATAACTAGCGTAATAAAAGATAAAAAAGACAGTATGAGCTACTGGGCACTTTCACATGCTGACCAGAAGCCCAACTTTCATCATTTTGAATCGTTTAAATGTAAGTTTTAATCGAGATCGTATACTCTTTGTCCGAGACCTTACTCACAAGACCTGTGACTAATAATTCTTGAAAACAAGATGTCGTTAATTTTTTACCCATGTCATCCATAACAACAGAGTAAATTTTTTCTTCAGTTTTAAAATCGAGTGAAACGACTTTTCCTTCCGACGAACGTTCTTTTGGTCTAATCGTACCAGAGAGCTGAACTAATTTGTCTTTATAGACATAATAAGTATCGCGATTAAATCCACCTGATTCAGATTTATTTTTTTTACCGCCACCCTTAGGGCCACCTTCTTCATCATCATCAAAGGCAAACTCATCATCAGAGCCTTCATCCCCATCTTGATCAAGTTCTTCGTCTATTTCATCAATATCGTCTTTAAATCCGCCCATAAGGCCCCTTTTAGTCAAAAAATCGTTGGAAAGTCTTTCAATCTTAAACTCAATATTTATGAATGTTTCAAGGAAAATCAACAGTTTTTACGCGATTGCCTCATATTTATGCCTAAAATAGTGCTACCTGCCCCCAAAAGACGGTGTTATAATGACCAGAGAAGACCTAGTGGAGGCTCGTTTTTTATGACAACATTACGAATTTTATTGGCTTTATTTGCAATTAACATCGCAGCTCATTCTTATGCGTATGCCCAAGATGATGAGATCGTTTTACCAGAATCTGACTCTGAAATTATCCCAACATCATCAGCAACTCCTCCGATTATGATTGACGAGAGTGATTCTAACGATGTCTCAGAAGTCGAAGAGTACGACGGTTAAATTCACATAACTTTTACAAAGTTTTCCTAGACATAGTCGTCAAATATCGCAAATATTCTATTTATTACATTTTTATAATAATAGAGGATTGTGTAAGTGACGCTAGAAGTAAATCAAGGACTGATCGTCGAAGCAGAGCTCTTGAGCGAACTCTCAAGCTTTGAAAATTTTTTTAGCCGAATTGGTTTTAAAAGAATAGATGGCAGTGTATTTGGACTTTTAGTATTAGCTAAAAAACCCCTCACATCAGAAGAAATCGAACAAACACTCAATCTTTCTCAAAGTGCCGTTTCTCTTTCACTTAAAACACTCTCTCACTTCGGTGCAATCGAAACATCAGGAGATCGAGACCAAGCTGGTACGAAAGCGCGACTTCACCACGCCAAAGAAGACTCGCTTTCTATTGTCGCCAGCGTTTTTAGAAAACGCGAAGAAGAAGTGATCGCTGATTTTAAAAAAATGGCCCAGAGAGTTTTAGAAAAATCTAATTCCCCAGAATACGCTAATAGAAAAAAAAGAATGCAATCCATTTTACTTACTTGTGAAATAGCTGAGTCGGTTATGAATTTTGTCATAACAATGGCCCAGAATAAATCCAAAGCAGAGTATCTCGATCATTATGAAGCGATGATTAAAAAATTACCTCGCGCGCTTGATCTCTTAAGCTCCTCTGTTGGCCCACTTACAGTTCCCTTAAGCGATTTAACTGCATCGCTCACAAATAATCTAAAAGAAAATTTAACTGAAAAGTTTAAAAATAATTTGAAAGGATTTTATGAAAAACGATAATCAAAGAATTGTCATTACTGGTATTGGTCTCACATCACCACTTGGAAATAATCTCGCGGATCTTCGAGATGGATTATTAAATGGCAAAAGTGGAATCGTGCACACTGAAATTAGACATATGGGAAAAGTGGCGGCCGGTCTTTGTCAATTTGATGAAACAAAACATCAGTCAAAAAAAATGCGCAAACGCGGAACTCGTGCCGGCGCTATTTCTGTTTATTGCACCAAAGAAGCTCTATTAGATTCAAAAATTGATTTTGATGGAATTGATAAAAACCGCATCGGTGTTTATCTAGGAATTACTGAGCACGGAAATGTTGAAACAGAAAATGAAATACATGATCTTTATACCTCTCATAATATGGACGTAAGCCTTTGGTCTCATCACCACAACCCTAGAACGGTGGCCAATAACCCTGCCGGTGAAGTCACGCTCAATCTTGGTATTACAGGCCCCCATTATACAATAGGTGCCGCTTGTGCAGCCGGAAACCTAGGAATTATTCAAGGTGTTCAACAGCTTCTATTAGATGAGGTTGATCTGGCTTTTGCCGGTGGAATTTCGGAATCGACCGAAACTTTTGGAATATTTGCAGCCTTTAAGGCCCAAGGAGCCTTAGGCCACCACGATGATCCAAGCTTGGCCACTCGCCCACTCGACTTAGATCGAAATGGAATTGTCGTCTCTGAAGGGGGAGCTGTTTATGCACTCGAAAGACTGAGTGACGCTAAAAAAAGAAATGCAAAAATTTATGCTGAAATAATTGGATATCACTCAAACAGTGACGCCAGTGATTTTGTTTTACCCAATACTCAACGCCAAATAGAATGTATGACTCAAGCAATAAAAAAAACAGGTCTTGAAGCTAGTGATGTCGACATTGTCAGTATGCACGCCACTGGAACAACTCAAGGGGATATTCAAGAATGCTTAGCTGTAGCGGCCGTCTTTAATGACTCTCCAAAGACTTACATCAATGCAACAAAAGGATTTATAGGACACGCCATGGGAGCCGCAGGAGCGCTTGAGCTCGCAGGAAATATTCCTTCGTTTGACGATGGCTATGTTCATCCATGTAAAAAAATAGAAAATCTCGATCCACAGTGTGCGATGAAAAATCTTGTCAACGGTGAAAAAATGCTTTGTGACGCCAATGTCATTTTAAATAATTCATTTGGTATGCTGGGAATAAATTCAAGCTTAATCGTTAAAAAATATAAATAGGTCATGATCAAAATTAGGAGAAAGTTATGTTAACAAACACAGAAGTCAGATCAAAAGTTTTAGATATTATTGCCGATATTGCTCTTGATGACGATGTCACTGGTATTAGTGATGAAATTGCTTTACGTGAACAATTAGATTTAGATTCAATGGATTTTTTAGATATCGTTATGGAATTAAAAAAACGCCATAAGATTGAAGTCCCCCAAGAAGATTACCCAAGACTTGCGACGATGCAATCATGTGTTGATTATCTTGCACCAAAATTTAATCAATAAAAAATATGTCATCATCTGAGAAATACGATTGTATTGTTATCGGCGCTGGAATGTCGGGACTTGCTTCCGGCATTCGGCTTGCCATGTATGATAAAAAAGTATTGATCTTAGAACGTCATACAATTTCCGGAGGCCTCAATTCATATTACGCCCGAGGTAAACGCAAATTTGATGTAGGTCTTCACGCTCTCACTAATTTTGTAGGACCTAAAGATAAAGGTAAGCCTTTTAATAAATTAATGAAGCAGCTGCGAATTCCTTATGATGACTTCAAGCTTTCTCCACAAAATTATTCACTCATCTCATTTCCCGACAAAAAATTAAAATTTACCAATGACATTAATTGTCTAGTTCAAGAAATCAATGAGCTTTTCCCCGATCAAGTAGATGGTTTTATCAATTTACTTAATCATGTAAAAAACTTTGATGAAGTGAATTTAAACAATGAAACAGTAATGGCCAAAACAGTTGTACGCCATTTTATTTCTAATGAATCTTTGGTAGAAATGATTTTTTGCCCACTGTTAATTTATGGAAGTGCTTGGGAAAATGACATGGATTTTTCTCAATTTGTCATCATGTTTAAAAGTATCTTCCTCGAAGGATTTTCCCGCCCCGAAGGCGGAGTGCGGACCATCATTAATCTCTTACACCAAAAACTTGAAAGCCTAGGTGCAAGTATTCGCTACAAGGCCTGTGTGAGTAAAATCTTAACAGAAAACAATAAGATAATCGGTGTTGAGATTAACGATAATGAAATTATCTACTGTGATAAAATTCTCTCCAGCATGGGGCTTCCCGAAACATTTGATGTTGTAAACGATAGCGATTTTTTTAAAAAGTATCCAAAACCTAATATCGGCAAGCTTACTTTTTGTGAAAGTATCCTCATCACAGATAAAAAGCCTAAAGAACTTGGAATAGATGCCACCATCATTTTTTATAACAACAGACCCGAATATCTCTACCAAAGCCCAACAACTTTGTTTGATAGAGAAAGTGGTGTTTTATGTTTTCCCAATAATTTTAATTATCAAAACAATAATACCTATAATGATGATTACAGCGAAGGTGTCTTAAGAGTCACCAATATTGCTAATTTTGAATTATGGAATCAATTAAAAATGGGGCCTAACAAAGAACAATACTTGGAAGCCAAAGAACAAGTTTTCTTAAATGCAAAAAAGATATTAAGTGCTTCAGGCCTAAATCAAGATTACCAAATTCTCTTTAAAGACATATTCACTCCAACGACCATCAAAAGATACACCTCACATTATGGTGGCGTGGTTTATGGCTCGTCTGATAAAAGTCGCAATGGAAAAACTCCCATTGATGGACTTTTTATTTGTGGAACTGATCAAGGATTTTTAGGAATTGTCGGCTCCATGCTCTCAGGTATTTCAATGGCCAATCTCCATGTCCTCCAAGGAGACTCATGAAATTTAAAAATGTCGTCATCGAAAGTTTTGATTATTACCTTTCAGACACAATTGTCTCTTCAACTGACATTGAAATGAGACTAGCTCCTCTCTACACAAAATTAAAACTTCCCGAAGGAAGACTTGAGCTCATGACTGGGATTAAAGAACGCCGTATGTGGGCACCAGGGACAAGGCCATCTGATCTTTCAACCATGGCCGCTAAAAAATGTTTAAAAAAATCTCAAATAAAGCCACATCAAATAGATTTACTTATTCACGCTTCTGTTTGCCGAGATTTTCTAGAACCTGCAACAGCTTCGGTAGTTCATGCCAATTTAGGTTTAAGTGACTCTGCTATGATTTTTGATCTTTCGAATGCCTGTTTGGGAGTAATTAATTCTTTGGTGGTGGCCGGTCAGATGATTGAATCTGGAATGATTCAATCTGCTTTAATTGTCTCAGGTGAAAATGGTGGGCCTTTATTAGAACAAACCATTCATGAATTGCTTAATAATCCAAATATTGATCGCAAGTCGATTAAAAAATTCATAGCCAACCTCACCATAGGTTCAGCAGCAACTGCTATAATGCTCACGCACAAATCACTGTCTCCTGATTCACCAAGTATTCTCGGTGGAGCGGTGAAAACAGACTCGAGTGCCAATCATCTTTGTCGCGGTGATGGCAATACACATTCACTTATAATGGAAACTGATTCTGAGGAATTACTTAAGTATGGAATTAAGCTGGGCCAACTGACTTGGGCTAAAGCACGAGAAGAACTTTTGTGGACTCCAGACGACATCAATATGGTTCTCACTCACCAAGTGGGATCAGCACATGAAAAACTTTCAATTGAATCCCTCGAATTAAATCATATAAAAACATATCGAACTTATCCGACACTTGGAAATACCGGCTCAAGTGCTCTGCCCATTACCATGATGATGGCCTTTGAAGAGGGGCATATTAATAAAGGTGATAATCTTGCCTTATTAGGTATTGGCTCAGGACTAAGTTCAATTATGTTAGGAGTAAAATGGTAATGATCCCTCAAGAATTAAAAACTGAATATCCTTTCGCTTCAAATTATTTATTACTTAATAAAGATCGACTTCATTATATCGATCAAGGAGAATCCTTGATCCCCGGCGAAGCGATGCTAATGCTTCATGGAAATCCTACATGGTCATTTTTTTATCGTAAGCTCGCTACTTATTTTTCATCAAAATCAAAGCGTGTGATTGTTCCTGATCACCTCGGTTGTGGTTTGTCAGATAAACCTCAAGATTATGACTACACATTAAATAATCATATTTTGAATATTGAATCCTTAGTAAAAGACTTAGGGCTTACTAAAATCACACTTGTCTTACATGATTGGGGGGGAGCTATTGGGATGGGTTTTGCAACCAGACACCCTGAACTCATTTCAAAAATTATTGTTATGAATACTGCAGCTTTTAAATCCCTTGAAATCCCTTTTCGAATTAACATTTTAAGAAATCCAGTTGGTGAATGGTTTATTCGAACATTTAATGGTTTTGCAGGGCCCGCTACGACTATGGCCGTGACAAAAAAACTTCCATCCGTTGTGAAAAAAGGCTATCTTTTACCTTATGATAGTTTTCAGTCGCGAATAGCGACCGCTAAATTCGTCCGAGACATTCCGATGAATGATGCACATCCAACTTATAAAACTCTAAGTGATATAGAAGAAAAATTAAAAACTCTTAAAGTTCCTGTACTAATACTTTGGGGTGAAAAAGATTTTTGTTTCACTATGAACTTTCAAAAAAAATGGCTTGATTTTTTTCCTCATGCAAAAGTTAAAACCTATAAAGATGCAGGTCATTACCTGCTTGAAGATAAAAACTCAGAAGTAATTAACGAAATTGAAAATTTTATTGCGAACTCATAATGAATATTGCTCATCGGTTAACAAATTTTTCAAAAATAAATCCCAATAAAAAAGCAGTATTGTTTCCTATTTGGCAAAAAGAGACACAGAATTATTTTTATGACAGCTTAACTTTTAAGGAATTGGAAATCCGCTCAAACAAATTTGCCATCGGATTAAAAAAACTAGGCTTAAAAAAAGGTGACAAGACACTTTTATTTTTGAAACCCAGTCTTGATTTTTCTGCAATGACTTTTGCTTTATTCAAGCTTGGTGTTATTCCCGTTTTTATCGATCCCGGAATGGGACGAAAGAATTTACTTAAATGCATTAAAGAGGCTTCTCCAGTTGCACTCATTGCAGAAAAAGAAGTTCATTTTGCTCGATTATTATTTTTTAATAATTTTAAATCCATTAAGTTTAATGTCACAACTGCCAAAAGATCATGGGGAAAAATGATCAGTCTGGCAGAATTAAAAAAAGAAAAAATTCAAACATTTGAAAGCTGTGATTTCGAAAGTGATGAGACTGCAGCTATATTATTTACTTCAGGAGGTACCGGTGCCCCTAAAGGAGTGGTTTATAGTCATGGAATTTTTGAAAATCAGACTACAATGCTGCAAGATATGTATGGCCTGAGCGACTCAGATATAGACATGCCTGGATTTCCCCTATTTGCACTTTTCACAATTGCTATGGGAATGACAAGTTGTATTCCTGATATGGATCCAAGTAAACCAGGAGAATGTGATCCTAAGAAAATTATTCAAAACATCAAAGACTGCTCACCCACTTTTGTCGCCGGATCTCCAGCAATTTGGGAAAGAGTGGCGGATTATTGTTTAAAAAAAGATATTATTCTTCCCAGTATTAAATACGTTGTCATGTTCGGGGCTCCTGTCTCTGTAAGCATTCATCGTAAATTTAAAAATCTGCTTCCAAACGGAACGACTTACACTCCGTATGGTGCAACTGAGGCACTTCCCGTCAGTCATATTAATGGGGACTATATTTTAAAAAATACTGCCTCTCAGACTGAAAAAGGGATTGGTACTTGTAACGGTTTACCCGTTTTTGGAATGCAAGTTAAAATCATTAGAATTTCTGATGATATTATTGAGAACTTGAGACAGGCCCATCAATTATCTCCCATGGAAATTGGAGAAATTATTGTCAAAGGACCGACTGTCACAAAAGAGTATTTTGATTTACCACTAAAAACTAAAGAAGCAAAAATTAGTGATGGTGAACACTTTTGGCACCGTATGGGTGACATCGGCTATATTGACCTTCAAGGAAATATTTGGTTTTTAGGCAGAAAAGCTCACCGAGTAGAAACGAAAGAGCACGGTCTCTTAACTCCAATATCTTGCGAGGCCATATTCAATCAACACCCAGATGTGAAAAGAAGTGCCTTGGTGGGACTTGGCCCCCTCGGAGAGCAAGAGCCAGTAATTGTGATTGAACGTAAAGATGGGCTTTATTTATCTGGAAAAGAACGCTCAGCCTTCGAGCAAGAATTATTGAAAATAGCTAAAAAATATCCTCACACTCAAATGATACAAAAAATTTATCTCAGTAAACATTTTCCAGTAGATGTGAGACACAATATTAAAATTGATCGCCAAAAACTTAAAGAAGAAATAGAGGCCCATGAAACTCACTAAAGTCCTTATTACTGGTGCGGGCGGATTCTTGGGAAGTTATATTGCCCGTGATCTTTTTTTAGATGGTGGATTTGAAATTTATAGTTTTTCAAGAAGTCATCACGACATTTTAGAGCAATATAATGTAAAACAAATTCTTGGAAATCTGACGAACAAACAAGATGTTTTAAACGCTCTTAGTGGAATGGACGCGGTTATACATACTGCTTCTCTAGTCGGAATGTGGGGGCGTTACGAAGACTTTTTTGAAACTAATGTTACTGGAACGAATAATGTTATTGAAGCTTGTCTGTTTCATAAAATAAAAAAATGTGTTTATACAAGCACACCGAGTGTCGCATTCGGAAGTGATGATCTAATGGGTGTTGATGAAAGTACTCCTTACCCAAAAAAATACTACAGTTCATACGCCGAAACTAAAGCGATTGCCGAAAAAAATATCTTAAATGCTAACTCTCCAGAGTTTTCAACTGTCGCCTTACGTCCTCACCTTATTTTCGGGCCGGGAGATCAAAATCTTGTCCCTAGAGTGATTAAGGCAGCAAGAAAAAAAAGATTAAAAATTATTGGAGATGGATCAAATTTAGTCGACGTCACTTATGTTGAAAACGCGTCTTATATACATTTAAAAGCACTTAAAGAATTAAGTCCTACTTCTAAAATCGCAGGACGTGCCTATTTCATCGGCCAAGGGCCAATTAAACTTTGGGAATTTACCAATGAAATCCTGAGAAGATCAGGCCTTGGGCCCATCACAAAACATATCTCTTTTAAAAAGGCTTATGTCATAGGCTATATAATAGAAAATGTGCTTGGTCTCTTTAAACTTTATAGAGTAGATCCACCAATAACTCGGTTTGTGGCCATGCAGTTAGGATTAAACCACTATTATAATCATCATAACTTGGAAATTGATTTGGGATATAAGCCCCAATTTTCGATTGAAGAAGGTCTTGATCGATTGTTTACTTCTATGAAATAGATATTAATTACTTTACGAGAAATCTAATATCTTTTAGTTTTTTCTCAGAATCTTGAAAAAATATGACATTGAAATTATCCAATCTCTGGGTCAAAACAGCACACCATAGACGTAAATTCTCTTTTTTATAATTAGGAATTTTCAAGAGCAGCTCAGCAGGACAGCTCTCTTGATAGACAATTTGTGCATCTTTAAAATAAGTAATCAATTTTTGTATTTCTGAAATCGTAAATTCAATTTGAAAATCTTTTTTTAAACAACTTCTTACCAATGAATCGTTATCTTTGAAACAAGTATGAAAGTTTTTATAGGGATTTTGAAATTCAACACTTGTATAAGTCGGTGTTGAAACTAAGGCCAGAAGTATGATAATTATTTTTTTCATTTTAATTTCTCAATAATTGTTTCACAAAAACGAGTAAATTTTTCTGAAACCAAACGCTCATTCAATTTACTTTTGCAACTTGCGGCTTCGAGTGGAATGTCATTTTTTACTAAACATTGAGGCGAGATGATAAATGGTAAAATATCCTGAGGATATTTTTTTTGAAAATTTTGGCATGCCAAACTGTCAACCGGACATAGAAATTTTTTATCAGGGGATTGATTTTCAAGTGCCGTTAAATTTTTTTGAATTACTTCATTAAGGCTATCTGTTTTATAAACTGAACAATTGATAGCTTCATCCCATGAAGAATCGACATAGTCAGCAAAACTAAAATCTCGCACTTTTTCCCATTGATTATTTTTACATGTAAAAATTGGTTTTTTTCCACCTGTTAAATTACTCCAAAAAGTCATACCAGAATAATTTGCAGCTAAGTCACCATATGACTTAATTCCCGTTGTTGACCAACCAAGATAAGTTTCTTCCTGTGAGACCCCTCGCTTTAACGCGGCTTCAACACCTTTACCTTCCAAGTGTGCTATTGAATACTGAGCATAACCTTGATCAAAAAAATGGCCTAGTTTATCAACCCCGACGTAAAAACCATTGAGATTAATTGTAGAATTGAGTCCAAAACTAGAAAGCACTCCGCCTTGCAGCTTATCTTTCATAGATCGAGATTTATAAACAGACTTATCTAAATTAATATCATGCTTTTTAATATTTGGATTATTTGTTACCCAGGACTCTATCGCACCAATAATTAATCCTTGGAACTCACTGTTCACAAAAGAAATAATAGTCGATTGATTACAACCTTGAGTTTCTTTTGAATGTTCTTTTGCTGCACGATCTAGCCGCTCATTAACCTCTTTATCAATTATACTGAGTGCATTCGGTAATTCTTTATATCGAAGTGTAAAATTGTCAATTTCATAGCTAAATGCTAACAAGGGCCATGTTAAAACTAAAAATAGACACAATTTAGACATTAGCTTTCTCCAGCTAATATCCTATAATACGTTCTCTAAAAAAACTAAATGAAAAGAATTGCCTAGCCAAGATCAATTGTTGAGCGATATGTTCAAACTTAAACTACTGATCAATTACGATAGAAGCTGGAGAGCGAAGATTTTCAACTCGCATATAATGGTCTACAGCTCCCAGACCTTTGAAAGATCCTTCGTGGAAACTTGTAGTGAATGCATTGCCTTCTTTGGTATTGGCCTTGAAAGTTCCATAGAAAAATACATTTTGAACACCAAATAAGTTAAAATAATGAACCTTGCTATAACTATTATTAACGATGTTAGTTGAGAGATTCTTTAATTGCCACAATGGCACTCTCACCCATTCTTCTTTACTTAATTTATTCATTTCAGATAAACAATTCTTAATAAAGGCACGTTTTTTTCCAGGAGAAAAAAGGTATTTAAATGACTTTTTTTCACATCTATCAATATCTTCAGCTGATATTTTATTGTGAGTCAAATCTTTAAAGTAATCGATGTAATCGTCTTCTAGAGATCTTCTGCAATGATCAAAAAGATTACGGAAATTAATCAACCCACTTTTTGGGTATTCGTTACATAGACCGTCGAAATGATCAAAAATACTTGCAACACTTTGTGAATTAAAATACCTAATTCCTTCGATGTTGACTTGGTATTTTCCTTCAACATGAAAGGGTGCCTTTAAATCTCCTGAATCAATCATTGTAAGTGCGATTGGATTGACACCTGAAAATCTCTCTAAAATAAACTTCGCACGCTCTTTATATTTTTTCCCTGATCTGCCACTCGTTTTTTGGGTTTTAAAATCACTAATAAAACTCATTGAGAGTTTTTGTTCTTCTGAATTTTTTAAACCGATATCTAAGTCACTCTTTGAATCTAGTAAGTTTTTTGTGCTATCGTATTCAATTGTCACTTTTTTGGTATCACTCGCAAGTTTTGTGGCAGAAATATCTGAGTTCGTAAGTCCAAAAATAAGACTTGAAAACAATCTAGAGACCGCGTCTTCTGTGTATTTCATTTTTTCATAATAATGCCTAAAAAATGTTTTAACTTTGCCGTCTTTAGCTATTTCTATCTGTTGTGTTTTAGAGCTCTTTTGTCCGCCCAACAAGAGAAAATTATATTTATGATTAATAGTCTGAGAAATTTTCTTTTCTTCTGAAATTAAAAAAGGGGCAATTGTAACAAGTTCGGCTTCTTTATTTTTAAAAATTTTTGCCAATTCTATTTTTACATTACTTTCAATTGCATTTTCTTTAAGTTGTATTTGAGACATATTTAAATATATTTTATAACTTGATTGTAAATCATAACTAAAATCGTAAGAAAGTAATGTGAGTCTTAAAATCTTGAGGAAATCTGCCTGAATAGATAACGAGGCTCCGGCGCTAGCTATTTTTGATTTTTCAGAACTTATTTGGATTCTATTATCTTCAAGACCAATAATCTCCACCCTAGAAAGACGTTCAAACTTCGCCAATACTCCGGCAGCACCAGTGATCCCAGTATAAAGCGGAGCTGAAACCAGGCCACCTGCCTTCAGTGAAATAGAATCTTCTTTAAAGAGCATTTCATTTAAACCAAGTTTTGCTATGTTCTCAAAACTCATTAAGTTAAATGGCATAAATAATTTTTGAAAATCTCTCATGAGACCTTCTTCATAGGAGTTCGCAAAGTGAATCCAAGTAAATTTTCTTTTAAAGACCACACCCGCAAATGCTGCCAGATTTTTTTCTGAGATGTCGATCGCATTGGAGTCTTTTAAGCTCCCTAGTACTTTTGAAGCATCAATATCAATAGTCATTGTGTCTGTCACAATCCATCGTTTATCATCATAGAGATCAGGTGCCAGGTTTCTATCGACACTTACACCAAACGATACGAATGGCTTTTTATAAGATAAACCAATACTATTAAGTCCACCTGTTATTGATAGAGCATTATTAGATAAAACTCTCAAGGCTTCTCGTTTACCAATATTTTCATATTCTAAGTCAAATTCTTTAGCGATCTGAGAGTAGATATCAGTTTTACCATTTAAAGTGTTATCCAGAATTTCCATCGGTAGAGACTTATTGCTTAGGTTTGTTAATTCTACTTCTTGAGATTTTAATGGAGAGGACAACAGTAATAAAAAACCGAAAATAAGCGTCGAATAAATTTTTGTGAATTTCATATATCAATTCCCGTGGAGACCTTCGCTTATTGTACAGAAGCTTATCGGACGACCCTACGAGAAACTTGACCGTTTTAGTTTGAGGTACTTAGGCCGATGTCTAGTTTATTTAAAGTGCCAAAAAAAAGACTCATTTAAAAAATTTTAAGTGATTAAAGATTATGACTGAGTTAACCGATCAGCTATCATACTCATCAATGATTCCGTGGAAATTTTAAAAAGATATGCGTTTAAAAATTTTTATTTTAACCACAATGCTCATTACTTTAATCAGTGGTGTTCTTTTTTATAAAAACTTATCTCAATTAAGTCCTAACCAATCTATTGAAAAACTTGATTTTGATGAACTTCGCTCCATTAACCATGAAATTTCAAAAGAAGCTCTTTCACTCAGAAAAAATTTTTTTAAGAATACTGACGAACTTAAAGCTGTTCTGAAAAAAACAAATGAATTTATGATTATTTTATCTAACATTGATAATAACACTCCTGTTTTACTTGAATCATTAGATAAACTAGAATTGCATTTCAAAAAAAGAATTAAACAGCTCGAGCAATTTGAAAAAAGTGTTGTGCTTTTAAACGATAGTGTAAATAAACTCTTAACTAGTGTGACAGCGATTGAAAAAAAGAAAATTAAATACATTTTAGATAAAAATGATAAAAAAGATTTTTACCGCGAATCACTCTTAGATGCCTATTTATACTTATCAGTTTCAACTCGCGAAAATGAAATGAGACTTTCTGAAGATATTAAAATACTCAATCAGATTTTAAGTTATTCAAATGTGCCACTAACTGAAGTAAAAGTTTTTACAGATAATCTTGAAATACTTTCTACACAAGTAAAATTTCTTGAAACTATACTCAACGACTTCAAAGAAGATTCAATTTCAGAAGAAATGAGAGTCATTGCCAGGTACTATGACGAATCCCTTCGGGCACAAAACCAACAAAATGAAAACTTGCTGACTTTTGTTTTTGCGGCCCTGGGTATCTATGTGCTGTTTTTAATTTTTATCTTAAGAAAACGAAGTTAGTCATTTTTGGCAAAAGAAGCTACTACTTTTTCATCAAAATAATTTGAACTCATGCCCGCATCCACTACAACTCCACTCGCTGTAATTCCACTTGAAGCTGGGCTTAATAAAAAAACAACAGTATTTGCAACTTCTTGTGTCTCTAGAGCTTGGTGCCTCATGGTCAATTGTTCAGCAAAGAGGTAATTGTCAATATAGCCAGGTATACCAGCAGAAGCTGACGTTTTTAAAGGCCCAGCACAAACTGCATTAAAGCGAACTTTTGAATCGAGAGAAAACGACTTTGCTAAAAATAAAATCGTTGCATCCAATGCCGCTTTGATCGGTCCCATGTAGCCATAGTTTGTGGCCTTGGTGCTCGAAATGGAAATTGTCACAACCGAAGAATCTAAAGCGAGAACTGGCTTAAGTGACTTTGAGAGTGAAACTAATGAAAAACAAGAAATATTAGTGGCCTGAAGATAATCTGGTAAAGATGTTTCATGAAACGGTTTCATGCCTTCTGAGTAATTGGCAAAAGCAATAGAATGAAGAAATCCGTCGAGAATAATTTTTTCAGACAAAAGAACTCTACCTAACTCATTGATCTCATCTGTTTTTTCAACGTTGACCAGGTAAATTTTTTTATCCGGAAATAATTTTTCAACCTTTTGTTTTGTCTCTTCATTTAAAACGGTAAAGAGACAGTCGGCACCATTTTCTAATAATGTTTTGGCCGCAAAGTAAGCGACAGATTTTTTATTGGCCACACCGGTGATAAGAAACTTTTTATTTTCTAACTTTAAAAAACTCATTCTATACACTCGCAACTGTAAATTCTAAAACTAAAATTGTTTTACCTAAAACTTTCGTCACACCTTTCATGTAATGAGCATTTGATAAGGATTCTACTAAAGTCACTTCCATTTCTAATTCATCTCCGGGGCGGGCCATATTTTTAAATTTTGCGTTTTGCACTCTGGTCACGACCCCAAGGCCTGCACCACTAAGACCCGACATCAAAGCCGCTCCCGATTGGAAGAGGGCCTCTTGAAGAAGCACACCCGGCATAATGGGATTTCCAGGAAAATGTCCTTTAAAAAAATCTTCATTGCCAGTAATTTTGAAAACAGTCTTAATCATTAAGTCATTTTTATCGATCACTTTATCAACGAATAAAAATGGTGCTCTTTGAGGAATTAAGAGTTCGATCGCAGGATATTCACCCATGACTTAAAGTCCTCCGGATATTTCTAGACTTGCTCCAGTAATATAACTCGCTTCTTTACTGGCCAGGAATAAAACGGCACTCGCCACTTCGGAAACTTTACCAAAGCGCTTCATGGGAACATCTTTCATGTACTCTTTACGTTGTTCTTCAGGTAGATCAGATAAAAGTTCTGTATCTATGAATCCAGGACAAATATTATTAACCGTTATGCCACGTTTAGCGACTTCTTTAGATAAGGACTTCGAGATGGCAATTTGTCCAGCTTTCGAAGCTGCGTAATTAGCTTGCCCGGGTAGGCCAAGAGCTCCTCCAATAGAAGACATATTCACGATTCGCCCGTAGCGATTTTTCATGAACGCCAAGACAGCATGTTTACTCATTAAAAATGTTCCAGTGAGGTTTGTACTGATGACATCATTCCATTCACTGAGGGTCATCGCCGCGGTAATCTGGTCTTTACGAATTCCAGAATTATTTACAAGGACTTCAATTTTTGGATAAGTTTTTTCTATGAAATCATAAAAAGCGATTACGGCTTCTTCATCTCTTACATCACATTTTTTTATGACTAATTTATCACCATAAATCTGGTGGTCTTCTTTCATTTTTAAAGCTGCAGTTTCATTTCCAGCATAAGTGGCAATAACTAAAGCTCCTTTTGCTAAAAAGGCTTCACATATACCTCGACCGATACCTCTGGTTCCACCGGTGACAATGACAGTTTGATTGGAAAAATCCATGCTTTTATCCTTGTTATAAAGAATGAAATACTAGCGTGATGCCCACCTTTTTGAAAAGGGGACTTATGGCCTTTGGTCTTCTTTTTCTAGCCTTGTAAGGTAATTGTCCACCTCATGGGCCTGTATAACGCCATAATTTGCAGCCCCAAGCCAACCGGACATGATTATGCCAACTGAGCCAGCGTGAAAAAGTCCAGGAAGCTCTTTGTGCATATTCATTGAGACATGAAGCCCTTCAAACTTTGTCCCAAAGCTAGCTCCGCGTTCATGCAAAGTGTAACGTTCAACAGTCAATGGTGTAGCCGCATCGACAAAATCTATTTTAGCGCGAACACCTGGAAGTATTTTCTCCAAACCTTGGAGGGCCCTTTCAATAAGAACTTTTTTTTGTGCTTCATACTGATCAGTTGATAAATTCTTCCAGTCTTCATAACGTGCATTAGAAGAGGAAACGATTGCAAAACGATTTTCAAGATGAGGTCTCATTTCTGGATAGTAAAGTGAGAATGTTTGGCTTCCAACTTTTGGTGAGAGAATTAAGTCAGTGCTAAAGTCATTATCTTCGGAAGTGAAAATGAGATCCCCGATAAAAGGAATGCTCTCACCTTTTTTTATTCCCATGTACACTTGGCAAGATGAGGTATTGAGCCTTACAGCTTTAGCTAGTTTAACATACTCATCACTAAAATGATTTTCACCTACCAATTTTTCAATCGTTGTGCGCAAGTTAGAATTTGAAACGACTGCCTTGGAATATATTTTATGACCTTTGACTTCCACTCCACAGACACGCTTGTTATCAACAATAATTTTTTCAACCCGGGCCTGCAATTGGATGTCCACCCCATTTTTTAAAAGTTCTTCTTTCATTAAACCGATCATGACATCAGTTCCACCTTGAAAGATATAAACTCCCTTACTCATAAAATTGGAAAAAACAATACCGTAACTGATTGCTGGATCTTCTAAGTTTGACCCATTGGCATAAACGATAGGTTCAAGTAAAAAACGAGTAATGTCGGATCTCCCCGGAAAATATTTATTAAACAACTCTCCATTGGTCATTTGAGAATTGTCATAAAAATTCATATGGGCGAGTTCTAGAAAAAAAGCCTGCACTGTCTCTTCAGTGACATTAAATTTATGAATCAATACTTTGATAAAATCTTCTTTAGTGAAATCGGTATCGACTTCAAATTGTGGATTGATATACCTAACAGATTTCAACTGATGAATGCGATCTGCGATTTCTCGACTCCAGTATTTTCTGCAAGTTTTTATCATTCCAACTGGAAAACCATGAAGTGAGACATCAAAAATATGTGAGCCGTCTTGGCGTTTGAACCAGGTAGCAAAACCACCTAGCTTATTGTGTGATTCTAATAAAAGAACACTTCTTCCATCTTTTGCCATTTTATTAGCGAGAGTCATTCCGGCGAGGCCAGAGCCAATAACAATCACTTCATATTTTTTTTCTATTTTATCTTTTGAAGAATACTGCATACGCTTGCTCTTAATAAATTTTTATTGATTATTTTCTGGAAAGTTTTCTGGAGATATTTTATAAACTGCTGAACCTAATTCTTTATCATCTTTAGCACCAACTAAAAGACAATAAAAAACTATTTCACCGTGGTTATTGATATCGACTTCACCACCAAAACCTGGGTAGTTGGGATTTGAGAGAATTTTTCCGAGGCCTATATCCGTCATGACTTCATCACCTTCTCCAATAATTCGCTCGATACCCTTTTGATTGGCCAAGTATAGGCCACGGGATCCTTTATTATCGAGAGCACGAAATAAAACTATTCCTTGATTGTTTATTTTGGGAGCAAACATTTCGATTTCGCTAATGTTGTTATCTCCTTCAGAAGCCAATGTATAAAGTACTCCATCACGCCAAAGAACGATGGCCTTTCTCGAATCAAGAAGACTGGCCGTAAAAGTCACCATGCCGTTTTTTGAAATTCCGGTCGTATTATAAAAACCTAAAAATGGAGAATTGCTATCTAAGTCACGGTCTCTAGCAATACTTAAATAATCAAATTTTTTACCATTCGGTCTCAATAACAAGATCTCATCGGCAGCAGATTCATCCCAATCGCCAATATCACCGATGCGTCTTTTGAAACTTAATTCTCCAAGATCATTTATACTTGGTTTAAATAAATATGATGTTTTTTGACCAAAAGAATACTCACCTTCTTTAATGACAGAATTTAACTTTTTATCAGATTGATAAAAAGATCTGATATTTTCTTCATTCGTTCCTCTGAAATAAATCTGCCCACCAGTTGTAATTTGCGGATAAGTATAAAATGAAATTTCATTATCTGTGGGTTTTAAAACTTGGGTAGTTTGATTAGTTGATCCATCATAAGAAAAAATTCCGTCAGTGACTCCATCGTCAAATAGATTAAATGCGACAACACTATTGTCGTTTAAACTCGGATCAGTAATAAGTCGTAAATCGGGGGCTGTGTAAACTATCGCACCATCTGGATTTATTGAATTTTTCAACCAAATTCCCTGTTGATTTTCACCACCAATCGACATTAATTTAAAGGCAACATCACCTTGATTATTAATAACTGGAGTCGTATTACTTAAAAATGTCATTGGTGGAAGGTTAAAACCGTCGTTTATATTTGCTCGAGCTAAAATTTCTGGAGATTTATATTGAGCTATTTCTGAATTTATTTCTGCATTTAATGTTCCAGAAAATGTGAGAAAACTAGATATTAAAAAAATTAATGAGTTCTTCATGTTTCAAATCCTTTTTTTGTTTTAAGTAAAGACATAGCGACTTTCACTCCATCAACAGCAGCTGATGTTATTCCTCCGGCATGTCCTGCTCCCTCTCCACAAGGGTATAGGCCTTGATGGCTGCTGGACTCCATCGTTTCTTTATTGCGCAAAATGGTCACGGGGGCAGATGTTCTTGTTTCAGGAGCTATCAATAAAGCCTTATCAGAAATAAATCCTTTTAAGTTTTCATCAAATTTTACTAGCGCATTTTCTAGGTGCTTAGTCACAAATGAAGGCAGTATTTCATGCAACTCAGTTTTCACAATTCCTGAAGGCGTCGATGTTTTAATTTTTTCATTTCCATTATTAAGTGAGCCTGACATGAATTCTTTAAGTGTTTGCGCTGGAAGCTCTCTGCCTGAAGCCCTAGAAACAGAAGCTTGATAAGCACTTTGTTCAATACTATGTTGAAAGTCTAGGCCTGCTAAAAGTTTTTCACTAGAAAAATCGATTCCGGCCCGCACACTCACGACAAGTGCCGCATTTGACCAACGAGAATTTCGAGCAAAATTACTCATTCCATTCACCACAATTCCATCGGCCTCAGTTCCAGATGAAAGCACATATCCTCCAGGACACATGCAAAAACTATAAGTTCCTTTTTTACTTTTTGGGTCTTCATAACTTAAGCGGTAGCGAGCTGCACCCAAATCAAGACCTGCAAATTTTCCATATTGGATTTGATCAATCAATTCTCGAGGATGCTCAATTCTCACTCCAACTGCAAAATCTTTTTGCTTCATTTCTACACCTAAGATTTCTAGGTGATGATACATTTCACTGGCCGAATGTCCTGTCGCCAAAATGACTGAATCAGAAAATATCTTTTCTCCAGTAGAGAGCTCCACTCCAATAACTTTATTTGCTTCCGTCAAAATTTTATCAACACGAGTATTGTATTTTACTTCACAATTGCGACTAACAAGATATTCTGTCATTTTATTGATGAGACCACGTATTTTATTTGAACCTAAATGAGGATTTGAAATATAAGCCGTATCTTTGGGTGCACCAAAATCAACAAATCGATTCATTACGTATTGGACAAATGGCGACTTAATTCGCGTGATCAATTTACCATCTGAAAATAGACCTGCCCCACCTTCTCCGTAACAAACATTATTTTCTGTATTGAATTCTCCGTATCTCCAAAACTTTGAGATATGCAGCATTCTATTATGTGCTCGGTCACCGCGTTCGATCACCAATGAAGGAACTCCATAATCAGCTAGCCTTAAAGCACAAAATAAACCTGCAGGCCCAGCACCAATGATAATTGGCCTATCTTTAAACGGACCTAATTGGGGAAATTCTTCTTTAATGGCTTCAAATTGTTCTCCGGCAGAGAGAATTTCTATATTATAGGTATACCTAGGTGTTTTCCCACGTTGAGCACCGCGGGCATCGAGGGCCTGACTTAAAATACGGTAATCAACCATTTCTGGAAAATGTGTTTCGAGGTAAGTCTCGACATCGTCTTTAAAGTCGACGGTAAATTGAACTTTTTTTGTCATGCACTTGTCTCAAGATATTATTTGTAAATTCTAACCAATTTATGACAAGATTTCCAGCATATAACGACTATTAAAGTCTTTTGGGAATAATCAATGAGTGCAAGAGAATCTATTCAAAATGAATCACTAAATGTCTCTTTGATAATTATTGGAGATGAAATTTTATCTGGAAAAACACTGGATAAAAACGCTTCATGGCTCTCTCAATTCCTTTTTAAAGAAGGTCTCGTTTTAAAATCAATGCGATTTATAAAAGATCAAGTTTTAGATATAGAAAAAGCCTTGAGTGACTCGCTACACGAGAGTGACATTGTTATCACCAGTGGTGGAGTCGGACCGACAATCGATGATAAAACGAAATCGACATTGGCCCACTATTTTTCTAAAAAAATTATTGAGCGCTCTGACGTTGTTTCTGTCATCACTCAAAATTACTCTCGTTTTAATCGTACATGGACTCCAGAAACCAACCAATACCATTTATTTCCAGAGGATTTTTTTGCCATCAATAATCCCTTGGGATTTGCTCCTGGACTTGGTTTTACGACTAAAGAAGGTAAACTCCTATTATCTGCTCCAGGTGTCCCAAAAGAATTCAGTGAAATGGTCACATTGGAATTTTTGCCGATAATAAAAAAACAATTTTCAAATCGTATCAAAGAAAATCATCAGACAATTATCAGAACTCAGGGTGTCCCCGAAGAAAAAATATTTTTTGAATTATGTCCAACTCTATGGAGTGAACTTGAGGCATTTGGATCAGTCAGTTCACTACCTCATACACTTGGTATTGATATCGTTGTCAGTTACAAAGGAGGCATTAAAACTCATGAAGAAAAAAATAAAGAAATAAAAAATATCATTACAGCGTCAAAACTTCTCCCCTATGTTTGGCAATGGGGAAATCTTCCCATCAATCAACTCGTTTTAGATCTGGCAAGATCTAAAAATATTACCTTTGGTTTTGCGGAGTCATGTACTGGTGGGCTTACGGCTTCAAAAATAACAGATCTCTCTGGATCAAGCTGTGCTTTTTGGGGAAGTATAGTGACATATGATAATTCAGTTAAAGAACAAATATTAGAAGTTAAAACAGAGACTCTCAATAAATTTGGCGCTGTTAGTATTGAAGTTGCATGTGAGATGGCAATTGGTGCCAGATTAAAATTAAAAACTGACTATGCCATTTCTATCACTGGTATAGCAGGCCCTGATGGCGGATCAAGTGACAAACCAGTAGGACTTGTGGCCATAGGTTTTTCATCAAAAAAGAATTCTGGTGCAAAAATATATCAATTCATAGGTGATCGCCTAAGACTCAAAGACCGATTTTCGGATAAAGCCTTACTCACACTTTATGAATTATTAAAAGAAGCGCAATTAGAAACTTGAGAGCGAGCGACTATTTTGAATTTTATCAAGTGCGTCTTGTTTAAGCGACTCGATATTTTCTTCATAAGAATCCGCTATTTCTTTTTTAGCATCGAGAGCTTGAATAGCAGACAGTCTTCCGCTTTTTTCAAGGATACTTATCATTACTTCTGCTTGAGTCTTTTCTCGTTTAAGTTCACTGAGCTTATATTCTAAATCTAGACTACTGTCTTCAGCACGAACAACCACAGTATGAGTTGTCAGCACTAAGATTAATACGAGAAAAAATCGATTGGTATTTTTCATGTAGAAATAGTATCGGTGAACATTGCCCTTTTCTTGATTATTTATATCAAGCAATATGCAAGTCATGGAAATGCCGTTTCCAATTTTTTCAAAAATGCTTATTTAAAAAACTCAACTTATACAATACTGCCAAGACTTAGAGGCATATTCATCACAAATCAAATGACTCGGAATAGACTTAACTCTTTGTAAGTAATCATTAGAGAAGCAATAATGACCACTCGTTAGTAGAAGGATCTAAAATTAGTTAATGAATATGGCTTAAAACCGAATAGATTTAAGAACTTTGATCCGAATTGAACGAGAGAATAGTTTTTATGAAAGAGTTGAAAATCATTAATGGGAAAATTAAAAGCTTCACGCTAATAGTGTCGATGCTTTTATTTATTCAAGGATGCCTTCAATCTCCAAGTGCTAAAAGAACGAATGTTAAAAGTGCGAGCACCAGTAATTCAAATAATACAACACCTAAAATTCCTGTTTTCACTTCGGGAAATAATTTTATCCAGAATGGAATAAATATTTTTTCTAGTAATGTCAGTATGGAATTAAAATTTTCTGACAGTTTACAATTGCGTGGTAAGGATGTTGATAGTTTTATTCGCAACACTGGAACTAGTACTGTAGCTTGCTTTACCGCAAAATTTCAAACAACCACACCTTCAAAAAGACTTCTTGTTTTTGCCGCTATTGCTCGTTCAGTGTACAATTTCTCAACTGAAACTTTGGAATACTATTTTAATATTACTCCCTCTGATGGCACTACGAATTCAAGCTTTTGTCAAAAGACAGGTGTCATTAATAAACTTCAAACTTCATATCCAGGCTTTATATTGTCGTACAAGTTAAGTGACGTTTGTGTATCTGGTACCTGCTCACTTGCAAGCTACACCAGTGACTCTGTAGAACTTTATACCTCGAGCGGAAGTGCGATCACTCAAATTGCTTCCGCACAACTTAAACTGCTAGTATCAAACACCACTGCCTCAGCTCCAGGCCAGGGACAAACTTGTACTGAATCAACTCTCTGCCAATCACAAGGTTTTGATTGCTGCAGTCTCGGTCAGTGTGTAAAAGATTTGGCACTTAAGCCTAACGTGGCCACGACATCAGGTGAATACTTGCAGGCCCTTCAAGATATTCTCAACAATCCAAGTAATATCTATCTCTATCCTCAGTATTATTTTATATGTTCACAACCTGTAAACACGCCAACAAATCCGACTCCTCCGACCAGTCCAACAAATGATGCTGCAGTAAGGTTAAAAAAGTTAAAAGATCTTCATAGCTGTACTTCTAAAGTTGAAGGAGAATATGGGGTATGTACTGTGACATATCCAAATGTAAAAACATTTGAAACAGACCCATTAAACTCTACTTACAGCGCAGGACTTGATGATAGAAATTTCAAAAATACTTTTTCAAATATTGCGGTAGCAACAAACGCGATAGTTTCTGTCGAGCAAGTTTTAATGGGTGAAGTTGTCTTGTTTGATTATTCAATAAAGTCACTTGATCAACTTGATGATGAACCTTATATTGATCCAAATGTAATAAAAATTACTGCTCTTCACAATGATGACTTAACTTCTGGTGCACAAATTCAAGTTTTAAAAAAACCTGCATCTGCAATTTCAAATGACTTAGTCATTCGTTATAAGATCGATGCAAGTTGTACTAAAATAAATACAACAATTGCTAAGTGTGAAAAATATTATGTTCAAGAACAAAATTCTGTCGCCCACCAAGGTCGTGTCACCGATCACAATACCGACGCTACAAACCGCAATGATTTTAAAATTCCCTATTATGCAAATGTCAACAAGGCCATAACTGTTGAAGTCGATGGTGTGGTTCAAAAAAGAGATATCGAATGGATTTTAATTGAAGCTGCCAACAGCATTATTCGTTTTATACCTGATTCATCTTTGCAAGTTTTTAAAGACCAAAAAGTTAAAATTAGTTATTTTGTTGATCTCGATGTTCATAACGTGATGGAGTCTAAACTAAAGGCACAAGCTGAAATAAATAAAACTTGTGGCTGCAATGGAATTGATTGTAAGTTAACACCAATTAAAAACAGTGATGAACAAATCACAGATTATGCTTGTGTATTTCCAGAAGCAAATCCTCCACTTCCACCGGTGACTCAAAAAGCTTACCTAAGCTCTAAGAGCGTACCTGTAAGATATTATGATTCTCAAGGAACTTCTCAAAAAACGATACCGGCCGGAAGTATTCAGGAAGGAAACGCATTTAGTTACCGCAGCGGCAATTTACTTAATCCAAATAACATTCCTGATATAACAAAAGAAAATGATACCAGTGATACCTATGTAGGTTTTAATGAAATATATGGCAGTCTTTCAACCGCTAACAACGCTGCCAAACCAGCTCTTGAGTTAGTGGTGAAAAAAGGCAACACCTATGATATTTATGTAGATAAAGGCAGTCTTTCTAATTGTATACAATGTGGTAACGACTATTATTCACAATTAACAAAACTTTTCCCACTCACCCAGTTTGCTGGAGGAGTCAATCCACTTTTGGCACAAACAAATCGAACGATGTCTGCTGGAATAAGATCCGATGAGATGAAATTTGGTAGGGCCTGTATGGTACCGGCATCTATGATTCCGTGGTCTCACCGCGCAGATACTGATGTCAATAATCAAAGAAAAAAACGAATGGCCACTCAACATTTTCTCTATGCTAATGGCTATCAACATGACTGGTACGGATTTGACTACGGTGCCGTCATCGGTTCATTTGATGGAGTCAAATGGTTTGCAGTTGGAACAAATCGAAGAATTAAAGCTGAGAGCAATAAAATATTTCTGGCGATCAATGCACCATTTGGTGATCTTTCACTAGAGTCAACTTTCGAAGTCACCGTCAATGATGGGTCTTTAAACCCTGTTGGCTCGAACATGGTGACCTCAGATTACGCTTCAGATGCAGCTCAATGCCAACAGTTCCATCAGTGTTCGACAGATACTGATTGTGCAACAACATTAGGATGGGAGTATTCATGCACTCCAATAAATACTATTCAATCATCATGGCCAGTGTTTGATGAAAATGGAAAAGAAATTCCAGAGTCAATAAGAGAAGATAAACGTCTCGTTAGTATCCTGGGAATAAATGCCAATACTAAACGATGTGTTTATAGAGGACGAGGTGCTCTATGTTCACAAAACTATAGCACCGTAAATGTTAATTCAACTTGGAACGAATCAACAAATCCAGTTGTTCATTCATGCTCTTCAAATTCATACTGTCAGCCGTTTACGAGCGCAGGACTTCCTGTTCCTAAATTTAATAATAAAATTTCACGCTTTGGAAAAGTAAGAGTGGATACAACTGTTGATAGTTTCGGATTAGGTGCACCCATTCCAGGTCGTCCATATAATTTTGAAGGTCTTGAAACTCCACAATTCCAAGTTCAATCAAATCTCAGTGGTAACCGAGCTCTGGCAATGTGCCTACCAGGTAGAGATGTTGAAGAGTCTAGTTATATTAATCAACACAATACTCAGCCTGCAGATTCAGTTTTTGGAGGTGATAAAACTCTTGGTATTGGTATGACCAGAAAAGAGTTAGGTGGAATCAATCCAGATTATCTACTTGGATGTGCTGTTACAGACACTTCCAAAAATTATTTCCAGAATACATCAACTAATGCATCTGCATTATTTAGCAATACAGCTGTCTATGATGAAATACAATTGGCATCAGGATCTCAATCTATTTCGACCAATGCACTCGATGCATTCAAGAGAATTTTTACAGCTAAATCACTTCCCTTTGCGACTTTTAAACGAACCAATGATGTCTTAACAGCACCAAGCTTTACCGAAAATCGTTGTATGCGTGCTCCGGGAGCATCGTGCTTTACAGATTTAGATTGTGCTCCTTCAAAAACTATTGCTGATAAAATAAAATCTCTCAGTAGCAGTGA
This sequence comes from Bacteriovoracaceae bacterium, assembly GCA_013141065.1. Classification (GTDB taxonomy): domain Bacteria; phylum Bdellovibrionota; class Bacteriovoracia; order Bacteriovoracales; family Bacteriovoracaceae; genus Bacteriovorax. The sequence continues at coordinate 75,526 of JABFRR010000003.1, read as the reverse complement.
CACTACAGTCACAGCAATTTTAAATAAATATGAAGTTATGTTCTGGCAAGAAGAATTGGTTTGTTCGCAAGCTGAAGCTAAGGTAAGTACAAATACAAACTACGACCCTAGAAATAATCGTTGTTGTCGAGAAGTTGGAAAAACCATCTCACTTCCAACGGCAGATGCAATTAATGGCCTTGAATATAGCAGCGTTGCCGGAATTGATTATCCTATGGCCTCTATTAATCGTTATTCAAGAGCTGCCACTGTCTATAAAGAAATCAATACACTTGCTTCAACTTTTCCTAATTTAAATGCAGCAGTTAAAGATCAATGTAGTTTCCCATTATTAGGCGGATGTGAATCAATTGCCAATCTTGATAATCAATTCCGAACATTTTCAGCCGCTGCTGAAAAGACTAGCTGTTCTGGAGATTGGGTTAGAAATTTCGCGACTGGTGGACATAAATGGGATAGTGGTAAATTTCAATCAATCAGTGCCAACATATTTAAATGTTTTAACTGGCTACCTGGATCTGGTGGATACACTTGTTCACAATATGAGCCAGACGATCCGGCTTGTCCACTGATTCAAACACAACCAACAAATCCTAAGGCGAAGGCCATAATGGATTATTTTGCGAAGTTTGAGTTGATGGGAATACCACAGATTGCTATTCAGTCTGAACAAGCATTTAGTGGAATAACAGAAGAATTTTTATCTTGTAGATCTCACCCAAGTAATAGAGCAAACATTTATCCAGTGGCCGGTAACTACCTTCCACCCAATGAGATCTACGCTAGTCCGGTCTCCGATAAAGAATACACTGACGGTACATTTGAAATGTATTCCGCAATTGATAATACGAATTTTAAATCGGGTATGAAAATGATCTTTAAAGCAGACGAAGTCTCGTCTTGCTTGCCGGCCGGAACTCAAATGAAAGTTGGTGATGACGCAAATCTTTGCTGTACCGGTATGATTAATGCCCAAAATAATAAATGCCAGCTCCCAGATTATGTAGACTTAAGCGTCTACACTAACCGCTACGTTTCTAGTGAGGCCAAAAAATTAAATGCCTCATTATTTGATGCCAATGGGTATATAAAAGATGCCGATTACGTGGCCAACATTGCTTGTGAAAAACAAATGTGTGCCTCTGGGGTAATTGCTAACGGAGTCTTGATTTCCAGACTTAAAACTCCAGGTCAAGAAGACTTAGAAAATAAATATTTCCGCTTTCTTGAAGGATCTGCAAGTGACAATCAAGCTCAGCTATTGGATCTCTACAAACAAGGTTTAAAATTTAATAACCACGCTTATTGTGTGCCAAAGGCCCTTGCGGATTCTGCCGGCAATAGAGATGATATCCGTTTAATTAGATGTGGGAATTAATTGTCAAAATCCGAATTTGATTTCATAATCATTCTATGGAATCAATCATTAATGCTGCATTTTTAGGTCTGGTAGAAGGTTTAACCGAATTCATCCCTGTTTCTTCAACAGGTCACTTAATTATTGTAAGTGAATTCTTAAAACTGGATCATACCAAAAGTGATTCTTTCAACATCATTATTCAACTCGGTGCTATTTTAGCGGTTGTTTATTTGTATCGAGAGCGCTTTTATGATTTTTTTAATTGGAAAAAAATTCAAGAATTACCTTCCCTCATTAAAACAAAAAATCCAGATCGATTAAATCTTATCCATATATTTGTCGCCATTATGCCTATACTCATGATTGGTTTTGTCTCGAGAAAATGGATAAAAACCTATCTCTTCAATACTGATGTCGTCGTGGCTTCGCTTATTCTTGTTGGTATTCTCATGATTATTGTTGAAAAATTTAAACCTATGCCTACAGTGCACTCACTTGATAAATTAACCTACAAAGAAGCTCTTATAATCGGCCTAGGGCAATGTTTTGCTTTGATTCCAGGAGTCTCTCGATCCGGAGCAACTATGCTTACCGGAATGCTCATAAAAATTGATGTTAAGACTTCTGCAGATTTTTCATTTCTTATTTCAGTTCCAGTCATAGCTGCTGCGACCATTTATGAGTTCATTAAAGTTTATGGACAATTTACCAGTGCAGACCTTTGGCAGCTCTTGGTAGGTTTTGGAGTTTCGTTTATTGTTGCCATTATGGGGATTAAGGGTTTTCTGATCGTTTTAAAACGTTTGAGCATAACTCCCTTTGCTATTTATAGAATTTTCTTTGGTCTTTTTTACTACTTTTTTTCTCGTTAAATCGCCCACTTTTATTGTCATTTCTTCTCAATATACATCTTTGTCATTAAGGGAAAGAATACTTCCTAAGGCCTTGAAAAGCTTAGATCTCCCAATTAAACTCAACTCCCACTCCTTCACTTAGAGAAAAAAGAGGATGATTAGAATACTACGGCATTAAAATAAGGCTAAGCCCACAGTTTTTTAGAAATTCTACCGAATAGACTAAAGATTGATCTTTAAGCCTTAGGAATAACTGCTATGAAATTACTGTCAAAAATAAAAAATAGGATTGTAACTTCAGTGATTATTTATTCACTGTTAAATGCTTCGTTACTTTCGCTAACTTTTGCTCAATCTAAAAAAAATGAAAGTAGCATTCAGCCCAACGATATTCTTCAAATCATGCAAGCGGCTACTGGTGTTTACTCACAGTATGTCGACTTTAAAGCCACAACAATCATGCAGCAAGTTCAGGCACAAAAAAATCAACAGATGATGCAAACTCTAAGTCCAAACTGTAGAAAGCCAGATGGTACTTCTTGCTATACAGTCAAAGGAAAATATTTTCCAGAATGTCCCTTACCGGCTTCGATGAGTAACATGCCTCAAAACGTCTGTTCGAGTGCTTCTCCTAATCCATCACAAATTTCTAGTATGATTACCTATGAATCGATTTCAAAAGGTTGGGTTAACTACTACGACCAAATGATGAATGAAGCTTCAAATATGGAAGTTCCATTCGGACTTAAGTGTCTTCAAGACAAACAAAAAGCACTCAGTTCTCAAATCGCTGAGATGGTCAATAACCTCACTCGATTACAAGATCAGTTGAATAAAGACAAAGAAATATTTAGGGCCAACAATAAATTACTTCTCGATGAAATGACTTCCGTTAATGATGAATTAAATGGGGCCAATGGTTCTGGAGAAAATAATTTAAAATTAAAGGCCTTAGATTTCAATCAATATTTTTCCCAAAACTGTCAGTCTGTTATCGGCCAAGAGACACTGTCTCAAGGAAAACAACTTGGACTTTTAGGAATTAAACAAGGTCTTACAGCAAGTAATAAACGAGCTGCTGATTTTAATTCAAATAGAGCAATTATCGAAAGTGAAGTCCGCACTGATGTAGAAAAACTGCAGAAGGCCATTAGAGAAGGTGGATTACAAGATTATTTTAATAATAATCCCGCATCGACATCAAAATTTAAATCAGTCTCAGAAGCGGCTCAAAAGCAAATGTCAGACTTTTCTGTTTCGACTAAACGGATTGCTGGTGAACTTAGTAAAATTGGTTATGAATTACCTGCAATGGATAAAAATTTCTCATTAGACTTTAATGAATTCATTGCTGGATCAGAAAACTTTTTTAAAAAACAATATATCAATGACTGTGTGACCGGGGCGGATAAAAGTGGGATTGCTATTTCCACAGACCAAATCCTAGCTGCTCTTCAACAAAAAAGTACGAAAAATGCTGGTACGGCCAGAGATAAGTACCGAGCTGCTTTAAAAGGAATTTTAGACTCTGATGCTTCTATTGATGAAAAGATGGCAAAGATCAAAGCACTTGAAGCGACATATAAAGATATCTCTATTACTTATCAAAATAGTGAAGCTCAAAGAATTACTGAAACTCCTTATGATCTATATATGAAGACATTAACGAAGTGTGAGCAGCGATATACACAAGATGACTCATTTGCTTCAGGTGGACAACGTGGAGTTTCTCAAAAAACTAAAGTGGCCAGAGGGCAAACATTATTAAGAGAAATTAAAGGTCTCCACGATAATTTTGCATCAAATCTCTCTTCAAAAGTTTTAGATCAGGCTCTCAATTGTAATGGGGAAGCAAAGAAATCAGGGGCAAACTGCAGTAGTGAAGAAGCTTTTGATCACACCCAAGCTTCGTTTTGTGTGAGCCATGCTTCAAGTTGTGCAAACGAAGTTAACGGCTGTTACGCTGAAGCTGAAAAGCACGTTAAAGACCGCGAAACAAAAATGCGTTTAATGGCCATTCAATTTAATAAAAAAGCTGAAGACCTTCGTTTAAGAAGTAATGCTCTTTATGATCAGCAAAAAGTTGCTGTGATGGATATGGTTAAAGCTGTTCAATCTCGTTTTCCTGGAACTAATTTTTTAATACCAGAAGGAATGTTTGTTTCACTTCCAACATTAAAAAGTGATCGTTTTGGAGTCGCACTGGCCAATGATGGTGATATGTCATTTTTAGATGAACTTCCGAAAAAAATTGATCTTTTAAAAGAAGTTTTTAAAATTCAACAAACAAAAGTTGATGACGAAATCAATGACTATATCGGAAAACAAACAGCAGCAATGGCCAGAGAAAAAGAACGATGGAACTCACTTGCTGGTGAATGTAAAAGCATGATTGACACGTCATCTAAAGAGCTGGCACGCATGAATGCCGAAGGACAAAAAAAGCAAAATGAACTCGACCAAAAAGTGGCAAACTTTTGCGCGAAATATGTAGGTATTGCAGAAAATCCAATGCCTGCTTGTGAAGATGCTAAAACATTGGCCGAAGATGTTGCTGCTATTCAATCGAGATTATCAAATGAAGCAACGACCTTGACTCGTCATTTTAGAGCAGCTTGTAATGGGTATAATAATGAAAAAGACGTTGAAGTAGCTTCTACAGAAGATAATTGTAGTGATATTCCGCCAGAAAAATATAAAGAAAAATCAAAATGCGAAAGAGAGCTTGCAGCAGCAAGAAAGAAAAATTCAATTGCGACCGGGACAAAACCTGTAAAAGACGTGCCGTTAGCAGCACTTTGTCCTTCATCAAGTACAAGTGAATCAGATTTTATAAAGGCGGCTGCCAACAGATTACCTGAAGGAAAAGAAGAAATTTTAAAATACAACACATTGAGCTCACTCGAAACAAAAATTGAAAGTATAGAAGATAATAATTTTTTTAGTGAAATTCAAAGAGTCGCGGCAAGCGTAGCGGGCACTGGTGATATTTGTAAAAAACTTCATGCCGCTAAAGATGAAGCTCCTCCTTCTGACAGCGCAAGCTCGCCAGCTTTAAAAGCCGCTCAAGAAAGCTTAACTGAAGCGAATTCTAATTTAAAAAATAAAACAGCAGCACTCGAAACAGCAGAGAAACTTTTTAAAGAAGTTCCAGGCAATGCTGGGAAAAGTTCTGATGCAGATCCTGTTGTTAAAGCTGCAAAAGATCAGCTTGCAGCAGCTAAAGAAGTTGCTAGTGCAGCAGATACAAAACTAAAAGAAGAGACAGCAAAATCAAAGGTCGCTGCTGCCGCTCCTAATAAAAGAGTATTGCTTCAACTTGCTCTCAATACTCTTCAAGTTAAGCCTCTCACCCTTAAAGACCAATACGCTCAACAAGTAAGACGTATCGGTGAGCAATCCGAAGGAACTCCTTGTGATGTAAGAGCTAGTACGACGGCGCCAAAATTATTTTCTGGTTCATCTCTACTTCCTGTTGGATTTGACCAGAGTCGTTTAGGAACAGAAAGGTAAGTATGTTAAATAGCCCACGGGCCCATACATTCTTCACTCTCCAGATTATTGCAGTCGTTACTGTACTCGCAACTTCATGTGTTCCGACTTCAACCAGTGGACTTCGAGGTAGGCTGACAACAGGGCAAACCAGCGGGAACCTTAACGTTGCCCTGACTCAAGGTCGCATACTTTCAGACAACCCTATTATTATTTCAAAACAACCCGGTCTCGATACAAATTATGACATAAATAAACTTACCAGTGTTGCCACAATAACGACTGAATCCTTTTTAAGAGGGTCCTCTTCATGTTTTGGTCTCACTTATTGTTTTGAAGTTAAAGCAACAAAAGATTCACTTTCTGCTTTGCAAACCACTACCGGTAAATGGGCCTTTGAAGCCTCTACTCCAGAATTTTTACAAGTGAACACATATTTTCATTTAAATAAAATGCTCAATCAATATTTCACAAATCTTGGAATAACATACGCCTATAGTTTAGTTACAACTGACACCGCTTTACCGAGCTCACTTTTTCAGGCGGGTGACAAGTTTGCACTTCAGACTCAAACACTTGTCGCCTTTGCTGATTGTGATGAAAGGAATAACTCTGAATATAACCAGGCCAATGAGTCTATATGCCTCGGTTACAGTGGAGACAATAAAGAAATTCGTTGGGCCCATGACAGTACCATACTCTATCATGAAACTGGACATTTCCTCAATCGACTACAAATGAATTTTAGAAATCCAGATCCTAATGGTATCAAATCACAATTAGGAAATTATAGTCTTTATAATGAAGCTGGTGCTATTGGTGAAGGCCTTGCTGATTTTTATAGTTACTATGTCAACAATCGCTCCCATTGGGGTGAGTGGGCCGCTGGAAAACTTGGTGCTTCAAGACCACTTTCTGAATCAGATCCTATACATGTACCTGGTTTATCAGAATCAGTAGATGAGCGTTTAAGTTACCCACAATTTTTAAATTATGACCCAAGAAACCCCACGATCCCTTCTGAAGGAATACATATCGCGGGAGGAGTTATTTCTCATTACCTACATGCACTCACAAAAGACCTACAATCAAAATGTGAGATGACAAGTGGAGAATCAAGAGAATTGGTTGTTTATCTTCTCAATGAAACATTGGCAGAACTTGGAGATTTATCATCAGTCGGAACTGAAAGAAAAGGTGGCCTTGGTAAAATTAACTTAAATGCTGATATCACACTTTCACACCTCTGGCTTAACTTAGTTAACCCAATAAACTACCGTTCGTTTTCTCAGACTTTTGCAAAAAATATTTTAAACTCAATTGGAGACCCATTACTATCACGTTGTAATGGAACTTATTATTCTCAAGACAATATTGAATCTCTTCTTGATAGTTATGGGCTTTTACTCTTTAAAACCTATAATCAACACCGCAACCTAACAAGCTTTGTTAATATCAATACGCCAATAAATCCAACAAATAGAAAAAAATCAGTTTTGATTGCTAAAAACAACCTAATTCTTGACCCAACTTCGGGAGCAAGCTCTGCTTTTGTTGTAGATAATAGAACTTCAATCAAAAAAATTATCGAAGACATGGTGGGAGCAGGTGCTATCAGTAATATCTCCCCACAAGTAGACACTGACTACAATAACAATAATGACAAAGTCAGCCCTGGAGAAATTGTTGGTATTGGTTTAAACATGTTTAACAATTCAAACTCAACCATGGCCGGTGTACAAATTCTTGCTAATGATTGGGATCATGCCGACAGCACTGGAAAACCTTGCCAACTCTCAAATGATTTATGGCCGCTAGAATCTGAAGGTGCTTCTACAGATACAGTAAGCTGTAATACTGTTAGTGAAGCCAGCTTTGCACCAGTATGTTTTTTTCAATCCAACGAAGCCACTGCAACGAAATGGATTTCTCAAAAAGAATTTATGGAAAAAATTGCACTAGACCCCAGTCTTTGTCTCGATAATACAAATAGCAAAGATTGTTTCATTAGGGCAATTAGAGGTGCAGACCAGGCCATATATTCAAAAATTAATCCTAAAGCTAACTGGGGAGCTACTTTTGCAAATCCAACAACAGGATCAGCAGCTGGTTTGAGTTTAGGAAATATTATACTTTTTGAAATTTCAAAGCATATACCTCCAGGAACAATTGTAGACTGCAGATTAAGAGCGCGTTTTACGAATTGTGAAGACTGTTATCACCGAAGTTCGACAGACAATAATGATTTTTTAGATGTTGATTATAATGGCCCAGTTCCTTTTAAGATTATTCACTTGCAAATACCGATAATAGATTAAAATATGAAAAAAACTTTTACTTTTATTTTTTCTTTCTTAATTGCTGTTGGCATTACAATTTATAGCAAAAATAGACAAATAGTACCCATGGAAATTAGCAGTAAAAATACGTGGAGAACTTTTTCAAAAAATCACCTCAACGAAGTCTATGGCCACCAAACAACAACAGCAGAATACCTTGCAGCGAACATTCCAGACCCAGTACAAAAAATGGGAAATAATCAGCGCAGCCCTTCAAGCGTTGCCCCCTCACCCTACTTAAGCCGACACAACCGTAAATTAATGGGAACTATTAATGGAAAATATGCTGATACAGATACAGAACTAGAAATGATCAATGTCGTGAGTCGTGAATGGAAAGAGCAAATGGGAACTGACTTGATGAGATTTCAATCAGAAAAAACAAAAATCATGGTCCGTGAAGATGCTTCACTAATTAAAATTGAAAATGAAAAAGGTCGTTATGTTGAACAAGTAACAATTACGTTTCTGATGGATGGTGGAATCACAAACAGTTTTAAGGCCTTGGTTGATTCAGGTTCTGGACGTATTCTTGAAACTTGGGATAAATCTATTCACGAAAAAATTTCACAGCATCGGGAAGTTATTCCACTCCCCGACACAAATGAAAGTGGGATTGTTACAAGGTAAGTGGAAGACTTACACCAATAACTATTTCAGTTAAATCTATTGCAGGTGAAATTGCGACAGTAGTACTACTAGTCTTTTGTTCATCAAAATTTACTAATCTAAGCATTAAATTAATACTCATAAAAGGTAATCCCGTAAACCCAACTCCTAATTCTGTTGTATTTCCAGAAGTCTCAGTCGTCGAGCTTGAATATTTTGCAGTATTGCTAAAATAATAAGTCGCCCATGCTCTTAGTAAGATTGGCAAATTATATCCTACAAAAATACCAACTTCATTTTTATCAATGTCGTTATTTACTGTAGAAGCAACTCCCTTAGTCTCGAAAGTATAAGACGATCTTGTAAAATCTAAACCGGCCATAAAACCCAAAACTTGATAACCTGCTCTCGCACCAATTTGTAGTCCACTGTAACTATACTTTGACAAGCTTGCACCACTTCCTCTTTCACCTGATCCACTAATGTTGTACCCAAGGTGAGGTTCAATTAAAAATGAAGCATGAGCAGCTCCAGCGAAAAAAGTTAGGGCCAGTACAAATAATGGTAAACGTAATAGACTTTTTAAACTCATAGATCCTCCTCATATGGATGACCACTTTTCAATTAAAAAATTACTTTCTTTAAAAAAACTTATGAGCATCTTGAACTTTCAACCTCATATTCGCGTGCTGGTTAACGCATTAAGTTTGTTCGAATGTGACGTTTTCCTCAATCTAGTGTCAGAGACTCTTCTATGGAGGATCGCGAGGGCTTCATCACAACTTGACCTTATAGTTTTTTAAAAGAAAGCAACTCCCTTAACCGTGAATGATCACCATTGTTAATAATTAACTGTTAATATTCTAAGCTGCCACATTCAACGCTTCCCAAATAAATCCAAGAAACTCTCTTGCACATGCAACTTTTACCTTATTTCTAGGTTTCCCTATATCCAACATTCTATTGGATTTTATTTTTAGTCTTTTAGTGCATCTATCCGCTATATCAATTATTTTTATATCTTTTCCTTTTCTATGATTCTTTAATCTTTTACTCAAAGTATTTGCTCGATCTAGGCGTTGACATGATTCAACTAAAGATGTTCTTATTCGATAATTTCCCATCTTTGTTATTCCAAATTTTCTTTCTTTTTCCACCAGAGCTGTATTCCGCAATATCAAGTCCACAATATGACGTTAATTGCTTCGGATGTTTAAATCTTTTTATATCTCCTATCTCTGTAATCAATGTCATTGCTGTCAATGTATCAATTCCTCTAAAGCAATTAAGCGCATCTTTTTTTTTTTTATATTTTCTTTATCAGCTAATTTTTCTATCTCTTTAACAAATTCATCAATTCCTTCACTTAGTTTTTCATATTGGCGATACAAAATTTCTAAATTAATTTTTATCGCTCCATTTAATTTATTAATTTTATCAATTAACCATCTCTCATGTGTCGGTGTCCAATGGTTCTTGCCTCCTGTTTCGCTCATGTAATTCAAATTATTTCTTCTACAAGCTGACAAAATATGTCGCTTTAAAACTTTTCTCTGATCAACTAAAAAACTTCGACTTCTTAATAAATCTCTTTCATGCTCATCTTCTTCTGAAGGAACATGGACAGGTGTCAATAGATCATTAGCGTAATATTGCGCTAACTTTCTAGCATCTAACCTGTCTGTCTTTACTCTATTACTCGCTAATTCTGGTATTAACGAAGGAGCTATTATCTGTGTACTATATCCATTTTTATTCAACTCTCTGCACAGCGAATAACCAATATAAGTAGCCTCATAGCAAATTTTTAATTCAAAATTTTTGTCACTAAAATTTTCAAATTTCTTCATCAAATTTCCTGCATGTGGCCTAGTCGATAATTCAAATGTTTCCCCAGTTTCTTTACAAAATGCTCCAATATGGAAACTTTTATCATCGACATCTAATCCTACGTGTAATACTTTTTTCTTCATGGGTGACCTCTCCTTTTTAGTGAATTTGTTTTTGTTAATTCACTTTAGAGTAACCAGCCTCAGTTAAAAAGGGGTGGTCATCCATATCTTCTTGAGTGTAATATCTCTTTATTATCCTCCACCTTTAGAGAAAACTGAAGCGTGAGAACCTTAAAAGACGACAATCATGCTATTTCAACACAATATCAAGTACATACCTAAACAAAAAAGATGATAAATGTCAAAAAAAGGCTACATTACCGAGTGTATTTATCCGAAAAGCTTATAACGGAGACAACACTATAAAGACCTTTCTACCTTACTTATTTCTCATAATGATCTTTAGTTTCGCGAGCTGGTTATCAACTCAGAAAACAACTGCACCTTATTATCTATCAAGATCAATTGCTTCTTCTGATTGTGAAAGCATGGTTAGTGAAATTATTAATCCAAGAGAATTTAAAATTGTCTCTACTGATAAAATACAGCACGAAAAAGTCTACCGTTTAAAAAATACCATTTGGAACAAAATACTTTCATCTCGTGACTTTGAAAATTTTAACGACAACGAGTATTTTAAATGGCTCGAAATTTATCGAGATGCTAATTCCGATATATCAAATGTAAATCCGGTGAGCATTGAACAAAAATTAGCAATTATTGAAATTATCAATTCACGATTATTAAATTCAAAAATTTCAGTAGATGTTCTAACCAAAAACTTTTCAGCAGAAATTGAAAGATTGAATGCCTATAAACTTAAAAAACTGCAAAGACTCATGAGTTCATTTGATCTTTCTTCAAAACTTACCAAAGAACAATTATCTGATTTTTCAAGTGAATTTGTCTTGATTTTAAAAGGTCCTCCAACTGGTTTACTTGATTATTTTACAAAAAATAAATCTGAGCGAATGAATGAAAGACTAATGCGAATGATACAAGAAGATGTTCTTATTATGGGGCTAAAAGGCGTCATAAAAAGAATACCTGAAAAAGATCAATACACTAAATTTCAAAATGCTGGTTATTTGATAACGAGATTCTTTAAGCATAAAATTGGAAAATTTTTTGTTATGCCTTATGATCTTCCATGGGTTGAAAAAGTTAACATCCCAGAAGAATTATTGAAAAAAATACTCCTTGATGGCCTAGATGCTCACAATAGCGAATTAGTCGCTTATCTAAAAAAACAAAATATGATTGACCAATATGAAAGATTTAGAAAAGTGTATAAACCCATGGCATTTTCAATTTCATTTTATTTTTATTATAATAAAATGAATTATAAATTGAGTGGATCAATTGACCAAGAACAAGAAGAAGAAAAAAAAGAGTTTCTTCAAGAGTTTGAAAACCTATCTGACTCCATAATCGAAGCCAATAAAAAACCATTGAAAACAGAACAAGATTTAAAAGAAGAACAATTTGATCGCATTTTAAAAGCTTACCGAGATGAATACAAGGCAAAGCCGAGCGAAGAAGAAATTAAAGAGCTTCGTTTAAAAATATTCAAATAAAAATATTCATTTATAATTTATATTTTTCATACTGGGCCAAAGACTCTGGATTCATGAGCGCCTCGCTATTTGTCACAGGCCGACCTGAAACAATTCTGGCGACGGCCAGTTCAACTTTTTTTCCAGATCGAGTATAGGGAATATCACTCACTTCTATTATTTCACGCGGGACATGCCGAGGCGTAGTATTCTTTTTTATAAGGTCTTTTATTTGCTTTTTTCTCTCATTTGATAAAACTTCATTCTCTTTAAGTTTTACAAACAATAAGACATCAACATCGCCTGCATTTGGACGACCAACACAAAGAGAATCTTGAATGTATGAGAGTCCTTCTGTTTGTCGATAAATTTCAGCAGTTCCAATTCGAACTCCTCCAGGATTTAAAGTCGCATCAGACCGTCCATAGACAATGACTCCCCCCCGAGACGTCACTTTTACAAAATCACCATGGGCCCATACCCCTGGGATTTGATTAAAATAAGCGGCATTTATTTTTTCATTCTGAGGATCATTTAAAAAATAAAGTGGGCGACTTGGAAAAGTTTGTTTGCAAACCAACTCCCCTTCAAGGTCAATAACTGAATGAAAATTTTCATCTAGGGCCTCTATATCCATTCCCAAACCTAGGCATTGAATCTCTCCACGATAAACAGGAAGTACGGGACAAGCGAGCATAAAACACGAAAGAATATCTGTTCCTCCTGAAATACTTCCAAGGAGAACATCTTTTTTTATTTTTTGATAAACAAAATCATATTGCTCTGGCAACAATGGTGAACCTGTCGAGAGAATTATTTCAAGTGTTGGGTATTCACTAAATTTGGCACTAGTATCTTCTAATGCTTTTAAAAATTTTGGAGAAGTTCCAAATATGTTAATACTTTCTCGTTTAATAATATTAAAAAAATACTCCGGCGACGGCAGTGCTGGTGAGCCTTCATATATCACAACAGTGGAACCAAAATAAAGAGAACTCACTAGCCAGTTCCACATCATCCATCCACATGTAGTAAAAAAGAAAATAGATTTTTGGGCGCTTAGATCACAATGCAAACCCAATTCTTTAATGTGCTGAAGTAAACTTCCACCCTGTGAGTGAACAATACACTTGGGTTTCCCTGTGGTTCCAGAAGAGTACATAATATAAAGTGGATGAGAAAAAGGCAGTCTTAAAAATTCACATTCTTGTTTATTATTATATTGTTTAATAATATCTGAATAAATATCGGCATTTTTAATTTTGGCTCGATCAATTCCTTTATCTAAAAAATCAACCAGAATGATTTTTTTAAGACTAGGTATTTTTTCTTGAATCGCTAGAATTTTATCAGTTAAGTCAAAATATTTTTGGCCATATTCATAACCGACAGCTGCAACTAAGACCGTGGGATTTGTTTGTCCGAATCTATCCAGGACTCCTTCAATTCCAAAATCACAGCTAGTGGATGTAAACGTAGCTCCAAGACTAGATGTCGCAAGCATGGAGACTATCGTTTCAGGAATATTTGGCATGTAAGCGGCCAGGACATCTCCCACATTTAAAGTTTCTTTTAAATATGTTTGAAGAGCACAAACTTCCGAGCGCAGAGATTGATAGCTAATTTTTTTTGCTAAGCCTGATTCGTGAAAAAAATTGATCGCAATATCTTCATCTTTCCCATGGTTCAATAAATTTTCAGCAAAATTTAATTTTACCTTACTAAACCAAGTATAATTTGAAAAATTATCTTCTAACAAGACAGGTTTTAGGTCTCCCTCAAAAATAACATTGTTACTTTTGATAAGTTGTTCCCAGAAATCTTCTTTATGTTCAACAGAATAACGATGCAAATCTCTATATGAATTACATTTGGAGGAGCTCATCAGTTTCCACATCTGAGACTGCTCTATCCTCTCTTGACTTGGTTCCCATAATTTTTCACTCATAACAATTTTTTTAAAGCCTCATTTGATGAAGCTTCAACTTCTGCGTGAAGAGAGTGCCCATGAGCATCCATAGTGACAACAACAGGAAAGTCCGTAACAGAAAGTTCCCAAATGGCTTCAGGGGACCCGAGATCTAACCAATGAACAGCATTCACTTTATCAATTTTTTCTGCCAAAACTTGCGCGGCACCACCGATAGCATGGAAGTAAACACATCCATATGCCTTGCAACCTGCAAGAGTTTTTGCCCCCATTCCACCTTTTCCGATAACTCCTACAATTCCATAATCTTTCATTACGTCAGCTTGGTAAGGCTCCTCTCGAATTGAAGTAGTGGGCCCGGCTGCAGTGACTCGGTATTCTTTTGTTTTAGGATCTTGTAAAATAACAGGTCCACAGTGATATATAATTTGATTTTTTAAATCTACTGGAGGCTTAATTCCATCGTGTAGTCTTTTATGTACAGCATCTCGACCAGTAAAAAGTTTTCCTGTCAAAAGGACCATGTCGCCGACTTTTAATTCTTTCATTTGTTCTTGTGAAAATGGATAATTTAATTTTTTCATTTATTTAATTCCTTAACTTAATAAAGCCATTTTTTAATTGTGCTTGAACTTCCAAGCTCAATGCCTTGACGTCTATAGGCCCAACACATGTAGGAAATCGATACAAAAAAAGAAGCTGGTAGTCTATTAAGCGCACTAATTTTACAACCAAGAAGTGTCGTTTTCCCACCAAAGCCCATAGGCCCAATACCTAGTTTATTAGAAGTTTCTACTATTTCAACTTCAAGATCAGACAGAGATTTTATTTTATTTTTATCATCCAGTTTTCTGAATAATTGTTCTTTTGATTCAATGTAACCCGCTCCTCTGTCTCCACCTATACACACTCCAAGAACTCCTGGGCCACATCCTTTACCTTGAGCTTTAAAGACAGCATCGAGGATAACTTTTCTCACGCCATCGAGGTCTCTTCCAGCACCAAGTGCGGTATTGGGAAGTGAATACTGAGCACCGACGTTTTCACATCCTCCACCCTTGAGCATCAGTTTAACTTCAATTGATTTTTTTGCATGCTCATGAAAATGAATCGCTGGATGTCCCGGGCCTACGTTTAAGCCAGAGTTCTCACCGGTCAATGAATCAACTGAGTTTTGGCGAAGGTAGCCTTTTTTTGTTGCAGCTACGACAGCTTTTTTTATCAGTTTTGAAAACTTTGTTTGGTTTAATCCAACTGGATGAGTAACGTAAAAAATAACTGTGCCAGTGTCTTGGCATAAAGGCTGAGACTTCTTTTTTGCAAGGTCAATATTAGCTTTTATAATATTCATTGCGTATGCGGCAGTCGTATTTTTTTCTTCGCGTTCTAATGCTTCTAATATGACTTTTTGGACATCGTTTGGCAGTTCTGCACTTGTGACACGGATAAGTTCTAAAAGTGAATCATCCAACAATTTATCAGTATTAAGTTTACTTTTAGTGAGGGACTTTTTAACTACTGTTTTTTTAATAGGCTTTTTTTTAACTAATAACTTCTTATCCTTCTTTTTATTTTGTTTTAAGGCCATAAAATGAATCTCCGCTTAATTAAGGGGGTTAAAACTAGAAAAACTATAGCAAGACTCCCTGAGTTTTAGTACTCTTTTTCCCTATGATTTCTCTAAGCGGATTAAATGACAAACAGCGAGAGGCCGCCGAAACAATCGAAGGCCCAGTGCTTATTTTAGCAGGTGCGGGCTCTGGAAAGACCCGAACGATTACCTATCGAATTGCTCATATGGTTGATAATTTAGGCATTAGTGGTGAATCAATTTTGGGTGTGAGTTTTACCAATAAAGCGGCCAAAGAAATGCGTGAAAGAGTTATCACCCTTTTAGGATCGAGAAAATCTCGTAAAGTTTCGCTCCTTACTTTTCACTCCTTGGGTGTACGGATTTTAAAAAAAGAAATTGAAAAACTTGGCTACCATCTTAATTTTTCTATTTATGATCAATCTGATCAATTAAGTATTGTGCGTGAAGCCCTTAAACTTTATCATGCAGAAAAAAAATTCGATGCTAAAGATGTTCAAAGTAAAATAAGTTTTTTAAAAAATGCAGGAATCACAGAATTAGATTTTGCTGATTCAAATCATTTTAATCCAGAAGACCCTTACTCGCACGCCACAGAGTATACTTATAGGTATTATCAAGAAAAACTAAAGTTTTTTAATGCTATCGATTTCGACGATATTCTCTTTTTAACTTTAAAATTATTTAAAGAAAATTCTGACATAGCCAAAGCTTACTCTGAAAAATTTAAATATATTATGGTTGATGAGTATCAAGACACGAACACCTTACAATTTGAACTCATCAAACATTTAACTTCAACTCACAATAATCTTTGTGTCGTTGGAGATGATGATCAATCAATCTACGGATTTCGAGGGGCCGACATTACAAATATTTTAGAGTTTGAAAAAATATACTCAGGTGCAAAAATAATTAAGCTTGAAGAAAACTATCGCTCAGTAAGTTCAATTTTAAACCTGGCTAATACCGTTATTAAAGAAAATAAAAAACGCCGAGATAAAACGCTTTGGAGTCAAAAAAAGAGTGATCACATACCTCTTTTGTGGGCAATGGGCGACACTGATCACGAAGCTGAAGTTATAGTAGAAGAAGTCGTTCGTCATCAGGGCGCTGGAGGTCACTTAGGTGATATAGCCATATTATACCGCAGCAATACTCAAGCCCCTCCTATAGAAGACCAACTACGATTGAGCCAAGTTCCCTATACGATAATTGGTGGACAAAAATTTTACGATAAAAAAGAAGTTAAGGATTTGATGAGCTATCTTTTTGTGATTTTAAATCCAAATGACCAGATGGCCATTCGCCGTGTTTTAAATATTCCTCACCGAGGTATTGGAAATGCGACTCTTGAAAAATTTTTAAATAAAGCTCAAGAAGAAAATATCGCTTTATTTAATGCATTAGAAAAACACCCTGGGCTTGATCCCCAACGAGCACCAGGAATTACTAAATTTGTTGAGCTCATTAGAAAGTATAAAAAAATATTCGATCAACATTCTTTGGCCGCTGGAATTACTAATTTAATTGAAGAAATCGATTACTTGAATTTTATCGATAAACAGTATGATAATGCCAAACAAGTTGAACGACGCCGTAATGATGTCATGCATTTTATTGAATCGAGTGAGCGTTTTACTAATTACTTTAAAGAAAATGCTAACCTAAAGACTTTTTGTGAACGCCTTCTCTTACAAGACTCCCAAGATAAAGAAGAGATGAGTGATGAAGAAGATGGCGATGTCAGAAAAAATGAAGTCACACTTATGACACTTCATTCTTCTAAAGGCCTGGAGTTCAAAACAGTCTTTCTAGTAGGTCTTGAAGAAGAAACCTTGCCTCATAAAAAAACAATTTCTCAAGGTGAAGACATTTCTGAGGAAAGAAGACTTTGCTATGTAGGAATTACACGTGCCCAAGAGCGGCTCATTATGACTTTTTGTAAACAACGAAAACTTTTTGGCAAAGATACACCAAGATTTAGGTCTCGTTTTATTAATGAATTAGGTAATAAAAATCTTATTATTGAGCAAGATCGAACAACTTTTGGGCACTTAACTGAAGCCGAAGCGACCGATTATAAAAAAAGCTTTTTTTCAAACCTGCTTGGTTCACTAGATGAAGACTAAGGTGAAGACTAATCCTAACACTAATCTAATATAGTTTTCTCCTTTTTTATGATAGGAACACTCCAACAGTTAATAAAAAAGGAGTCATAGTGAAAACGCTAATTACTACATTATTTTGTCTCGGCATGAACTTAACGGCTAACGCAGCGACTTGTTATGAAGCAACTGCAAAAACACCAAGCAATATCCCACAGACTTTCTGTTTTGATTCATTATCTCTTAATTTAGATGCTAACTTACTTGAAGTGAGTGGATCAGACACACAACTTCCAAAAAATTTAAGTGCCTCAATCACAAGATCAAGAGAAGACCGTTTTTCATTTAAGGCGAAAAATATGTTTTTTGATTTTAATGAAACAATGTGTGGCGAATCGATTCAGGCATTTTTACTAATTTCAGGCCGTTCTAATGAATATGGTGAAGTAGAAACGAGCTTTGTTGATGTCTCAGTTAATTATGAAATCACAAATGACAATTGTCATTCTCATCCTAACGTTGAAACGTTTACATATAAATTAGTTAAGTAAATTTGATAAAAAAAGGGGCCATCCTTGGCCCTTCATATGAAATGAATGTTGCCAATCCCTGGCACCAATCACAAAATCTTTAATTTTCGACAATTAAGTTCAATTCTCTCCAAAAGAAAAAAGTCGTCTTAATTTCCAGCCGAAGTTTCTTAATTTCACCACAACTCGTATTGTATTCACTCAAAAGTTCTTGAAGCCTCAAATTAGTATTAAAAAAAATGAAAAGTGGTTCTTTTTTTTTAATTTCTGTATCTTCTGTATCTTCTGTTTCATCACTTGTGATTGAATCAATATCTTTTTCAGCTACAATTTCTGGCGAACTCCAAAAAGCGCTAGACTTACAATTTTGTGGCGTAATTCTTAAGGAACCACAGCTAGTTAAAAAAGAAAGTAGAAGTAAAATACAAACTTTTTTCATTTTAACTTACCATTAGAAAGTAATCCCACTTTGTAAGTCACCGGAGAATAAAGTCCAAAAGTAAAAACTGTTAGTAACACATCACTAAGCGTAAATTTCTGTTCTATTGTCACATAAGCTGGATTTGATACACCCAAGTCACGAAACTCTTGTTCTAAATTAAAAACAGGTTTTTCTGGACTCATGCCCCAAAAATAAAAACCTTTAGTGACTTCAATTTCCACTAATCGCTCACTGGTCGCTTGCGCTGAAACGCTGTGAGTGTCTTTGCTACTAGAAATAAATTCCATCGACGTACAAGAGGAGGCCAAGAAAACCATCACCCAAATACTTGTCTTAGGAATTGTGAAATTCACAAAAAAATTAAACATCTCTTAAGATTGTGTCTTGCACTGACCTTTTATGTCAATTTTTTTATTCACCTTTAAAATTTGGTGTTCGTTTTTCATTAAATGCTTTCAAGGCTTCAAAGTGATCTGTAGTTCTTTGTGCGATCCCTTGATAGCTGGCGAGAAGATCTAATGAAGTAGAGAGGTCATGTAGATATGAAATCTTCATTGCTTTTTTGGTTAGCTTTTGAGCGATGGGAGATTGAGACGATATCACTTCTGCTAATTTTTCTGTTTCTGCTAAAATATTTGGAGCATCAAAATAAAAATTGAGTAAACCAAAATTTAGCGCATCTATTCCAAGAAATTGCTTTCCAGTAAGAAACATTTGCATTGCTTTTGAATAGCCTATAACTCTTTGGAGAAAAAATGTTCCTCCATCTCCAGGAACCAGCCCCATACGGGTGAATGTCTCTGCAAACTTCGAATTTTCTGAGCCTATTCTTAAATCACACATCATTGCGAGGTCACAACCAGCTCCGATTGCAGCTCCGTTAACTAATGCAATGACCGGAACACTCAACTCTTCAATGCATTTAGGTATTCGTTGAATACCGTGTTGGTAGCGCATGCGCAGTTCATTGCTTTCGCCAGCAAACATGCCTGACTTTTCTTCCATCGCTTTGATGTCTCCACCTGCGCAGAAACTTTTTCCCTTGCCTGTTAAAATAATTACTCGAATATTTTTATCAAAGTCAGCAAATGTCAGGACTTCAATTAATGAATCTATCATTTCTAAACTAATGGCATTCATTTGATCAGGGTTATTGAGACTGACCCACAATTGACTATCAAATTTCAATGAAACTTCAAGATGAGGAAAAGTTTGGAAATAAAAGTCACTCATAAGCTGTGTCTCCTTAATTCTGTGACGTCTGAGATAGATAGGCCGTCAGGCTTTTTGACTGTGAAGTCTTATTTAATTTTTTTAGAATGAAACTCGAGGCGGCAGCCAATTTTTTCATATCTACCCCGCAATCAATTCCCATTGAGCTAAAAAGTGTAACGAGGTCTTCAGTGGCCACATTTCCCGAGGCTCCAATAGCATACGGACAACCACCAAGACCGCCTGAAGAGGAGTCAAAGCGTGACAATCCCATTTGCAAAGCGGCCAAGGTATTAGCAACTGCCATCCCTTTTGTATCGTGAAAATGCATGGCAAAAAAATCGAGTGAAAAATCATTACTTAAATAATTTATGACTTCTTTCACTTGTAATGGATTGGCCACACCAATAGTATCACCTAGAGAAATTTCCTTGATTCCAAGATTTTTCAAATGCGTCGCTATTTTCTTTAGTTCAACTAAAGAAGTTTCTCCTTCGTAAGGACAGCCAAAAACAGTTGAAATATAAGCCCGAGCTTTCATGCCTTCGGCATTAGCTTTTTTCATCACCAAATCAATTCGTTTAAGAGATTCATCAATTGTTGCATTGATATTTTTTTTATTAAATGTATTTGAAGTCGCCGTAAATATTGCAATATCTTTGACACCAGCTTCAAGTGCATTTTCTAATCCAACATCGTTTGGCACAAGTGAATATAAAGTAGTTTGTTTTAAAGAAGGTTCCAATAAAAGTTTTTTATAAAGTTCTATCCCATCAGACATCTGAGGAATTTTTTCAGCGCGCACAAAACTTGTGGCTTCTATTTCACGAAGTCCGGCCTCGGAAAGTAATTTTATATAAGTTACCTTATCATCTAGACCTATAATATTTTTTTCATTTTGGAGGCCATCTCTTGGCCCTACCTCTATTATGCTGACTTTTTTGGGCATTAACATAATTTTACTAGCTCCACACCACCAGCAACCTGATCTCCTTCTTTAAAGTAGATCTTTTCTATTTTACCAGACATTCCCGCTTTAATTGTATGTTCCATTTTCATGGCCTCCATTACAAGTATTGGTGAACCTAAAATAACTTCGCTTCCTTCTTTAACAAAGATTTTTAGAATCTTTCCCGGCATGGGAGAAGTCATTTGATGAAGGCCCGTGGCTTTTGATTTAGATCTCGATCTTCTAGGAGCTTTTATTGAAAACTCCACTCCATCAACTACAAAGTGAGAATCGACCGCCACTACTGTTTTGTTGTACTGATTAAAAGCAAGGTTTAATCGGTAGTCGTCACTACTTTCTAAGGAAACCGTGTATTCACGTCCTTCCAAATTAAAAAGCACAAATTTTGGATTTTGTTCGATGATGTCAATATCAATAAGTTCATTGTTTAGTTCAATTGTTTTTTTCATTAAATATTCCTAAAGCCCGAGAGATTTTCCCAGGCAGTTGTCGTTTTATTAAAAATTTGTTTTGGCCCTGTCATTTCTTGAGAGTTAAATAAATAAGCCGCTACTGCTAAAGCCAAATGTTCTTGATTTGGCTCTTTCGGCTTTAATCCCGCCTCATAAGTTTTTACAAAATGAGTAAAAGTTAATCCTTCTTTAAATTCTGGCAGAGTCAAAATGCGTTTCAAATAATCACGATTAGTTTTTAAACCTAAAAAGAGAATCTCATTTAATGCTAGATTCAATTTTTTTGTCGCTGAATCTCGGGATTCTCCCCACGAAATTAACTTGGCCAACATGGGATCAAAGGAGATTGTCACAACGTTACCATCGACATAACCGCAATCTAATCTGGTATCGCGAACACTAGACTTTCCGATTTTTTTGATTGTCCCAATACTCGGTAGAAAATCATTATCCGGATCTTCAGCGTAAAGTCTGACTTCAATAGCATGACCTCTTTGCTTAATATCACTTTGTATGTAAGGAAGCTTGTCTCCTTGGGCCACCATGATTTGCAGTTTCACTAGATCAAGTCCCGTTACCATCTCGGTCACAGGATGTTCAACTTGGAGTCTAGTATTCATTTCAAGAAAATAAAAACTTCCATCAGTATCTAAAATGAGTTCAATCGTTCCAGCACCTTCGTAGTTAATCCCTTTAGTAATTTTAAGAGCAGCCTCGGTCATGCGTGAGCGTAATTCTGGAGATACAGCTGGACTAGGAGACTCTTCAAGGATTTTTTGGTAACGCCGTTGAATTGAACACTCTCTTTCAAATAAGTGAGTGTGATTGCCATGCTGATCACTCATCACTTGAATTTCAATATGTCTCGGCGAAGTGATATACTTTTCTAACAAGACAGTATCGTCACTAAAAGCATTAAGTGCTTCTCTTTTGGCCCCTTCAAGTGCTGCTTGAAATTCGTTTTCATTAAAAACAATCCTCATTCCTTTTCCACCACCACCGGCAGAGGCTTTTATTAAAACTGGAAAGCCAATTTTATGAGCTTCTTTAATGAGATGAGACATTTCTTGGTTGTCACCATGATAACCAGGAATAGAGGGAACTCCCAATTCTTGAATCTTAATTTTCGAAGTTTTTTTATCTCCCATCAAATCTATAGACTCAGGAGATGGACCTATAAAAATGAGACCAGCTTCTTTTACTTTTTTTGCAAACGAAGATTTTTCACTTAAAAATCCATAACCAGGATGAATGGCATCTGCACCACATTTTTTAGCTATGTCTATAATCTTATCTTGATTGAGGTATGTATCTTTGAGTGGGCCACTCCCTAAATTATAAGATTCATCACTATAACTTTTGTGAGGAAGATTTAACTCTTCTTCAGTATAAAGACTTACTGTTTTTATTCCCATCTCTTTAGCAGTCTGAGAGACTCGTATCGCAATTTCACCGCGATTGGCGATAAGGATTTTTTTTATTTTATTATTTTTTTGCATTTAATACCAACTCGCTTTTCTTTTTTCTAAAAGTGCACTCATGCCTTCTTGCCCTTCAGTGCTTGATCTAACTTTCGAAATTGTTTCACAAGTGTAGTCACGAGATTTTTTAACATCCTTGTCACTTACCACTTTTTTAATAAGCTCTTTACATAAGATTGTAGCTTGTGGCCCTGCTAACAAAAAATCAGAAACGACAACTTCGATATCTTGATTGAGCCTTTCACTCGTTGACACTTGATGTACTAAACCCATAACAAATGCTCTGGCCACTGGAATTTTTGCACCACTTAAAAAACTTGCCCTCGCGTGACTCTCACCAATTTTGGCTATAACAAAAGGAGAAATCACGGCAGGAAGTAAACCGAGCCTAACTTCCGTGAAAGCAATCACAGCACTTTCAACTGCAACGACATAGTCACAACAAGCGACAAGTCCAGCTCCACCACCGAGAGCGGATCCATTAATTTTACCGATGACTGGTCTAGAAAATTGATTAATGACTGTGAAGAGTTCTGCGAGATTTTGTGAGTCTTTAAGATTCTCCGCATGGGAATAATCTTTCATGGCCTTCATCCAATTAAGATCTGCACCTGCACAAAATGATTTTCCTTCACCAGTTAAAACAACAAGCCTAACATTTTTATTTATTTCAAGATCCCCAAAACACTTAATGAGATCTTTAATTAATTCATCATTAAAAGCATTGTGAAGTTCAGGTCTATTTAAAGTTACAGTGGCTACACCACGAGAGTCTATTTCACATTTAAAATTCATAGTATTACATCCTAAAAACACCAAATTTAGTTTCGCTTATTCCGGAGTTAAGTGAAGTGGCGATGGCCAGGCCTAAAATATCTCGCGTATGAATGGGATCAATGACTCCATCATCCCAAAGTCTTGCACTTGAATAATAAGGACTTCCTTCAATTTCATATTTATCTAAAATTGGTTTTTCAAAAGCGGCTACTTCTGTCGCACTCATTTCAGGTTTTTTTGAGGCTTTTAAACCGACTTGCTTAACAGTTGATAAAACCTTAGCTGCTTGTTCACCACCCATGACTGAAATTCTAGAGTTCGGCCACATCCATAAAAAGCGCGGTGAAAAAGCTCTGCCACACATTCCGTAATTACCTGCTCCAAAAGATCCACCTATGATCACTGTAAATTTTGGAACTTGCACCGTTGAAACGGCCGTGACCATCTTTGCTCCGTGCTTAGCAATACCTTCATTTTCATACTGACGACCAACCATGAAGCCCGTTATATTTTGTAGAAAAACTAAGGGGATTTTTCTTTGTCCACAAAGCTCAATAAAATGCGCACCTTTTTGTGCACTTTCTGAAAATAAAATTCCATTATTAGCGACGATTCCGACTTGATTGCCGTGAATGCGAGCAAAACCTGTCACAAGAGTATTGCCGTAGCGTTCTTTAAATTCATGAAATTCACTACCGTCAACAATGCGAGCGATAATTTCTCTCACATCAAAAGGCTTTTTAGTGTCTTTAGGAATAATTCCATAAAGTTCATGAGCAGCGTATAAAGGCTCACTGACTTTATTATTATTCTTTGTTAATCCTTGTATATTTCCGGGAGATTTATAATTGAGATTTTCAATTATATTTCGAGTTATGATAAACGCTTCTTCTTCGTCGTTAGCATAGTGATCGCTCACGCCACTTATTCTTGTATGAACGTCAGCTCCACCAAGATCTTCAGCTGTAACAATTTCTCCTGTCGCTGCTTGAACGAGTGGTGGCCCGCCTAAAAAGATTGTTCCATTATCTTTAACAATAACAGTTTCATCACTCATCGCAGGAACGTAAGCTCCACCAGCGGTGCACGAACCAAGGACTACAGCGATTTGGGGAATTCCTTTGGCAGACATTTGGGCTTGATTATAAAAAATGCGACCAAAATGATCACGGTCTGGAAAAACTTCGTCTTGCTTAGGAAGAAAAGCTCCTCCACTATCAACTAAATAAATACATGGGAGAAAATTTTCAAGTGCGATTTCTTGAGCGCGCAAATGTTTTTTTACGGTCATGGGAAAATACGTACCACCTTTAACAGTCGCATCGTTTGCCACAAAAAGACACTCGATGCCTTGAACTCTCCCAATACCAGTTACAAGGCCTGCGCCTGGAACTTCTTCTTCATAAAGATTATAAGCCGCTAAAGTTGAAAGTTCGATAAAAGGTGAACCTTCATCGAGAATTTTTTCAATTCGTTCTCTTGCTAAAAATTTTTTCCTTTCATGATGACGCTTCACTTGGTCGGCACCACCACCATCTTTTATTTTTTTTAATTTTAAAAAAAGCTCGTCTCGCAAAGCTTGATGATAGAATTTATTTTCATTAAAAATTTCAGAATTCACATCAATTGATGTTTCTATAACGTCCATGAAGTCCCCATAACTATTTGCATTAAGATATTGCTAATAGTGTAGGAAATTGAATGATTTCAGTAAAGGTCTACCCAGTTATAAATGTGGATTTTGAGGTAAATATCTCAGCCTGCATTGCTGCTCTGGATTAAAGAGAACTCACTTCCGTTTCAGCACGATAATTTCGGTAGTCACTAAAAAGAGGACTCTCAATGACAATTTTTGCTAAATTACGATTTTTTTCATTTAAAAGTGGTACAAAAATACTTTTCCCTTTGTGCTTAAAAGATTGAACAGGAATGGCATATATTCGATTTTCGTGCCTTACATTTAAAATAAAAGATTCTTGAGACAAAATTCCAATTTTTGAAAGTGTCTCTCGTCCAAAAGAAGATAAATTTTCAGAATTAAGAATAATTGATCCATCATCTGCTAAAAATTTATCAGCTGCTTGTTCATTTCCGCCTTCAGTTATTTTTGCCCCTTTAGCATTTCCAGAATTCATACTTAAAACCGAACTTGCTTTATTTCCCGGCGAAACACCTTTTCCATTATTAATAGCCAATGCATCTTTAGGAGTTTCATCTGCTTTCGATCCATTAAATCCTTGCACTTCACGTTGTCTTAAGTCACTCGACCAATTTTGCAATCGATTTTCCCAAGCTCCTAAACTTTGTCGATAGCGCTCTAGCCTTTCTCTTTCTGCTCTCGTCATGTCAGAGGTTCCACTAGACTTTGGGACATTACCAACGACAACCTGATTGTTTTGAGAAACAGTTTTTAAATTTTGTTCATCTGAACCATTTAATCCTTTTACTACTTTTGCCAATTCAGCTTGAAGTTCTTTTATGTCATTGCCAGATTGTGAGTTACTCGCCGGTGTGCTTTGTGAAAAACCAGATGCCCTTTCAGCTTTTCTTGGTATCGTTACTTGATAGGGAATTTTTCTCATTTGATTATTTGACGAAGTCACAAAACTATCCTGCCCCGATGGTGTTCTGGCCAATGCCTGTGTGCTTATCGATTCATTATCTCGTCCAGGTGCAAGTGTGGCGCTAGGACTCACCTTTGGTTCAATTTTTTCTGCTAAATTAAGATTGGCATCTGAACCAATTTTCTTTTCTTGAAATTCAGCGCGTTTATTTTCAATCGCAGAAGGAGTGAGAACTTTTCCTTCGGCCAGTAAGGTTCCTTCAACACCTAAAAAGTTTTGATAAAATGAAGAGTAACCAGAAGGTTTCTCTGACTTAGCTCCACTTGAATTATTTTCTGGTGTGCTTGAAGCAAGAGATCCTTGGTTTAAAGAAATCGCTGCGTCTTTTTCGATGAGTTTTAAATACGAAATATATTTTTGAATTTTTGACGTACAATTATCAGACTTAGCAAGACAAAGTAGATCATGTAATTCTTGACCTTTAATCGGTCCACCAGTTTTACACGACGGAAGTTTTTTTACTTGCTCATCTTTACAAGAAAATAAATTACAAAATGGCTCTGCAAATAATGCTACTTCGTCACTTTTTACTTCATCTCTTAGATCTTTTGAAAAACTTGCAAACCAAGCACCTATCGTTTGCTCTTTTACTAATTCTTTTTCATCGGTCACAGCACAACTATAACCACGAGCAATCTCTTTGTTAAGTAAATCTTCTTTTGAGCCAAGTAAAGCTTTTCGATCTGCTTCTGTTGTCGCCAAGTGAACTGGCTCTTTACAAATAAAATCGTCAATATTTGTGGCAATTGCTTCACACTTATCTGCTAATTTTTTGGCTAACTGCATTTGAGTTTCAGGCCGTTTAATAAATTGATCAACAAATTCTTTTTCGGAGAGATTTCCTGGTATAAAAGCAATCATTTCCTTTTCAAAAATACTTAATAATTGTGGAATTTCTGAAATCATTTTGAGTTGAGGATATAATTCATAGGTTCTACGAATTTGTCGTCCCTTGCCACTTTTTAAGCCTGTGATTAATTCTTTTGCATCTACATTGCTAAATTGAGCTTCAATAAAAAATTTACCCGCTTGAGATTCACCTGGGCATTCATTAATATTTTTTGAATTTCCGCTCCCACGAACTTCACTGGACTTAGCGATCATGCCACCTAAAAGTGAAGATTGAACTTTTCCTCTAATCTTTTCTTTTTTCATTGTTGGAAAAAAAGAACTGAGTACTGCTATCTTTTTCTTGGCAATTTCATCTAAAGCACATTTGGGTCTTGCCATCTCTTTGAGCTGACAATTTTTTTGAACATCACTTGAATTCTGACTCAAATCGAGTCCTAAACTATCGAAATAGGCATCTAAGAGTCCAATTTCTTCGAGCGATTCAGAGACTTTTTTAGATAATTTCTGAGCAAGCTTCTTTTGAATTTCTTGAGTGAATTCACTTTTTACTTTGGGATCTTTTATAATTTCTTGAACTAAATTGCAGTCGTATTTTTCTAGCGTATTAAGACCTAAAGATCCATCTTTTGTCAGACAAGGTGATTGAGTTGTTTCAGCCAGAATCAAACTGGTATGAAACACTGCTAGTGAAATTAAAACCAATCTTATGAAAATCATTTTACAACCACATACTTTCCGTCACACTGTCTTTTTTCTTTATAAATTGAATAAACAGCTCCGTTATCACATAAATACTGAATAAATTCATTCATTCCTTTTTCAACAACTTTTACATAACTTTTATTTTCAAGCATAAGTTGCACATAATCTAATGTAGTATAGCCTCTAGTGTTTTTGGCATTTATAATCTTCTCAAAAAACTCTGGTCTTTTCAATTCTTGGTAATAACTTTTAATAATTTTTAAGTGCTCCAATCGATATGTCGGTGACTCTACTGCAATATGGGCAATCGGTGATTTAGCATTTGCGATATTTAAAGGATTACATCCAGCTTCAATAAAAAAACCATCAATCGACTTATTAGGACTATATTTTTTCATATCAGGAATTATTTTTTCTTTCATAGTTTTTTCAGCATCTGTACCACGATGAAAACCTTGACAATAAATACTCAAATCACTCATAAAAACACTATCTTTCTCTGAAAGCATATCTTCCGAAAGGAGCGCCAGCGCTCCCAGAGTTTTATTCCCATCGACAGGATTACCTGGAACATAATCAGCAGCGCATGAATAACAAACTTTACTAGCTGCTTTTGCATTTTGACTAAAACTAAAAGTCACTATCAGCATAGTAAAAATAACCAATGACAGAGCTTTCATGCAGGCTTCCTTTTCAATTAAGTGAGTATTGAATTATAAATAACTTATCGATACTTTAAAGAAAGACTTTAACTTAAGCCGAATAATGGAGCCGCCTAATCAAGTACTAGGTGTTTTTTGATGGAAATATCGTATATTGGAATTTTATTTTAAGATCACTTTTTTGCCATTACATTTTTTTTCTTTAAAAAATGAATATTCGGCTTTGTTGTCACATAAATACTTAATATATTCGTTTAAATCATTTTCACTAACTTTTGTATAATTTTTATTTTTAACCATATGATGAACATAATCAAGAGTTGTGTAGCCCTCTGTGTTTTTTGCATTTAAGATTTCTTTAAAAAAATGTCCTTCTTTCGTTTCAGTAAAATACTCTTTTAAAATCTTCAAATAATCTGACTTGAGATTTTGAGCTTCAGCAGTAATATGAGCGATTGGAGCTTTCGCATCTACAAAATTATTTGGATTACAACCTGCTTCAATAAAGAAACCATTTATAGATTTGTTAGGACTAAATTTTTTCATACTAGGAATAATGACTTCTCTAATATTTTTTTTAACGTTTTTTCCATTATAAAAGTCATCGCAATAAATACTTAAATCACTCATGAATATACTATCTCTATCGGAAATATCTTGTGCAGTAAGTGCTAAGTCTCCCAATGTTTTACCACCATCCACTTGAGCTCCGGGAACATAATCAGAAGAACAAGAATGACAAATCTTGCTGGCCGTTTCAGCGTTTTGTATATAACTAAAAGTCAAAACAAGCATTGCTAAGACAACTAATGACAGACATTTCATTCATGCTTCCTTAGCAATTATGTAAATATTAAATTATTTCTTTTCAAAAGCTTTGTCAGTAATCGCCTTTAATTTTTTATACTCAGCCCTATCACGCATCAACTTGTCTTGGGCACGTTTTAAATCAGCAGGGCTTAGAGCATTCGATGCCGGTGCCCTATTGCTTTTTACTCCAGCAAATTTTGAATCGTCTCTGCGGCCACGAATAATACGTTTAAAGACATCCTTTCCGTTTTCATCAAATACTTTTACAACTTCTTTTATCACACCATCTTCTTCGATAAGTAAGGATTTTACTTCCGGGTCTTTAAATCTTTCTGATAAAAGTTGTTCTATCTTGTCAGGAGCTACTCCAAAAAATTCCAATACTACATCACCAGATGGGAGTGTTGTTGTCTTAGATCCATCTGAATTATTCACACTTGTTAAAATGGCCCCTGAACCTTGATTTCTTGCTGCATTTGTCGCTCCGACACTAATGGGAGATCTGGCTTCAATGGCTCCTTCGCCTGAATCAAAATTACTTACTGCTTTTTTATTTGGAAAGGCAATATCCCCTCTGGCAAAACTTGCGCTGTCAGCCCCCAGGTGAGTCACTGGAGATTGAATAACTTTCGCCGCTGGTTCAGCTGCAGCCACAATGACTTTTTTGTCAGCTGGCTTTTTTTGGAGATCTGATATTTGCTTTTTCAAATCTGTAATCACTGCTTGGTCAGCTGCTAATTTTTCTTTTTGTAAGCGCGCTTCTTCAGCTGTTTTGGCTTCGTCTTTGACTCTGGTAACTTCTGCTTCAGCGACAGCGAGTTTTTTTAATAATTCACTTACTCGATCATCTGCCGTAGTCGCTTTAGCTGCAACTCCATCAAATTGACTATTGGCCGCAACTGCTTTTTTAAGTTTTTCATCATCACTTTCATCATCAACAATTCCCGATCCGAAATTTCCTGCATTAAAATTTTGGCCTGAAGAATTAAATGGCTCTGGGAAATATTGATTCGCCCCAGTAGCCTGAGGGCTGAAATTACTTATGCTATTATTAGAGCTTTCCGCTTCACTTTCATCGAGATGATCATTTGAATTGGCAGAATTACCTATGCCGACTACAGGTTCTTTTAAACCATATGGTTCATTGATAGTTTCTGGAGATTTATCTAAGCCACTTGATTCAACACTCGAACCTAATCTAATTGAGCTAGAGCTATTTCCAAGTCCATAATACGTTGAAACACTGCCACCAGAACCATAGCCAGAGATATTACCGAGTCCCATAAAACTAGTATCAATTGGGCTTTGCAAATCAGCTAATGACACCGAACTAAATTCAGCAAGTCCAAATGCGCGGCAACGATTGGCATCGGCCAATGTCTCCAGTTCATTTTGACCAAAACCTACTCCAAAGATTACAGAAAAATCCGCCAAATCAGAATAATCTCCACTCATTTCAGAGGCTAATGTGTTAGCTGTATCTGAATCTAAATTAAGTAGTTCTCCCTTAGAGATTTTTGTCGTTTCATTACAAATTGTATTTAAACTAAGTGCCGAATTACAGACTTCACCTTTACTTAAGTGGTATTCAGCACGTTTTTTTCTAAAATTATTAAACTCTGAAATAAATGCAGTTTTATCAAGTGATTTTTTATTTAAAATTTTCATCAAATCATTAAATGCTGTAGATTTTTTTAATTTTTTAAAATCATTGCTGTTAAAATCAAATCCCAAAACGGGATCTCCAAATAGCCCTGCTCCATCTGGTGGGAAGTGCTTAAAAAATTCTTTCATTTTCTCTTCTTCACCGAGTTTTTTAAAGGACTCAGAACTAAACAAGTTAGCTGCCTCGTTAATTTGTTGAGGAACTTTCGCAAAAGTGACAAGGCTTTTTTGATCGACCTTAGATTCTAAAAATTTCAGCATCAAATATGAAGATGACTTGTCTTCTGGATTTTCTTTAATAAATTCAGTTTTAAAGTCTGCGTAAGATTTTGTACCACTACCATTCATTTGATTTTTAAAACACGCTGAGCCTTTTTCACATAACTCTTGGTGACGTTGGAAACCTTCGCCTACTAAGTCCGGCATACACGAATCCGATTTTTTATCTAATGATAGGGGGGCGGAGCATTTAGAATTAACCTTTAAATTGAATTCTTTAGCCGCATACTTTTTTAGAATTTCAAGACGCTCTAATTGGGATAAGTTTCGATCAATTAAATTTTTTGCATGATCTTTAGCAATGAGAATATTTAGTTTATCATCCACTGCCTCAAACTTATCCGCATTAAGTGGATCAGTTAAACTTCTTTTACAGGCCAAAGCCCGAGTGCAATTCGTATTATTAAAGCGAGATTTCAAAAACTTCTGTATTAGAAGCGGTTCCCTTTTGCAGCTTGTGAAACGTGAAAAGCTTTGTCCAAATTCAGTCATATCTTGGATTGGTTCAGTCAATGAATAAGTCGTTTGAGGACAATCAATCGAACCAGAGACAGAACTATAACTTTGCATCGGAATTCTAGAAATACCAGGCTCTGATTGACTACCGATTGAAATTCCCAACCTACTGGTTGCAGAAAGTCCAGTTCCACTACTAGAGAGCGTCGGATTTGTAAAACCATACGAAGAAGACTGCGCATGAACGTCAGAAATCCCTATTAAAGTGAGTATTAAAAAGCCTACGACCATCTTCATATGAGACTCCTATAGACCATCTTATCGGATAACTGGCGAATAACTTGAGAAAATAGATCGGAAAAGCAGCCATAGTTTAATTCCTCCAGATTATAAACATTTAGCTTCTTAAAGAAATGTTCACTGAGTGCCATTAAAAATTGGCAATAGTGCACCTCTTGGCCTGGAGAGAAAAATTTACATGTTCTTAATGAATCAAACTAACAATTACCCACAAGTTTTCTTTAACTCGTTGACATTTTCAAATGTAAGGCCCTGTTAGATTTTTTTGCTTGGCCATCCACATCGTTGCAATTATTTTTATTAAATGAGTGAAAGCGATTGGCTAGAAAAAGAATTTAAGAATATTGAATTTGGAGATAAAAGACTTCGCGATCGCTTTTTCTCTATGGCGAATATTTTTTCACGACGTCCTGACGAAACTATTAATAAAGCGGTAGTTAACTTTGCAGATAAAAAAGCAACTTATCGTCTCTTCAGTCACAAGAATTTCTCGTCAGATAAAATATTATTTGAGCATCGTGAGTCTACTTCTTCGAGACTTCAAAATGAATCTGTAGCTTTGATGATTCATTATTCTAGCTTTTTTAGCTTCAATTCAAAAAGATCTATAAAAGGCTTAGGTAATATTGGTGGAAAAGCTGGAGATCAAGAGACTCATGGTTTTATTGGACATTATAGTTTAGCTGTAAATATCAATGATGTACCTCTAGGAGTTATGGCCTTATCAACATGGAGTCGTGCATACGATGATATGTGGGAGAAAGAAAGTGATCGTTGGGCAGAGGCAATTTTAGAAACAGAAAAGCATTGTCCTAAAGGCACAAAACTCATTCACGTCGCTGACAGGGAGGCAGATCAGTTTGAAGTTCTATTTACTTTAATAAAAAATAATAAAGATTTTATAATTAGATCCAAGCACGATCGAATAATCGAAAATGGAGATCATTATCTTCGCTGGCATTTGAACAAAAAGAAAACTGATCATGAATTCAAAATATTTCATACGAAGTTAAAAAAAGATGTGGATGCAATTGTAAAGTACGGTGAGATAGAATTTTTTGATCCTAGCTTCAAACTTAATGGACTTACTTCTGTAAAAAGAAAAGTGGTGTTAAATATATTAGAAATAAGTACGACTGGGGAAGTTGCAGAGAAAGATCGATTGCACTGGATCTTGCTGACAAGTTTGCCATTGAAAAATTTTGGAGATGCTTCTAGAGTCATTGATTATTATAAGAAACGCTGGCACATTGAAAATTATTTTAAAATTTTAAAAGATGGCGGATGCAAAGTTGAGAGAGCATCATTAAGAACATTTGAGCGACTAGAAAAATATATCACATTATTTTCAGTTATTGCGTGGAGAATTTATTACGTTAAACATTTAGCAGAAGCAGCTCCAGATGAAGATTCAAGTCTTTCTTTTTCAGAAGAAGAATCACTCGTTTTGAAAATAGAAAATAAGATATCTGATGATCAAAGAATAACGATTAGAGAGGCCCTACGATTTGTCGCTAAGATGGGGGGCTTTAATGGCCGTAAAAGCGACGGAGAGCCCGGGACGGTTAGTATTTGGCGAGGATTAATAAAGCTTGAAGCAAAAGTAGAAATGTTCAGATACCTCAAAGAAAAATATCAATTTTAATTCTAATAAATCTTCCCGATACAACACCAATCAATAAGTAATTTACAAACCGAGTAGCACCCTTTAAGAAGCGAATCAGTTAGTTTTATGATTTTTTAGCCAGTTATCCTCGCTGAGGCCGACCAATCTTTTTACACTTTATTTTCGACCATGTAATTATGGGGAAAAGTCAGATGAATCAAATTCTGACGAATGTTTCTATGATACGTAACTGGCATTCTTAATTAATTGGAGATTTTATGAAAACAATTTTAGCTATTTCTTTACTTGCATTCTCTTTGTCATCGATGGCTTCAACTTTATCTCCATCTTGCAAAAATGATGTTTTGAGAGCGCTTCGAACCAGAACAATTGAGACGTCCGGGCAAGCCTTGGATTTTGAAAAAATGGCAGGTGGCAACCTCGCTCCAGTGGTGGGATCAGTTTGTAAAAACAAGAAAGCATTTGTTGTTAAGTTGATTAATAATAATACGGCAGAAGTTACTGCTATTGTAAATCCATGGGCAGGAGAAGGAAACAAACAGCTTGTTACGTGTGACGATGCACCTCTTGAAAAATATCCTGTTAATATCGTAAGTGTTAGACTTTCAGATTGCAAACTGACACTTACAAAAATTTACTTTGAATTTGACTTGAATGACTAATTTGCTCTACCTAAATGATAATGGTGTCAGTTCTGATTCCATTATCATATAGGTCTTTTAATCTACCAGAGACCAATTCAAAGAAAATAATAAAAAATAAGCATCATTCTAGTCAGCCAGTTTATTAAGTGATTTAATATAATCATACTATTTCTGAAATATCTGGAGAACATCATGCCCACACTTCTTTCAAATGAACAATCAGACTATTGGTCCCAAGTCGCTCAAAGCTTTGTTTGGAGAAAAAAATGGGAAAAACTTCAAACCGGAGACTTTCATAAAGCAAATGTTGAATGGTTTGTTGGTGGTGAGCTTAACATTACTGAAAATTGTCTTGATCGTCATCTTGAGGACAGAAGACAAAAAAAAGCACTTATTTTCGAACCCAACAATCCAAACGAGCTTGCTTCATTTCTCACTTACGGAGAACTCCATATCAGTGTTTGTTGCTTCGCAAATCTATTATTAAACCGCGGCATTAAAAAAGGAGATGTCGTCTGTTTTTATATGGGAATGACTCCTGAATTAATGATTGGAATACTGGCCTGTGCGAGAATTGGCGCGATATTTTCAGTGGTCTTCGGAGGGTTTTCTCCACTCTCACTTCGCGGACGTCTTGAAGATTCAAATGCAAAAATGATTATCACCCATGATGGTGGATTTCGAGGTGATAAAATTGTTCCTCTGAAACAAATGGTTGATGAAGCTATAGTAGACTTAGAGAGCATAAAAACAGTTCTCGTCGTTAAGCGCACTCTTCAAGAAATTTCGATGAAACAGGGAAGAGATTACTATTATGATGCATTAATAAAAGACGCTGAACTTTATTGTCCGGCCGTCACGATGAAATCAGAAGACCCGCTTTTTATACTCTACACTTCTGGTTCCACTGGAAAACCAAAAGGGCTTCTTCATACAACAGCCGGCTACATGGTTCATGTTGGTAAAAGCTTTAAAGATGTTTTTCAGTATAAGGAAAATGATATTTTTTGGTGTACTGCCGACATCGGATGGATTACTGGACACAGTTACATGACATTCGGACCACTTTTAAACGGGGCAACGACTGTCATGTTTGAAGGCATTCCTACTTATCCAACTCCTGCAAGATTTTGGGAAGTGGTAGAAAAACATCAAGTCACACATCTTTATACTGCACCTACTGCAATTCGTTCTCTAGAAAAATTTGGCCACGAAATACCTGAAAAATTTAAAATGAAATCCCTCAAAGTTTTGGGATCAGTTGGTGAACCAATAAATGATGAAGCATGGCTTTGGTATCATAAATATGTCGGTAAAGAACGATGCCCTTTAGTAGACACTTGGTGGCAGACGGAAACTGGCGGTATTCTTATATCTGCCCTTGCAGGCATCACCGAGCTCAAACCAGGTTATGCCAGTCTCCCATTAGAAGGAATTGAGCCTGCTTTGATGAATGAACAAGGAGTCGAAATAAAAGATTTGGTTGCCAGTGGCAATCTCTGTTTGAAAACTCCTTGGCCTTCACTTGCTCGAACAATTTATGGTGATCATGAACGTTTTATTCAAACTTATTTTACAACTTATCCAGGTTATTATTTTACCGGTGATGGGGCCAGAAGAGAGGCCAATGGTTTTTACCGAATTACTGGTCGAGTCGATGATGTCATCAATGTCTCCGGCCATAGACTAGGGACTGCAGAAGTTGAAGAGGCCATTAATGAGCATGTCGACATTGTAGAAAGTGCTGTTGTAGGTCTTCCCCATCCAGTCAAAGGCCAGGGAATCTATGCTTTTGTAGTACCAACAAATAATGTAGTGGACTCAGAAAAACTTGAAAAAGAAATCCGAGATCTGGTTGTAAAAATCATTGGCCCAATTGCTAGACCTGATTTGATTCAAGTTGTAGATGGTCTTCCAAAAACTCGTTCTGGTAAAATAATGAGACGAATTTTAAGAAAAATTGTGGAAAATGAAATTGAAAATATTGGAGATACTTCTACACTTTTAAATCCAGAGATTGTCGAAATTATTATTAAAACAAAAAAATCTTTATCCTAGATTTAGATCTGATCTAATTTTTTTTAAATGGGCCTCTATTGTTTTCAAAGCATAAGGAAGCAATTCAGGCTTTAAACCAGCATAGACAATATCGAGCATTTCTTGCTCCGATTTATTGTCATGAAGCAGAGCGATTATTTGTTTTTCTCTTTCTAATCGATGATTAAGTGTCTCAGTTAATTTATTAGTTCCACCAACAATAATTCCGTGGCTGGGGATTATATTTTTGGGATTTAAATCTATGACTTTTTTAAGCGAATGAAAATATTTACTCATGTCCCCTTCTGGGCCACCAATAACGACTGTACCAATAGTTTGAATCAAATCACCAACTAAAAACCAATTTAAGGATCTGGGTGCCAAAGCAAGTTGCCCTTCATCGTGACCGGGAACTTCAAAGACTATCACATCACTCCCCAGACTTTTGGTAATCACATCTCCTTCTTTTAAAAAAGTAATATCAAAACCATTAAAAAAGTCTTCACCTATTGCTTGATAGGTATACTGACTCATGCTGATAGCGGCATTAAAGTGTCTTGATATTTCGCGGACAAATTCATAGTGATCAGGGTGATGATGTGTTATTAAAATTCGATCAAAGCCCACTTGGGAAATTGATTTAATAAATTTAGCTAATTCTTTTTCATCTTTAGGTGAGGGATCAATTAAGTATCTAAAAGAATCATTGTCACCAATGATAAAACTATTTGTTCTATTGGCCGGTGGAAAAGTGTGAGAAAGGGGCAAGAATTGTTTCACTCCACATAGAGATTCAATCATCGGAACTTCTGTTTCTGGATCATAAGGCAAAGTCATATCGATGGGACTATCATGAAGAGGATTACGTTTATAAGCCTTCAGTAATGTAATGGCCGGAGGTACAGCTAAAACACTTCCCTGATGATAGCGTTCAAGCAGTTGGTCTGCTGATTGCCACTCTCCAAATTCCACTTCATTTTGATCCACTTGAAAATCGATTGGAGACTTAAGCCTGATATTAAAATAATAATTTTTAAAGCGATAAGGATTAAATTCTGGAGTAATGGCAATTCCAATATCATTTATTGCCAGAACATGACCTTCTTTTATGGCCTTTAATAAATCAAAATTTAACTCTTCTTTTACTTCACGAATTAATGCGTGAAGAATTTGAGGTTTTATGTGCGAAGGCCAAAAAGTGTGTTCAAGAACAGTAGAACTATCTGTGGTATCCACTTTTCCACCGGGTGTAGCGTAATAACCTGGAAAAACTGATAAATAGTTTTGTCGTTTTATAAAATAAATTTGTGTGCTAGTTGTAAAAACAGCAGATACTGATTCTCTCATCAAAAAACGTTAACATCATTGATAGGTTTTGAAATCTATTTTTAACACGGGATCACGGAGATTTTTAGATTTCTTCAAAAGACATAAGCGCATTGCATGAGGAGGACTAAGCTCTTTTGCTTTATAACAAGACCTTAAAGCAATACCAAAAGCCTCTGCTACTGCTCTAGATGTCCCCTTAAATAATCCCTTACCAACAGGAAAATAATAGTCAATGACATTTTGGAAAAGTAGAGACTGGTCGTAAAATGTTTCGCGACCATCATGATAATCACCAATGAGATAAAGATTTACTTGCGGGGCCAAGGATTGAGGAAAAAGCACTGTGTTTTTTTTGATAGAACGCTCTATTCGACCTGAAGGAACAAACCAAATGCCAGGGAGCTCATCAATAAATTTTTCTTTTGTGACAAAACCACTTGCAGATAAAACGAAATCAAAATTTCCCTTTTCAACATACTTTATGGCCTTAATCCATGCCTCTTTAGATTGCTCGCCTTTTAAGTCAAAAACCACCATTGGCTTAACAGTAATTTTTTCTCCTTTGGGTGCAAATTTTAAAAACTCTAACAAGACTTTATGGCCATGAAACCGAGGTGAAGAATTTAAGACTTTTTTTGAAATCTTGCTACAATCCCACTTCTTATGTCTGGTAAAATCGATTTGCGATTGGATTGTGATATTTTTTTTAATTTTAACAAGTTTTTCTGGGCAAAAACCGGTATCAATAATGGCAACTTTAATCTCTGAATAGGCGTCAGTGGGTGAAACAGCAGCTATAAATAAAAAAGCCGCCCCCAAAAGGAACGGCAATCTAAGCAATTTTATCAAGATATTAATTGTTTGGATTCGTTGGCTCAGGAATAAAAAATGGGTTGTGGGTTGCCTTATTTGCATAGGCTCTATTATACAACTCTTTAAAATTCTTTTTCAAATTTTTCTCAAAAGATTTATTCATATCATCTAAGACATTGTTTGTTGCATTCGTGATTTTGAGTTTCATCTCACGATAAATCCCTTCTCCTCTATTCATAGCACTTGATATTGTTTCTCTCATGGCGATGGCCGACAAAATCATTGGCAATTTAGAAACAACAACGTCACCTGAAGAAGCCGATTTTAACTGATTGTGAAATAATGAACCGTCTTCTGCGATCATTTTTGCCCATTTTTTATCACGACTAAAAATACCACCTGATTCATCATAAGCAATATTGATTGCTAATACTTCTGATAAGGCCTTAAGAGAGAAAGTTTTAATCGCATCATTTGGAGTGGAAAATCCATCGGCAGTGACTTCTGCATTCAACACAGCAAGGTGCTTTGGTGCACTTAACGCCAGTAAAGATGAAAGTCTTAAATCAGCTTTCATATTAGCAAGGCTAGACTGCATAAAAGAGGATGCCTTTAACACACCAGTGGCCCGGTGAGGATTAGAAAAAACGACTGGACGTTTACCATATGAAAGCTTAACTGCATCTTTGAGTGCAGGAAGTGATTGAACATTTTTTAATCCAGATATTGCATCATCTATAAATAAATAAGCCGATGTCTTTGACTTAGACACAAAAGTGTTTAGCGATTTAATACTTGAGCCATTAGCATCATCAACGATCAATAGAACTTTTTCAGATAAACCATTATTAAT
Organism: Bacteriovoracaceae bacterium; assembly: GCA_013141065.1. GTDB lineage: Bacteria > Bdellovibrionota > Bacteriovoracia > Bacteriovoracales > Bacteriovoracaceae > Bacteriovorax. The sequence continues at coordinate 36,278 of JABFRR010000003.1, read as the reverse complement.
CGTTCCAGCATTTAAAGAAGCTAAACTTAAATCGAGAATTGAAACTTTATCAGATCCACCTAATGTGTTTAGTGCATCTAAGAATCTATCAAGGTGAGTATCTGAATTAGCAACAAGGACTGGCACGTTACCTTTATCGGCAAATTGTGCTTTTGCCATCGTCACAAAATCGGCCGGTAAAATTCCGATTAAAACGCCATTTTGTTCAATAGAAGCAGATAAAGATAAATCTCTGTAAGCATCTGCTTCAGAATCAACTAAAATTTCAGCATCAGATAAACTTAAAGAAGACGCAAGAGTTCCAACTGTACTAAATTCTTTTGTAATAATTGGATTTTGAGAATTAACTAACAATTTAATTTTTAATTCACCCTTATACTCACGTTTTGAATTATTCGTAAGAGTGATCTTTAATTTATTCTTTGTTCCTTTAAGTAATTGAGACTCAAGAGAAAGACCTGAAAGCGCTAATGGGTATACAACTCGCACATTTTTAATATCAGCTTCTTTTAATACACCACCATTAAATCTATCAAAGTGTCGCGCTTCAACTGCATCTTGTGAAGTAAGTGGCGAGATAACTTTTAAACTAGACTTATAAGTCGTATTTAATCCTGAAGTCACAAAAGATTGACCTGCACCTTTTATCGAAACTAGACTTCTGGCCGGGATACTTGGAATTTGAAATGACTGGCCATCGTTTAATACTACACTTACATTCGTAGCATTTTTAAATCCAAAATTGCGAATAACAACATTATGGATTGTTGTCTCACTTGGTTGGAAAACTCCATCTAATTTAGCGACGCCCTTAATTCCACCATCAAACATTTCACTTGAAACAAAATCTAAGATAGCATGGTTATTATAAATGGCCGTAACCTCAGCCGTTCTTTTTTGACGATAAATTTCTGTCTGAGCTGTGATATTCGCATTAAAAACTTCTTGCTCTACACGGTCAAAATTTGAAACTCTGATCGCCTCATATCTTTCGTTATAAGCTGAAAGCTCTGATTGAGCATAAGCAGCTTTAAATTCTCCACTGCCACGATTAGGATTTTCATTAAATTGGTCAAATGCCGCTTTAAAAGCATCACCCTTAATGACTGGATAATCACGTCCATAAGCTCGAGCGTCTGCCTCTCTACGACCTTGATCGTAATAAGCTGGGTAATCTCTATTAACGGCCTGGTCATAAGCTGTTTTAAAACTAGCGTCATAACGAAGATTATAATCATTATCAATTCGTCTTTCGAATTCATATCTCGTGAACTGACGATAATTAAAAAGATATCCATCCGCATAAGCTTTTCTTAAAATTTCTTTGCTGTGATTAATTGTTGGTCTGAAATTTGACCCATTAAAATCTCCCGGATAATCAGGTGATCTTCTTGCAAAACTTCCTGCAAATGATCCATCAAGCCCTACATCTTTAAGTTGTTCTGTCTCAAGTTTTTTTGTCGTTTCACTCTCACCAATATTTCTTCCGTTAGCTGCACCAGTCACAACGGCACGATCAAATCCAGCTTTTTTTCCTTGAATTGTCCCAACGCTTGCGGCATCAGAAGCATCACCTCTTTTTAATCCAACGATTCTTCCTTCGCGAGATCCAGCAGTACTGTTACCACTTAGTGTTCCTTCTCTTGAACCGTCTCTCACTCCATCCAGGCGAGCACGTGCAGAACCATCACGTTCCCCTTGCTCTGATCCTCTTCGGTAAAAACGATCTTGTCCGTCTCTAGTTCCAGAACTTCCACCATCGTTACTTCCGTCGATAGCTCCACGATCATTTGCCATTCTCCAAGCAAGATCAGCACCATCACTAGAACCATCCGATTGACCAACACGAGAACCTTCATAATTTATTTTTTTAATTGCTGCAATTAATTCTAAGCGGTATTCTTCTCTTTCTCTGGCAATAACTTGCATTCTTTGACGAGCATCTTCTGTTTTTCTTGCAGCAATATTAAAATCACTTCTTACTTGATCGATACGAACATTTAATGGCGCACTTTCAAGTTTAAGCGCCCCTGCAATTTTATTTCTTTCTAAGATTTTTGCATCGAGATCAGCAATTTCTTTTGTGACATTGGTAATTGCCTCTGCATTTACTTCTGGCGTTTTTTTAAGTTCATCTAATTTAGTCACTAAAGAAGTCTTAGCATTTTTCATATCACTAACTTCTTTTGCCAAAAGCTCCATTTTATCTTTTATAGAAGTCTGTTGATTTTCTAGAATTCGAAGTTGATTGCCTATTTGCTCTTGAGCTTGTTCTGCCCTGGCGACATTAATTTTTGCATCTTCAGCACGTCGATTAACGTTTTCAAGTTCCTGATCATCTTGCAATCTAAAAGATTGCTTACCTATGTAGCCAGGAATATCATTCGCTGAAACTGCACTAACCAAGACGAGTAACATAAGAAAAAAGTGTGTGAAAAAATGCATACTAAATCTCCTTAACGTCACCAAAAATAATAAAACAATCTTTTTAGGGCCTTTATGGCACTACAATAGTGCTAAAAGGGCTCCAAAAATCATCCGTTTTTTTGGTGGAGTTGTTTTCAATCGTTATCCAAGCAATAGTAATGCCAAATAAGTATAATTCGCTCAAGTATAACAACATTTAATTTATGATGGTGGGGAGTAGTAAAACTGACATAAAAAAGCCTCGCTTGAAACGAGGCATTGAACTTAAAAGCTAAATTGATAATCCTTTTTTATTCCCAATCTTGGTCATTTTGTGAAAAATCGACTTTCTTAACAAAGCACTTACCTTTAAGAGAATGAATTTCAACATTGATGATTGAAGAATTGCTTGAAAACGACCAGTACTCTTCTTGCCAACTTTTATGCCTAATAACTTCAACACTATCTTCTCTGTATTTATTTTCAAAATCTTCTAAAGTGAGAACTTCTTCATTATCTTTGACTGTATAAAACGCTATTTTTTTTGCAGAGTCATAACATCTATCTTCGAATGCCATTGCTAGGGATGAAAAGACCAAGAGGCTAAAAATGACTATAATTTTCATAAGATCTCCTTGAGTGAGTAATTAATGCCCTGTCAATACCAAACAAAAAAGAAGAATACTATCTAAAAAATTATCTTATTAAGATCTTAAAAATAGTATGTACAAATTTCATTGTAGTCTGAGCTACTTTAAAATATTCTCTAACCATGAATTCTCAATTGATTCCTCTCCCAATAAACCAATATTTAAAGCAAATATCTCAGATGATATTGTCTGTTCAGTACTCATTAATTAATGCTTCCACGGGTTCTGGTAAAACGACAAAAGTGCCAGCAGCACTTCTAAATCACACCGCAAATAAAATCTTAGTCCTTGAGCCTCGCAGGCTTGCTGCAAAAATGCAGGCAACAAGAATTAGTTTTGATTTAAAAACTAAAGTCGGTGAACTTGTAGGTTATCTTTTTAAAGGTGAAAGGGCCTATTCAAAAGAGACAAGACTACTATTCATTACTGAAGGCACTTTGGTTAGGTTAATAGAAAACGACCCACTCTTGAGTGAATATGAAATTATTTTTCTCGATGAGTTTCATGAACGTCACCTAGAAACAGATATCGCTTTTTACCACCTAAAGAAAATCATGGAAGAAAGAGTGAGATTATCAATACCTCTTCATGTCGTTTTTATGTCAGCAACAATTGATACTCAATTTTTAAAGAAAAAAATTCCAGACCTAAAGGAATTTAGTGTCATTGTCCCACCCTTTCCACAAAGAATTTTCTTTTTGCAAAATAATCCCATTGTTTTAAAAGAAAAATTGGCAATAAAAGTCAAAACCATTTTAAAAGAACAAATTCCTAAGCAAAACGATCCAGTCACAGGGATTCTCATTTTTGTTCCAGGTAAACGAGAAATTGATGAGCTCATGCAATCATTAAATAATGATGATGAATTAATGAGTCATTATGATCTGGCCCCACTTCATGGTGAACTAAGTAAAAATGAGCAAGAGTTTGCCTTGAGCTATTCAGAAACCCGCTCACAAATAAAAATAGTTATTTCTACAAATATTGCTGAATCATCACTAACAATACCATTTGTAAATGTTGTTATCGATTCAGGGCTTGAGCGTGAATACCAAGGAAATGTTAAAACTGGTTTTGGAAAACTCATCACTAAGAAAATAGCTCGAGCAAACGCTGACCAAAGGGCAGGCAGATCAAATCGAGTGGCCAATGGTTATGTCTATCGCCTTTATTCTGAACAAGATTATGAATCAAGGCCCAAATTTAAAATTCCTGAAGTCATGAGATCCTCACTAATGGAATCCTACCTTTCTATATTACGTCTACATACAAGCATTGAATTGAGCTATTTTTTAGAAGCACCTCCTAGTTATCATCAAGAAATTAGCTATCAACAATTAGAATTTTTAACTTTAATAGATAAGTCACTTCACTTAACTAAAAAAGGTATGGATTTAGATTTGAGTCTGGATTTACGTTTGGCCCTCATTGAAAGTGAAATACCTTCAATCTCAATAAATCAAATAAAGGACTTACTTCATATTTTATCGCCTTACCTAGAAAGAGAATTAAAAAAAGACTTTGAATTAAAGTTAAGAAATAAAATGGAGAAATCTTATAGTGCCTCTCCCAAAGAAATGGACCTGGATGAAATCTTACTTCATGGTTTTTTAGATGTTGCTGGAATTATTAGCGCACATAAAAAAGTTATATTGCACAATGGAGAAAATTTTATATTGCATCCTTCTGTTGAAGAAAAATATGGAAGACTCCCAGAAGGAACCTTTATTATCATCCTCATGACAAATGCAGCTGATGAAGTGACTGATATTTACCCAATTGAAGTCAGTGCTCTATTAAAATTCAAGCATGTACTTAAAGAAGTATCTATAGATGAGATCACTTCTACTGGAAAAAAGAAAACCCTACATAGAACCAAACTAGGTATTCTGACCTTAAGTGAGAAAGTGTCATTTTCAGAAAAGAACAATGATGATAAAAACAGTGAACGAAGGGCCATAATTCAAAACTTATTGGAATCTTTTTTCAAATCAGAAGATCTTATTAGATATAAATTCTTTTCTTTTTTTTATGGAACTGGTCAATCAAATTGTGACAACTACGACTCACAAATGCTCATCGATATTTATTCTTTAGAATGGAGTGATTTAGAAGTCGTCACATTGCAGCATCAAGAAGACTTTCTACTTGAGTTAAAAAGTGAAATTTTAGATTATATAAATAAAGAGAAGACTCAAGACTTCGATAAACTATTTCCCACAAAAATCAATTTTTCAGATAAAAGAAGTACAAAACTTCATTATGAAATACACAATGAAAATCTCTATGAGGTCTACGCAGAAAGTGTAATACAAGATTTTTATGGATTAACGTATTCACCAAGCATAGCAGAGGGAAAGATTCCTCTCACTTTTAAATTACTGGGACCTCACAAACGGGCATTACAAGTCACAAAAGATCTGAATAGCTTTTGGGTGAATAATTATCCTCAAATGCAAAAAGAATTGAGTCGGGAGTATCCAAGACATCACTGGCCACTAGATCCAAAAACGGCTGCCCCCATTTTACTGAAAAGGCAGCTACCTTAAAAATAGTTTACACCTTCAGGTACTGACTAGATTCATAACGGACCTCTCGATAACCCTTTATATTGTCTAATCTTTTAAGATCAGAATAACTTAACTCGTTTGAGTAAAGTTTATTTCGAACTTCCAATGCGATCAAATGCTCTTTATGGTGCCATGCTGGCAAAAGAGTTCTAAGAAACCTCGCATGCCTCATTACTTTAAGCATCCATCCCCTTGGAGAAAAATCAAACTCTATCTTTTTAGATCCCAAATCAAAGCTCGGACGGTTAATAAAAGTTTTATGAAAACTTGATCCCAAATTTTTATAATATCGATCATCACTGACTCTTCTCATGGGTGAAACCATCGTGTGGGCAATAAAAACTTCATCTTTAATAAAATAAGTTTTTGCTAAAACCCTTAAGGCCATATCGATATTTTCGACATGAATTGGTAAGAGCGCGTGAGTATTTTTTATAAAATCCTTAACATTTACACCTTTATCATAAATAATAAGATCATGAATATATCGAGCACAATATTCATCCTTTATCTTAGGATGATTCTTAAATAATAGTGAGAGCTCCGAAACTGAATGTTCAAAAAGTGCAAGATGAGTCTCTACATTTAAAAAGAAACATTCACGAATAGACTGACGATAAAGTTCAATGGAGCTGAGTGAGTTTTGAGCAATTATTTTTTGATCAAACATCTCTCCCTGTGAAAGCCTGCGTCCCAGAGTAAATGCTGCTAAATTATTTTCTAGTTCATTTTTTTTCATAGTTCTACTAAATGCACCTTTCAAATCCTCCTCTGAAAAAGGTAATAAACCTTTTTGAAAGGCCGCTCCCAATATCATTGCAGAGGCATAGACACTTTTACCTAATTTAAGCTCAGAGCTTTCTTTAAGTGGCAATAAACTCAAGCGTTCTTTGAGGAGTGTCTTCAATTTCGTTCTTAAACTTTCTTCATTAATAGGTTCTTTTTCAATTCCTCGATCGAGAAGAATTGAAAGTGGCATTTGAAAATGAGTGTCTAAGATCGCCTCACCTTGTGAACTTAAAAAAGACAAATGATGAGAGCCATCTAATAAATCAGGAGATAATAATAAGTCTGCGCCACCTAAAGGAGTTACTTGCGCGTGAGATTTCCCTTTTTTATAAAGTGCGAGATGACTTGTCACATTCCCATTTCTTTGTGCCAAACCTTTTTGATCGACAAATTTAAAGTCAATATCAGTCCTGCCACCCATTTCTTTAGCTGCTTCAGCGAGAACTCTTGAAATGGTTGTGACTCCAGATCCACCAACGCCTGTAACGACAATTCTAAAATCTCTACCCTTTAATATCTCTTCAAGTGACACTTTCATCAAGGGCTTGGCCAAAATAAAATTCTCAGAGTTTTCTTGATTTCGGTTTTGATATTTGGTTGGATGATAATCCCTTACTTCTACTAACTCAAAACTTGGGCAGACTTTTATTTTTGTGCAGTAACTATCACTCACACATATTTGAGGATCAATGGTCACTTTACTTCCATAGGCATCAAAGATTTGAGATAGACCAGGACAACCTGTCATTTCAACGCACGCTCTGCAATCCTCACAGGCATCTGTATTGATTTGATAAAAAGATTTTAAAGGAATTGTTTCGTTCTTAATAAAAATTTTTCTTTCAAGAGCTTTACTTCTTCCATGAAAAGTAAGAGCACATTCTTTATTTGAAATGATAACTTTTGTGCCATTTTTTAAAACCGTTTCTCTCAGGAGATTTTGATAAAAGTATCGATCACTCGGGTTGACTTCTATCGCCTCGTCCACACCTAAGGCCTGCACTAATTTTAGTATATCTTGAGCAGGTCTTTTAAAGCCATCAACTGATTCTCCTGTTCGTGGTGACATTTGGTGTCCTGTCATTGCAGTATTGTCATTATCAAGAAGAATGTAAGTAATATTATGACCCATTTGAACAGAATTTGAGATGTCCGTAATTCCAGAATGAAAAAAAGTTGAATCTCCCATCAACACGACTGATGGATTTGTGGTAAATAAATCGACACCTGCTCCAAGAGCTCCCCCTTGTCCCATGGCAGAGAGATTATGCATTTCTTTAAAGGGTTCCAAAAACGAAAGTGAATAACAACCAACATCTCCATGTGAAATGAGATTAATGTTTTGCTTTTTTAAATGACCTCGTAAATCTTTAAGAAGAGAAAGTGTTTCTCTGTGAGGGCATCCTGGGCAAAATGTCGGTAGTCTCCTTGGCATCATCTCGTTTAAAACAACACCTGGAGATGTTTGATGGCAGGCCTGATAACCTAGTTTAGATAATATTTGTGAAACTTTATCACAAACAATATCGTAATTTAATCCACCGTAAATTGGAAATCCTTCAATGTCGTCAAATGTTTTTCCATACACAACACACTTAAGAGCATGTCTATTTATGACTTCAATGATTTCTGTTTCAAGAAAACCTCGCTTTTCTTCAACAACAATTAATGTATCAAGATTTTTTAAAAAGGGTAGCAAGAGTTCATCAACTAAAGGATAAGGAGCAGCTATCTTACATAAGCTAAAACGCTCAAGTGCATGATTATCATCTAAGACTTGTTTTAAAATTTCAAAAACAGCTCCACTTGTAATGAAGCCAAGTTTTGAATCAGTTTTTCCAAAAAATTGGTCAAGACTCAATTCCTTAAGTTTTTTTATGACTTTGGGAAATCGCTCTTTAATCATCGCTACATCTGCTCGCATCGAATTGGGCGGGACCATGACATTTTTAGCAAGATCAAAAGTACTTGGATCAAGTTCAATGAGTTCATGGTTAATAATTTTCTCTTCACCTAATAAAACTCGACCACCGCCTTCGGCCATAAAGGTTGTCAGCAGTACTCCTTGATAGACAGAAGTCGTAACACTCAAGTCAAGAGCAACACTCATCCAGTCTTTTAATTCTTGTGGGGTCGATGGATCTAAAAATGGAATGTGAAGATGTTTAAATAAGTAACGTGAATCAGCTGGACTTGAAGTCGAAATTGACCAGGGATCATCCCCCACGACAATGACAACACCACCTGTACCAGGATTGGCAAAATTGCCGACCGACAAAGCGTCACTTGCAACATGTAAACCCATCGACTTCATGGCCACAAGAACATTTTTATGGGCCTGCTTTGCTCCCGAGGCCATGGCCGCGGCATTAGCTTCACTATTGGCGATGACGACTCTTATGCCTTTTTGTCTAAACTCATTTTTTCTTTCATAAAGAATATTGAAGTAGTCCGCTAGAGGCGAACCTGGGTAGCCAGTATATAGATGAAACCCGGCTTCAAGGCCGCCTTCAATGATGAGTTCATTTCCATTTTTTATTTCTATTTTCATCCGAAAAATATCTCACGAATCTATTCAAAATGAAAATGCTCTTAGGTGATATTATTCAATTTCCACACTGCATTGAAAATGATCGTCAACGAGTACGACTCACTCAGTCAATCTTTGTCTAAAGCAATGATAAGGGATCATTTGCTAAAGAGAAAAGTCTGATGTTAATATTTTGAAAATTTACTAATGAAATACTCAAGGAAAACATATGTTTAAAATGATTGCAATCTACAAAGCTCCAGCCGATGTTAATGCATTTAATGATTGGTACAAAAGCCACATGGAAATTGCAAAAAAAGTCCCACTCGTAAAAGAATTTCGATTCTCAAAAATTACCGGCGGACCTCGAGGAGCAAGTGAATTACACTTAGTGGCCGAGCTTTGTTTTGCAACTCAAAATGATTTTAAAACGGCAATGAGCTCTCCTGAAAATATGGCCGCTGGAAAAGATGCTTTCACAAATTACAAAGATATCGTTTCAGTTCATTTTGCTGAAGAAGAAATAATCAAGGTATAATCACTATGGAAAATATTCTTTGTGAATTTCCTTATAAAAATAATTCTCACATTGCCTTAGTGACTCTTAATCGTCCTAAAGTACTCAATGCCTTATCGACAGACCTCATGCATGAATTAGTCGATTGTTTTTTAAAACTCGATACCAATCCAGAAGTCCGTGTCATCATTTTAACTGGCAGTGATAAAGCTTTTGCAGCTGGAGCAGATATAGCTCAAATGGTTTCAGCAACACCTATTGACCAAATCAATGATCAACGTTTTCGAACATGGGAAATGTTGAAACTGATTACCAAACCCATCATTGCTGCCGTCAATGGTTTTGCTTTGGGTGGTGGATGCGAACTTGCAATGTCATGTGATTTAATTATCGCCGGTGAAGACGCCAAATTTTCTCAACCGGAAATTAAAATTGGAACAATTCCAGGCGCAGGTGGAACTCAACGACTCACACGAGCTATTGGAAAATCTAAAGCAATGATGATGGTCTTAACTGGTGAGATGATTGATGCCAAGACTGCCTATGAATGGGGACTAGTTGCAAAAGTCGTTCCTTCAATTACCCTCATGCAAGAAACTTTTGAGCTCGCTTTAAAAATTTCAGAGCGTGCTCCTGTGGCTATTCGCCTAGCCAAAGAAGCCGTTAATAAGTCCTTTGAAATGACTTTGAAAGATGGAATGGATTTCGAACGACGCAACTTCTATTTAACTTTTGCTTCCCTTGATCAAAAAGAAGGAATGCAAGCGTTTTTAGAAAAACGTTCTCCAAGTTATAAAGGAAATTAGAATGTCTCAGTATAAAAATATAAAGTATCAAAAAGAAGACCAGACTGCGCTTATCACAATTAATCGCCCAGAAGTTTACAATGCAATGAATGCAGATACTAAAATGGAAATTGTTCTCGCTATTCGCGATGCCAATAAATCTTCTGAGGTATTATCAATTATTTTAACAGGTGAAGGAAAAGCCTTCACAACTGGTCAAGACTTAAACGATAGAAGTGTTCAGGCAAATAATGGCGGAGTCGATTTAGGGACCACATTAGAAACCGAATGGAACCCGCTAATAAACTCGATCCGTGATTCTAAAAAAATCGTAATTGCGGCTATTAATGGAGTTTGTGCTGGTGCCGGTGTCTCAGTGGCAGTTGCTTGTGATCTGTTAGTGTCAAAACCAAATGTAAAATTTGTTGGGGCTTTCAGTAAATTAGGCCTCGCTCCCGATGCTGGCTCAACTTATATCTTTTCGAGAGCACTTGGTTACCAAAAAACCATGGAATTTTTTTTAATGGGTGAAGCACTCATGAGTGAAGATCTTCATAAGGCCGGAATTATCAATGCAATAAATGAAGATGTTTTATTTATTGCAAAACAATACGCTCAAGCAATTAATAAACTCTCTCCACTTTCATGTGAGATGATAAAGAAAAATATTAAAGCTTCTCTTGATAGTTCTTTCACTCAGTCAATGGAACGAGAAACCCAAGTGCAAAGATACTTAGGAAAAAGTGCAGACTACAAAGAAGGTTTAACAGCTTTTCTTGAAAAAAGATCACCAATTTTTACCGGACAATAATTTAATAACTCCTAGGAGGACCGATGACAGCTCATGCTTATAGTTCTGAAGAACTACAACTCTTTAAAGAAATTAAAAATGGCAGGACTTTTGAGGCCAATGAAGAAATGCCAGCATTTTACCGCAAACACTTGCTTAATTTATTGTGGATGCAAGGAGACTCTGAATACTCGGGTGCACTTGGCTACATGCCTTGGATAGAAAAAGCGCCAACACTTCAAGAAAAAGTTCTGGTCGCTCAAATGGTAAAAGATGAAATGAGACATGCTTCTGTCATCTATCGTTTATTAGACGAATTGGGACAAAATACAACTGAGCACACGGCCAAATGTGAACTCGGATATAAATTACCAGAAGATAAAATCAATATTGGTTTTAAAAGATTAAAAGAAGATTATCGAGTCAATATTTTTTACTACGATATTAAGCACTGGACTGACTATATTCTTTTTAACTTTCTAATGGACCGTGCAGCAGGACACCAACTTCAAGACACTTTCAACTCAAGCTATCTTCCTTGGAAGAAGGCCATTGAAGGAATTTATAAAGAAGAAGTTATGCATCTTGCTCATGGAGATAAATGGGTAAAGATATTATCAAAAGATCCTGAACAAAAAGCCTTCTTACAAGACCGATTAAATCTTTGGTGGCCTAGAGTTATGAACGTTTTTGGTTCATCGCAAGGTGTCTCCAACGATCTTTATGTCAATCTAGGATTAAAACAAAGAACTAACGGCGAAATTCGTGAGGTCTTTGTAAAAGAAATTAAAGAAATGTGTGATGAAGTAGGCTTAACTATTCCGGAGTACCGTGAAGAAGATCAACCTCAAAGAGAAACACGTAAGCCAACAGAAAAGACTTTATGATTTTTAAGACAGTTGTTGTCATTGGAGCAGGAACCATGGGAGCTGGCATTGCTCAGTGGTTTTTACAACAAAAAATTAATGTGGAATTAGTTGATAGCAATTATGAACTTGCATTATTAAGTTCTGAGGGAATCAAAAAAAATCTCGATTCCCTCACTGCAAAAGGCAAATTGACAGCAGAAGAATCTAATCACTTTAAGACAGCACTAAAGGTTGTAAAGCTACAAGAGATTTCACCAAACTGTGAATTAGTCATTGAAGCCATCATCGAAAATAAAGAGATTAAAAGAAAACTTTTCACTGACCTTGAAAAAATTGTTTCAAAAGAGACAATTATCGCTTCAAACACCTCATCTTTCCCCATCACGGAACTCTCAAGTAGCTTAAGCCTAGATCGCAGGTCTAATTTTCTTGGACTCCATTTCTTTAATCCAGCGACAATCATGAAATTAGTTGAAGTGATCAGTGGAAACTTAACAGATAAAAAACTAGCACAATCTATCGCACATTGGTTTAACCAAAGAGGAAAAGTTGCCTGCGAATGCAACGACGCTCCTGGCTTTATCGTCAATCGTGTTGCAAGAAACTTTTATGGTGAGTCCCTAAGGGCATGTACAAATTATAATTTAGATACCATCAAAGAAATTGATACCACATTGAAAGCTGTTGGTGGATTTAAAATGGGCCCTTTTGAGCTCATGGATCTTATTGGAATAGATGTCAACTTAAGTGTGACTGAGTCTGTTTATCATGCATTTTTTGAAGAGCCTAGGTTTAAACCCCACCGCCTCCAAAAAGAAATGGTTGATAGCCAGCGCTTAGGAAGAAAAACAAAAATAGGATTTTATCATTATGATTCATAATGTTTTAGTAATTGCAGAAGACAATCACCCCTCTTATAAAGAAATAAAAATGCATTACGAGGTCAGGGGTATAGAAGAGGCAATGGCCAGCTTTGATATCTATGACTACGTCATTGATTGCAGCCAGTTGCGCACTCAAAAAAAATATTATTTCATCAAAGAATTGGCCCGCACGACAAAAGCAAAAATCATTAGTGATTTAAGTCTCTCTTGGGGCGAATGGATTTACAATAATTGCCCCTATGTTCAAGGTGCCGTCTCTACTTTTTTTTACTCTCCGTCAAAAGCTTTTGAATATTCAGTAAAAGATAAGACAGACCAAGCGACTAAGTCTGTCATCGAAAACTTTTATCAGCATATTGGAATGACTCCTGTTTTTCATGACAATTTAAAACTGGCTTTTCATTATCCACGCGTCGTTTCTATGATTATTAACGAAGCCTATTTTGCGATTGAAGAAAATTTAGCAAGTAAAGATTCCATTGATCTCGCTATGAAACACGGGGTGAATTACCCTTTAGGCCCATTTGAATGGGGAGAAAAAATTGGACTTTCGCTCATCATTGAACTCCTTCGTGAATTAAGAGAAGTGACTGGTGAAGACCGCTACCGAATCTCACATCAACTTAAATTAGAGGCCATAAAACTATGAAAAAAACATATATTGTTAATGCAAAAAGAACTGCCATTGGAAAATTAGCTGGTAAACTTTCTTCTGTAAGAGTCGATGATCTTTTAGGCCATGTTTTATTAGACTTAAAACAAAATTTCAGCTTTGATCCAACTCTCGTTGATGATGTTATCGTTGGATGTGCAAACCAGGCCGGTGAAGACAATAGAAACTTAGCTCGCATGAGTTTGATCTTAGCCGGTTATCCACTTGAAGTTCCCGGAACAACAATAAATCGACTTTGTGGATCTTCTTTAGATGCATTGATTGATGGATATTCACGTATACAAGCCGGAGTAGCTGACTGCTTAGTTATTGCTGGTGCTGAAAGTATGACACGTGCTCCTTATGTACTGGCAAAGGCCGGAGAAGCTTTCGGACGAGACCAAAAAATGTTTGATACAACATTAGGTTGGAGATTTCAAAATCCCAAAATGGAAAAAATGTTCCCCCTCATGACGATGGGAGAAACTGCAGAAGAAGTGGCCAGTATTTATAAAATTTCTCGTGATGAACAAGATCAGTTTGCTGTGAACTCTCATAAAAAAGCTATCAGTGCATGGGAGCGTGGGGATTTTAGTGATGAGATTATTCCACTTAACGTCGAATTAAAAAAAGAAAGTTTTATCTTCTCTAAAGATGAATGCCCAAGAACAGACTCAAGTCTTGAAGCCCTGGCAAAACTAAAACCTGTTTTTAAAAAAGACGGTACTGTCACAGCTGGAAATTCAAGCCCAATGAACGACGGTGCCTCAGGACTTCTTTTAGTCAGTGAAGAGTTTTTAAAAACTCATAAACTTACTCCTATGATTGAAATTACTGGTGCTGCCACTCGAGGAGTTCATCCCAACACAATGGGTATTGGCCCCGTCGAAGCAGTGAAGACACTACTTAAAAGATATAACAAAAAAATTACTGACTTTGACTGTGTTGAGCTCAATGAAGCTTTTGCTGCTCAAGCAATTGCCTGCATTAAGGGACTTGATTTAGATACCAACATCGTCAATAAAAATGGCGGTGCTATTGCCATTGGCCATGCTCTGGGAAGCTCTGGTATTCGTATTGTCACAACTCTTGCTCATCAAATGAAAAAAGATAAAAAAATAAGAGAGGGTCTTGCCTCAATGTGTATTGGCGTGGGTCAAGGCATTGCTGTGAGTTTTAAAAATTGTTAATAAAAACCCTCACACTTTTAATTTTTACTTTAATGAGTTCTGATGGAAGTGCCAGTCTTAAAACTGAACATCCCCCACATGTCGGGCCCTTTGGTTTACCTTTTTCTCAAGCTCAAATTAAAGCAGTAGAAGAAAAACTCTCTTTACAAAATTCCTTACTCGATCCTGAAGTAAAAGAGCTCGAAAACCTTTTATCCATGGGAAAAAAAGCTAGTTTATGGATCAATACGATTAATGCCAATAGACCTAAAGATACTTGGCTGGATCTTTCTTCTCCTAAAAAATCTGGGGGTATACCCTACAGTGATCCCTTAAAAAATAACACTTCTATTCTAAAAAAGCGTTTAGAAGACTTTTTATTAAAAACTCATCCTCAATTAGTTGAACTTCTAATATCAAATGAGACTCTTCCCTCAACTCCTCCCCTTTTTGTATCTGATGAGGAATTTGTCAATTCCATGAGAAGTTTAGATCGAATTTATCAAGCAACTATTAGATGGGCAAAATCACGAGAATGGCTTTCTTGGTATATCAATAAATCAATTTTTGATGTTCGAGCTTTCCTCCATTTAGGTCAAATACCAAATTTAGAAATTGTTTTAAAAAGTTATCCCACGATGCCCTCTCATGAACAATCTCAATATACAAAATGGCTTATCGATCTTTGCAAAAATGGAGATTTTGATCCAAATGATTGCCGAGATGAACTTATTTCCTACTTAAAAAGAAATAATCTCTTCGGCTTTTATGAACGCTTTAAAAAATATGGCCAAAAAATGTACGACCTATTTTTTACAATAAAAAAAACACGTCCTGAAATCTTTTGGGATAGTGATAAAAATGTTCTCACTTCTCCTTTTCAAATCCCTCAAAATATTGAAGTGCAGGATTGGCTAAAGTTTAATGTCGAAGCTGAATGGTCTAAAAATCAAAAATATCTCATATTAGATTTTAAAAAATCGAGTGAAGACATTCCAAGTATTCAGTTTAAATCTGGAGTAACGGCCAATGTAAATGGAATAGCAGGCAATCTTATAACAATGGAATCTGAATATCCTCTTTCAAGTCTTGACCAAATGTGGACCATTCGTCATGAATACGGCCATGTTATAGGATTTGAAGACTGCTACCTTGAATTCTACGACACGAATGAAAAGGCAATGATCTATTATGAAATTGATGTAGATAATCTCATGTGCTCAAGAAATGGAAAAATTCAAGATAGTCATTTTAAAGAACTCTTAAAGGCATATTAAAAAAGGTGGAAAAAATGGAAATTAAACTCTTTATCAATGGTGAATTCAAAAACTCCTCTCATCATACTCTAAAGACATCATATGATCCTTCCAATGGATTAGAAGTGGCAAAATATCATGTCCCTTCAGTTAAAGATGTAGACGATGCTGTCAGTGCAGCCCATACAGCATTTTATCATTCAGAATGGAAAAGTATGTCTCAAGAGGCCAGGGCCGACATACTTCTTAAAATTTCAGAAAAAATCAAAGAACGCTCACGTGAAATAGTCGAACTTGAAATCAAAGATTCAGGCTCAACTATGAGAAAAGCAAAAGCAGACGTACACAATACAGCTTCCTTTTTTAAAGTGATGAGTAAAGTTGCTCGTGAATTAAAGCTACACGAAAAAGATGAAGCTGCCTCTCGAGCAGGTTTTTCAATCAACTCTCGTGAATTTTCTCCCATCGGTGTTTGTGCTCAAATAATTCCTTGGAACTTTCCTCTAGTCATGGCCGGATGGAAAATTGGGCCTATTTTAGCTACGGGATGCACGACTGTTTTAAAGACCGCTGAAGAAACGCCGGCATCGGCTTATATCCTAGCTGAAATACTTAAAGACTCTGGAGTGCCAGCGGGAGTTGTCAATATTATTACAGGTGGTGCAGATGTTGGTCGCGCACTCATATCACATCCACTAATTCGTAAAGTAGCTTTTACTGGATCAACAGAAGTCGGCAAAGAAATATTAAAAAGTGTCGCTCCCCATGTCTTAAAAGCCACAATGGAACTGGGGGGAAAATCCGCTAACATCGTTTTAAATGATGCTGACTTATCTCTGGCCGTTGATGGAGCACTTTATGCTTTCCTTTACCACTCTGGACAGGCCTGTGACTCTGGTACAAGACTCTTAATTCAAGATGAAATTTATCCGGCATTCATGGAGAAATTCTTGTCACGAATAAAAGATGTTAAACCAACTCTAACCAGTGATCCCAATGCTGGCATGGGCCCAGTTGTCAGTGAAAAACAACTTAATACCATTATGAGTTTTATTGAAAAAACAAAACAAGAAGAAGCCACTTTGTTATGTGGTGGCTCGAGAGTTACGACAGGTGAATTAAAAAATGGATTTTTCATAGAACCAACTGCTTTTCTTATATCACCAAAAAATACAATTTTTCATGAAGAAGTTTTTGGTCCAGTTGTTGGAATTACTAAATTTAAAACAATTGAAGAAGCAATCACGCTTGCCAATGATTCTAAATATGGCCTGGCTGGTGCTGTCTGGACAAATGACAATGAAAAAGCTCATATGATCGCCTCACAACTTGAAGCTGGAACCGTATGGATCAATGAGTATCATTTATTAAATCCCGGGATGCCTTTTGGTGGCTTTAAACAATCAGGCATTGGTCGTGAAATGGGCCCTGAAGGAATAATGAGTTATCTTGAAGTTCGTCACGTTTGGGAATCTGATTGTAATGAAAGGTCTAAAAAAATGTGGTTTGACGCCATTTTTTAAATTTTAAAATTAAGGATTTTATGAATAAACCAATTGATCTCTATGCAATGGCCTATCAAGATAGAAGTGACAGGGTTCGCTGGCTGCTTGAAGAAATGGAAGTGCCTTACCGCAATCATTTTCTCGATAAGAAAAAAGGTGGAATGGATTCTGCTAACTATAGATTGATTAATCCTATGGGCCGAGTGCCAACAATAGTAGATGGAGATTTAATTCTTCATGAATCAGCGGCAATTTGTCTTTACTTGGCCGATCGATACGCGCTTGGAAAACTCGCTCCTCATTATGAAAATATTCATTTACGGGCCGAATATGTTAAATGGATGGTTTGGTCGACGGCCAGCCTTGAATGTGTGATTGCGAGAATGTTCACTCATGTCAACACACCAGAAGAAACTGAAGTGACCCACAAATTTGTAAAAGAACAATGTGAAATAATGAAGACTATATTGTTACCAGTTCTTAGCAAGCAAGATTACATTTTATCAAGTGGTTTTAGTGCTGCTGATATTATGCTCGCAGCTGTCATACCAGGGGCACACGACTTTTTAGTAAAACCTAACCCTGAAATAGCTCGCTA
Source organism: Bacteriovoracaceae bacterium (assembly GCA_013141065.1). Classification (GTDB taxonomy): domain Bacteria; phylum Bdellovibrionota; class Bacteriovoracia; order Bacteriovoracales; family Bacteriovoracaceae; genus Bacteriovorax. The sequence goes on along the minus strand of JABFRR010000003.1, from coordinate 18,308 downwards.
TATGGACAGATTAATGAATCGTCCAGGGGCGATCAAAGCCAAGGTTTTTTAAAAAATGGTGAATGCTAAAATATTAGTTCTTTTTTCATTATTGTATTCTTGTGGAACAAACGGAAACTATAAGATGTCTGATCATTATAACGGTAAAACTTTTTATAATACCAATGGAACTCATCCCAATTCTTTTTTTGATTTATTAAAATGGAAGTTTGGTTTTTCTGCTGAAAAATGGCCCGCAAAGCACGCAGTCAAATTTCCTGAAATTATTCCACCTGAACCAAATCCTGCTAAAGTTTCAATTACATTTGTGACTCATGCGACTTTCCTCATTCAATCCCAAGGAACAAATATTTTAACTGACCCAGTTTGGAGTGATCGAGTAAGTCCCGTTTCATTTGCAGGTCCTGTGGCAGTTCATAAACCGGCCATTTTATTTGAACATTTGCCAAAAATTGATATCGTTTTAATTTCTCATAATCATTATGATCATATGGATAGAGATACTATTAGGCGTCTTGACCAAAAATTTTCCCCCTTGTTTATTGTTCCCCTAAATAATGCTGAACTTATTCGAGGATTTGGGGCAACGAATATTATTGAAATTGATTGGTGGGATTCAAAAACAATTGCAGAAAAAATAAAAATCACACTTACTCCGGCCCAGCATTGGTCTTCAAGAGTTCCATTCGACATCAATAAATCTCTATGGGGTGGATTTTTTATAGAATCATTAAATGAAAAAATATTTTTTGCCGGTGATACTGGTTATGGTGATCACTTTAAAGAGATTCGAAAAAAATTAGGAGCGCCAACAATCTCATTATTGCCTATTGGTGCCTATGAACCTCGTTGGTTTATGAAAGACATGCATATGAACCCAGAAGATGCTGTCCTTGCTCATCTTGATTTGGAGTCTAAATTAAGTTTAGGAATGCATTTTGGTACTTTTCAATTAACTGATGAGGCCATTGATTCGCCAGAAAAAGATTTGTTCTTAGCGATGGACAAGCTCAAAGTACTAAACTTTAAAGCTCCTAAGCCAGGGGAAAATTTTGTACTCTAAAATAAAAAAAGCCCGCCATTCTAGCGGGCCTTTCTTAAAAAAATTTTTAACTAAGAATCAACCTAAAAGCTTAAGTGCAGCTTGTCCTTGAGCATTAGCTTGAGACAACACTGATGTACCAGCAGAAGTTAAGATAGACATCTTTGTATTTCTTGCTGATTCTGCAGCGAAATCTGTATCTCTAATACGAGAGTTAGCAGCAGATAAGTTTTCTGAACTTGTTTGTAAATTATTAATTGTAGAAGTTAGACGGTTTTGAACCGCACCTAATTCTGCTCTTTGTCCTGAAACAGTTTGAATGGCCATGTCAATCTTGTTTAAAGAAGCTTGTGACTCATCTTTTGTTCCGACAGAAAGTTCACCAATTCCCAATCCTGCGAGTGAAGAATTCGATTTAGCAGCATCGTACTTAATTCTATCTTGAAAATCATCATTGTTGATACCAACTTGAAAATCGTACTTATCACCTTCACCATTAAGAAGCTTCTTTCCGTTAAACTCTGTAACTTGAGAAATTCTTTCTAATTCTTGTTTTAAGTTTTGATATTCAAGATCTGTAAATTTTCTTTCAGCTTCACCTACTGTGTCTGATGCTGATTGAACTGCAAGTTCTCTTAATCGAATAAGAATGTTTGAGCCTTCATTCAAACCACCTTCTGCAGTTTGAATCATTGAGATACCATCATTAGCGTTTCGTTCCGCTTGATTGACACCTCTAATTTGTGCTCTTAATTTTTCAGAGATCGCTAGTCCTGCAGCATCGTCTGCAGCTTTTACGATTCTAGTCCCTGATGATAGCTTCCCTAGTGTCGAAGCTTGTTCTGCGTTGTTAACACCAAGTGTGCGTTGAGCAGCAAGAGATGTAACGTTCGTGTTGATACGTAAACCCATGAGATCCTCCCTGTAGTTTCGGTCGTCCCTCCTTGGTCTTGATTATCCTTATGCGGATTAGTCAACGAGCATACTGCTCAACAGAATTTGGTTTCAAGCGTCGTCACCATGACTCAGCTTTTGATTGAATACTATTTCGGATTATATTTTTGGAAGCTTTAGCTTTTTAATTTTTATTTGCGATGAATTCAAACCAAAAAGATCAGGTATCTTGTTTCATTCTTTATAGAGAAAACCTGCTATTTTTCTCACTTTTTAGAGGAAAAAGGACGAAATGACTGGTGTATGGAAAACAAGAAACAATTAATCATAATTCCCCCAATGTCAGAGCCAGTTAAAAAACTGCATGAAGTTCTTGAAGGAATTGCGGGCGATGAAAATATCGAAATTTCATTGATTGATGACTTAAAAGAATTGTCACAATTCATTGCAACAACTGGCCAGTGTTTAATTCTTGCATCAAACGCAAAAAAATGTGCGACTTTTTTACAAGAAAATAAATCAATGCTCGCAAAAAATCAGTGTAAAACGATACTTTTTTCACCAAAAGAAATACCTGCTAAAACATTAATCAAATTTACAAAAGTAGGATTAACTGAAAGTATTTTAGAAAGTACTCCTCCAAAAACATTCTTGTACAAAGTAAAACTGCTCATGCGTTCTATTAAAACAGCTAAGCCACAAGAAGAAGCAGAAAAAGTTGTAAAATCAATTGAAACCAATAAGCCCATATCAGCGGAAGAAGCCGAGCTCGAAATAAAAAATAAATCTGAGTCTCAAGCTAATACTAACGATCAAGAACTAATTAAGAAAAAGAAATTTAATTCTGATGATGACAATGTACTCGACTACGGTGCAAATCTTAAAGGAAAAATTAAGCCACAAGAAGAATCTATAGACACACATTGGAAATCTGACCGAAAAAAAAATGCCAATGATAATGGTTACGAAGAAGAAAACTCTAAAGTAGAACTTCTCGAAGATGAAAATGCCATTGACATGTATCTTCGAGGGAAAAATAAAAAAAGTGACATAATCGGTGAAGAAGAAGACGAAAATCTTAGAAGTCTAAAAAGTATCGATCAAGAAATCGCACAGGAAGCACAAAAGAAAAAAAGCAATTATCAAGATGTGATTGACGAAGGTTCAATAAAGCAAAAAAGGCTTGATCAGCCTGATCTTCCAGCAGAAGACGAAAACAAGTCACCTACCTTAGACGACCTGGATTTACTTTTTGAAGAAGCTCTAAAGAAAAAGAAAAAAGAAGACATTGAAGCAGAGGCGACGAAAGAGAGAAAAAAATTATTTGAGCAAATCGAAGATACTCTAGAAAAGGAAAAAGAAAAATTTCAAGAAGAAGATTTAGGTGGTCACCTTAAAGGCAAGATTGCAAAAACTGAAGAAATCGCGGAAGAAGAAATTACTCAAGAAAATAAGGAATACGACAATTCGGAATTAGAAAATAGCCGAAAAAAAAATAAAGAATTAAATCTTGAAGAAGCAGCTCTAAAAAAATCCAAAAAAGATGACATCACTCCTGAAGATACAAATACTTCTCATGAAGGAGAAGTTGATAAAATTGATGGAAATATGATTGGCAACGAAGGGACAGTCGATAAAATAAGAACTCGTATGGAAGGCCGATCTGACGGATCAAAAAAAGATCTAGATGAACAAACTGATTCTCAAGACCTCTACGCTCGAAAGAAAAAAAACAATGAAGAAAACAATGATGAAAATGATAAAAACAAACTAGAAATAGATAAAACGGATAATAGTGAAGACAAAAAACGAGAGTTAAATGTTGAAGACGAATCCAATAAAGACTATAGAGAAAAATCTGTAAACGATTTGAAGCTAGAGCCCGGCAAAGAAAAAGAAGCTGCTTCTAAGCAATTAGATGATTCTGATGATCTTGGATTATCACTTAAATCTCTCGAGGAACCGACATTAAACGAGCGCGAAAGACAAACCTCTCCACAAAATCTAATCGAAGAAAAAGAACAAAGACAGCGAGATCTCAACAATCCTCAATTTGCTAAAACTCGCACACACACAACTCATGAAGGAAATGTCGAAAAAATCGATTCATTTTATCGCGGTGGAGATGCGAAGAAAAAAGAACATAGTTGGGATAATTTAACAGAAAAAACGACTACTTTAGAGCTCATAAATGGGACAAAAGGTTCACGTAGTGGCAACGGCCCTGACCTAGGAACTGGAAAAGATTTGGGTGAACAGACCATTGACTATCGCAAGCTCAAAGAAGAATTCGATTCAATGGCAAGTGGCTGGAACCAAAACGCTGAAGGCCAGTCTATAAGATCTATTAATAATCAACTTAAAAACGATGATGATGAGGGATCTTTTAAAGTCGTCGAAATTGATCCAAAAAGTTTAGATTTTTCGATTTCGATAATTAATAGTATTTATACAAAAGAAATTAAACCTAAACAAATTTTAAACTTACTTGCTCAAGAAATCTTAAGTCAATATCAAGGTATTCCTATTTTTTATTCTTATAAATTGTCTGAGAAAAAATTTAGTGAATCTTATAGTATGTTTTCTGAAGCATCAAACGATAAGGTTTCAACAACGCTGAAAGAATGGTGGATCGAAAAGAAAAATGACAAAGTTCTCTTTGAACATTTTCAAGAGAAATCAATGTCTACTTGGCGTTGTGAAGAAATAATAAAGAACGATGTTGTCTGGGAAGATGTTGAATTGCCTAGCTGGGCAGAACAAGAACTTAAGTCAAAGGCAGTTGAATTGATTTTTCCCTATTTTGATGGAATAGACCGCATGGGAATGGCGTATATTTATTTTCCAAGTGGAATAGATCCAAAGAGTTCCAATTCCATCTTGACTGTCCTAGAAATGGCCAGAACTGTCTTTTTAGATACGATTGAGCGCTACAAGGTTCAACCACTGAGAGATACGCAACTTGAGGACAAAGCTGAGGCACATATAAATGAAAGCAAACCTGAAGAGAAAAAAACAGTTTTGGGATTTTTCAGCGGTTTATTTGGTAAGAAAAAAGCAAGTTAATAGAGAATTTTCGAGAAAATTGACATGAAAACAGAATATGATTTTTTTATTATTGAAAGAGAACATCTAAAAGGAAAAAAGAATTTTCCTTTTCAACTCTATATTTTTAATCCACTTCATAAAAAGTTCTCAATGTTTTTAAATGGTAATCGTCCTCTTACTAAAGAACACTTAGATTTCCTTGATTATCTTTTTGATAAAGGTGGTCGATTGGCCATTTTAAAAAATCAGAGAAAAACTTTTTTGGTCGCTCAAGAGATGAATGCTAGTGAAATTCCTTCCTTAAAAGAAAGAGAGCTTCATCCACTAGAAAAAGAAAGACTGATGAATATCAGGCTTAAAGAAATGCATGACGAAAAATCAGGGGCATTTCATTTCCAAAGCCAATTTGAATTGGCCTGTCAAACTGACAATTTTGAAGTTATCATTGAAAATGCGAGATTGGAGATTTTAACTTTTAGCGTGACAATTTCCCCCACTGTTTCATTGGCCATACACCTGGCTAAAACTCACCTCGACAAAGATAATTTTACTAACAGAATTGTTGCCGTATCTTATCTACTAGCAAAGAACTGCAATATAGTTGATCAGGATGCTTTATCAGACATCATCTGCGGAGCTTACTTGGGACACTTGGGTCTCACCCAAACTCCTCTGGCAATTGCGAGAACCCCCTACCTATCGCTCCCAGAAAAAGAGCGAACTCTATTTCAAAAGCATACAATTCTGGGTCATCATTTAATTAAAAAAAGTCAGATCAATATCAGTGAAAGATGTAAAAAAATTATTCTTGATCATCACGAACGCATGAGCGGAAACGGCTATCCTTCAATGAAATATGGTGAGCAAATTGAGCTCCTTTCTCAGATTGTGGGGGCTGTGTCCCACCTATTTGAATACTCAAGTGGAAAAATTACTGGTGGAAAACAATCAATGAAGGCCATCTTAATCGCGATGAAATCAAAATCTTATATGCAAGGCCTCGAATTTGATTTTGGAGAAAAGGTATTTCAGTCTATAATTACATTAATAAATACTGATAAAATTGAAAATAAAGAAAGTATCGATACAAGTTTAGATAAAAACAAAGCAGCATAATTTTTATTTTGAGAGGAGTTAATTAATGGCACTAAAGGCAGACATCAAAATTCTCGTAGTTGACGACATGTCAACAATGAGAAAAATAATTAAAAACATGTTAGGTCAAATTGGATTTACCAATATTACAGAAGCCGACGATGGTGCCACGGCCTGGCCAATGATTCAAAATGCAATCAAAGAAGGAAATCCTTATGAGTTTATAGTTTCAGATTGGAACATGCCTCAAATGTCAGGACTCGATTTATTAAAAAATGTTCGATCAACAAGTGGATTAGAAAAACTCCCATTTCTCATGATCACGGCAGAGGCCGAACAAGGTAACGTTGTCATCGCGGTAAAAGCTGGAGTCAGTAATTTTATTGTTAAGCCCTTCTCCGCGGCAGTTCTTAAAGAAAAGATTGATAAAATTTTTAAATAAAGATGAGATTTTAATATGACAATGCTTGATGATCCTTCTATGAAGGAAATTGTGATTGATTTTTGTATCGAGGCTGAAAGTCTTTTTGATCAACTTGAAGAATGCTTGCAACACTTAGAAGAAAATCCCAATAGTCCCAAAGAATTGGAAAAATTTGGTCAGATTATCGATAGAATCATGGGTGCGGCTAAATCTATTGGCGCTAGTGAAGTTGCTATTTTTTGTGAATTAGGAAAAATAATCGGTTACAAATCTTCTCAAATTAAAGACATTCCTCTCATTGAAGTTGTGGTTGCTATTCTTTATGATTCTCTTGATGTCTTAAGAAAAATGATCACCGCGATTAAAGAAGGAAATGACAGTTCAATGAAAAAAATTAATCCGAAAGCATTAGTCACAAGACTTAATTGGCTTTCGGCAAAATTTAAAGATATCGATCGATCGTCTTGTACAATCGATGGAAATCTTAATCAAAATTCTATAGATGATTTAATGCAAAGTTTAGGCTTATAACTGGAGTAAACATGTCAACTGAAAACAATTTTATCGATTTTTCTCGCCCATTTGTAGATGCCTGTAAAAATATTTTTTTAACAATGGCCTCTTGTACTTTGAGTCCTAAAAAACCTGAAATTAAAAAGGAAACTACGTCTAGAGGTGATATCACTGCTTTTATTGGTTTATCTGGTGAACTAGATAAAGGAGACAAAAAGTCACCTTATAAAGCTATGCTCGTTATCTCATTTCCTTACGAAACCTATTTTAAAATTGCGAGCAAAATGCTTTCTGAAACCTATACAACATATCATCCTGATATTCATGATATGGGTGGTGAACTTGTAAACATGATTATGGGTAATGCCAAGAGAGATCTCAAGACACTAGGCTATTCATCTAATATGGCGATTCCTTCGATTATTGAAGGAAAAAATCATTCGATTACATATCCTGCTGGAACGACGATTGTTGTTATCCCATTTGATTCTGAGATGGGTCCCATTTATATGGAACTATGTTATTCAACAGTAGAGTAAAATAATTAATATCGAAATTCTTTAAAGGGTAAGTCACTCTTACCCCTCCATTCATTTAGGCTTATATCGAGATGATCAAACTTTGAACTGCTTATATTTTCTAGTGGTTCCAATTTTTCTTTTACATCAATTTTTGCAAAAGTTAATCTTGCACCGTAAAAATTTTTTCCAAAGTCTAAATTGTACATTTTTGTCCATGTACCGGTATTGATGAAAATTGATCCATCGTCGTATTCTCTATAAATTGGATCGTGTGTGTGACCGACAATTAATGCATGGACATCTTCATTGGCGGTAACGAATTCTTCAGTAAGTATTTCATAATTTTGAAAGAGTTGAATCTCTTGACGAGCGAGGTCCAAAACATCAAGTATTCCTTTTTTTTGTTTGAAAATCATGAGAAATCTAACCATGAAAAAATAATAAAAATTAGAAAATCCAAACCTGACAGTGTAAAGAGTATCGTAAATTATCCCATTGATGATAAATTTATTTATTGGCCTTACTGAATTTATATAATCTCGCCCTTCTTTAAATTTATTAATTACACGAGTGACATAATACGATCCCCAAGGAGGTATAAAATACTTTTTGTCATCAATGTCTGTCGCAATCGATTTGATTGGATCATAGTGATGGGCCACTTCATATTCATGGCCGTGCTTTAAAACAACTCCCTCAACAGGAATATAAACATCATCTGTGTTAAGTAAAATCTTGAATTTTGACTGATCCTCGAGGGGAAATAAATCAACGAGATACTGTCTTAAAGATTCAAAAACCAATTCGGCATCATGATTACCTAGAATATAGACAATTGAATTTTTAGGGTAAGTTATAAAGTTTTTTAGAGCATCAAAAACTTCAAGATGAGCATTAACAATCATTTTAAGTTTTGCTAATGATGCTTCTTCACTCCAAAATTCATCATCAAAATAAGGAACAAAAGGAACCGAGAGCAAATCTAAAAAATCGCCATTAATAATTAATTCAACTTCTCTTTCTTGATAATGAAGACTTCCGTGATATTCAATAAACTCAATTAGTTCCTTATCATAATGAAAATCTTCTAGGAAATTTTTCCTTTTAACAACAATTAATCCCGCTCCCAGGTGCAGATCGGAAATAACGAGAATTGTTTTTTTTATTTCATTTTTTGGGAGGAATTTCATAAATTTTATTACCAACAATAAGTTCTACTTCTTGAAAAGCGGGTGTAAGTGGAACAAAATGCAAGACATCACTTTTTTTTAACTTAACATTCACAGTTTTATATTGTTCTGAATCTACTGCTATAAAATTCACACTGTCTTTATTATTTAAAACTAGCTTACCAATTAGCCTAACTAGAGTTTTATTTTCAACAATGACTTCCATATTCGCCTTAAATTTTTCAGGAGAAATAACTTTAAAGCGATCATCGTAGGCACTGACTAAAAACCCATCAAGAGATTCGATCGCAAAGACTTCTCCCATTATGAGAAAAAAGACGATGAAAAATAAACATATCTGTTTAAGCATTAATAACCTCTTAGTTATGATACTACCTAAATTCTTGCTTTTAATCACTGGGGTCAAAGATTACCTGAGTTAAAAGCTCGGTACCAGTCTAGAAAAGTTAATTTTTGAGAAAAATTGTCGATAAGTTAAATATGTTCGCATTAATTAAAAAAAAATTGCCACTATTAAACAAAAACACAAAACAGTCATCTTCAAAAGCTGATTTTATAAAACAATTTATAGAAGACAAAAATCACAAATGGATCAGTGAAGACCGCTTAATAAAAAGAGCGTTTACTATTTTACTGGAAAGTCTAAATGAAGAAGAGCACATAAAATTTTTTACATCTCATCCAACTTACTTTATCCCCTGTCAGGCCCATCTCAGTTGTGCTATTGGGAGGACTCAAAATCATCATCTGGTTTTAGTTTTTCCAGAGATGATCACCATGTTGAGATCAGCAAGTGCACTTCACGCTGTAGCAGTTTTGGCCCACGAGCTTGGCCATATATTCTATCAACACACTGAAAAAAAGATTGAAACATTGACTGCACAAGTTGAGGCAGATGATTTTGCTTTCACTTTAGGCTTCGGTGAAGAGCTTCAAGACATTCTCCTAGATCATGATCATAGTATTGATTGCCGAGTGAGAATTGCGAAGCTGACTTCGAAACTTATCTCACAGCAAAATTCGTAAATCTGTTATTGATTTAATTTCATCTCGAATTTTCGCTGCTTCTTCAAAATTTAAATCCCTAGAAGCTTCTTTCATTAATTTTTTTAATTCTATTATGCGCTTATCTAGTGTTTCTGGTGTGAGATGTTCCATCGATTGTTTTTTCTTAGCACCTTTGGCTGCCTTGGTACCTCTGAGTGTTTCAATCACTCCTCCACTCACAGCTTTTTTTATAGTGATAGGAGTAATACCGTGCTTGAGGTTATGAGCTTCTTGAATATTTCTTCTTCTTTGAGTTTCACTAATAGCATAGTTCATACTCTTAGTGGTCTTATATGCATAAAGTATAACCCGCCCTTCTGAATTTCTAGCTGCTCGCCCTATCGTTTGAATGAGTGATTTATCAGATCTTAAAAATCCTTCTTTGTCCGCATCCAGTATTCCCACTAATGCCACTTCCGGTAAATCTAAACCCTCTCTTAAAAGATTGATTCCCACTAATACATCAAACTCACCAAGTCTTAAGTCTCTTAATATTTCCATGCGCTCAAGAGTGTCGATATCAGAATGTAAATATCGAACTTTAATACCACTAGAAGCATAAAATTTTGTTAATTCTTCCGCGAGCTTTTTAGTTAAGGTTGTCACTAAGACTCGAAAACCATTTTTTATAGTCTTTCTGACTTCAATTAAAAGGTCATCCACTTGAGTTTCTGCACTACGAACTTCTATTACAGGATCTAATAAACCAGTTGGACGAATAATTTGTTCGACATACTCACCATGAGTTTTTTCTAGTTCATAATTAGCTGGAGTGGCCGACACATACATCACGATATCTTGTCGTTCTTCGAATTCATTAAACTTTAAAGGCCGATTATCCAGAGCAGAAGGAAGTCTGAAACCATAGTTGACTAAATTCTCTTTACGGGCCCTGTCCCCTCTGTACATGCCACCAACTTGTGATACAGAAATATGGGACTCATCGATAATCATTAAAAAATCGCGATCAAAATAATCAATTAAAGTTGGTGGTGGGTCTCCAGGATTAGCACCGGTAAGATGACGAGAGTAATTTTCGATTCCTGAACAATAACCAAGCTCTTCCATCATTTCTATATCATAAAGAGTTCGCTGTTCTATTCTTTGTCTTTCAAGTAATTTTTCTTGAGATTGAAATTCTTGAATTCTTTCACGTAATTCTATTTTTATATTTTCCAATGCACTTTTTAATTTTTCTTCACTGACAACGTAATGTGATTTGGGAAAAATGGTCACAGACTTTAGAGATTCAACGACTTTTCCACGCAAAGGATCAACCATGGCAATGGTTTCAACTTCATCTCCAAAAAATTCGATCCGGACCACATTACTTTCTTCATGGGCCGGAAACACTTCGACAACATCTCCTCTCACTCGAAAAGTTCCACGAGAAAAATCAATATCGTTTCTCTCATATTGAATGGCCACCAAAATTTTTAGAAGATCGTCTCGATCGAGAATTTCACCTACTGAAAGGGATGCCTTGAGGGACCCATACTCTTCCTTTGATCCGATACCATAAATGCACGAAACAGAAGCCACCACAATGACATCCTCTCGTTCAATTAAATTACGAGTCGCGGAGTGGCGCAGTTTTTCAATTTCATCGTTAACCGCTGAGTCTTTTTCTATATAAGTGTCAGAACCCGCCACATAAGCTTCTGGCTGATAATAATCGTAGTAGGAAACAAAATATTCAACAGCATTATGTGGGAAAAATTCTTTGAATTCAGCATATAACTGAGCTGCTAAGGTTTTATTATGGGCCAGGATAAGTGTTTTTTTTCCTAAAGCCTGTATCACATTGGCCATGGTAAATGTTTTACCAGATCCTGTCACACCCAATAGTGTCTGTTTGGTTTTCCCAGCATTAAAACCATCGACAAGCTCTTTAATCGCCCTGGGTTGGTCCCCTGCTGCTTCAAATGGCGTGACCAAATTAAAAATTGTTTTTTTGTTGGAATTTTCTTTATTCATTGAGATTTGATCTTCTATAATGTTTCTATGAAAAATATACTACCAAGTCCTCTTCAATACAAAAATAATCACCTCACTTTTGATGGAAAACGATTGGACACGATAGCCAAAAAGCTTAAAACTCCATTCTATTTATATAGTAAAAAAACGCTGCGACATTATTATGGCAATTTTCAAAAAACAGCTTTAAGTAATGAGATCCCCTCTCCCCTTATTTGCTACGCGCTCAAAGCTAATTCAAATGATAAAATTTTGAGTTTACTTAAATCGATGGGAAGCGGAGCCGATGTTGTATCCGGCGGCGAATTAAAAAAAGCACTCAAGGCGGGAATAGACCCACAAAAAATTGTTTTTTCAGGGGTTGCAAAGACATCTGAAGAAATTTCCTTCGCTCTTAGTTGTGGAAAAAAAGGGATTTATTCCTTTAATGTCGAATCCATTGAAGAGCTTGAACTCATAAATAAAATTGCCAAAAAATTGAAGCGCCAGGCCCGAGTCGCCTTTAGACTCAATCCAAAAGTCAGTGCAAAAACCCATAAACATATTTCAACTGGTAATAAAACCCATAAATTTGGATTATTAAAAGAAGATATTCTTGAAGCTATAGATGTTAAAGAGTTTTGGTCCAATACTACCTTGGTTGGTCTATCGATTCATATCGGAAGTCAATTAACAGAATTAAATGCAACGATAAAGGCCATTGCCGAACTCTCCAAACTTGCCTTGTCCATTGATGTCCCTTTGGAGTTTCTCGATGTGGGAGGGGGTCTTGGAATCGACTATACGGCCGAAGAAAAAATCAAACTTGCTTCAATCGATACTTACATGAAAACAGTCTCTCAGGCCTTGGAAAAATATTACTACAGTAAGACTGAACATTGTCCTAGAGTTGTATTTGAACCAGGCAGAATTCTCGTTGGAAAAATGGGAGTTTTAGTTTCAAGAGTTGTAAGAACTAAAGTCTCTGATAATTGCCACTTTACCATTGTTGATGCTGGAATGAATGATTTAATCCGTCCGGCACTTTATGAGGCTTATCATGAAGTTCTGCCAGAGACAAAATCGAATAAAAATCTCACCACTGATATAGTAGGTCCTATCTGTGAAACAGCAGATTGTTTTGGAGTCAAAAGAAAATTACCCAAACTCACCAGCGGTGATTTAGTTGTCATTGATAATGCCGGTGCGTACGGACACACAATGGCTTCAAGGTATAATGAGCGTGACATTGCCCATGAAATCGTTTTGTAAAATTAGATTTTACAACCCTTAACATGTTCAGTAATTTTTTCAGGAGTTGATTCAAATAAGAAGCCTATATATTCTCTTCCTGCAATTTTAGGGATGCTCCAAGTGTAACTTGGATATTTTTTAATATACTCATTCTTTTTAGCACTTGGAAGTTTTTCCCATTCTTTTATTGACCATTTTTCAAAAGAAGGACAGGCCACATGATAAGCATGAATTCTTTCATGATTGACCGTTAAGAGCATTTCTTTTTCGACACTTTCAAGCGACACATCTGGTGAATGAATAATAGCGTAAGGATTAATTCCAATAAGTGCGACTTTTCCTTTTAAAGAAATCTCTAAATCGGCAACTGTTACTTCTGATTCTTTTTCAACTCGACTTTTACATTTTTTTCCTTCGGTACTTGCTACTAACCACTTTTGATAGTCCTTTATATTTTCATTTAATATTGAAAATCCAGATGCGCTCATCGCAAGTGTATCTGGCCCAATTTCACTAGGGCTAATCCAATTTCTATAGACAAAATAACAGTAGGCTATCCCAGACATATAATTGGGATCATTAAATATAAAAAATTGCACCTTATCATCTATGGGAGAACTTGGTGCCCCAACATCTTTAGGTAAAAAAGGAGCAATATCCGATGTTTTATTTTTTAAAAAATATTTTTGATGAATCGTCTCACAAAGGGGAAGTGCTTTTTGATTATTTTGTAGAGTTGTTTTACAAAGACTTAAAAAATCTGAAGTTGGCTCTGCTGCTTTTACTTCAAAAGCTAGCATCAAAAAAAGTATGACATATTTCATTTTTCAATCCTTGAAAAAACTTAAACTTCTTTTAGAAACTGCGACTTATTAAACCTTAATCTCGGCCCATATATTCCACCATCTGCTCTTTTTCCGGCAGCAATCACCATAACAATTTCTGCTCCACCTTTGAGACCAACAGCTTTTTTGATTTTACAAGCATCAAAGCCTTCCATCGGACAAGTGTCAAAGCCATGGGCACGAATGGCCAACATTAAATTTTCACAGGCCAGAGCACATGATTTCGTCGCCCAGGTTTTTATTCCAAAGCTACTGATAGGATCTCTCGGTACAACGGTGAAAAATCCTCCGATGGTATTAAAAATCCATTTAAATGGAGTCAGAATGTTGAGCCATCCTACACTATAAACGATAGGAACCAATTTACCGTAATAAGTTTTAGCAACTTTAGGAGTTTCTATAGGAAGCTTTTTAAATTCTTCAAGCATTTGTTTACTATGAGCACGCCAATTGTCTGTCCGGGCGACACAGATAATAAGCTCCGCTGCAGTCTTCGCCGCTGATTGAGAAAAGCATGCATAGGCCACTTGCTCTTTTATCGCTGTGGTTTTCACGCGAATAAATTCCCAGGTCTGCAAATTTGAAGAATTAGGGGCTAAGAGTGCTAAATCAAAACAATCAGCAATAACAGAGTCTGGAATTATTTCATTAGTAAATTTTCTCACAGAACGGCGGGCTTCAACTAATCTTCTAAATTCAGCTGGATTAAAATAATCACTTCCACCTTTTTGAAAAGGATCTTGATCAAACTTTACTTCTCCCATTTCAGTAAAAATATTTTTAGGGTCATTCACTATTTATAACTCCAACTATAACTTCCATCTGGATTATCTTTAACGACCACTCCTAATTCAGTAAGACGATTTCTTATTTCGTCAGATCGTCCCCAGTTTTTAGTGGCACGAGCTTCTTTTCTTTCAATCAGTAGTCCCTCTATTTCAGCTTCACCACCAGCATTGCTAGTTCCAGATAAATGCTTTCTTGCTAGATTTAATTGTCTTAAAACTTCTTCAGGATAATCATGAATCAGACCAGTTGCTAGTTTCATAAAATTCACAATATCCATGACAGCATAAATATATTCGTCAGCACAACCATCTTTAACAATGCGGTTATAATCTTTAATTACACCAAAAAATACTCCCATCGCACCTGGAACATTAAAATCATTGGCCAATTCTTTTTTAATATCTATAAATGCTTTTTTAACTTTTTCAATTTCACCTGCGTGTATATCTCGAGACTTGTGAGTGCCATACAAGCTAATGGCAAATTCATGAATACGTTCAATTTCACTGATTGCTTTAGAAATCGAATCCTCCGTCCATTCTAATTTAGATCTATAATGAACTGATAAAAGTATGTGTCTTAAAATTGCCCCAGAATAAGTTTCAGTAAATTTTCGAATCGTCACAACATTGCCTAATGACTTAGACATTTTCTCTGAACCAAAGTTAAGAAATTCGTTATGGACCCAATTATGACAAAATGGACAACCATTAGCTGCTTCTGATTGGGCTATTTCATTTTCATGATGAGGAAAAATTAAATCTACTCCACCATGGTGGAGATCTATAGTGTCACCTAAATGTTTTTTCGCCATTGCTGAACACTCAATATGCCAGCCAGGTCTTCCCTGTCCCCATGGTGACTCCCAACTCCACCCTTCATCCGGCTTGGCTGGTTTCCAAAGAACAAAATCGGAAGGGTGTTTTTTATGCCCATCTGTTTCAACCCGAATTCCGTGTTGAAGTGAATCCAATTGGACCTTAGAGAGTTTTCCATAATCAGTAAATTTTGGAACATTATAGAGAACTTCTTCTCCACCATCTTTGGGAACTTTATAGGCATAACCTTTTTTTATTAATTCTGCGATCATCGCAATAATTTCAGGCATCGTCTCACTCACTAAAGGCATGACAGAAGCCGGCAACATTCCGAGGTGATCATAATCAATTAGACATTCTTTAATAAACTCTTGAGCATGCTCCCTAGGATGAATACCTCTAGTTCGAGCGGTTTCGAGAATTTTATCATCTACATCTGTAAAGTTTCTTACAAATTTAACATTGTAATCAAAGGCCTTAAGTGTTCGATGAAATAAATCTGCCACCACAGCAGCTCTCGCATTTCCGACATGAAGAAAGTTATAAGTTGTGGGGCCACAACTATAAAATCTGATTTCTTTGGGGTTAATTGGCTTAAATACTTCTTTTGAACGAGTAAGATTATTGAAGACGAGAATTTCCATAAATATTTTTCCAAAATTGCAGTTATTAGACTTTAACAGTCTAACATAACTGCCTATTGGAAATAAGAATTTATTTTTTCATTGATTGAGTTTTTGTCAATTTGATTAGTTAAAGAGATCTCTTGTGCTAATAATTCACGGCATTGATCGAGCATTTTCTTTTCACCAAAACTAAGACTCTTTTTGTCCTTTAACAAGAAAAGCTGGCGAAGAACTTCAGCAATCTCAACAACTGAACCCGTTTTAATCTTTGCTGAATACTCTCTATATCTGCGATTCCAAGTTGAATTATCAACTTTAATGTCGTGATCTAAAAGAAGCTTGTAAACTTCAGCAACTTCAGCGTCACCAACAAGCCCTCTGATTCCGGTTTCACTATCAGTTGGCACCATAACGGTCATGCCGTTAGCTAAAATCTTGATGATGTAGAAAGTTTTGGTCTGTGAACCCATTTCTCTTTCTTCAATGTCACAAATCTGACCGACACCGTGACCGGGGCAGACTGCATAATCTCCAATTGAAAACATTTAGACCTCCAAACTTAATGACAGTTTAATATATCGCAGCAATGTCTTCTGATCAATCAGCTTTGTAATATTTACATGTCTGGCAGCGGTTCCCGGCCTCTCGACCAGTCAACCCGATTTCAGTCTCCTGTAATTTTAGGGTAAAAAGTTCACACTTTTCTTAAAGAAAACTAGTTTTATATTGAATGTCTTTGAAGAGTTTAAAAATATAAGTCAGAACGGGCGCAAAACCTACCCAGAAGACGGTGGCATTTCATTATAGCACATTCGATAATAAAATTGATCCCAACTAGAAAACTCTAGAAACTCAAAACCGCTTTCAAGCTTTTTCCACAAGCGGGATTTTTGTTCATATTTTTCAATTAATTTCTTAAATGTGTAACAACTAATTTCTTGAATCTGGTCAACTAAAAATGCCAGGAACCCCATGTCTCAGGGGACATTGCAGTCCGGAAGCATGAGATAAAAACTTTTCCTTGTATGGTAAAAAATACATGATATTGGTACGAAATTCGCAAAAACATTTGGGGTATAAGGAGTTTTTCTATGAAGAATCTTTTAGACCCGAAATTATTGGCCAGATTTCAAGAACGGCCAACACCTACCAACGAAATTGTCGATTTTTTAGACACTCATCCTGATATTAGTACAGTTAACCTCTGTCGTATAATTGAAATATCGCCTTCGCAAATTTATAATTATAGGGCAAATTTAAAGCGCAAACCCAATAACGTTGAAGAAAATGATGACTCAGTTGAATCAAAGTCATCTTCTAAATCCTTTAATCGTTATACTGCAGAAGAAAAATTTTCTTTACTTGAAAATTATTTAAAGGCCGACGATCAAGGCAAGGCCAAATTACTTAGAAAATATGGACTATATGATTCAGATATTAAACGCTGGCGAGATCAAGTAAAGAATGCCTCACTTGAAGTTTTGGGGAAGAGAAAGCAAAGATCAGATAAAAAGTCTGAGGATCAAATCGAAATTGAAAGACTTCAACAAGAACTTCAGGAGCAAGAGAAAACAACTGCTAAGTTATCGACCCTTCTCGTGTTGCAAAAAAAAACTTTCGATATGCTAAAAAAGAAAGACTAAATCTTAATATTGAAGAAAAAAAAGAGTTATTAAAAACTGCTCAAGAGGCCATTGATGCTGGAATCACGATAGAAAAATTTTGTGATTCCGTGGGAGTGCCTACTCGGTCATATTTTCTTTGGAAAAAGACCAGCAATAAAATTGAGATAAAGAAAAAGGGAAGAAAAACCTCCCCTGAGAATAAATTATCTTTTAAAGAAAAGGAAGAGATCGTTAATGTTCTGCTTAAGAAAGAGTGGGCCGATTATTCTCCGCGTGAGATCTATTATAAATTGATTGATGAAGAAAAAAGAATTATTGCCTCGCCGGCAACCTTTTTATAGAATAGCGAAAGATGCGGACCTTTTAACGCAAAAGAAGTAAGACAGGTATTAAGCGTCCATTGAATCGTGAGAAGCCTCAGCTTGTAGCAACAGGGCATAATCAAGTTTGGTCTTGGGATGTATCTCAAATACAAAATCTGAATGTAGATCAGTACGATTTTACTTATATGTGATCGTCGATATTTGGAGCCGTCTTGTAGTGGGGTGGGTGCCGAGGATCACGAAAAATCAGAGCATGCAATTATCATGTGGAAGAAGGCGTTGGAAGATCAATTTTATA
>JABFRR010000015.1 GCA_013141065.1 Bacteriovoracaceae bacterium | reverse complement strand
ACGATGATGTCGCTATCCACCAGGTTGCTCGCTACCAACGGTGAACAGAATTCTAGGAGCTGAAGAAATCCCCCCATGTCTCAGGGGACATTGCAGTCCAGAAGCATGAGATAAAAACTTTTCCTTTGTATGGTAAAAAATACATGATATTGGTACGAAATTCGCAAAAACATTTGGGGGTATAAGGAGTTTTTCTATGAAGAATCTTTAGACCGAAATTATCGCGGATTTCAAGAACGCCAAACACCTACCAACGAAATTGTCGATTTTTAGACACTCATCCTGATATTAGTACAGTTAACCTCTCTGTCGTATAATTGAAATATCGCCTTCGCAAATTTATAATTATAGGGCAAATTTTAAAGCGCAAACCCAATAACGTTGAAGAAAAATGATGACTCAGTTGAATCAAAGTCATCTTCTAAATCCTTTAATCGTTATACTGCAGAAGAAAAATTTTTCTTTACTTGAAAATTATTTAAAGGCCGACGATCAAGGCAAGGCCAAATTACTTAGAAAATATGGACTATATGATTCAGATATTAAACGCTGGCGAGATCAAGTAAAGAATGCCTCACTTGAAGTTTTGGGGAAGAGAAAGCAAAGATCAGATAAAAAGTCTGAGGATCAAATCGAAATTGAAAGACTTCAACAAGAACTTCAGGAGCAAGAGAAAACAACTGCTAAGTTATCGACCCTTCTCGTGTTGCAAAAAAACTTTCGATATGCTAAAAAAGAAAGACTAAATCTTAATATTGAAGAAAAAAAGAGTTATTAAAAACTGCTCAAGAGTTATTGATGCTGGAATCACGATAGAAAATTTTGTGATTCCGTGGAGTGCCTACTCGGTCATATTTTCTTTGAAAAAGACCAGCAATAAAATTGAGATAAAGAAAAAGGGAAGAAAAACCTCCCTGAGAATAAATTATCTTTTAAAGAAAAGGAAGAGATCGTTAATGTTCTGCTTAAGAAAGAGTAGCCGATTATTCTCCGCGTGAGATCTATTATAAATTGATTGATGAAGAAAAAGAATTATTGCCTCGCCGGCAACCTTTTTATAGAATAGCGAAAGATGCGGACCTTTAACAAAAAAGAAGTAAGACAGGTATTAAGCGTCCATTGAATCGTGAGAAGCCTCAGCTTGTAGCAACAGGGCATAATCAAGTTTGGTCTTGGATGTATCTCAAATAAAATCTGAATGTAGATCAGTACGATTTTACTTATATGTGATCGTCGATATTTGGAGCCGTCTTGTAGTGGGGTGGGTACTTGAGGATCACGAAAAATCAGAGCATGCAATTATCATGTGGAAGAAGGCGTTGGAAGATCAATTTATAACAGGCAAGGGACTGACCAATCACAAAGACAACGGAGCAATACGACTTCGCATGAGATGATCAAATTTGTCCGAGATGCCCAGATGGTCGATTCTTATTCTATGGCTTGTGTATCGGATGACAACCCTTTTTCAGAAAGTTTATTTGGAACAATAAAAACCCCTTTAGAACATTCCCAGGAAGCTTCGTTGATTTACAAAGTGGCGAAATTATTTTGTAGGATATTTCCATGAATATAATTACTCTTATAAACATTCAGGTATCCAATTCATAACACCGGCAGAAAGGCATTATGGCGAGGAGAAGAAAATTTTAGATTCAAGAAATCAAACGATTAAAAATTTTATGAAACTCATTCTCATCGATATACCAAACGGGCCAAAGAGTTTTCCTATAGTAGAGGTGAAAATTAACTAAATGCACTTACGACAAAGTCAGAAATGTACGGCCTGTTGTGGAGAATATAAATAATTAAGAACTAAAAGCATTTTTTGAAAAATTGTGGATCTAGCTTTTCATACAACTCATTAAAGTGGATGCCTCCCGATCCATTCCAAGCATCAAGGGCAATCCTTACTAGGAGTTGTTCTGATGATGAAAGCCTTGCGCCTGCCTTTAATGACTTCTGGTGGCGCCATGAGTTTAGGATAATCAGGATTAAACATAAGTAAAAAGGTTTTCGTTACGATAAAATAATAAAGAGATCGCTCGAAATAAAACTTTTTCGCTATCAGCTGCCTTTGACCAAGTCATATACATCTCCAAAATAAAAATATTATAAGACTGAAGTTTTAATAAACTCGTCTCGTGTTGATTTGAATTTAGCATGAAATATTTTTGACTTGATAATTAAATTGAATTAGAAAGTGAATCTTGTAGCAGAAAAGTTTTTCAACCTTCCTTCAAACTGCACTAATTTCTGAGACACATCGGTTGTCATCAACTACGGCCATACAATTCTAGATAATGATGATCCAACTTTGTCATTATTGGATAATTTATTTGGTGAAATTAAAAATATATAAACAACTCATTCTTGAGCCATGAGAAAATCGTGGCTCAAGAATCTTATAAAAACTGTTACGAGAACGGGTTCTTTATTTAACTATTAAATCTTGAGAATAGAGTAATTTTTTTGCCGGGCCGTATGCATTAACTTTTAAACTAAGTGTATTTTTATCAAGACCACTTTCAACTATGGAATAATTTAGCATTTGCCCCATACCTACAATTTGTCTAGGATTTGGAAATTCATCCCAGCCAGAAGGAAATACTCTTGCATGCATTCCACTAGATGTTATTTCAAAAGTTTCATAATTTAATAAACTTTTTTCTATTTTCATGACCTCGGATAAGTGCCGATCTCCTGAGACAAAAATTATCCTTTTGTTTGTTAACTTTAATTGATTTAAAAACTTAGCAAATGATTCGGGGTGTGTACCTTCATACGATTCAAACGGATGGTATCCTCCAAAAAATTGATCCCCTGAAATTAACCAATTCGGACTAATTGATTTTTTAATTAATTCAATCACCCATTTTTCAGTCTCTGCACCAAATACTGTTTGATTAATTCCTTTTCTATCAGGATAGATTTTGCTGCAAAATTGATGATTCTTCTTTTTTTCACAAATAATTGGCATTAAGGGCCTGTCAAAAAATAAGTGCTCATTCTTGAGTCAAGATTTAGAGTTGGGTTTTATCGTATAATTCCATTCGCCGTGAAAAGAATGTTTTAGTAAATTTATTTTTTCCATTTCTTGCTTGGTAACTTCAATGCCCTTTTATATGTCTTCTTATCAAGTCGGCCTTAACTGATAACCCTGTTTTAGTTTTTGTAGAAGAAATTAAATTGATAATTACTTCATACGAAAGTAATGGTTTTCCTCTCCAGTTTATACTGATAAAAGAAAATAATCTATGTTCTATTTTGTTCCACTTACTAGTTCCTGGAGGAAAATGACAGACTGTTATTTCAAGATTTTCTTTATTGGAAAGTTTTTGCACTTCTTTCTTCCAGAGTCTCGATCGATAACCATTACTTCCACCAGCATCGGCAAATATTAATAATTTATTTGAATCTGGATAGCGCTTAATTCCCATTTTCAACCACCACTGCCTAATGCTTTCAACAGCAAACTCCGCAGTGTCTGAACTAATTCCAACATTCACCCAGCCTTTATTATCTGCAATATCATAAACTCCATACGGTACTGCTTTTGATACTTTTTATCTGGAAAATCATGGCCGTTAACTTCAACAGGTTTTCCTTTTTACTCAACTCCCTCCCAACATTTTTATAATTCCCTACTAATTCTTTCTTTTTAGCATCGACTGATATTACGGGATCATTGTGCTTTAGAAATTTTTTTGCAATTTTATTAATATAAAGAAATTGCTTGTTGCGGTCTGGTTTGTCTGCGCCTTCTTTGGTTTTTTTATTTCCTTGGAGACTATATTCCAGATCATGAAGTATTGAGGCTACTGTTTGATGACAGACATCCAACTTTTCTTTTTTTAAAGCATCGGAAATATTTCTTACACTTTTACAAGTCCATCGGAGTGGATTTTCAGGATCACCCCGTGTCTCTGGTTCAATAATCTCTTGCAAAATCTTTGTTAATTCGGGATTTGTTTCAGTAGATTTTTTACGACCACCGCCTTCTCGACGAACTGAAATTAATTTTTTAGGTTTCTTTTTTAGTTCTTTAATTCCACGCCGAATAGTTGATACTGCAACGCCAGAAATATCTGATATTATTTTTATTCCGCCGTAGCCTATAGACTCAGCTTCTGCCGCCAGCAAAATTCTCCGCTGTCGCTCATTGAGTTCAGGAAGTACTCCTGATAGTTTTATTTTTAATTCATCCTGAAGTTTTTTATTCACTTCAATATGAAATCATATCTTTTTCGATTGGCCAAATATTATTTCAAGAATGATCACTTATTTTTTGACAAGCCCTAAATTGGGAGATCGAAAGGATCTATTATCTAAAAAATAAAAATTCTGTTCAAATGCTTTAAAGTGAAAAGACACTCCAGGCCCTTTACTAAAAAAAGCACTCTCTTCATTTTGTGGGTAAAATGAATAAAATAATTTTTTTAAATCTTCTTTTATTGGATTAGTTTCATCGCCATCATTTATTCCGTAATCATGATCATCCCAGATGGCTAAGGTCGGTATCAATTTTTTGGATTTATATAAATCAATCACTAACCTTGAATCAACATAACGATTCCAAACTTGCGGGATCGTTAGTGGTGTGGATAGTTTTTTGCCATCTTTCCAATCTGCATAGACCTGATCTCCAATTAAAAAGATCATGTCTGGGCTTTGTGACATCAATCCTTGCCACATTATTTTTTGTTCATTTATTTTATCATCATCCATACAAGACAAAATAGCGATACGTGGCTTTTTCTTAGTAAGGTCAAGAGTTCTTAAACTTCTCGAATCAATGAATCCTGTAGTACTTTTTACCTGCAGTGTATAATCGTTATTCTCAGTTAGAGTGGAAAAATAGATTCTCTTAATTCCCCACTCAGAGCCCTCAATAAAATAATCATTTGAAGAACTCATACTCATTATAGAATTTGATTTTTCATCTATTAGTGAAACAATTGGGTTATCTTGTTTATTAATTAAAATATTAATTTCGGTTGTTGTTGCTGATGTTAAGCCTTGTATTATAGAAAAACTATTACCAGGGCTACTTGTTTTACTTTTAACCATAGAGCAACTTGTTAAAAAGTTGCCTAAAAACAATACAAGTAAAACATAAATTTGTTTTTTCATCTTAATCCTAATTATAATTTTTTACGGATAATAATTTATTAAAATTAACTAGTATTGTTAATTTCATGTTAGTTTTATTCAAAATTAATAAATTCTGCGTGAAATTTATACTCTTTTTGATCTTTGTCTAAATTATGCGAAAACAGTTAACATAAATGAACCTAAGTTTATAAATTCATAATTATCAAGAAAAAGAACGATGTATTTGTTTATAACTAGCCTCTACAAAATTAGAATTTTATAACTTTAACATATTTCTCTATCATTTCTTTTCAACATTAGAGATAATTTTGAACATATCAATTTTTATATAATATTAGGTTAGTTTTGAGTTTATTAAAAAGAAAGAAATATTTCAAAGTTCTCATTAAAAAACTACAACGCCATACAAATAAGAAATGGTTTGCCCCCTTACTAGGGCTACTGGCCGGCTTAGATAATCTAGTCATTGTCATTCCCAATGATGGCTTGCTCATCTCAAGCACACTTCTTGTTCCAAAAAAATGGTTTACCTTTGCGCTCAATGTCGCCATTGGATCAACCTTAGGTGCAATCGCTTTGGCCTCAATTGTTGAATTCCAAGGCCTTCCTTGGATACTCGATAACTATCCTTCATTAGCTAAAAACACACAATGGATTTTCTCTCAAGAATTTTTTGATAAGTACGGATTGCTTTTTGTTTTTTTTATTGGCCTAAGTCCATTAATGCAACAACCTGCTGTCATTTTTGCAGGTCTGGCAAATACTCCCTTGCATCAGCTTGCTTTAGTTGTATTTACAGGCCGATTTATTAAATTCCTCATTATGGCCTATATAGCTTCACACTCACCTAAGTACCTTAAAAAGCTCTGGGGAATAAAAGACGAATTAGAAGAAGTTGATATCAAAACCTAAGTTTATACAAAATATCACCACCTATCCCGACCTCTGGTAGCAAAGTGGACACGTTTCAGTGTCATACCAACACCAAAAGCTCAAGTATTATTGGCATGGGACATGCTTAGTTAGTCACATCGATTAGAGCTTCAGGGGGATATCTATATGAACATAAAAACTTTTATTTCAACTACGCTATTTTTTACAACAATCATGTTTATTTCTATTTTTAATGTTGCCCATTCATCTGAAAAAGTTATTGCAACAGTTTTCAATGATGGATCAAATACATCTTATAAACTAATCATTGCTGACGAAGATGGGCGTGGAATTATCAATGCTTATAAAGATGTTTATGAGTCAGGTAAAAAAGTTAGACGAGACTTACTAAATCCAGATGTTATCACTCAAAGTGGAATGGTTTTAGAGCAAAGAGGTACTCATATCATTATGAAGCTCGTTGGAAACAATTTTGATCTTGAGCTTGGGGGAATGATGGTAATTGACACTCTTTATAATGGTGTTAGCGGTGAACGCAGAAAATATGAAGTTCAATTAGCACAGGATAAAGATGGTTGGAAACTTTTCAAAAACGGAAATGCGATAAAGGAAATTGTAATTCAAACAAACAAGATTAGATTTATTGGTGCTGTGGGTATTAAAAATCTAGTGATGAGATAGAATTTCAGCTATAATCGCTGCATGTTACTAAAAAGATTAATTAAAATTGTTAGCAACTATAAGCAATACGAAGTTGAAGGAAATAAAAAAATTTCACTCGACCTCATATTAGCTGAAGCAAATCCACAAGGTACTCTTGAACAAAGAATTGAGTGGATACAAAAATTAGTTAAATGGATTCGCGAAACTAGTCTAATCCAGAATGATCCTGCCACTGTTCCACATATTAAGCTCAAATATTTATTTATGGTATTAGAACGCAATCCTGCGATCAATGACCGCATAAGCCTAGTACTCAAGCACACCTTGCAAGAACTTTCATGCATTGAATTTTTCTGTGAAGTCGGACTCCCTTCTCAAATCGGATTATTAGGTGAACTAGGTAATATTATTCTGACAAAAATTTTACCAAAAAAAACGATTGGTTCACAATTGAGTGAGTTAATGGCAGAGCTTTTTCCAACTGAAGAAGATGCATTATGGTTAAGAAATATAGATGAAACAACATTGTTAAAAATCACTCAGCTTTTTGATGAAGGGAAAAACAATTATCCTCATATTAAAAATGACCTAGAGGAATCATTAATTTATCTTACTTCGCAAATAGTGGCCCTTGGTCTATCTCCAGGTATAAGAAAAAGAATTCCACATAAAAAAATGAAATCACTTCCCTTCTTTTCTTTGGCAGGTAAACTTAGCCTCTATTTAAAAATGAAAAGTCATCAAAAAGATCCACTTTTGACTGCCCAAATTTTACTTGAATTCAGAGAATTGCTTGATGAATCTCTTGCGGCAATTAAAGAAGTGTATCTTCATTTTAATCGCTTTGGGGTTTCTACTCACTTGGTATTTCAAATAGAAAAATTAAAATTATTCATTAATCGCACATATTCTCTCATTGAGCTCTATGACTCTGGCCATCTCGAAAAAACTAAAATCACTCACTTTATTAGTGAATTAGCTGAGCAACATATTATTCACCGAAATGCTCTCGGTATTTTTTCGAGTAACGCTACTCTACTTTCTCAAAAAATCATAGAGGCTAATTCCCAAACAGGTGAACATTATATTGCAAAAGATTCTGCAGAATATTGGCATATGGTTAAGATTGCGATGGGCGGAGGAGTTCTTACTGCATTGACTGTTTTTGTTAAAAACGCTCTCGGTCAGTTAGCTCTTAACAAATTTTTCTACGGTTTATTTTCAACTCTAAACTATTCGGGAAGTTTTCTCCTTATTCAATTTTGTGGTTTTACCTTGGCGACTAAGCAACCAGCTACGACTGCATCTGCTTTGGCCCAAAAACTTGAGACAACAGAAGGCTTAAAAGGAATTGAACTTCTTACTGACGAAATCGTTTTACTTACAAGGACACAATTCGCCTCAGTTGTTGGTAATCTCTCTGCAGTCATTCCAACTGTAATTATTATTAATTTATTATTCCATTGGAAAAATGGACAATGGCTCTATTCATTAACAGATGCCAATTACACTCTTCACTCAACTGATATCTTGGGACCCAGTCTTGTCTATGCAGTATTTACAGGTTTTTTATTGTGGCTATCGAGTATAATTTCTGGATGGTCAGATAACTGGTTTACTTTTCATCAGCTTAATACATTAATTAGTCAAAATAATAAAATTAGAACGGTATTGGGTCCTGAAGGAGCAACAAAACTGGCTTTATTTTTTGATAAAAATACAACAGGGATTACTGGCAGTATCTCACTAGGTATTTTCTTAGGTTTAATTCCAGAGCTTTTGAAATTTATAGGAATTCCTCTAGAAGTTCGACATGTAACTCTTTCAACCGGAGCTTTTGCTGCTGCACTTCCAACTTTAGGATGGGAAACGATCAAAAGTTCGGAATTTATTCGTGCAATTCTTGGAATCGGTCTTATCGGAACACTAAATATCGGAGTAAGCTTCTTACTTGCTTTGATATTGGCCTTTAAAGCAAAAAAAATATCTACGCATAGAAAAGCACTGATCTTCCAATCAGTGCTAAAACGATTTTCTCAAAAACCATTTTCATTTTTCATTGCAAAGTCTTCCAAATAAGGAGGACCTATTAAAGATTCGTAAAAATGTGAGGGGGACATTTTTCCGAATACGGCCACCATTAGTTCATTAATATTTTCTACAAATATAAACTCCATTTCATTTTTTACAGACTCTGGAACTTCTAATAAATCTTTGGCATTTTTCTTGGACATAATCACTCGTTTAATTCCAGCACGATGAGCGGCAATCAATTTTTCTTTTACTCCACCGACCGGCATTACAGCTCCACGTAAAGTGATCTCCCCAGTCATTGCAAGTTTAGGATCAACGGACTTATTTAATACCAATGAGCAAAGAGCAGTAAAAATGGTAATTCCAGCCGATGGTCCATCTTTAGGAATTGATCCCGAAGGCACATGAACGTGAAAATCAGTTTTTGAGAAATCAAAACCTGTCACTAGCTTAGATAATTTGGATCTAACTAAACTGAGTCCAATATGAGCTGACTCACTCATGACTTCACCTAATTTTCCTGTTAACTGAATTTTTCCAGTTCCTGGCATCATGGCACTTTCAATAAAGAGTATATCTCCTCCTACAGGAGTCCATGCAAGACCTGTCACAACACCTGGACTCGCTTTTTCTTCTGCGAGCTCAAAAGTATTTTTTTCAACTCCCAAAACTTCTTCGATAATATCTTTGCTCATTTCTAATTTTTCTAATTCAGGATTTTTTACAAATTTTTCACTAACACTACGTAAAATTTTTGCTAGCTTTCTTTGCAAATCCCTCACTCCTGCTTCTCTGGTGTAATCATGAATTATATTTTTCAAGAGTTCATCTTTTAAGCTAACTTTTAATTCATCTAGGCCATGCTCTTTGACTTGCTTCGGCCACAAATGATTTTTAGCGATATGAAGTTTCTCTTCACCTGTATATCCACTCAATTGAATAATCTCCATTCTGTCTAAAAGTGGACCAGGTATTGTATCAAGCGAGTTTGCTGTCGCGACAAAAAATACTTTTGATAAATCAAAAGGTAGATCTAGATATTGATCCATGAAAGTGCCATTTTGTTCTGGATCTAGTACTTCTAAAAGAGCTGAAGCTGGATCTCCACCATATCCACGACTTAATTTATCAATTTCATCTAACATGAACACAGGATTATTTTCTTTTGCCCTTTTTATTCCTTCGATTATTCGTCCAGGCATAGCTCCAATATAAGTTCGTCGATGTCCTCTAATTTCAGAATCATCTCGAACTCCACCGAGTGAAGCTCTCACAAACTTTCGTCCAAGTGCTTTTGCGATACTTTGACCAAGTGAAGTTTTCCCTACTCCAGGTGGGCCAACAAAAAGTAAGATTGAGCCTTTTTTCTTGGGAGATAGCTTCATAACAGCTAAGTGCTGTACAATATGTTTTTTTATTTTTTCTAATCCAAAATGTTCTTCATCTAAAACTTTTTGTGCAAGATTTAAATCTAAATCATGAACAGATTCTTCATTCCAAGGAAGTGTTAAAATAAGTTCTAGATAATTCTTTATAACGTGACTTTCAGCATTTTGTTGTCCCATCGTTTCATAACGAAGCACTTGTTCAAGAGCTACTTTTTCAACATCAATCGGAAGACGAGCTTCTAATACACGTTCCCTAAGTGTTTTCTTAACTCCACTTTCTTCTTCAAATCCATTTTCTCCAAGCTCTTCTTTTATGGCCCGGAGCTGCTCACGTAATATTGATTCACGATATGCCTTGCTCGTTTTTTCTGAAATTTTTAAACCCATCTCATTATTTACTTTTATCATTTCTCGCTGCTCAACGAGCAACTCTAAAACTTTTAAAGCTCGATTTTTAATTGATGATAGTTCTAAAATTTCCTGCTTCTTAGCAATTATAAGTGGTAAGTGCTGAGCAATGACGTTAGTAAAAAGCCCTACTTCTTTAAAATCTTCAAGTGTCTTTTTAAATGTTTCTGTCGCATTAATTGATATTAAAATCTCCCTTGAAACTTCTTTCAAGCTTGAAAGCAAAGCTTTTTCAGTAGCAGTATCTAAATCAATTACATCCGGAACAAGAAATCCCCGGGCTTGCCAAGAACTCGTTGCTAAATCAAAAGTCACTTCCGAAGCTTCAAAGCGCTCAACGGCTTTGATGTATGCGATCGTTTCTCCACGCTCATTTTTTTCTAAACTTTCTACGATACTTAAAGTACCAGTATGAAAAAAATCAGAGTTTTTAATATTATCGATGTCAGATCCCTCTTTCAGGGTGAGTGCAACAAAACGCCTATCATTTTCATTTGAACCGCTATTTCCAGCGTTCATGGCGCGATGTAATGCATTAAGCCCCATTGGCTTTGAAACCAGTACCGGGAGGGCAACATCGGGAAAGAGCACTGTATTTCTCAGTACTAGCGTTGGTAAAAATTCTTCAGATGTCATTGTATGTGTTGTTTTCATATTTATAAGTTGTGGTCACTCTAATTTTCGTCAAGGGTGTCTTCAATTTATATTTCTAATTGTCTTGTCTTTTGGTAGGGTATTAAAATGAAAACAATATTTAAAATTGCCTTAATTTTCCTTGCACTCACTGGGGCTTCAACAATTTTATACAATTATACAAATGTTGAATTTGGTAAAGTGGATTACTTTATTAAACACGGTTGGTTTTTCTTATTTTCTATCGCACTATTTCCAAGACTCACTCTTTTCATTTCTGGATTACTTGTTGGTTCCGTTGCATTCGGTGGTGTGATTTGGTGGTTAGGCTTTTTCTTTGCTCCACGTATATTAGTTGCCTCACTGGCAACAGTGTCTTACTGGAATACAAATCCAATCTTGGTTATTATTAGTTGGTTAATTGCTCTTGGTGGAGAATCTTCAGAAAAATTTATGATTACAAGTCGATTCAAAGGGCCAAAACGATTTGACCAGGGATTTAGTGGATCAACAATTGAAGCAGAATTTAAGGTTAAAGAATAATGTACACAATAGAACTAGAGTGGAGTAACAAAAATAGTCCTGAATTTACTTTTGAAAAGTATAATAGGAACCATTCCGTTTTTTTCAGCGGAGATCAAGTTTTACTAAATTCAGCCTCTCCAGAATATTTTGGTGATCAAAACGCGGCAAATCCGGAAGAACTCCTTGCAAGTGCACTCGCTAGCTGTCACATGCTTACATTTTTAGCAATTGCCTCTAAAAGTGGTTATACTATTAATCATTACAAGTGTAGTGCAACAGCAGTAATGGGAAAAAATGCTGATGGCAAAATGTCTGTAACTGAAATTAATTTAACACCAGAAATCTCGTTTTCTGGCGAAAAAAAGCCCAGCCCAGAACAATTAATAAGTCTTCATGATAAAGCTCATAGGAATTGTTTTATTGCTCAATCTATACAATCAAAAGTTAATGTACTTTGAAATTTTAATATTTATTGAAGGATTTTTTTGTGAATAGTTTATCTCAATTTTCTTATGATCCAGCTAAGTGCTCACTGGCTTTGTCTCTTTATAAAAGCTTATTAAAAATAGAAGCTCAAATACCAGCAGAGATTTCCGAGCTAGATTTTTTTAAATCACTTGAACAACCTCCCGAAAAAACTTTAGGGGATTACGCTTTGCCTTGCTTTCGCTTTGCAAAGGCGATTAAAAAAAATCCCAATGACGTTGCCGCTTTACTAAAACAGCACCTAGAGGAATTAAATAATCCTTGGGTTGAAAGCATTGTCCTCAAAGGTGCATTCTTAAATATTTTTACTAATCAAAAAGAAGTCGCAAAAAACCTAGTCCCTACATTGGTTAACGGTTCTGCCTTTAAACTATTAAAGTCAAATCCTGAACATAACAAAACAAAGGTTATGATTGAGTTTTCTCAACCCAATACTCATAAAGAGTTTCATGTCGGACACGGTCGTAATGTTTGCCTAGGTGATAGTATATGTCGATTATTCACCTACAATGGCTATCAAGTCATTGGAGCAAACTACATTGGAGATGAAGGCGCTCACATTGCAAAATGCTTGTGGGGGGTCGATCATTATAAAGGTGACGAGAAATTAGAACTTGCAACAAACAAAGCCGAATGGCTCGGACAACGTTATGTCGAAGCCAACTCAAAACTCAAAGAAGCATCCGATGAGATAACTAAAAATCAATATAATAAAGAGATTTCTGATATTTTAAAAAGTATTGAAAATAAATCTGGTCAATACTATGAAACTTGGAAAAAAACTCGTCAATATTGCCTAGATGACTTTAATAAAATTTATAAATGGCTAGATGTCAAATTTGATCACTTCTTTTATGAATCTGAAGTGAGTGAAGATTCTCAACTTATTGTTGAAGAGTATATTAAAAAAGGCTTATTCGTTGAAGACAATGGAGCGATCGGCTTTGATATGTCAGATAAAAAACTAGGTTTTTTTATGGCCCGCAAATCTGACGGAACAACTCTTTATATCACTAAAGACTTAGCTCTCGCCAAAGTTAAATTTCAAGATTTTGATATTGATCGATCAATTTATGTTGTCGGAAGTGAACAAAACTTTCATTTTAAACAACTTTTTTATGCTCTGGAAAAAATGGGATTTCCTCAAGCTTCTAAATGTTACCATCTCTCTTATGGAATGGTTGTTCGCCCTGATGGAAAAATGTCTTCTCGTGCAGGGAATTCATTTACCTTTATTCAACTTATCAATCTAGTAATGGAAGAAATAAATACTTATCTTGAAAAATACAGCACAGAATGGTCTCAAGATCAAAAAGAAGATACAGCTCACAAGCTCGCCGTAGGTGCTATAAAATATGGCATGCTTCAAGCTGACCCAAATAAAGAAATCGTTTTTGATCCAAAAGAGTGGGTTTCCTTTGAAGGGAATTCTGGGCCATATCTCATGTACAGTTATGCAAGAACTCAATCGATTTTAAGAAAAGCAGAAGTGGAAGGAATTAAGTCCAGCCTCGATAAAATTGAACTTCTCTCTCATGAATCAGAAAGAGACTTGATGAGACATCTCTATGACTTCAATCAAATCACAATTAATGCTTGTGAAAACTATAGACCGTCGACACTTGCAAATCATTTATTCTTCACTTGTAAGGCCTATAATCGTTTTTACACAGAAGTTTCAGTAATGAAAGCCGAGACGGAAGACTTGAGAAGTGCTCGCTTAAGTCTACTTAAAGCATTTGCTGATACATTAAAAATGGGTCTTTATCTTCTAGGCATAACACCTCCAGAGAAAATGTAATGCTAGATTTTCTTATTGTGATTTTTTGTCTTGCTTTGAATGCTTTTTTTTCGGCTTACGAAATGGCCTTTGTAACTGCCTCCAGGGAAGAAATCGATGACCTTGAAGAGAGCGAACAAAATATTGTTAAGCGAATTAAATATTTCAAAAAGAAACCCGAAAGAACTCTGTCTGTAATCCAAATTGGGATTTCACTTGTTGGTGCAATTGCTGCAGCAGTGGGTGGTACTGGCGCGGTTGAATCACTAGAACCTTTGATTTTACAAAATACACAGTTATCTACTTCAATGGCAGAAGCACTTGCTGTTACTTTGGTAATCATACCACTCACTTATTTCAGTGTTGTTTTTGGAGAACTTGTACCAAAAACGATTGCACTAAAGTATCCACAAAATGTACTGCTTTATGGAACGACGACACTCGGTTTTATTGATCGCTTCATGTCCCCAGTAGTAACGTTTCTTGAAGTATCTACAAATTTTTTACTTAATAAAATGGGGCTCGGAGGCGGGATCGCTGAAGACGAAAGTCTCGGTCAAATTGTTGAAATCGGAAATTTACCAGACTATCACCAGCGTTTCGTCAAAAATCTTGTTTCTTTAAAGAGAATAAAAGTTAAAGCGGCAATGATACCTTGGCAAAAAGTCATCGCCTTGTCATTTAGTGAAGACGATGAACAAGTACGGTTAAAATTAAACAACTGCCCTCATTCACGAATTCCTGTATTAGATGATGAAACTTTTGTCGGTATATTATACAAAAAAATGCTTTTTTTAAAAAACGAAAATATTCCTTGGCAAGGAATATTAAAATCCGCCATTACCGTCTTTGAAGATGAAAAAGTGCTCGACACATTTTTAAAACTTCAAACGAAGCAAGATCACATGGCCATTGTCAAAATCGTGATGAAAAAATTGTTGGCTTGATTACTATTGAAGATATAATTGAAGAAATTGTTGGTGATATTAACGATAGAACAGATGAATCCAAAACCTCGCAACTCTTGGCCAATCGATCAAAAATAAGTTTGAAATAAGCTTTCTATTTTAATCTATACTAACGACTTCAATATTTTTTTTCTTGAGTGACGTTAAACTCTCCGGGAGGTGGTCAATAATAGATTCTTCCAAAGCACTGATAATTTTTTCTTTGAGAAATATTCTATTATGCACTAGAGAGACTTCTCTAGTAGGTATGGGATTTTGAAAATCTCTTACATGTTCTAATTCTTCTTTAGAAAGATTTAAAACTGCCAACTGGGGAAGTAAAGTGTAACCACTACTGTTGATAACCATATTTTTAAGTGTTTCAAGATTTCCACTTTCAAACTTTAGATTATCGTGGAGTCCCTGATCACGAGAAATTTTACACAAATTTAAAACTTGTTGTCTAAAACAGTGCCCTTCGTTTAAGAGCCAAACATCAGACGTATCAAGATCCTTATCTTTAATTTTATTTTTTTTCAAAAGGTGATGACCAGTTGATGCAAATACCGAAAAAGGCTCGTGGAAAAGTACCCTTTCAATAAAATTTTCACCGGTTATTGGAGTAACAAGCAAACCAGCGTCAATTTCATCACGGACAAGCAGCTCTATAATTTCTTCTGTCTTAAACTCCTCAATCGTAAGATTTACATCAGGATATTTTTGAACAAAAGCTCCTGCAAAAAGAGGGATGACGTACGGAGCGAGAGTCGGAATTACACCGAGGCGAAACTCTCCCCTAACTTCATTTTTATTTGCATCAATAATGCTAAAAATTTTCTTATACTCTCGAATAACACTTCGAGCTTGAATAATTATTTGTGAACCTTCATCTGTTGGCAAAATAGGATTTTTTGAACGATCAAAAATAACAATACCTAATTCTTCTTCTGCTTTTTGTAATTGCATTGAAAGAGTTGGTTGAGTCACGTTGCAAGCCTTTGCAGCTTTGCCAAAATGGCGATATTTATCGACGGCCAGGACATATTCTAATTGTGTTATTGTCATAGATTAATTCTATCGAAAATAAAACCCAATGGCCACCAGACAAAGGTAGACCAATAAGTAAAGTCCCAAAATAATTCTGTCTCTAGCGCGCAGAGCATAGGTAAAATAAAAACTCTTTGTAGGACTTAGCCCTCTAGTCACCAAAGACAATGATCCTCGCTGTGAGTGACGAATTGCAAAAACCAAGAGTGGAAATAAAATAAAAAGTCTATCCCACCATCCCAGACCTCTAAATTTAGCTGAAATTCTAATTCGATCAAACTCTTCTTTAAAAAGTAAAATTGAATTAAGAGCTATGAGTAGTGGGTAACCCCAAAACACTTTAAGTCCCCAATGAATAATTAGATATAAGACAACTTTTGTGTAATTAATTGCATGAGTAGAGCTCATAGATACTAATGTGAGAAAAAACAATCGACTGAAATTCTTTGAAGCATTAACGATTGCTCCTTCATAAAAGGTAAGATTTAGAAAACTGTAAGTAATACCTGTTTTGTAGCTTTCACTTGTATAAAGCATACTTAAAAAGAAAAATGAAAAAGAAAAAAAAGCAGCATAAGTAATAAGCTTAGAAAAAGTTTTGGGTGCAAGTTTATTATTGAAGTAAAAAAAAAGTGTCAAGATTGTCAAAAAAAGATTTGAGATATTATTTGAACTTATTAACAAAAACAAAAGACTCAAAAAACTAATGATGAACAAATACCAAGAATGAATAAACTCACGATCATGTTTATTTTTTTGAGTGTCAAGAAACGACATTTAAGTTTCCTTGCTCTAGGTGATATACACGATCTGCAACTTCCTCAATAAAAGAGTCATCATGTGAAATCATTATTTGAATAATACCTTGAGTTTTGAGCTCTCTAATTAAATTTGCAATAACCATCCGTGATTTTTCGTCCTGTCCAAAGGTCGGTTCATCAAACAAAATGACTTTTTTTCCTAAAAAAACGGTCATTAAAATCGAAAGACGTCTCTTTTCTCCCTCTGAAAGTAAAAAAGGAGATGTACTTAAATCAATATTATTAAAAAAACTCTTGAGAGTATCTTCTGTTGGTCTATTTTTCTTAAAACTTTGCTTGAGTTCTTGTTCGATTGTATCAAAAAAGAAATGAGCTTCAGGATTTTGAAAGACAAATCCGACAACTTCAAATAATTTTGAATGTTTGATTATTTTTTTATTAATTTCTAATTCGACTATTCCCTGACTCGGTCTTAACATGCCTGATAAGAGTTTAAAGAGTGTACTTTTACCCGCACCATTTGAACCTTTAATCGCTATTACTTCTCCACCATAAATTCTTAAGTTAATTTCTTTTAGTAGTGGATTTTTTTTATCGTAGGAAAAACTAAGATTTTTAACATTTAAACTCAAATTAATGTTAGATGTAATTGACTCTTTATCCCTGCCCTTTTTCTCTAAACTCTTCAGGGCCTGATGTTCCTCTTTGATTACCTCTTTGATTTCACCATTTGAGTCAACAAACAAGTATCGGGTTACCAGGTGTCTAATTTCTTCTAAATGATGATCGACAATGATTACTAAATGTTGTCCTTTGATACTTCCAAGAAAATTATAAAACTCAATTCTAGCCAGCGGATCTAAAAAAGCCGTAGGCTCGTCTAACAATAAGACCTCAGGATCCACCGCCATGAGAGATGCTAAAACCAACTTTTGGCACTCACCATTGGATAAATCCTTAGTTTTTTTTCCCCATAGTGGGGGTAAATTAAATACTTTTTCAAGTTTTTCACCGCGTTTTTTTATTTCTTCTACAGAATAATTAAAATTTTCCAGACTAAATAAAAACTCCTCTTCTGTTGTTGGGTGTAGCAACTGTGAGAAGGGGTTTTGAAATAGATAAAGAATAAGACGAAGATTCAAATCGAAATTTATTCCCGTAAGATTCTTTCCATTATAGAGAATTTCTCCATCAAGCTTTCCAGTTGAATGCTCTGGAATAATTCCCTTTAAAATTTTTAAAAGTGTTGATTTTCCAGCACCAGAAGGTCCAACTATTGCAACAATTTCTCCCTGAGCTAAGACAATTTTTGTTTTAAGAAAAAGCTTCTTGGATGAATCAGTATCACGGTAGCTAAATGTGAATGGATTTAGCTCAAACACTCTGATTTTTTGCTATTAAAAATTGATCTAAAATTCCCAAGCGTAAAAGTCTTTGGCTTAAAAGGTAACTTAATACTCCCGCAAAAAAAGTCGCTGAAACTAAGTATGAAAAAAATTGCAAAAGATTAAAGCCCAAAGTGAGTGCACCATAATCATAATAAAAATAATCAAGGCCATAACTAAATACTGTCGATGAAGCAGCTGCCAAGATCAATACAGAAAGATTCCATTTACGATAAGCAAAAATGAAAAAAACAATCTCCGCTCCTATACCTTGAACCAAGCCCCACATTAGCGACATAAGTCCCCAATGAGTCAATAAGCTCTCTACAAAAGCGGCCATTAATGATGCAACGATAGCAACACCTGGCTTCCTGATAATATTAGGAATAAACACCGAAGCTAAAATCCAAAAACCCGCGACTAAATAACTCAAACCTGCGGCCTTTAAAAAAGGTTTCGCTAAGTCATAGACAAAAGTCCAACCCCAAAATGCGACACCAAAGGCCACAGCCAGGACTAAAGTTAATACAATTTCAAAAATGGTAAGAGAACGAAGTGCTTTCATGTTGATTCCTTTCCTACGCAGGCATTATCCTGATTCAGGTTTGAAGGGTATTTCTCAGGCCAAAAAATGACCACCCCTAGGTTTGACTTATTGTTTTTTAGTCTAACGAAAAACTAGACTGATAGCAATGAAAATTCACTCAAATTTACTTGGCATAGAGACGCAAAAAGACATACCCTAATTCGGTCGTAAATATTCTAAATTAACAAAGGAATGACCGTGAGTAATCAACGAAATGATCGCACAGAAAGAAATGATGCGGACGAAAAAAGAATTCAGGCACTAGACTATCACTCAGATGGACGCCCAGGAAAAATTGAGGTCATCTCAACTAAATCCACTCTAACTTCAAATGACCTAAGTAAAGCCTACTCCCCAGGAGTTGCTTGGCCGTGCTTAGAAATCGCGAAAGATCCAGAACTCGCTTATAAATATACTGCAAAGGGAAACCTTGTTGCTGTTATTTCTAACGGTACTGCTGTTCTCGGTTTGGGAAATATTGGAGCACTTGCTGGAAAGCCTGTAATGGAAGGTAAAGGTGTTCTCTTCAAACGTTTTGCCGATATTGACGTCTTCGATCTTGAAGTCAATGAACCAACGATCGAAGGAATGGTAAAAATAGTCTCTGCACTCGAGCCGACATTTGGTGGTGTCAACTTAGAAGACATCAAAGCTCCTGAGTGTTTTGAAATTGAAACTCAATTAATTGAAAAAATGCAAATTCCTGTTTTCCACGATGACCAACACGGAACTGCCATTATCGCGACTGCCGCTTTTTTAAATGCAATCGAAATAACAAAACGAGATATTAAAAAAACTAAAGTTGTTGTTTCTGGAGCAGGCGCAGCTGCCATTTCTGTTTCTAAATTATTTTTTGAATTAGGCTTACCTCGAAATAATCTCATCATGTGCGACTCCAACGGAGCCATTTATAAAGGACGCACAAATGGTATGAATAAGTATAAAGAAGAGTTCGCCGTCGATACAAAAGCTCGTACACTTGAAGATGCAATGAAAGATTGTGACTGCTTTGTCGGACTATCTGCTCGCGGTCTGGTCTCTTCACAAATGGTTAAAGACATGGCACCAAATCCAATTATTTTTGCGATGGCCAATCCAGAACCAGAAATTTATCCAAGTGAAGTTCACGCTGTTAGAGATGATGCTATTATGGCCACTGGCCGATCAGACTTTCCCAATCAAGTAAATAACGTTTTAGGTTTTCCGTTTATTTTCAGAGGTGCACTCGATGTTCGCTCAAGAAAAATTAATATGGAAATGAAGCTAGCTGCAGTTAAGGCCCTTGCAGAACTTGCTAAAGAAGAAGTCCCCGAAGAAGTTAAAATGGCCTACGGTGGAGAAGATTTTAAATTTGGAAAAAATTATCTTATCCCAAAACCATTTGATCCAAGGGTCTTAACAAGAGTCACTCCTGCTGTCGCTAAAGCCGCAATGGATTCAGGAGTTGCTAGAATTGAAATTCCGGATCTTCATGCTTATGCCAGAAGCTTAGAAGGGCGAATGGGTAATACCGCAGGATTCATGAAATCACTTCGTGATCGCCTAAATACATACGTCGGTAAAAGCGGTAAAAAAGTTCGAGTTGTTTTTGCAGAAGGAACAAACACCAGAATTCTACAAGCTGTTAAGCAATTAATAGAAGAAGATAAAATTGAACCAATCCTTCTAGGAAGAAAAAAAGCTATTCATAAAAAAATGGATATGCTGGGTTTAGAAAAATACAAAGACGATGTACGCACAATTAACCCAAGAAAACATGAAGAATTCGAAAACTACGTTCGCATGTACTCTAAAGAAAGGCAACGCAGTGGTGTTTCAGTTTATCACGCGGAAGAACTTATGAGTCACCAAAATTATTTTGGTTCTATGATGGTCAAGCACGGTCTAGCCGATGCAGTTATTGCAGGTCCGACCCTTAATTATGCTGACTGCTTCCCTCCTTTAATGCATGTTCTTGGAACACAAGAAAAGAAAAGTGCGGCAGGGATTTTTATTATGAGTTTTAAAAATCGAGTCTTATTTTTTGCTGACTGTGCAGTTCAAATCGAACCTAACGAAGAACAACTCTCCGAGATAGCTTCTGGAACTGCAGAGCTCTTTAGAAAATTAATGAAACGCGAACCGCGTATCGCCTTTTTGAGTTTTTCAAACTTTGGCTCTAACGATTCTGAAAAAGCTAAACTGGTTAAAAGAGCGGTAAAACTCACAAAAACTCGTTACCCTAACTTATTAGTCGAAGGGGAAATGCAAGCTGACGTTGCTGTTAATAAAGGTCTCATGGATAAGCTCTTTAGCTTTTCAACACTCGATGGCCCAAGTGATATTCTCATTTTCCCTGATTTAAACTCAGCGAATATCAGCTACAAACTCTTAGCTCAACTTGGTAATGCAAATGCCATTGGACCTATTTTACTTCCAATGAATCATCCAGCAAATATTATTCCAAGAACGGCTTCAGTCACTGAGATTGTCAATATGTGCGTTCTTTCCGCACTATTGTCTGATAAAAAAATGAGTACAAAAGAATAAGAGGTAACAAATGACAAATAAAATTATTGTGAGCACAGACAAAGCCCCAGCCGCTGTAGGAACTTACTCTCAAGGGGTTGCAGTTAATGGGACTTATTATTTTTCAGGACAGATTGGATTGAATGCACAAACTGGAAATCTGGCAGAAGGCTTTCAAGCACAGCTCGATACAGTTATGAGTAATATAGATGGGCTTCTCAACTCTCAAGACTTAAAACGAGAAAACATTGTAAAAACTTCAATTTTTTTGACTGACTTAAATAATTTCGGTGCAGTCAATGAAGCTTACATAGCTTTTTTTAAAGCACCTTATCCAGCGAGAAGCACTGTTGAGGTTTCAAAATTACCCAAAGGGGCATTGGTCGAAATAGAAGTTATTGCAGTAAAATAATTATGATTTTAAAAAGCAAATACGTATTTGAATCAAAGAACACAAGAATGTACCGCCACTTTTTAAGTGGTGTAATTATTCTTGTGTCTCTTTTTTTATGCTACTCGTTTTTTTGTATTATTTTGCTTTTAGATGCTCGCAA
Organism: Bacteriovoracaceae bacterium; assembly: GCA_013141065.1. Taxonomy (GTDB): domain Bacteria; phylum Bdellovibrionota; class Bacteriovoracia; order Bacteriovoracales; family Bacteriovoracaceae; genus Bacteriovorax. Next base: position 85,149 of record JABFRR010000015.1, on the reverse strand, counting down.
TGAAGGAAAAAATGCTAAAGCTACATTTGTCCAAACCTCTCCGGATCTAATCGTTGTCTTCACAGGCGGAAAAGGACGTATCAAACATGCCGTAAAAATGGCCCAAGAATTTAAGCAACCAAATGTCTTTATCTCTGGAGTGCATGAAAAAAATTCTGTTAAGTCTATTATGAATCCAATAGATCCAAACGCCACTGAGTCGACAGATCACATTGAGCTAGACTATACGGCCAGAAATACAGTGGAAAATGCCATCTCGACACTTAAATATTTAAGAAGTAACCGCGGTTTAAATAAAATTCTTATTATCTCAAGTGATTATCACATCATGAGAATTAAAATGATTATTAATACGCTTATACACGAAGATGAAAAATACGAATTTTATTTTACACCTGTTTCATCTGACTATTTGAGTTTTAGTAGTATTAAAATTTTGTATACTGAAGTTTTTAAACTCATTAGAACAAAATTATTCTTGATGTATTGGGATCAAAAATCACCTATTGAAAAATATCTTCTTAATTAAAATTACACTCTTGTGACAGAAATAACTTCTTCAAGGGATTCGATAGAACTTATGGTTTTTAAGAGTTCACTATAATCTTTTACTTCGACTTCAAAGATAAAACTCCCTTTTCTGTCTGGCATAGATTTAGCCAATGCACTACGAATATTGATACCAGTATTATTGATCGTTTTAGAAATAAGTGAAAGTATCCCTGGCTTATCTTGAGTGATTACTCGAACACTCACTGGATGAGTAAAATTAAATCCTTTATGCCATGAGACTTTAATTGTTCTCATGAGAGATTCTGCGTCGACCCTATTACAATGAGTTGTGTGTACCGTAATTCCTCTTCCTCTGGTAATAAATCCGACGATACTGTCACCTGGAATTGGATTACAACAACGGGCCATTCGCACCATTACATCACTCATGCCATCGACAATAATAGCATTGTCTGATTGTGATTTTTTTCGAACATTCTTAGTCATTTTTTCTGAATAAGTTTCGATTTCTAAGATTTTCTCATCAAACTCTTTAACTTCTGCTTTGGCAGCTATTTCTCTTAGTGAAGGAATGTATTCAAAAATACTTTTTGCAGAATATTTCCCAGAACCAACTTGTACACATAGTTCTTCTTCATCTATAATATGAAATTCATCAAATAGTTCTTTGAACTCATTATTCTTTTTTAGTATTTTTATACTTGTTCCAAAAACCTTGAATGCTTTATCGAGAATCTCACGACCTAGTTCACGATTTTCATCACGCTCAATCTTTAAAAGCCATTGCTTTATTTTACTGCGGGCCTTTGAGCTTTTTGCAATATTGAGCCAATCTTTCGAGGGAGTTTGTGTTTTGCTGGTTAGAATTTCAACTGAGTCACCTGATTTTAGGATGTGTCTTAGAGGAACAATTTTTCCATTGATCTTGGCACCAACACAATGATGACCGACTTCCGTATGAATTTCATAAGCAAAATCTAGTGGAGTCGCGCCATATTTCAATTCTCTGACGTCACCATTTGGGGTGAAAACAAATACTCCATCTAAGTCTAGGTCATTTTTAATAACATCTAAAAACTCACGATTATTATCGCTATTTTTATTGTATTCTAAAAGTTCTTGAACCCAGTCTAATTTAGGAGCCGTTTTCCCAGCAAGCCCTTCTTTATATTTCCAGTGTGCTGCCACTCCGGCTTCTGCAACTTCATCCATTTCATTTGTTCTGATTTGAATTTCAATTCTCTCAGCTTTGGGCCCCATGATTGTGGTATGTAGTGATTGATAATTATTCACTTTGGGAATAGCTATATAATCTTTAAAACGACCAGGTATCGGTGTGTAGCTCGAATGAATAATTCCTAGAGCTTTATAACATTCAGTTATATTCGAAACTATAATTCTAAAGGCCAATAAATCTTGGACTTGTTCAAAATCAACTCCTCTCGCGGTCATTTTTTTATAAATACTATAAAAATGTTTTGGGCGACCTTTAACTTCAGCATGAAGTGAATACTCAAGTAATTTTTCTTTGAAATTTGAAATAACATCACGGATATATGAATCACGTTCTGATTTTTTCATCGAAACTTTTTCAGCTAAACGATAATAAATTTCTGGCTTTAAAAATCTCAAACAAAGATCTTCTAGTTCTGATTTAACCGAGTTAATCCCCAATCGACTTGCGAGTGGAACATAAATATCAAGAGTTTCTTGTGCAACTTTCTTTTGTTTTTCATCTGAAACATACTGAAGAGTTCTCATGTTGTGCATTCGATCTGAGAGCTTAACAATAATTACGCGAAGGTCTTTGGCCATGGCCACAACCATCTTTCTAAAATTTTCTATTTGAGATTCTTCTTTCGTTTTAAATTTGATTTTTCCAATTTTGGTTAAGCCAACCACCAAGTCAGCAACACCTTGATTAAATTCTTTTTCAATTTCCTGAGGGCTCACATTACAATCTTCTACGACATCATGAAGAAGGCCAGCGATGATGGTATCAAGATCCATATGCAGTTTTATTAGCGTGCCCGCTACATTCATAGGATGAATGATATAATCTTCACCAGAACTTCGTTTTTGCCCGGTGTGGGCTTTTGCTGCAAATAAGTAAGCTTTTCTGAGCATAGTGAAGTCCGCATCTGGATAATAGGCTTCAACTCTTCTGACTAAGTCTTCAATCGTCAGGTCTCTTTCATGTGAAAAATCTAAACTTTGTTGCATTTACGTAAGCTCTATCCTTTGAGGATTTTTTGAGTGACTTCACAAAGCCTTTTATAGGCTTTTTCGATATCATCGTTATAAATTAAAAAATCAAAATCTTCTTTTCGTTGTAGTTCTTTGTGAGCATTCATTAATCTCAAGTTAATGATTTGAGTATTCTCAGTCCCACGGTTTCTTAGTCTTTTTTCCAATTCTTCTACTGAAGGAGGGGAAATAAAAATCACATTGGCCACTTCACCAAAATACACCTTCATTGAGTCCGTGCCTTGCACGTCTAAATCAAAGAGGACGTGCTTTCCTTCGCTCAGGCACTTTTCAACGAAAGCCTTCGAGGTTCCATAAAAATTTCCGTGAACTTCAGCCCATTCAAGAAATTCATTATTTTCTTTTTTCTGAATAAATTCTTCTCGTGAAATAAAAAAATAACTTAAGCCATCTATCTCACCGGGTCTTATGGGCCTAGTTGTAAATGAGACTGATTCAACCAACGTTGGAAAATCTGTCTTGAGTCTTTTGATCATAGTTGACTTACCCGTTCCAGACGGTGCAACAATTACAATTAATTTTCCAACGAAATTTTCTTTATTCAATATTGAGCCCCTGCTCACGCATTTTTTCTAATTGAAGTTTCATCTGTACAACTGCATCTGAAATTTCCTTCATACTTGACTTGGAACCCATGGTATTCGTTTCTCTTCCAAGCTCTTGGATAAGAAAATCGATTTGTCTTCCGACATCACTATTTGATTTTATAAGATTTTCAAATTTTTCCAAGTGGGAATGAATGCGATTAATTTCTTCATGAATATCGATTTTTTCTAAATAAAAAACGACCTCTTGGAGAATTCTACTTTGTTCGACCGAAACTAAAGCTTTATATTCATCGATTCGTTTTTTTAGCTTTTCTTCAACTACTGTTTTGAAATGTTCAGCATTTTTTTCAACAAAAGAAAATTGAGTGCGAAAGTTCTCTAGATGTTTTTCAAGCACTTTAGTTAATTTCTCTCCTTCACTTTCTCTCGACTTTTTAAGATCGAGGATCGCGCCATTGAAAGATTGATGAAGCAGGCTTATTAATTCTTCTTGATTCCCTTCATCTTGATCAAGCAAAAATTCAGAACGAAGTAGATCTGTCATCGACAATGTCGGAGTTACACCCTCGGCTTTTATAAGTGAAGAAACTTTTTGAATAAATTGTGAGATTTTTTTTGAATCTAAATCATCAAATCTATTTTTTCCCTCTGATCTTTTAACATTTACATAAACATCAAAACTTCCTCTAGAGAAGGTGTCAGTCATAATTTTTTTTAATTCAATTTCTTGAGCATTTAAGGTTGATGGCATTTTAAAGCGAATATCTTTAAAGCGATTATTCACACTTTTCATTTCAACTGAAACGACAAAGTTATCTGATTGAGAAACTGATTGACCAAAACCGGTCATTGATTGAGCCGTCATAAATATCCTATGGCATTGGACAATGGTTAAAAACTAGAGCCGAGGATATTACTTTTTGTTTTAGAGATCAAGGGCCCATCCTTGCACGGTTCCCCCCTCAAAATAGACTTGTCTCACACTGCCATCTTCGAGAAATGACCAACGCTCATTTTGGTGACTTGGGTTCCCTGCAATTTCAACACGCGCAGGTTTTCCCCACATCGACATGACATCATTTTTATTCATTCCTAGATATAATTCACTGCTATGAACGGAGCGTCTCTGAACCATGTTGGTTTTTTGTTCGAGTTCTTCTTTTAAGTCTAATTTTTTTGATTCAATGTAAGTTTCACGCTCACTGGAAGAAAGACTAAGGTAGTAAAGCTTATCCGAGTCAGTCTGCAGAAATTTTTTTCCCTGCTCATAGCGCTCTTTTGCTGTTTCGTTAGTATCTTGAAAGAGTATTTCCTCTTTTTCTCTCAATTCTTCTGCAAGAGACATTGTCTCATCATTAAGCTTTTTGGCCCTTACGCTTGATGGCGTCCTGAGACGAATTTCTTCTCTCGATCGTCCTATCTCTCCTGTATCACCGCTAACTACTGGAAAATCCTTACCCGGTGAATAAAACTGTTCATTTTCACGCTCCATTTCGGCTAAAAAGCTACGATCTGGAAGCATCATTGAACAACTTGTTGAAGCGAAAACTATAGAAAGAATTAATAAATTATTAACTGATGAAAATTTCATAAACAACTCCTTGTGCTCATACAAAAAGCACAACTTCTTATCGTCGACTTCACTCAAAATGAAAGAAAGTGAGTCATTGAACTGGAAAAGAGGAAAAATATGCATTAATTGACCATCAATGTCAGGCTTTGACTCGCATTCTTTAGTCAATTTCTTTTAGTTTCAACCGATAGGGTGCCTAGGAGTATGTTTAGTGAAATTTTTAATTAAAATTGAAGATGCCATCAATCGAATTATTTTAAGCTTTGCTGCGAAAATGAGAGGCATCATTCCGCAATTTATCTTTAACTGGTTTAGCCTTTTCAAAAGTAGCCCTGCCCTTATTTTACAAAAAATTAAATCATATTCTCCGAAGCTGAGATTGTACCAACTGAAAACTATTGGATACTTGAAACACTATTTTACTATGATTAGTGGCCACATTGTTGGAATTCAAATTTATTTAAGATCTGAAGAGTTTAAAAAAAGAGACAAAAAAGAATTAATTATTGCTCCACTCAGAAAATTTAAAACTGATCCCATCAAAGCATTTTCAGTTGTTACGATTAGCTGCTTTTTACTTATCGCGACAGTTGGCATTTATAAAAATACAGCAAAAATTATTATCGGAACAAAAGCTCTTCGTGCTCCAGCAGCAGTTCATGAGGAAGATCCAATTCTAGAATTTAAAAAGATTAAATTTAAAGTCATGAATGATAAAGAATTAGTTTTAGACATTACCGTGGTTGCAAAGTCATTAGAAGAAAGAGACAAACTTATTCATATTGAAAAAGATATTGAACGACTAATATCTGAAATGACAATTATAATCGCTCAACTTCCCCCGACAAAAGAAGAAATAAAAACCATAGAAAAACAAATTCTCAAAATGATCGAGGGAGCCAAAATAAGATCAGTCGAAGTCAAACAAGTTTTGAGTGCTCGCCCCACATATTTCCAACAAACAGAAAAGATGGTTTCGTTTAAAGATTTAAACCTCCAACTCTTTTTAGAAGATACCAAAAGAAATCGACAGATCTGGGTAGATTTCACAGTTCTAGCAAGTAACCGTAATACGATTTTCTTTTTAAAGGATCATGAAGTTGAAGTCAGAGACTTTATTAATATGCAAGTTGAACCTGTAATCCCCCAACTCCCAATAGAAGAAGAGGGAAGACAAATTATCAAAGAAAAATTGCGAATCGAACTTAATGACTACTTAAAAAAATCTGGTATCGAAGGAAAAATTTTAGAGATTTATGTAGACTATATTATTGTCTCTTAACTTTGCACATGATTCTTCAGCCGATTTCATTTCTACAAACTTATCTAAATAATTTTTTAAAGTATTATAACTAATTTTTAGTGCCTTTGATGTTTGAAATAGATTTTTCTCATGTCGATTAAAGGCATCGTGGCAATACTGAAGCTTCATTTCCTCTAGACTTTGAGTTTCTTCGTCTCTTTCAAGCATTTTAAAATAAAAGCTTGTACATAATTCATCGTCCGTTGAATCTTGCTTTAACCTCCTTCCGTTTGAAACTATCTTCTTTTTTTCTAAATGTGATTTTAATTGTCTAAAATTTCCAGGCCATGGACAAGTTTTATAGAAATTTATTAATTGGGGATCGATCGATAGCATGTTCAATTTTTCAAAATCTAAACAAAATTTTTCAATGGCTTGTAGATTATCTTTCAGTGAATTGAGTCGCAAAAAAATTCCTGAATTCAGTCTGAAGTAAAAATCTTTTCGCATCTTTTCTTCTTGTACTTTTTTTATCAAAGAAGTTCCCGAGGCAAATATCAGCCTCACATCTGCAGTCACCGCACTTTCTCCTCCTACCGCACGAAAAGTATTATTATCCAAAAATAAGAGCAACTTCGTTTGTAGATCTATGCTTATTGAATCAATTTCATCCAGAAATAAAGTGCCACGGTGAGCTTCTAAAATTGCCCCTTTTTTAGCGACGATTGCACCCGTAAAAGCTCCTTTGACATGACCAAAAAGTTCAGACTCTAAAAGACTTGAGGAGAATGAAGCAAGATTCAAATGAACAAAAGATCCCCGTCGAGCGCTTTCTTCATGAATCTCTTTTGCCAAGGTCGTTTTACCAGTTCCTGTTTCTCCCTCAATTAAAATACTCATTGAACTTTTGATTATATTTGTTGAAATAGGAAAAACCGATACTTCAGTGCTTTGCGGTTTCGTAAAATGCAGGCGATTAAATCCCAAATCTAGCACATCTCCTCGTTCTAGAAATGATTCAAAACTATAAACACCATTTAATCGAAATGGCTGTTCTCCTAAACTTCGCATCAAGTAACGTGATTTATGGTTTTGTATATTATCGGTTTTATCTACGACTAAAACTAATTCATATTCTGATTGGGCCAGACTAAATTCAGGTAATACAAATTCTGCTTTTATCGTATCGAATTGAAATTCTTTTCCATACTTAAACAGATACCTAGTTCGATTTAGAGTCAGTCTCCTTCTTCTTTCTTGAAAAATTTCTAATTGAAATTCGTCCCCTTCCCGCGAGCCATTAAGTCCTATACTTAAATCCAAATTTTTTAAAAGATATCTACCGCATTTCGACATATTTTCCTCTCCTTGTGGCTTAGTTTGATGTATTTATTCAAAAACAAGGCCATGCATTCCAGGATGCAATTCCGTGCATTATGAGTTATTATCAGTCTTCAAACGCAATCTAAGGTACAAAATATGAGCTACACTATCCGTCCACAAAGCGCCCAATTCAAAATGGGAATTTCAGATATTGCACAATTCGAAACATGGCTATCAGAACACAGAGACATTATCGGTGTCAGTTTTGTAGGAAGATCAAATGTTGGTAAATCAAGTATGATCAATGCTCTCTTTGGATCAAAGACTGCTAGGGTTTCTAAAACACCAGGACGCACAAGAGAAATAAATATTTTCGAATTTGAACTCAATCTAAATGGCAAAAAATCAACTCTTCAACCATTTTACCTTATAGATCTTCCGGGATACGGACATGCTGAAGTATCTAAAGAAATGTCAAAAAATTGGAACGAGCTGATGGGGGCATTTTTTTCTGAAGCTTCAGAAGCGATGTTAATGCTCAATCTTCAAGATGCTCGCCATCCTGACCAAGACGTTGATCGTCAGTTTTATAGTTTTATAAAAGGTTTTGCTCGAAAAACAATTCTTGTTTTTAATAAAATTGATAAATTAAAAACTCAAAAAGAAAGAAATGTCTTAGAAAAACTAAAGCCTGTGTTGTCAAAAGATTACAAGTGGATCAGGCAAATGTATTTTGCATCTGCAGAAAGTAAAAAAGGCATACCACAAGTCGAAGATGCAATAGTTACTCATATTTTAGAAGAATTAGAAATGAGAAAAATTCATGTTGAAAGTGATGACATTTAATCGTCTTTTTTAATGTCAATTGATGGAAATTTAATTTTATTCATTTTTCTTTCAATTTCTTCCAAGTCTTTTTTACAAGCTTTGACCGAATGTAAGAGTGCACGAAGCCTAGCTGAATCCCAATCAACTTCACCACTATCAACTCCTTTTTCAAGAAGCTTACCGAGCTCCTCATAAGTGTCTTTTAGGTGTGCATTAGTCCTAGAAGCAGTGAGCATCTTTCTGCCAATGGCGCTGGTTTTTTTAATTTCATTTTGTATATTGTGAAACCAGTAATTAAATTTTATTCTAAGACTCATTCTCTTTTTCATTTTCAGCTCCCGAACCTAAAGTTTACCACTATAAGAATGCTTGTGAAGAATGAATAATTTGATAGCATTAACCTAAAATGCTTTTTATGGCCGAGGAGATTAGTTGGACATTTTTAAAGAGACTTACCTTAAATTGGAAAAAACCTTGGAGTTAAGGTATAAAAAAAATCGAGACCCTTGGGGTCTTGATCCTGCACGCGCTGTAAAAGACTTTAAAATTTTGTATCCATTTTATAAATATTATTTTGATGTTAAATTTCATGGAAAAGAACAAATTGAAGACAAAGCCTATATGGTCGTTTCAAACCATACTGGACAAATTCCCATTGATGCAATGTTGATATGGACTGCTTTTGCCGCAGAACTAGAACATCCTATAATCCTGCGTCCATTAGTTGAAAGATTCTTAACCTCACTACCTTTCCTTGGAAGATGGTCAAGTGAAGGCGGAGCCGTATTGGGTGATCGAACAAATTGCCTCAATCTACTTAAGCGTGGCGAATCCATTCTCATCTTTCCAGAAGGAGTCAAAGGAATCGCAAAGGAATCTAAAGATCATTATAAACTTCAACGTTTCACGAAAGGATTTTTACGAATGGCCCTTGCCGCTCGTGGAGAAATTCTTCCCATTGCTGTTGTCGGTGCAGAAGAATTTTATCCATTTGTATTTCATCTAAGAAAAATTGCAAATTTTTTAAAATTACCGGCTTTACCTCTCTCGTTAAATTTATTTCCACTTCCTTCACCTGTTGATATTTATATTGGTACTCCTTACTCACTCCCATCTGAATTAAGTTCAGAAGCATTAGATGAAGAACTAGAACCGCATCTCATCGCTTTAGAAAGAGAAGTCAATCGCTTGATTCAAGAAGGACTCGCTAAGAAGCGTACGATTAAAGACAGATTAAATTAGGGCGAACTATATGAGTATTAAGAATATTCTAATTATTGGAATTCAAGGAGCATTGGCAAAAATCACTGCTGAGCTTTTAATAAAAACTCATCCTAATATTCATATCCTGGGTGTTGATTCGAGAGGTATTGAAAACTTCTCCAATCATCCTCAAATAACTTTTCAACAAATGAAATACAATCGTACTAATTTTGAAAAGCTATTTCGTGAACATCATTTTGATAGTGTTTTGCACTTAGGAAGACTTGGTCATTCACCAGCAATGGGAAATATCCACAAACGAATTGATATAAATTTAGTAGGTACCAATACTATATTGGAACTTGCCCAAAAATTTAGTACAAAAAAAGTCGTTATACTCTCCACTCATCATGTTTATGGAGCCTTGGCAGACAACCCGATGTTTCTCAAAGAAGATGCACCATTACGAGCAAGCTTCAAGCATGCCGAGCTTCGCGACGTTGTTGAAATGGATCAAATGTGTACAAACTGGATGTGGAAAAATCAAAATCAAATTGAAACAGTTGTTCTTCGTCCTGCAAATATTATCGGCCCTCAAATAAAAAATGCTATTACTCAGTACTTAAAAACACCTTATGCTCCGATTCCAATCGATTATAATCCAATGTTTCAATTCATTCATGAATTCGATATGGCCACTATCATTGTCAAAGCATTCGATTCTCTTAAAACTGGAATCTACAATGTTTGCAGTGATGACATTGTTAGCCTGCATGAAGCCGCAGAAATTATTGATGTAAAAAAAATAAAAGTTCCCATTATTGCTGTCGAACAACTGGCACGATTTCTTACTCCCGTTTGGAAATTTCCACTTTATTTAATTGATTATATTAAATACCCTTCGACTCTGGACAACAGCGAGTTGAAAAAAAATATTGGCCCTGACGTCTTTCGCTTTACGGCTAAAGAGGCGTTAGAGCTCTTAAAACTTAATTAAAATCCGCGTTAAAAGCTGAAAACATTGACGTTTCTGGCTGATTTTCTTATGATGTTTTTCAATGTGCCTTGGTGGTGGAATGGTAGACGCAGCGGATTCAAAATCCGCCGCTCGAAAGGGTGTGCGAGTTCGAGTCTCGCCCGAGGCACCAATCTTCTTTTTCAGACATTTTGACCAATACTGCGAACGGTTTTTTTAAATCGTATCGCACGGTTACGCCCTCTAAAACTGGGTTCGAGAGTATCATATTTAGGAACTCTTTGCGTTCTTGGGCAGACTTGCGAATCCATAAAGATTTCGCAGACGTAGCCAGTTCGAGAATGGTTTTCACACATTCCATAAAAGTGTCCTGCAAACCTAGGCGGAGTTGTTCAAGTTGAACCAAGAGGTCTTCACGGTTGCCACGGATACGCTTTAATTGCCCGTTGTAGGCAGTTTTATCAATCGTACCGTTGAGTAAGAACTCTGTGAGCTGGTCTTCATGCCGTTCCAATTCTTTACACTTATCATTTAGCTCCGCTTGTTGAAGGTGAATGACGTTCTTAGTTTTTGAATTGAGCTTATTTAAAGCTTCAGCAATATCGTTTGCGAACTCCTCAGAAATTGAAATCTTATCCATAATGCGCCCAAGTTGATCCCAAACCTTATCACTTGTGGTGATGAGTCCCTTTTGACCTTGGTGGATTTCTTTGCCGTTGGTGCAATGAACGTAGTGATAAGTTTTTTGTTCACCTGTTTTTATGATTTTTTTTGTCTTAGGGTCATAAACAATGTTGCAGCCACAAGAACATTTGAGCCAACCGCCCATTAAAATGTTGTGATCGGATTCTTCTTTGCGGATGGCGGAAGCCTTATGCCCAAAAGTTTTTTCAACAGCTTTCAATAAATGAACAGGAACAAAAACGGGATGCTTTCCTTCATACAAAACGTCACGCCATAAAAATTGCCCACGGTAAAATGGGCTCTTTAAACGGTTGTTAATAGTCGCAATATTATAACTCAAGGCTTGAGCTTGAGTAAGAAGACCAGATTCTCTAATTTCTTTTCTGATGTCTTCAAGTGAGTAGCCTTTGGCTCTTAATTCAAATTCTTTTAAAACAATCTCTTGCGTTCTTTTATTGGGATGCAAAGCCACTGTTGCACCACGGCTTTTAACTTGACCCGTTTCTGGGTTAATTTCCTTTTTAAGAGAATATCCAAGCGGCACGCTATTACTTGGATACCAGCCTGCTTCCGCTTTGGCTTTCATACCTTCAACAACACGCCCAGCTAAAACACGCACATAACTTCTTGCCATAATTCCAGAAAAAGCACGGGTGATAAAATCAGACTCTGGGCTTTGACGGTGAAGGCATTTTTTATCATAAGAATAGTGTAGGATAAAATCACCACGCATGACCTTGCGTTCATTTTCCTCAAGGTCGGTTAGGTTTCTGGCTTCACGGTCTTGCATGTAAAAAATGACATTGCCAATTTTATTTTTAGCAATGAACTTCATTGCTTCAATGTATTTGGTGCGGTCACTGGATTCTTTGGCACTTTCTGTGAGTGTGAAGATTTTCACTAACTCAAGCGGCTGTCCGCCACAGTCTTTAGCAGAGTATTGCTCCGCATGTTTTAATTGAACTCCATGAGAAAAATTGTCTTCTTGCTTGCCGCTACTGACCCTTAAAATTGCCACGGCTTTTTTGTTTGTGTATGGAATATCTGAATACATATTAACCTACCTTTCTATAGTTTACCGGATCGTTATTTGATTGCGTAGTGGTTTGTTCCGGTTCGATACCAACTCGGGTGTTTTTTTCGTCCCGTGATTGTCTCAAAAAATCAAAAATCGCTACAACTTGGGCGAATTCCTCCGCCGTTATTTGAAACTCCTCTCCGTTTGGAGTTTTATAGGTTTTGGTTTTTGGCTCCTTTTCACCAATTTCACTTAAAGCGGGCTTGGCTGAGCCGTCTAATGGGTTACTCATATTACTTCCTTTTTTGGGGATTTCTTTATTAGGTTGTCCCCAACCCTGAGAGTCGTAAGAACCCTCAGTTCGAGAGTAAAGGATGGTGTGATTTTAATTCTGACTGTACGGACAGGCTCCGTTTTTGAGCGCCCCGTACATTGCTAGATTTTGCTCAACAAAGCAGGGCTAAACGGATAGTATTTTATGTATGAGCAAAGTTTTAATACACGACACCACTATTACCCATAAAGAGTTTGATCAAAACAAGCATGAGTATAAAGGCGACGACGGTGGATTTTTCTTTGCCATTCACAAGTACGAGTTAAACGCCAAAACCTATTCTTATATTGAAGTGCTATTCCGCCAGCTTATGATTGATGAACAAATGGGTGCTAAAATCCGCTACGAAAATGATTCGTCAGATTTAAAACTTTTTTGCGGCAATCTTGAGCCCGAAGAGCGTGTTGGGCGAATAGAAAAGTATCTTGGCAATATCTCAAATCGCGACAGCTATGCTTTCCAGAGGCTGACGTTTGAGAAAAAGAGCGAAATTAAAAAATTAGAAATAAAATACAAACAAGCGGTAGAAAACATTGAGGCATTTAAAAAACAAATGCTAGAGACGGTTGGCGACGAGATGGATTTAGTGGATATCACAAATCTGGTCGAGACAACTCATAAAAATATGGTCGCCGATTTTAACAAGAATATAAAAGAAAAATCTTTTGCTAAAAGCGAGTTCGTTAAAATTAATGACCGAGGTGAGATTTTAGTAAACCCCACAAGGTTTCATTTTTTTAAGTTTTACTGTCTCATTTACTCTTGTCTTATGGAGCAATACGTTGGTGCATTAAATGATTTTGACTCTGACGCTCGAACCAATTTGAACGGCTTCATCGGAAGAAAATTGATTTTTGAATTCCAAGGTAGACTTGGGTTTCGCCCTACATCTGGCAAGATTTCTCAAAAAATTAGCGACAGCAAAACATTCACTCATGTCCCAGAGTACATTGATAAGATTAAAATCATTGATGTCGATTTCTGTGATCACATTAGGGACCTAGCTTCTTTTAAGTCCAAATAAAAACCATACAGGCAGCCTGTAAGCTCAATTCAAATAAAACAATCAGCAAATGTACGGGATACTGGGTTTAAGCGCCTGTCCGTACTGCGGGAACTATTTTTCGTGGGTCATTTATTCTGTATTTGTTGCAGAGGCAATTTAGCTTCCAACAAAAACAGGAGAATAGTCATGCCTAAGAAAAACAAACGTCCCGTGTCCGAGAGCCAAGAAAACCAACCTCAAACAAATGGTGAAATTGCCACCGCTACAGAAGTCCAAGCAGAGAAAAAGGTCTTTAGATATAAAAGCCCTTTTATTGACACCGCTCTTTGTGACCTTTTGGCGGAAGACACCGTAGAAATCAAAAACCACCTTGTATCGCAAGGTCAAGGTGATCAAAAAACTGGTGAGCTATTAAATAGGCTTAAGCTTTTGTTTCAAGCCGTTGCCATTAATCTTGGTACGGCTGAAGACTTAGAGTGGGAAGCGGCATTCAATGAATATGTCCAGATTCAATTTGGCATTAAAGGGTCAAGAGCTTCTGAATATATTCGTGCTTCATTGGTTTTAGAGAACTATAAAAATCTAAATCTTGAGGCTTCAAAGCTAGTTGAAATTAGCCGCCTTGATAGCGAAGGCATTGACAATTTACTCAAGCACTACACGATTGAAAAGCTCCGTGATTTTACTTTCCGTGAAGTGAAAAATGTTGTCCGCAAGTTTAATCCAAAAAAACGGGACACCACTCCCGTTAATAAAAATAAAACTGCCAAGACACCAAAAACTCCAACGGTGGAACCAAAGGACACAGGTTTTACGCCTTCAAATGTTACCAACCTTGAAGCTTACATCAAGAATACTAAAAGCACTCCGTCCAAAGCATTTGCGGCGGCGGCAGAAGTATTGAAAAAAGAAGTTGAGACCAATGAAATCACGGAAGAGTTGTGCTCCATTATTGACGATCTTTACAAATGGAAAGCAGAAAAATTAGCAAAGAAAGCATCGGGACAATAGTATGAGTAAAATCACCTTGTCTACTCATACACTTAAAATTGAGACAAACTCTGGAGAGCCGCTTGTGGCTCTCCAGAGGGGTGACAATAAGAAAATGCTGGCTGGTCTTCCGGACCAGTCAGTTTCTTGTGTTATTCAAGACGAGCCTTACGGATTTAACCCTAACGACATTGACGTTAATTTATATTTAAAAGCATTGATTCAAAATCAAGACTACAAGCGTGGCGGTAAAGGAATAAATGGCAATCCTTGGGATAGTGATTTACCACCGCTAAGTCACAGGTTTGAACTTTTTAGAGTTTTAAAATGCGGTGGATACGCTGTGATTTTTACCAAAACTCAAACCATTCACTTTGTAATGCTTGAACTTCAAAAAGCTGGATTTGAAATTGTAGAATTACTGGCGTGGATACATACGCAAGGAATGCCAAAAGTTGGAAGCAAAATTGAAAAAACAGAGACTGATCCAGAGTTGCTTCGATTTAAAAATATCTGCGGTGATTTGTCACCTTCAATGGAAATAATTATTTTGGCTCAAAAACCCATTGACCAAAAAGACAGACTGGAAAACCTACGGATTCACGGCACTGGATACTTGAACTTGGAGCAAGGAAAAATTGACGCTCTTTACGGTGAAAACTCCTACCCAAGAAATGTTATTATTGAAAATAACACTTCAGTGCTTAAGCATCTAAATGGTAAGGGTGACAAGTTTCAAGCCATCAGATATTTGCCCGTGGATTCTGAAATCAATCAAGCCTTGGCATTCTCAAAGCCGTCCGTGCGAGAAAAAGACTTGGGTCTTGAAAATGAAAATACGCCCTATGAAAAGCTGGGATTGTTTAATCGGCGTCCAGTTGAAGGCAAAAATCATCACACGACCGTTAAGCCATTGGAGCTTATGCGGTACTTGGTTAGGCTTGTGAGCCACGAGGGTGATATTGTTTTAGATAGCTACGCTGGAAGCGTGACGACAGGGCTTGCTGCAATTTTAGAAAATAGAAGATTTATTGGTGCGGAGCTTATGCCGGACTATTTTGATATAGCCTCAAGAAAACTGAAAAATGTATTTTTAAAAATTGAGCCACAATATTTAAGAAATTATCAGCAGTTTATTTTTGAAACATACAAAGCAAGAATCAATGTTGAAAAAAATGATTTTTTTAAACTGAAGCTTGAAACGGAGCTTCGGGCTAAAATCATGCAGCTTCAATTTGAGATTGAAGAAATAACCAAGAAGGCATCTTAGGAGTTTTCCTCCTGAGCTTGCCTTTGTTTTTTTGTCTCGGCTTTAATTTCATCGGCGATGGCTTTTCCGTCGAGACCTTTCGCTTCTAGTTCGACTCCTAGATTGAGAAGCTTTGTCAGATCAAGACCCAGCTCTGGCTTTTTACTTAAGTCATTAAATATTAAATCAAGCTCCAGCAGATATTTTTTCTCATAAAAACCCATCTCGTCGTCGGCAGCGACTCTTGCGACAATAATTTCATCTTTTTCTCTGTAAAAGCTTGCGATAATTCCCGTTGGTGGAAAATCATCACGCATTATGTTTTCAAGACGTTTTCGGTACTCCAATTCGCTTGGTTCAGGATTTCCCCTTACAGGCACGCCTGTAAGGATTTTTTTAGAACGCTCTTTTCTTTTTATCTGATGCTTTGGATGCGTAAGATTAAAAGTGATTTTAAAGCCGAGCTCATTTGTAAACCCTTTCTCTTTAAAAACAAGTTCGCCGCCGCCTAGAGCTAGGTGGTCGGCTTTGACTTGGTTTGCTAAATCTTTTGGAAGCCGCCAGTAGCTTGGGTCATCAATGAACCAGTAGTGGTTTGATTGCCTGCGGTTTTTACTTTTACGGTCGCCCCTTTTAAAGCCTATTAGCCCCAGCATTTGAAGTTTATAGACCGAGCGATAGAATGCCTTCTCGCCGCAAACTAATACAACCTCGGTCAAGTAATCGACCGATAAAAAGCAATCCTTTGGGTGGTACTTAATGATCTCGACGAGCAGTCCTCGGTCGAGATTGTCTAAAAGCGTGTGAGCTTCAAGCAATCTCTGAGGAATCATTTTGAAAAAAAACATTTTTTTATCATTCACATTTTACCCCCTCCTGTGGTGGGTACTAATTAAATGGAAGATTCAAAAAGTAAAATTGGCTTTAATTGAATATTTAAAAAATTATTTTTTACCCACGGTGGTGGTGAGGCTACCCACCGTCGTGGGTGTACTACATACGTAGTATTTTAAAGCTTAGAAATTGGGGATGGTGTCGCTCTAGGGAGCGAACCCCAACCCCACCCAATAGAATTAATCCCAATTATAGAAATACATTTTTTGTAAAAAAATATCACAAGCCTCAAGGATATTGAGCTGTTCAGTGAAAGTCAGAGACTTATCGTTTGAAATCTCAAAAATGTCGTACTCTTTATTTTCAAAAACGACGATGGCAATCGCTTTAGTTCGATCATTGGCTCGGTAGATCAAGTAGGTTCTAGGTTTTTCAGCAAGATCAGGTATAACCCAAAAAATGTATTCATCAGTTTTCATCATAAAATCTTTCTCCTTTATATAAACTAAATGGAAAAAGACCGTACAAACCCTGAAATAAAAACCGAATTAAATCCTCAAAAAATGAGGCGTTAAAAATAGTCTAAAAAAATGAAAAAAGCTGAATGCTCAATTCTATATATGAACTACCGTATTATTTAGCATCAGATTGTGCGGAATCGGGCTCAGTAGTTGCGGGCTCGGTGCCTTGGGCGATGAGCCTTGCCAGTGCCTCGTGGTTGAACTTGTCGGGCGGATTGACCTGCCATAGGCTCGGTCGCTCGGACTTTATAACTACAAGACCTAAATCTAGAAGCTCGGCAATCGCAGCCTTCAAACTATTCTCAGACAGCCCCGTAAAACCACCTAAAAGCCCCCGTGTTGCCTTTATAGGGTGTGGTTGGGCTTGTGCCGCCTCCAAGTCAAGGAACAGGCGGTAAAGGCGAAAGGCTCCGTGACTCAGGACCTTTTTGTTGTAGAGGTGAAAAAGTTGAAATTTGATCTCCATGCCTTAATAAATGGAAAAATCATAAAGAAATCCATTTATAGGGCATGAGACGGAAAAACTTAAAAACACGGCTCTCACAGGTCTGCTATTTTGCGTTTTTAGCATCAATCTTGGGAGCCGTGATCGCGCCGCCATTTTTGACCAAGGCTTTCTTGTTCGTAGCGATGCTATCTTGGGTTTTAATGGAGAGCTTGTGAAATTGCCAAAGCGACGAAAGAAATCAAAGATTGAAAAAGTTTTAGAAGAGGGCGACCTGCTTTTTAATTTAGTGCTGGCGATTTGGTTTTTAATTCTTGGGTTTGTGTTTGGTGGTGTCTTCAAACTTTTTCTCCCTTATAAAAATGCCTTACTTGCATTTTATTTTTTGACCTCAGCTCTATTGATCAACCTCATTTTTAAAATAGTCGATTTTTATGTGATCTACACGAAAGAGTCATTGAGCAAAAAAATCCATCGTGAAATCCTTGAAAAAAGAAAACTCAAGCAGAAGCCTTCGTAGGTATATCGTCATCAAAATCAACGATAGCTTTTTCAAGATTGGTCATTTGTGTTGCTTTTGATACAAACCGCTTCGGCAATATTTTTAGCCAAAATGCTTCCTGCTCTGGATTCCAGCGCCCAAGCCGTTGCAGTTCCCATCTCTTCGCAGCCATCTCGCTGAACATGCTGAACGCAATTTCTTGATTTTCGATAACCCAAGATTTTTTAGTCTGCCCAGTTTTTTGATTTCCTTCTTGCCACTTAATTTCCTTAACCCCTTTAAAAAGGGTGTTTCTATCCTCAGATATGAATTGCAGATTAAATAACTGCGCCTTGTATTTGCGATGACTTTCAAGGGCTTCTTGGTGTTGCTTTTCTTTTTGTTGTTTTGCGTAGTGTATTTGCAGTTTTCTTCGCATCTCACGCTTTTTAATAACTGATATCGGTGTGAGTTTGAAAAGCAAGACACTCATAATATCCGAAGTGACCAAGTTTTTTATCGCAAGAAATATCCATTTTAAAACTTGATAATTGGCGTAGGCGGTAAATGCCAGAACCAATATTTGTCCTGCGGTAAATGAGGGAGCGTGTCCATAGTTAATCATTTTGCCACGCCACCTAGACTTTGGCAGATTTGCCCAGCAAGATACACATCGTCACAAAAACTTGTGATCCAGATTTCAGATCCAGCCGAGCGTTCAAAGCCGCCACAGAGTCTTCGCCAAAGAGCCTCTAAAGCGTCGTCCGCAGATTCAGGATTTTTAAATTTATAAATTGACACGATTTGCATTGAACACCTCCAGAGCCACTTCTATGGCTATGATGAGATGCTGCCGGATTTGAACTAAAAAATCCGGCTATAAATTAAAGTGCACCAAATTGGTAATATTTAAGGAGAATTTGAAATTATGGCTTCGAATAAAGCACTTCTAAGTTTGGGAAACTTTCTGTCCGGAACTTAATTCGCAGATCTGGCAAGCTTGGTCGGGATCTGGACAACTTGAGTAAATTGTAATTTGGGATGGGGCTTCTCGTGAGATTCCGCCATTAACTTCTCGCCATAAAAGATTATGAACTTTATCTGCAAAATCGGAGCTAGAAAAACGATACTGTGCGATTACGTACATTAAAACCTCCATTTTTTCTTTTTACAAATCGTATCATTCTTTTTAAAAAAAGTCGGCGAAGATATGAAAATGATCTGAATTGATACGTTCTTCTAATTCAAATTGAGAAGCGATGAAGACTTAACTTGTAAAAACCACTACTGCATCTATATTTTAGTCAACGAGATAGTGCTTTTTGGTTTTTTTTGAATTCACAATTTCGACAAGAAGTTTTGCTAATTTTTTTGATGTAGCTTCGATTTTTATTTTTGAATATTGAGTTCTAACAAGGTCCCGCAATTTATTAATCTCATGCTCATAAGCGTGTTCGTCTCCACTCTTACGTCGCTCACTAGTATCAAACTGATCTTTGAACAGCTCAATAAACTGGCGGTCTGGTCTTGTCGTCTCAACATGAACAATTTGAAGTGAAGTTCCTTTTGAAAAATCATATTCATTCAAATTTTCTCTTAGCGATGTGATGACTGAGGCAATGGCTCTTTGTGTAGATTCAAAGCTTGCCATTCGAGGGGAACCATATTTTTTGGTATTGCTGCTTACGAAAATAATCTTGCCACCGTGGTCCCTCATATATGGTAAATAGCCTGTTAATACATCAAGGACAGTGCCAACATTAAGAAATTGATCTTCAATGAATTTTTTTGAACTTAAATCTTCGATGGATGAAAAAACTGAAAACGCTGTGCAAAAAAATATTAAGGTTGACGGTTGCTCATCTTGAGAAAAATGTAAGAGCTTTTCTCGATATGACATCGAACTCGGCTTTGGAGTAGGTTCAACATTAAACATTTTTAAAAGTGCCGAGGTATCAGTGGTTGATTCTAGTGACTTTTTGAGAAAAACAATATTTTCTTTTTTTAAGAGTTTAACGGCATCAGATGAAAACTGTGACGAACAAGGCGAATCATGACAATAAATAATTACTGGGTGTTTAGAGTTTTCTTTCATGCCGCTTAATTGTTTAATTAAATTCGCTATTTGTAAATGAACATCGGATGACCTAAAAGGATAGCTCAATTTGAATGGAGAGAACTGGCTCTTTGACCAGCAACAGAGAATTAAGCAAGTTTAATTCTGTCATATTGTTTTGATTTTTAGCTATTTTAAATAGGGATTAGATCGAAACCAAAGTCTTTGATGTTTTTCAACAGTAGCAGAATTATTTGATGTGATATTTGAATGAATTTTCTCGCCATTGTATCCGAGATGTCTTTTTCACCAGATCCAAGGCTTAAAATACGAAACCCAAAAAATGTAACCTCCTGCATAAAGGTTGTCTAAGCATTATATTCTGAGAGGTCGAATCCGAATAGCCTTTCGTGTTGGCAGGATAAGGAGGACTGGTAGATTTGGAACCTAAAAAAACACGCCCGACTTATTGTCGAGTTTTGCGTCCATAAATAAGTTCCGCCCTAACAGATTGAACACCTTCTAGCTTTATTAGACTTTTTCGTGCATCATCGAACTCGGAAAAATTTCCGCGAAATTCGACGAACTTAAGAGACTGATCATTTTCAGATTTTTCTGACACCTCAAATTTTAAACTTTTCAGAAGAGACTCGTCAAATAGTTCGTAGGTTTGAACTATAAGTCGCCCACTAAAAAAGGCGACACTGTTTTTCTCATGATCGAAAGCTACTAAAAATTGACCTTGTTCAAGCGTCGTTCTCGGGTTTTCGGGAAAAATTACTAAACCATTGATTTCGCCCAGCACATCACTTCCTTTTTTTGCCTCACTGCTAGCTGCAGCACGTATCGAAAGCGAAATAGAAACTTTTCCGACTTTGACTACTTTATTATTCAGAATGTTCCTCTTAATAAAGTTGCTTGCATCTCTTCGCTTATTTTGTTTCTTAAAATTCTGAACTTCGGCAGGAACTCTGGCAGTTATAGTTCTCTCTTCATTAGTAGACTGTGGCTGTCTATTCTCAATTTCGTTTGGCGACTGGTCTACTAGTGTATTGGAAACTTCTTGTTGAGGTTCGCTATTCGGCGCCGATGAAATTTGTCTCTCGGAGATTGCTCCTCCAGCGAGATCTGGCTTTTCTTGATTTTTTAGAAAAAAGAAAATTCCAATAGCTAAAAGTGATAAAATAGCTGATAGTTTTTTCATGGATTGGTCCGTTTAAGGTACATATGTTGCTCCTGCGCTTGTGTAGGTATCTCCGCCCCACAGTAAAAGTCTGTCGCCAACCCACATTAAAACTTGTCCGAATGACGGACGCACTGTTGATGGCGGCTTGATAAGTTGCCATGTATCGGAACTTACATCATACATCGCTCCATAGCCAGAGTTGCAGCCAGCTACAAACAGCTTACTTCCTGACCAAACTGCGTTTTTTTCACATCCCGATGGCGCACCGACGGTAGAGATCGGAGTCCAAGTATCTGTAGACGGGTTGTATCTACCACCATCCATCTCTCCAGAATATCCACCCCATATTATCATTTCAGTTCCTGTCCATACAGCGCCATGATCATATCGACTGGTCGGCGCATTGACGGTCGAAACACTTGACCATGTGTTGGTCGAAGGGTTGTATTTTCCGCCAGTGTTAGTTTCATTACTACTGCCGATTAAACCTCCCCAAACAATCATTTGAGTTCCAGTCCAAACTGATGATTGACCATTTCGTGCTGTGGGCACACTCGTTGTTGATGTAGTTGACCAAGAATTACCTGACCTGTTGTAGCGAGACCCGGTATTACTATAGAAGCCCCCACCCCAGACAATCGCAAGAGAACCGGTCCATACCATTGAGGCATCGTTGTAGTTATTTGGGCTTCCTGTATTTGTAGCTACGCTCCAGGTATTTGAAGTTGGATTGTACACCTTCAGAGCAGAAACACTGAAATTATCACTAGACCAATTTAACATTTCCGTGCCGGTCCATACTGAAGCATAATCTGAAAAATAAGTCGGAGGCGCTGCTCCAACTGTCCAGGTATTTGTTGATTTGTTATAGCGATGAGTTTCGTAAATAAAGCTGCTATTAAATCCACCCACGATGATTGCCTCGGTGCCAGACCAGACTGCTGATGACCATAATTTAGGACTTGGTGCATTTGTTGTCGAAGTTAGTGTCCAAGTTCCTCCGTCGTCGTTAATCCATGAACGAGAAACTGCTGTCGATATATTTTCTGACGAATCTATCGCGCGGACATTAAAAAAATATGTATTGCCCACAGTTAGAAACATTCCTGCTGCCTGTGCAGTCGTAGCAATTGAGGCGCCTGTCCAGCTATATAGGGAACAGTCCGTAGTTGATGTGCCCACACAATACTCATAACGAAGTAGGTCCCCTGAGCTGCTTGCAGTCCAACTAAATTTGGGGGACGCAGACAAAGACATAAAATAGTTTGGACCCGTCATGGAAGTTATCGGGTTTGGGGGGATAGCATCTCCAGTATTAGACACCTTTCCACCCCAGGCTTTTATGGACCACGATTTTATAGTACCTGTGTCTGCAGCGGCACCATCTACAACCTTCAAAGTCCAGTTACCCAGACTAGTTTCACCATAGAACGCATTCGAAAGAAGTGTGACATTGGCTATGCTGGTTGTTGTTATCCCTGAGTTAATATTCATTAAAATACTTTTTGTACCAGACGGCGAAGTTAACTCGACTCCCAAGTCACTGCTAGCGGTATGATCAATGTTCAGAGTGATCTGAAGAGCCTCAACCTTTAAATTGTGGCGGACATATATTTGGTTGGAAGCACCTGTTGCGGAGTTGTCGGGTATAGGAATAGATAAGCCTGTTTGGGAATATAATGGCGCATATGATTTGGGATCTTCAGTAATGGTAAGTGTGCCTAAGGTGCTTGAGTAGTTTTTGGACATAGCGACGGCAGCACCTGCATCTATCAACCCGAAGCCATACCAGTTATGGAATTTGTACCCTGCAGTGTTTGTCACCCATCCTTGCTGATAGGTATGTCCTGATAAATTGTAACCTAGTGGGTGGGCTGTGGTTCCCGAAGAAGGCTGCACCTGTTTTGATGTCGAAGCTAAAATATGTTTCACATCACGCCAAGTGAGAGATGAATTTGCGGAAAAAAGCAATCCTACAAGACCAGCTACCGTAGGCGACGCAAAGGATGTCCCAGTAGCGGTTGAAGTATATTTGCAATTAGCATTCATGCTATTTGAGTTCGACTCGAACTGATTTTCACTGGCTCCCGTTTTGGAATGACCTTTTGTGCAGCCTTCAATATCGGTAGCGAACAATCCAGGTTTTGTTTGCCCACCTTCACCGCCAGGAGCGCTTACCCAAAGATTTGCGCCTGGAGTTGAGTAAGTTGCTGCGAAACCTTGTGCATCAACTGCCGCAGCTACGATGAAGTAAGGATAGCTTTTTGATTGGTCTAGATTGCTATTGCCCAGATAGGTAAAGTTACAACTGCCGCCGCCATTGCCGGAATAGTCATTCCCTGCAGATGTCACGAAAAGCGATCCTTTGGATGATCTGCCGTTCAATGTAGTTGAGCGAACCTGGCTGATATAGCTTGAGTCAACCGGCGCAAACTGACAGGTTCCAGATCCATAACTGTAATTGTATGCGTAAACAGCGGACGAGGACGCCTGCGAGATTTGCTTCGACACGGTCTGGTCGCTATCAATGAAGTTATAGCCAATAAGTTTGCACGAAGGGCATACTCCGCGAATTCCTTTATTGTTCCAACCGACCGAAGCCATAATAGAGGCTACTGCGGTTCCGTGATAATCGTCGTCATCAGACGAAGTCGGATTTCCTATGTAAGGACTAGCCAGAGTATAATTCCGAGATAGCGTCAAATCCGAATTATCAGTCAAGTCTTCGTGATTTAGATCAATCCGCCCATCTGAAACAACTAGCCATATTGATGAACTCCCAACAACTCCGCTTGAGTGGGCAGGCTCAACGTTAATATCCATTCCCGAAGTTCCCGTCGAACTTGAAAAGCCACTTTGTCCTGAGTTTTTCAGATTCCACTGGTATTGCTTTAGAGGATCATCAGTGATGACTAATGAATAAGGTCCGTAGGACTTTGTAGATCCATCACTAAAAGTCGCATCAAACGTCATGCTATTGAATGTCGCCGCAGTTGTTGGAGTTCCTTCAATTTTCTTTGTCGTTGAGTTGAATGTAAGCCAGGTCGGTCCATTTGAAATGGAGACTGAAGTCACCGGTACACTTGCCGATGAAAGATCAATGGCATAACTAATGTCCTGCTTCGCTGAGTTGCTAACTACGGGAGTAAGGCTTGGACTAGTAGATCCACCTCCTCCGCTGCCACCACCGCTTCCACCTCCACCGCATGAGCAAAGTGCAATTATAAACAATGGGAGCAGGCAATATTTTATTTTCAATGTGTGCACTGCCGTATCTCCTATGCTGCTTCAAATATTAATTTTGATGTCCATTGCGGTGAACGACAACAGTATAAGGATCGGCAAATACACAGGAAAACTTAAGGTCATTTTGTTTAGCTGGTACGGCTAGCTCGCCGCATTAATGTATCAGCTTTAGACAGATTCAAGGTCGATAAGACCTTAGAAAAAGCCTTAAAAATCTAAGGAGCTATGTCCACCTCAGTGGACGCACGAGCTGTTTCAATTTCGTACACTTTGGAGGACGAAAGTGAATAAT
The DNA here is from genome assembly GCA_013141065.1 of Bacteriovoracaceae bacterium. GTDB lineage: Bacteria > Bdellovibrionota > Bacteriovoracia > Bacteriovoracales > Bacteriovoracaceae > Bacteriovorax. Next base: position 60,332 of record JABFRR010000015.1, on the reverse strand, counting down.
TATTGGAAGCAAAAAAAAGAACCAACAGTGATAAAAAGGACCTTTTGAGCCTAGGCGTGAGAATTAGAAGTCTCATCCAATTGAATGGCTATGCTTCTCCCTATGAGTTTTGGCTAGAACATGGCGACGAATGTATATCAAGATCCAATCTGAATTATTTAATAAACGGTCAGACTGACCCAAAGCTTACAACTATTTTAAAATTATCTGCAGCTCTGGGTTTGTCGCCTAGCGAACTTCTGCAGGATTTTTAAAAAGTCTATTCACCCAGATTAAATCACTCCGCGCGCTTTTAATTTCGTCTCAATTTGCCTTGGGTTGAAGAACGGATCGACGAAGGGAAGCTCCGGAAAACTTGCCTCGAAAAAATCAATTTTATGTTCAGGGCACAGACCAAACTTTGCTCGGGTTTTCGCTCCCGCAAAGTCACTTTTGATTCGCCATTCTCGTTCCCACATAAAATTGTAGTCTTTGCCAGCGTATGTCTTTCCGAATTTATCAAAGAGATAGAGAATGTCTTTCAGGCTTGTATAGTGTTGCTGCTCAAGCTTGTTGAACTGATTCAAAAAATGTTGGCTACCACCAGGTTGACTGAAATATAGAACAGGTGCAGCAAAAATGGGAGGTTGGGTCAGTTCCTCCCTGTCGTAAACTAAACCATAGCTTGAAAATTTGAGAGGTTTATTCTTAATTCCCACAAAAAGGAAAATTTCACTGACAGGAGTTTCGGTAAAGCAAACCGCCTTGAGGTCTCCAGGTTGGACATTTCGATACCAGGACTTGTAATTGAACTGACCAACTTCGCTCACCGCATGAATAGTGTCCGAATTTAGGATGCTGATTAAGCAATCCTCAGGCGTAAAATGAGTTCTGACTCCATTTTGTAGGAAAAAGTTACCTTTGGTTAAATGCACGAGCCAAGTCGATAAATCGCCTCGAAGACCCCTCACCTCGTCTATAGTTCTCTCAATATTTCGCATAGATATTGACAAATAATCGCATAATTGTTATAAATTTGGCTAATGGAATTTGAATCGCTTAGCATCAAAATATCTGACCTCCCAAAGGAAATTTCTGTTTCCGTTCCTGTTTCATTGACCAATGAGCAGCTCTTGGAAATCGTCGAAGATTTACGAGGACAAATTCTTTACAACTCTCGCAATGATGAAGAGACGTCAACGCCTCCTGAAGTGAATGTCACTGTCGTCGAAAAACTACTTTCGTCTGTCATTTTCAGAGCATCAGTGTAGGCATCTTTTGCCGATATTCTTAAATCGCATATCCCAAGCACGCAGTTCGAAACTCCTCAAGTTGGCTGCACCAGTTTTCAATCTTAGAAAATTCAGCAATTTACCAAGTGACCCAACCAGAGGTCTCAAACTGGAGCTTACGGGCAGCCTGTAGGGTTTTAAGCTCTTGACAAATAGTGCATCATAGTGCACTATTTGGGAATGAGGCTCAAACGGACTCCCGAATATATTGAATGGTACGAGTCTCAACGACCCAGGGAAAAGGCGCAAATTGCCAAACGGCTGACCAATATCGAAGAGCACGGGCATTTTGGAACCATTCGAGACTTGGGTGACTTTTTGTCAGAGTTAAAGTGGGTCAATGGTCGACGAGTTTATTATTCGGTCATGGAAGATGATAGTGGCGATTTGATTTTATTAATCCTTGGAGGAAATAAAAATGGGCAAGATTCAGACATCAAAAAAGCGAGAAAAGTCCTCAAAAAATACATCGAAGGATAAGGTCTCTGCCAGACCACGTTTGAAAGTTGGCAGTCAGGCTTATGATTATTCTGCAGCTTCAGAGCTTGCTAATCGAAAATTTATCTCTGAGGCGATTGCGGATGCATTGCTTGATGGCGATGCAGATGCAGTTCGTGAAATTCTTCTCTCGCATCTTGAGCAAGTACATAAAGATCACTTCTATAAGGATGCTGGGATTTCAAGACGAGCACTATTTAAGTTGATGGAACCAAATGCCAATCCGACACTGGAGAGCCTTGCAAAGGTTTGCAGAGCTTTGGCAGAAGCGGCATAAAAACTGGAGATAAGGCATGCTCGAATTACGACCTACTTGTGAAAACTGCAATAAAGCACTTCCTCCGGAATCAACTGATGCACTCATTTGCTCCTACGAGTGCACATATTGTCGTAGTTGCGTTGAGGCACTGTTAAAAAATGTTTGCCCAAATTGTGGTGGCGGTTTTTGTCCTCGCCCAATTCGTCCATTGAAAAATTGGAAAGGCGATAACTTTTTAGGAAAAGATCCAGCTAGTGTGATTATTAAACATCGCCCTCTCGATTCTATTATTCACAGTCAACTACTGGCATCAATTGGCGATACTCCTCCTGAAAAGCGTTAATTGAAACTCTGAACACGCAGTTCGAAACTCCTCAAGCTGGCTGCACCAATTGTAAAGCTATTCGAACCAACATTCCTAACATTTTTTTTAAGTTTAAAAAGAGGGTCGCCGGCATCTGCCAGCGACCTCTCAGTATTAGACTTAATCGTTAATTCGTTCAAATAAAACGCCTTATCCACATTCCAATAAATTTTAACATAATTCTCGCCAATTTCAACCCGTCTCACAAACTTCTGCAACACCTTTCGTCGGATATTAAAATCTGGATTCTCATTTAGCAAAAACTTGGAGTAATCTATAAACTTTTTATCGTCGTTATACTGAAGCCAGTTAAGTTTTCAAGTGCCTACTGCTGAAAAATTATCAGTAATTAAAGTTGCAAGCTCTAATTCATACTTTCGTATTCCTCGAAAAAATGAGGCGCAAATTAATTTAAAATCTTTAAATTTTTCATAATACTGATTGTATAAAACTTTTTCTTAAAAATTTCCATAAACGTTCTATAGGATTCAAGTTTGGACTATAGGCGGGCAAAAACACTATCTCAATATTTAATTTTTTCGCCAGCTCTCTTACGGATAATGCCTTATTGCTTGGTCCACGATCTAAAATAAAATATATTTTCTCACCATTAGGATTTCTCTCTCTAATGCTTTTAGAAAATTACATACTGAGATTTGATTTATTGTATCGTAGCTACGAGTTACGATATCTAAGTCGTCAATAGAAATTGCCCCGAAGACATTGACGCGATTTCGACCTGAATTGGTGAAAACTTCTTTTCTTTCGCCTTTTCTAATCCACCCAGCAGAAAGGATTGTATTATGAAGTGGATGAGTTGCATCGCCAAAGTAAATCTTTCCTTTTCCTTTGAGAGAATTGTATTTTTCTATAAATTCTTCTTGGTCTTTTTCTTTGCTTTACCAGGTACGCCTTTTGCTTTTGAACGAAAATCAAGCCGGTGAAGAAGGTTGTTGCAGCCACTAATAGAGAATTTTACTTTATATTTTTAAAAATATGATTAACAACTTCTTTAGTTGAAGCAAAGATTCTATCGTCAAGTTCATTGGCAAGTTGAAATTCTTCAACAAGATTTAACTTTGTTCTTTTGGTGCTGTATTCATCCAGAATTAGGCCTTCGATTCCACCTTCCATATAGCGTTTTCTGTAATTGGCAATGGATCCTTCATCGAGAAATAAAAATTTAGAAATATCTTTGTACGTCTGATTATCATCTAAGAGTAAAATAACCCGAATCCTATCAGCGTATCTTTTTGAACGCTCAATTTGTAGCTCGTCAAGTAGTTCCTGTCTTTGGTCTTTGTTAAGAAATTTATACATGAAAAGTATAATAGTACGGCCATAACAATAGGCCAAATAATTTTTACTAGAAAATTAAATCATGAGCAGTATAAGTTCACTAATCGCTCATCTAAATTGACGTCCTTTAAACCAAATAACTTTTTATCCACCTCTTCCTTAGCTTTTTGAATCTTCTCCATCTGATTAAATAGCGGTATCGGAGAAAGTTCTTTTGGAAGTATGGAAATTCTTTCAGCTAAGGCCTCTAATTGAGAATTAAGCCCATAAAATTTTGCCTTCAAGCGATCACGCTCTTTACTTTCATCATCATCTTGAAACTTCTCTTTTACCTTTGATAAAAGCTCCTTCATAAATTCTTCTGAGTTTAAAAGCTTTTGAAATTCACTCCAAACTAATGGTTCAATAATTTTTGCTTGAACTCTGTGAGGACTGCATTTAAATGTTTTCTTTGTTAAACATGAATCTCTTTTAGTTGCCCACGAATGTTCATAATAGGGAACCTTTCCATTTCTTCCGGTTGCTGACTTCCCCGACATGAAGTCACCACAAGTCATGCAAAAACAAACTCCCGATAAAATATAAGGGTATTTATTTTCTTTAATGACTTTAAGTTTTGATTTATTTCTTACAAGCTGATCATTAACTTTTCTAAAAGTAAGCTCATCTATTATGGAATCCCAAACTGCTTTTGTTTCAAATTCTTCCTCTTTAACAAAATAAGTTTTCACTCCCATGTATATTTTATTTTTTAGAAGATGCCAAAGATTATCCACTGTGAAATGCCCGACACGCATTTTAGAGCCACCACCTTCGCGGGCTATATTAGGTTTATATCCATTGTCATTTAACCATTTGGCGGTATGAGAAAGCGTTTGAAGTTCTAAGTATTTTTAAAAAGCTAATTTTACTGTGAATGCTGTTTCATCATCTATGTCTAAATAGCCCGGGCGATCTGGATTTGATTTATAACCAAGAGGAACAGCTCCACCGTTATATAAACCGCGTTTTGATCTTGCCAGAAGATTTGCTTTTACGCGCTCGCTCGTTTGCCTACGTTCAAATTGATTAAAGTTCATGATTGATAAGAGAAGCATTTCACCGGCCGAATTGGTCGTGTCAAAATCTTCACGAAGAGACATGAAGCTACAATTATTTTCTTTTAATATATCCCAAATTTGAATGAAGTCTCTCATGTTTCTTGATAGGCGAGATAACTCCGTCATCATAATGAGATTGACTCGCTTCATTTTTATATCTAAAAGTAGTTCTTGAAGCTTTGGCCGATTCATGTTTTTTGCTGAAATACCAGCGTCAATATACACATCAACAATTTCACCGTAGGCACCATTTCTATTTTTATAATGGATGGCCTCACGAAGTCTTTGTTCCTGACTTTTAATTGACCCTTCTGGATTTTCTGCTTGCTCTTCGCTTGACACACGGACGTATAAAGCTATTTTATAATTTGAATTTTTCGATACCATATCAAACTCCTTTGTTTAAACCGTTAAGGCCTAAAGAGTCGATCTTGGTGAGTTGGCAAATCTGACTATAAATAATTTGCGCCACTTCATCAAGAACATTTTGAAAACTCTCATTTTTCTTTTCTTTAACTAAAATATTTTCAACATCTGAAAACTCATATTTAACTTTTCTTAATTTTCGCATCTTAAATTTCTTAATACTTTCACCAATCTTCTTACCCAAATCATACTCCTTTATAAACCGCCAAACTCCTAACACCTTCCCCAAAAACTAATCTACTTAATCATCCAAACAACTCCTCATCTAAAAACTACTCAACATCACACACCAATCATTCATCTAAAACAATCCTCCTCGCTATTTCCTGACCTCCTCCACTAAACATCGTTGGGGGGGGGAGGTCAGGAAATTAAGCGAGTTTTTTAGATGAATCCAGACTCCAGATTTGGTGTGTGATTTTGAGATGTTAAATTAATATTTCCATCAATCATATTTTCAGTTAAAGTGCTCACCTCGTGGGCATTCGTGTGAGCAGAATCTATCGCACTTGAAAAATAATTTTTAATTAAACTAGTAGAGTTTAATCCAATCATCTTTGCATTGACTCCGTTGGTTTTTAAATCTGATAGAAGTGTGAAAAAGATTTTAACTTGTGAAAAACTTGAGTAGCTTTTTGAAAACTGATCTTTGAGTGCATTTAAAAGAGAACGGCTGTTAACGAAATACCAGACAGAATGAAGATCATCTTTATAAAGGTATTGATTTATAATTTTCTTGTAGCGGTCTTTGCTTTTAAGTGTCAGTTCTAATTCAATAGCACTAGCTACTTTGTATCCAGCGACCTCGCTATCAAAAATAGCATCTGGTATGTGCTTATCTTTGGCATCCCTCATCTTGTATTTTGAAAAGATGTGTCCTTTGATTTCATGCTCTGAAATCCAATGATTAACTAGTCCTAACTTTTCTAAAATTAATCTAAGTGACGTTAGTTGACAATCATGACCAATATTTGCTTTTGAACAAAAGAGCTTTAAATATTTTTTACCAAGATCATTTCCAGTCTTCTCCGTCACTAACCAAAGAAATTCATTGTTTGCTTCAAGTTTACCAGAGCGTCTAATTAATTTATTTTCTTCTAAAATTCTTAAACGTCTTAGGACTGTTCGAATGTTTACATCGGTAAAAAATAAATGAGCTATCTGCTTCGTTGAAAGTATTCCATAGTCAGCTAAAAAATTGAGAAGCAATAAATCTCTTTTTGTTTTAATCAATCTTTTTCTCCTTTAAAGTCTTTTTAAAAAGTTCAGGCTTGGGTTTAAATGTTTCTCTTCTTCTTTTATAATTTTATAGAGGGCATCTTTTTTTGCCTGCTCTTTAAAATTATTAAATTGTCTCTCTAGGGAATAATATTTTTGATCAGCTAAAAATTTTTGATAATCAGCCTTTTTATAAATATCCTCTTGCTCCTTTTGTAAAAGTTGAACGTGTCCTTTTAAAGAGTCGATCTCGCTCTGTTGATTAATTTCAAATTGGGCCTTAATTCGATACCCCAACCAAAAAGAAATCCCACAGCACATAAATGTCCATGTTAAGCTCATACTGTTTTCCTTTTTAGATAAATTAATTTTCTGCAAATCAATGATTCGCTAAAATAGCTAATGGAAAGTTGAATTTGATTGATAAAGCGAAAGTTTTGCTCTATCTTGAATGAATAGACGACCAATCTATCATTCTCTAACTTTAAATTTTTTGCATAATCCTCCTTCTGAAATTGCCTGCAAAATGCAGATGAATCAAAAACAAAATCACACAAAAAATAAAAATACATTACGAGTTGCAATGCCCCCGCAAGTCATAATGAAGAAGTTTAATTATTTTGAATTGTTATCTATGAAAATAATTTGAAAAAAATGGCCAGAGATTTAAATTCTCTGGCCATTTTTGATATTTAATTCTTTGGTCAAGTTATTAAAGTGCGGTCATTTACCTAGTTCTTAAGAGACAGCTCCACAGCTTTTCTGGCATTAGTATTCATTTCAAGTAGTATTGATCTTTCAGCCTCTGAGATATCCTGTAGGTCAAGGATTTGCAGTCTTGCTTCTTCGACTTTAAATATAGGATCAACTTTATTTGCTGATCTTAAGCCACATGCCAACTCAATTGACTGTCTAGCATTAGCATTCATTTCAAGTAATATTGATCTCTCAGCTTCTGTTATATTCCCAATTTGGCTGATCTCTTGAGTTGAAGCTGTATTTTTTTTAAGCTCGCTTCCGCAATCATATGCATAAGTTGTCACTGATGTTAAAAGTGTAAGACCTATTACTAAAGTTTTCATAAATTCTCCGTCTGTTGAGCAATGGTAAGTGTTCCTATGGTCACATGTTTAAAAAAATAGAGTGGTTTTTTGCAGGAATTCCCGGTGTAAATTTTTCCCACTCAAGATAAGAGAAAATATTTAATTTTTCGTAATGATTTATGCTTTCTGGCCTTCACAAATCATTTCTGGCCATCTAAAATGCTTTTCAGAGGTGTTTTATGGGGCGACAAGCAAATAAATTGAAAGTTGAAGAATGTAATGAAATTATTCTATCTGAATTTTCAAAATTTAAGGAAAAAGACCAATTTTTGAAATACCTCTCAAGAATTTTTTAATGTCTAGCTTTGCGGTCTTTGCCCTAAAATCACCATCTCTTTTACAATTTGAAAATCAATTGAAAGAACATAAAATTAGAATGCACAATCTCAACTCACTTTTTAAAATTGATAGAGTTCCGTCAGATACTCACTTAAGAGATATTTTAGAAACAGTAGAATACAATCAGTATCGACCATTATTTCAAAGACTTTTGTAACTGGACAGCGTAATTTCGGGTTTACTTAATAAATGCTGGCAATTTACCTTGAAATAAAAGCCTCAGTGCTTCTGTTGGACTCACTCCATTTTTTCGGCAGGTCACTAAATAAGCACGAACTCTGCAAAAGATCTGTGCCCCCTCCATTGATCTAAAACATCCAGAGATTTTTTGCTGAACCTTGGTCATGCGTAAATCATTCTCACCTTGGTTGTTAGTGAAACTTACCACACTCACTTTCATGAACATTAAAGTATCATCTTCAAAATCAATTAAGCGTTCAAGTAAATTTCTTGATTTACTCTTTTCGTTCGTCCCTGCTTAACTTCAGTTTTTTTTTGCAAAAAGGACATTCTTTTTTTCCTTTTGAAAGGATTGTCCTGTAGATTTTTTGATAAGATTTTATTTTTTTAGGAGATAACACTCCTGCCGTTGTTTTAGTAACTTTTTCATTTATTTCTTGAAGGAGGTCATACATTTTCTTCGCCCACTTTTGACCATCTTCTTCAAATGCAAAGGTAAGTTCGCGTAAGTGGTGAGCGTTGCAAAGAGCGTGAGTGCAAGAATATTTATAATATGGTTTCCAATGGTCATGACACAAAATCCCTACATAAAAAGGAAGAACTCCCATCCTATTCATTGCTTCACTTCCACGCTCTTCATCAGCGTGATAAAGAGTGACTTTGTCATTGGAAAGATTGTGCAGCCAGATTCTCGTTCCATTGAGATTAATGCCGGTCTCATCTGCATGATTAAAGGGCGAGCGTAAAAGCTGTTCTTTGGCCCATGTCTCAAAGTATTCTAATTTCTCAAAAGCATCTTTATTAAAATTTGAAATGCTTCCTTTGCTAATCGCCAACTTTAGTTGATCATTAAAATAGTCACTGACTCTTGCCAGTGGGATTAATTGAAACTGTGACATGTATACTGATTGTGATTTGACTTCATTACCATATTGAACAGCTTTTTTTACATGTTTTGGAAAAGCCGCAATGTACTGATTGCCTTTTTTATCTTCTAAAATTTCTGCCCTATACTCTATGACATGAGTAGAAATCTTTATATCAAACACCTGCCGAGACTCAATACCAACTTGCTCATAAACTCCCTTTGGGATGGATTTTTATTGATCAAAATCTCTTCAATTTCATCAGGTGTTTCAACTTTTTGTAAAGTTGATCCAGAATGACCAACTTGTCCGCCTTGCTTTTTTTATCGCGTTTTAATCCTTTATCAGTTCTTGTTTTTCGAAGGCGGTTTGGATCCTGCGATGGAGGTTTACTGCTATTGCTACTATTTGTTTGAAACCGGGTGGCCATAAGATTAATGACAAGAATTAAAAGTTCAAATGTTGAACGAAGAGCAGGAGAAAGAGATTTATCAAAAGCAATTTGTTTTTTTGCAGCTTCAATAGTTTTGCTTATGTCGATATTTTCAATTTTCATTGAACCTATTATCCAACATCTGAGTCGATAGGCCCAACAAAATCTTTAAGAAATTATAAATTACGCTGTCCAGTTACTAATCAATTTGAAAATTACAAAGTGGGGTCATTGATAGAATTAACTGCAACTGCTGCATATATATTGAAGCAAGCTAATCTTGGTGGGCATATGAGCTTATATTCATTAAGCTCGTTATATGTTGAAAGAGGTGGAATTCAATTGTTGAATAAGGATCGGGACCAATATTTTTCAGCTGGCCCTGAGGTTAAATATAAAATCAATTCTGATTTATCATTCATTCTCAGAGGTGATTATCTCTTTAACTCTAACGAAAACGAGATTGAGGATCACCTAAAAGATCTTTTTGGAAATGGATTGGGACAGTGGAAATGGACGGTTGGAGCTGATATCCTTTTCTTTTAATTATTTATATAAATTGTCTGAATTGTTTTGAACAAATCTAAAGACAAACACAATCCTTCCGAAAAAGAATATTAATAAAAACCGAAAGAATTGTGTTTGTTGTTGTGAGTTTTTATTTTACATTATTTTTTATAAATTAACAATTTTAACAATTCATTTGCTTGAAAAATATGTTGATATGTCTTTATGCTTTCTGCGTGGGGGAGATTTTTAATGAATCGAATTCTTATAAATCTCACTAACTTCAACAATTCCTTGAGAATTTTGAACTTCAAACTGGCAATTGGATTTTAATAAGTCCACAGTAACAACTTTATTAAATCCACTTATATTTTTAAATTGATAGCAGCTCTTGCGAAAATCGGTATTAGGCAAAAGCAGGTTCAGCATCGGCACACCAAAACTTTTTCCATTTCTTTCATAATAACTAATCATTTCTAAACATATCTGGGACTTTTTTAGAGCATCATTTGCTGATACCTGATTAGAATTTTTATTTTCTAAGCAATCTCTCATTAAGCCAAATTGCACTTTCGCATATTGTCTCATGGCCATGCGCTCATTAAAATTATTAGACATTCGATTAATCCAAATATCTATATCATCTCTAATTCCATTACTATCAGAATCCACACCTAGACCTATGGAATTTTTTTCAGCATCTGGGATTGAGACTTCATGGAATCCATCAAACACAGATAAAGTTATAAATTCTTCTTTCCGTTTGTAAGCTCGTTTCATGAGAGAATCATAATCTTTTTCTAGGAACTTCAAATAGTAAAAAATCGCACCTATTAATATAATACTTAAAAGAAAGACTCCGATATTTTTTTGTATTTTTTTCATATCTTTTCCTATATGCCTTTCAGGCAAGGTTAAGATTTTATTCTTGACCTAGATTAATTTTAACAATTCGTATTCTCTCTGTAATATTCTCAATAGTTTCGAGAAGTGATTTTTTTGTAGTTTGTCTTTCTTGAGAAATTTCAGTAAATTCTTTTATAAAATAGAGATTTTCAGGACTTTTATCTTTTTTATCGAACAAAATATTTTTTTCTGCTTCGATTTCTGAATTAACTTTTAAAAGTTTATTATTTAATGATTCTGCATAATCTTCGTATGCTTTAATAATGAGTCTTCGACTTGTATTCTCTGTAACATTTTCTTCTTCAAACAGTTTAGGAGTTTTACCTCCGTTTGTTTTAACAATTTTCATATCTGATTTTGTAATTGGATTAGGCCAAATAGAAATTCGTGAACCAACATCTTTTTTAGACCATCCACAATTTAAAGCAGTGTTTGAATTTTCTTCTGGATTAAACAGATCATGCCCGTCGGGTATTTGGTTTTGTGGTTGTTCCTCATATGTGCATTTTGATTTATCCAATAATTTTATACTTATCTTTTCACAAATTTGACCTGTCACCTTGATAAAATAATTATTCAAAGTCTCAGGCTTGGTCATATATTGTGGGTCCAGTAAATAAGGCATTTCATTGCCATCTTCTGTTTTAACTATAATTTGGACAATGGTATGTTCACCTTGATAATCATCATAGTTTCCATTTAAATTATCTTCAGAGTCTCGATCCATAGCAATCAAGGTAGGAGAATTTCTGATTCTAATTGTTTTAGATTGATAACCTAATTCTGCTAAGAAGTGTGATAATGTTTCTGCTCGATAATTGCACATCCCTGCTCCTGAGGGATAGCGAAAACGAGGGTCCTTTTTCCATGTGTTGAACAATTTTATTATTTCTTCGAGTTCAATATTTTTTTTAAGGTTAGTGTAGCAATGTTCGAATCTTTTTTGAAAGCATGCCTTCACCTGCGAGTCTAGTTCTGCATTTCGTTTCCATCCTTCTACTTTAAAGTTTTTTTCTATACTTTTATTAAGTTCTTTTGCCTGTACGCATTCTATAAAATCAATTTGAAAATTATTTTTTTCACAAATTAATTGTGGTGTTGAGCCTATCTTTGGAATTTCCTTTAAAACTTGAGTTGCACTTTCCACAACAAAATGATTGTTTCTTTCTTCATTACTAAATAAACAACTTGAATATAAAATGAACATTATAATAAGAAATTTCATCTTTGATTGATCGGTATTAATGGATTAATTCTTATTAATCTATAACTATAAAGACTCAAAAATTTAGATTTTTAAGAGTTTTAGTTTCATTATTTTAAAACATCTTCCGACTAAAACTATCACCTTTTTTCATCAGATTCTTCGAGCTTATCAGTCCTTAATATTTCTACAAGTTTATGTTTTATAAAGTAGCCCATATTACACTACGGTATTTTGGCGTTTAAAAATCAAAAAAGAACAATCAAAGTGAGCGATAGCCTGTCCTTATCTTAAAAAGGCCGTCCCTGATTTCAAATTAGTTTTGGAAATAGGTACTAATTTGTCCTATAGTTTAGTCTTTTTTTAAATCATGTCCCATTGATACGCAAGCTCTAAGACTTTCTTCCCACCAATTTCAGCTTCTTTTGTCTTACCAGTAAATTTAGCCCCTGAGCGTTCATAAAACTTGATTGTTGTATTGCCTTCAAGCACCCAACAGTAAGCCTCTTTAAATCCCTGCTCCTTCATTCGCTTAAAGCCAGATGATAAAAGAGAATAACCGATTCCTTTTCCTTTATACTTTTCTAGTAGATAGATTGCTCCTACTTCGGCCATATTCTCTGATCCGACATCTCTTCCTTTTGAAAATGTAGCGAAGCCAATAATGCCACTTTTGTCTTCAGCGACCTGAAGAACTTCGTTAACTTCAGAAATAACTCTCTTCCACATGTTCATTCGTCGTTTAAAAGTGAGTGGCAATTGATCCAAAAATTCTTGAGGTAATAAGCCTTTGTAAGCTTCTCTCTAAGAGTTCAGATGGACATTTGCTATTTCTGCACAGTCCCCTTCTTTGGCCGCTCGAATTATAACTTCTTCAACTTGAGTCATTTTATTCTCTTTTTTAAATTTTCACTATACTTGATATATAAGTGTTAACTTTTCTCAAAAACTATATGGCCATCAACAAAACGCTTCCATCCTTCTGTCTGGCTCACATCAGTTAATATCCAATTTGTATTATCTCTTTGGAAGGTCCAAAATTCGCGAAAATTTGCTAAGTAATTATTAGTTGGAATATTATTCACAACTGTCTGATCCACGGCGGATATATCAAAACAAGTTGTAAATGTATCAAGATTATCGTCTGAATAGTTCTTTACATCTACAATAAATACATCTTGGTATTCGATGCTATGAAGAGTATTAACTTCACCTTTAGCTTTTTGCACTTGTATTTTTTCTTGCCAATCTATAAATAAATTTTTACTTAAACTATCTTTGAGTTCACTTAAATTATGATCTCCCCATTGTTTTTGAATTTCTTCAAATCTTTTTTTAGTAATTTTGATTAAGTTCTCCTCACTCCATTCTGGTTCAATTAGGCTTATTTTAAGAAGAATTTTATTGATGAATTTCTTTCGTTTCGTTATTTTATATTGGATATATTTATCAGAAACGAAAAAGAATCCAAAAATAATCGGCAATAGAATAAGGGTAAGATTAGCTCCAATTAAACTAGATCCACCGGTATGTTGACGTAAACCTAAAGCTCTTCCTAGGCTTCCTCCTCCACCGCCTGAGCTACCACCTCCTGCGCGTGCAAAAAGCTCTGAGCTTAAAATTGCAAAAAATATAATTATTAAAAAAGAATATTTCTTGTTGAAATTTGAAAACTTCCACATGTTCATTCGTCGCTTGAAAGTGAGTGCTAATTGATTCAAAAATTCTTGAGGTAATAAGCCTTTACAAGCTTTTCTCCAAGAGTTCAGATGGACATTGGCTATTTCTGCACAGTCGCCCTCTTTAGCTTGTCGAATTATAATTTCTTCTGCTTGAATCATATACTTCTCATTCTATTTAATCTTTAAGTTACTAACCCACACACCTTTATCTATTCCGCCTTCATCGGATTGAAAGCTGAAGCGCAATTCAATTTTTTGTCCGTTGAATTGAGATAAGTCAGCTACAAAGTTTTTGTTAGTCTGAATTCCAGAAGTTTTTGCAGGGATTACTGCAAGCTTTTTAGATTTACCGATAACTGCTACCTCAACAAAATCGAATGATGGTTCAGTGTAGTACTCCATGTTGAAACTTAGGACTGCATTTTTTTTATCACTTAAATCCACAAAAATTGAAGCAGTCGAATTTACTTTATCGGCATAGCCAGAAAATGTTCCTATTCTTATTGTTTGTCCGTCAATTCTCCAACCAAGATTTTCATCATCTTGTATATTGTAAACATTAACGGGAGAAGGATTATTATCGAACTTCAAGATAAACTCTTCGTTTTGTGCAATCTTAATAGGTGCACTTGTTTTTCTAATAGAAGTTACTTTTCTCCAAACAAATGAATTCTTATTTGTTCCTTTAATTTCAATGTCACCAAAGTTTTTTTCCAAAGTTTTCATTGGCAAACTAATCGATACCGTTTGAGTTTCCAGAGAGTAGTCGACATTGACTTCAGCAACTTGAATTTTCTTATGAAAAACTTGGATTTTTTCAGTTGCCTTGAAATCTATAAGAAGATCAAGCTGATCATTTGTGGTTTCAAGAGAATTTTTACTGTTGAAGTCTGCCCATGCCAAGTAATCTTCTTTTTTTGAAGCAAGCGACTGACTTATTTTGGCGAACTGTGATAATCCATTTGTGACAACATCTTCAACTGAAGTTTCAAGAATATGATCGGCTTTAACACCTTCATCTTCTAACAATACACCAGCATTGAGTCCTGTGCGGACTGTTTGTCTGAAAGCAAATCCTATATTTATATTGAAAGGAAGTTTTTGAAATGGACCTAATTTATCTTTTGGGAGATAACTAATTAAATCATTGTAGTTCCAATTATTCGCTCCTCCTGCACCAGTTTGAGCATCTTCTGCCCATATTTCGGCCAGGCCATGATCTTGGAATAGTGCTGACATCATATCGCAAGTTGAATAGCAATTTGCGTTTGTAAATATTGCTACAGGTTTGAAGAAAACTTGACCATTTTTAAAAATTTGGTCTGCATTTGAAAGTGGAATCGCAGCTGTCATTGGCAAGTTAGTTGTATTAGCCTGTATTAGTTCCTTAGTAAATGGAGAACTCGGTTCCGCAACTGAAAAATAATGACGAGTAGCCGGAGTATTTAAGAGTTGAAATTTTAAAACGTCAATCGACTTAGCACTGACTAATTCCGCTAAACTTTGTCCATAGGAGATTTTGCCTCCACCATTATTTCTCAGATCAAAGATGATCCCATCAAATGTAGACATCTGGACGCTCATTAAGTCAGCAATCATGACCTTTGCTTCTAGAATGTTTAATTTTTCTGGAGAAAATGAAGATAATTTAATAACACCGAAGGTTCCACTTTCATTTTTAAACGACCACCATGAAATCGTGGGCTCTGCAGTTTCTGTTAAACTATTTATAACGACTAAACCATGTTCTTTGTTTTTGTTCTTATTATCAGTGATCTTACTCATAATGAAAGGGCCAGATTTTTTAGGTGAGATGATTTTTGTTTTATAAAATTTCTCATATTTGGTGATCATGTTATTTTCAGCAGTCTCAGACAAGTTCATTCCAGTGGAATTAGTACTTTCTTTTAAGCAATCGGTATCCTCAAAGACTATCCAAGGGAGGCTTACTGTATACAGATCACCATTTTGTTTTTTAAACTTTAACGTAATACTATTATCTGCTGGCAATGGCAGCGTGCTAAGACTTCGATAGGTTAGGAGATTGTAAGCAGTTCTATTGAATGCCTGATTGTTAGATCCAGAGTTATAGGTAGCTAATGAGGCTAATTCTTCCTTTATGCTACGATCATTTAAAGATTGAAGCGTATCACCAACGGATAAATTTATTAATTCAGGTGCCAGCGCTAATGTCTTTCCCCATAATCGTATTCTACTAACTACTGCAACCTGAACACCTCTAGAGTCTTTGGCCGGAGTTACTGCAAAAGGCAAGAATGCAACATAACATCCACGAGGTGAGGGACTGCTGTACCAAGTGTGAAGATCTCTTTGTGATGAATAAATATTAGCTAGCTCCTGATGAAAGACTTCAGAAGATGAATTTATATGTTCTTTTTCAAACCGATCAAGTTTCGCGATAGGATCGATTTGTTGGCCATAAGTTTTGATTTTTTTTAAGCGGTTAACGTAAAGCTCACTTAATACCATTTTTGATTGTGTTATTAGTGTCTTTCTTTCGTTATCGCTCATTTCCGGAGAAATTATCTTATCCCTAGAGTCTTCAAGAAGTGAGTATGTGAAGTTATCACTAACGACCAGGTCATCATTTCTTTTTCCCAAATTAAGATTTTTTTTTGAATCGCTCTTCCCACAAGAAGAGATCAAAATGACCAGAACTAATAAAAAGCTAGTTTTCATAAAGCACCTATGGATAAGAATCTATTCATCCCGCTGGGGTAATTTTTTAAATGTAAGGCCATGTTAGTTGGCCTTATGTCTTCCATATGAAAGTATTGGTGAATGCCATTCGCCGATATCAAAAACTTTACCATCGAACTATTTTCCAAGCTTCCGGTCAAAATGCTAGTTGGTGCAATTAAAACTCTTCTCAATAAAGTTGATGCTCAAGAAAATAAAATAACTGAACTGTCTTCAGAAAATCAAAAGCTCAAGGATGAAATCAATCGCCTCAAAGGCGAAAAAGGCAAGCCAGATATTGCTAAAAACAAAGATGACAAGAAAGATAGTGATGATAAAAAGAAAGGCGGCAAGAACGGCGGGCGTGGAAAAAATAAAAATGCTAAAGAAATAGAAATCCACAATACGGAAGAAAAGATGTCGAAAAAAGATCTTCCAAAAGATGCACAATACAAAGGTACTAGAGATGTCGTAATTCAAGACATAAATTTTAATCTAAATAATACCAAATTTATTATCCATAAATACTATTCACCATTTTTAGGAAAAGTTTTTGAAGGACAACTGCCTCCCGAATATAAAGGTAGTATCTTCGGACCTGGTATTTGGTCATTTGTCATCCAGTTTCACTACGAGGCAAGAATGACACAAAATCTTCTTTTTAAAATTTTAACCGGACTTAAAGTCAAAATATCTGTCGGCGAAATTTCAAATATGATTCTTTGTCATGAGAGATTTGAAGAAGAACGACAAAATGTAAGGGAAGCTGGAATCAGTCGAAGCGATTTTTCTCAAATTGATGATACCGGTGCAAGACTTAATGGAAAGAATGGTTACAGCATTGCAGTTTGTAATCAATTTTTACTGATTATTATACAAGTCTTTCAAAAAATAGAGAGGCTGTATTGAGAGCACTTGCCGGAACAGAATTAAAATTTGCAATTAATGAAATTGCACTCAAATATGTTGATGATAAAGTTAACAATAAGGCAATCGTTGGCGAACTTAGAAAATTACAATCAAATAGATTGTATGGGCCAGATGAGTTTACCAATGAAATCCTAAATGCTCCCTGGGCGAGAGGAAAGATTACTTCGTGGATAAAAACATAAAAAAGAAGGTTGTGCCATTGGTGCATTTAGGGGATAATTTTCTTGGAGTGAGGTCAAAAATTTTGATTTGTGATGATGCTCCCCAGTTTAAAGGCATCCTGGAATTCTTAGGTCTTTGTTTGATTCATGAAGAACGCCATTATAAAAGTTAACTCAAGTCATCCCGATTTTATAAAAAAGCTGTTGCCGATTTTAGAGAAACATTTTGGAAATATTACGAAAAGCTAAAGCTTTATAAAATTAATCCCAATGACAAGAAAAAGAAAGAATTGAGTGATGAATTTGATTTAATTTTTTTAGGTAAGACTTGTTACTTCGCTTTAAATCAATTGATGGAAAAAACTAGAGCAAAAAAAGATGAGCTGCTTTTGGTTTTGGAATTTCCAACTATTCCTTTGCATAATAATACTTCTGAATTGGCAATGAGAGAAAAAGTTATTCAAAGAAAAATCAGAGGATATTTTAGAAGCTTAGAAGGGGCCATGGCATCAGATATTTTCTTAGGTCTGATGAGTACTTGCCGAAAAATAGGAATTAGCTTTGGTGAATATTTAAAAGACCGATTTTACAATCGCCACGAACTACCGCCGCTCGGTGATCTCATTTGGATGGCTTAGCACTATTAAACCTGACCGATTTTCCCCATTAAAATGAATAGATTCATGGATAAATTATAACTACCCAAAATTACCACAATTTTTTTGACTTTCTGACAATTCCCCATAAATTACATAGTGGAAATAAGTGTATAAAAGTTGATCAGTTAAAAGTGAATTTTATCGAGCTAACAAAACTACAACTAGCTATTAATTTGAAAAATATAGCCACGTCCATGCATAGTTTTAACGTATTCAACCTTGCAGCCAGATTCTTTCAAACGCTTTTTAACTCGACTAATGTAGATGTCGACCGTTCGAGTATTTTGTGCAGATTTGCTCCAAATTTCTTTGAGCAAAACGTCCTTAGAAAAAAGCTGATCCTCGTTTTTGCATAGGAACGAAAATAGCTTGAATTCTGTTGCACTAAAATCCACTGTTTTACCTCTATACTTTACGAGTTGATTAGGAATATTGACTCTCAAATCATCAAAAATATACGACTCTCTTGTCAGACTTTTATGTAGCTTTTCTCGATTTTTAATTGGAATGAGTGAGTAAACCCAGAGTGAGTTAGAGGATATTTTCAATTCAGAAACAAAGACTTCGAACAACAGTATTTGCCCATCTTCTTCTGACACAAACCTTATAGTGCCTAAATCTTTATTTCTATTTTTGCGGCAACCTTCGACAAAGACCGAATGAAATTCGTTGTCAGAGATATTCGTTTCGTCAGCTCCAAATAAATTAACGTAGGTTCGATTTTGAAAGAGGACGTTAGAATAATCTTGGCTAAAAACCAAGATGCCCAACGGAAGATCGTCATAGAATCGAACTAGTGTTTTTTGCATATCCATACTGTTACAAACTAATTACATTTATGTTACATACTTGTTACATTTAAACAGATATATTCACTCAGGTCAATGGGACGGGGATGAACCCTTTTACCGAGGTAGGAAAAATGAAAGCGATATCTATTTTATTAACTTCGACCGTAATAGGATTGAATTTAAGTCACTCATCGAATTCAGAAATAAGAGAAGGAATGAGAACCATAAATGGGACAAAGCTTTTTGTAAGAGAAGTTGGTCCTATTGATGCTCCTGTATTGATAGTGGTGCATGGAGGTCCTGGAGGAAATCATTTGCAACTGCGTGCTTTAGAGCAATACTCACCAGACTTTCGAGTTATTCTTTATGATCAAAGGGGTACCGGCAAGTCTGAGCGGCTACAAGTCTCAATCAGCAATCCAGACACTTTTAGAGAACTTTCCCTAGATAAAAACATTGAAGACCTTGAGGGACTTCGTAAGAGTCTCAATGCAGAAAAAATTTCTCTTATTGGTCATTCATTCGGTGGTGCTCTTGTAACATTTTATGCGGCTAAATATCCGGATAAGATTAACAAACTTGTAGTTTATTCAGGTGGCCCAGAAGATCGAGAACTTTTTAATTTAAAAAATAAAGCGCATATGAACAAAATGACTTCCATAGAGCAGTTCCAACTTAAAAAAATAACTGAATCGCTACAGCTCGAAGTTGAAGGAAATGCATCTCAGAATGTGCTCGACCAATCTTTAATAGAAGCAGTAAAATTGATGATTCCTTCTCTTAACTGTCAGCGTCCTACTGAATCAAAAGATCTTGGACATGGTGGGTTCTGGGCAAACTACATTGTTGGACAATATGTTGATACTTTTAATCGAATTGAATTCGCAAAAAAACTTAAGACTTTTAAATTTCCTACATTATTAATGTGGGGACGTTGTGAGCCATCTCCCCAAGAAAGACTACTCTATTTACTAGATCATATTCCAAACGCTCAATTCGCGATATTTGAAAACAGTGGCCATAATGCGATGGAGGAAGAACCTGGCTTGTTTTTCGAAACTCTAGAAGAGTTCCTTTATGATAAAACTATTCAACAAAAAACCTATCGATCTCGTTTGGAAGTGCAAGAAAAATCTAACGAATAAAAATTGAAAGGAATATCGGCTTGAGAACTGACTAATGGTGCCCACCATGCAATCATAAAAGAACCAATTTTATTGGATATTAACTATCCAGTTAGATGGCAAGAACCAAGAGTCGATCTTCGTGAGTTGGCAAATTTACGCTTTAAAGATGGATGGTCTCGAAAACAATTAGCTTCTCATTATGGACGGACAGAAGATGCCATCCAGAATTATTTTCAAAAGATTAAGAAGAAAGGTATTCTGGCCGATTAAGCAGCCAAACGAAATGTAACCTCGTCATATTCAACATGAGGCCGCTTTACGACTCTACCATCAATTTCTGAAGTTTTAACTTTAATGACGCCAATTTCTTCAAAAAATTGAATGGTCTTATTTAAGTTAGAGACATCTAATTTTGTAAGTTTAGCAAGTTCATAAACTGAACGAGGCTTATAAACGATAATTGCAGACAGTACCGGAATATTGCGAACAAAGCGGTTAAAATCAGATTTATTATCAAAGCTAACTTCATACTCAGTATCGCCACTGGTTTTTCCAGACATTACTTTTTTAGCGGCCTTCTTAAAATCTTCAAAAACCTGTTCGGTCGTTTTGCAAGACACTACTAATCTTTTCATATTTGTACTCCCATGTGCTCTGTAACTAAACTTCTAAAATCATCAATTAGTTGATCAAGATCGAAAAATTCATAAGGCATTTCAAGATCATCAATGTGTATGTGTGGCCCTTTTGGGTGATGATTATCCATTAATATTTTTTTGCCAGAAACTCGATCAACACAAATAAATCCCCATTTCAATTTATCAGGATACTGCTTTGAATTTTCAATTTCATGAACAGTAATTACGATGGTAAACCGTTTTCTAAGGATAAATTTTTCGTGCCTGACGAGTTTTGCCTTCATGTTGGTAATATATACCAATATTCAACTTATTGCTATAAATAAAACTGAATTATACTTCATCTCGGAGAGGCCCGCGTTAAGCTGATTTAATTTTGCTGCATTTCGTATTGGCCATCCATTTTTTTGTGTAATTATAGTGGCCATGATTGAATTATTTCCAGATTTGCCCATTATTAGTCACAAACAAAAAGAAACCATAGCGAACTTAAAGGCCGGTGAGATTGATGACCTGAGAGTCTCCAATCAACTTCCCATCGATGATATTGTGAAATTTGGTCTGAAAGAAGGTTTTTTAAAAGAAGGGTTGAAAAGTTTTCCGGATCCGAGAAAAACTTTTGATATACCAATAGAAGTTCTGCTGCTGCCTCAAGTGCTTCAGCGTCTTGATGATGAGCATTCTCTTTTGCTTGCCCCTTATATGCTTAATTCCGCAGAGCTAATGACTGAGCTTGGATTTTCAGCAAGAGTTCTTGAAGAAGGATTTAATACTAAAAATAAATATGAACGAACGGCACCTTTTCATGGGGAATCACTTAAGCACGTTTTGTTAAGTACGAAAGCAGATAAACTTTTAAATTGGTTTAATGGTGACTGGAATCAATTAATGAAGTTGAATGCCCCAGGAAGAACGCGGCAATATATTATTGATGGAACAGAAATTATTGTGCCTAGGCACTTGTATAAAGACTTTGAAGGTGCAGGATTAGTAAAAATAAAGAAGGTGAAATTAGCTGTGGTTATAAAATTGTTTGGATTCAAGAAATAATAGATAGAAAAGGTGTGATCCGTTCAATGAAATTTGCACCGATTCAAACTCATGATTTAGTTATAGGAAAACAACTTATAGCGGAATTTAACTTCGAAGAAGGTGCCTTGCTATTAATGGATCGTGGCTTTTTAGACGGAGAATGGATTACACATTTAAAGATTAATCGAAAAATAGACATCTGCATGCCATTAAAAAGTAATAGTGAAATTACTCAATTTGCCGTTGCCCAAGCAGAAAGAGATAATTGCTGGGAACAACATCCGACTCGTAAAAACCAAAAAATATACCAGATAAAAGAAAGTGAACTTGACTGGCCATTATGCCAATGTTTTAAGAGTGGCGTACTTGTTAGGTTTATTAAGAAAAATGGAGAAGAAAAAAATATTGTATTCGTTGATACGCGAGAAGGATTAAGTGGAAAAACTATTTTAGCAACTTATGATCAACGCTCAGAGATTGAAGAAAGTCACAGACAAATGAAATGCTTTCAAGGGTTAGGGCTTGTCAAAAAATAAGTGATCATTCTTGAAATAATATTTGGCCAATCGAAAAAGATATGATTTCATATTGAAGTGAATAAAAAACTTCAGGATGAATTAAAAATAAAACTATCAGGAGTACTTCCTGAACTCAATGAGCGACAGCGGAGAATTTTGCTGGCGGCAGAAGCTGAGTCTATAGGCTACGGCGGAATAAAAATAATATCAGATATTTCTGGCGTTGCAGTATCAACTATTCGGCGTGGAATTAAAGAACTAAAAAAGAAACCTAAAAAATTAATTTCAGTTCGTCGAGAAGGCGGTGGTCGTAAAAATCTACTGAAACAAATCCCGAATTAACAAAGATTTTGCAAGAGATTATTGAACCAGAGACACGGGGTGATCCTGAAAATCCACTCCGATGGACTTGTAAAAGTGTAAGAAATATTTCCGATGCTTTAAAAAAAGAAAAGTTGGATGTCTGTCATCAAACAGTAGCCTCAATACTTCATGATCTGGAATATAGTCTCCAAGGAAATAAAAAAACCAAAGAAGGCGCAGACAAACCAGACCGCAACAAGCAATTTCTTTATATTAATAAAATTGCAAAAAAATTTCTAAAGCACAATGATCCCGTAATATCAGTCGATGCTAAAAAGAAAGAATTAGTAGGGAATTATAAAAATGTTGGGAGGGAGTTGAGTAAAAAAGGAAAACCTGTTGAAGTTAATGGCCATGATTTTCCAGATAAAAAAGTATCAAAAGCAGTACCGTATGGAGTTTATGATATTGCAGATAATAAAGGCTGGGTGAATGTTGAATTAGTTCAGACACTGCGGAGTTTGCTGTTGAAAGCATTAGGCAGTGGTGGTTGAAAATGGGAATTAAGCGCTATCCAGATTCAAATAAATTATTAATATTTGCCGATGCTGGTGGAAGTAATGGTTATCGATCGAGACTCTGGAAGAAAGAAGTGCAAAAACTTTCCAATAAAGAAAATCTTGAAATAACAGTCTGTCATTTTCCTCCAGGAACTAGTAAGTGGAACAAAATAGAACATAGATTATTTTCTTTTATCAGTATAAACTGGAGAGGAAAACCATTACTTTCGTATGAAGTAATTATCAATTTAATTTCTTCTACAAAAACTAAAACGGGGTTATCAGTTAAGGCCCGACTTGATAAGAAGACATATAAAAAGGGCATTGAAGTTACCAAGCAAGAAATGGAAAAAATAAATTTACTAAAACATTCTTTTCACGGCGAATGGAATTATACGATAAAACCCAACTCTAAATCTTGACTCAAGAATGAGCACTTATTTTTTGACAGGCCCTTAGAAAAACTCCCATCAAAAAAGTTTGTTCATGTAGTATTCAGAATTATAATGGGAACAATTGCCTATAATCTTTTCAATCTCTTTTTGAATTCTGAAAAGTGCTCAACACTTGAAGACTATACTCTAAAAACTCATCGCCAAAGAAGAAGATCGGAAGAGCGAAATCCAGATATCATTATTTATACGGGTGATACGTATGCCATTTTAAAAAATTTGGATTTTTTAGATTTAATTTTGACGTTGAAGAAAAGCACCCAGATGAAGTTAAGAAGAATCTTTAAAGAATTAACAAGCTAAAAATGTCCGCCTAAAACAATCATATATTGTCAGAAATAAATTAAGCTTGATTGTCGGATGATTCCGCTTATTCTAATTTTAGAAATTGTTCGCTCATTGGCCAATAAACAAGGGGTTTTCGTGGGTCCTTAAAGAAAATGAGTTTTATCAGTTCAAACTGAACGATTATTTTAAGCTCTAACCGGTTCTAAAAAGGCGATTTGTGAAAAATAATGCCGCCCTCTCCGAGATGAAGCTGAATTATATAAAGAGTTTGACCAGATAAAACTTTGAAAATAGAATAAAACAATGATGAAATTGTTATTAACTTTAAGTATTGCCGTTTTTTTAGAACAAGCGCATGCTCTAGAGTGTCCACCTGGACAATATATTGTATCTGCCCATAGTCGGGATTCTTATTATCGAAATGATGGAACTTTTGTAAGAAGTACAAAAATTGAGGCCCATTGCCGAAGATATAATTTTTTTAGTCCTCTTAAATTAACTTTTCTGAGTAAAATGCCAGTAGGCTGGCCAAATCAGCTTGAACTTTTTAAAAATTGGACTCCTCTAGAAAAGAAAGAAATAGAAAAAGCTTTCAATTCTCTTCCGAAAATTCTTAAAAATTTAGGTGAAGTTAAACTCTATAGAGCAGTTAAATCATCGTTTCCAGATAATCAATCTACATCAGGACCTGATGATTCGATTATTGTATTTTACGATAGTGCTAAGCAATTTGGTTATAGGCAAGCACTCGCTCATGAAATGGGCCATATTTTATTTTCTAAATTAAGCAAAGAAGAAAGAGAAGACTATATTTCTGTCGCAAGATGGAGATTCACAAAAGGTTATTTTGAAACTTCTCGTAAATCTTTTTCTGAACCTGATGGGATATTATCCCCTGAAGAAGATTTTGCTAATAATGTTGAACATGCTGTCATTAAGAATGATTTAAAAGATGAACAGATCACAAAATATTTACAATCTTTATTAGGTATAAAAAAATAATGAAAAAAATAATTGTATTGACCACGCTCTTTTGTTTGATAGCTTGTTCAAAAAATCAGATCTCAAATAGTCAATCTTCTAAGATTAGAGAGTTTCGGACATCGTGGGACTTAATCTACCAAATTGAAACTGAAAAATGGAATAAGGAAAAGTTACTTGCTTTTTTTGGTCAGCCTAATGAAATTATAGATGAGAAAAATAATGCTGGTGAATATCTAATATATGACGATCCCAATTCCGGTCATCAAAGATGGTCATTTGGAATTAATACGAAGCAAGAGTTAACGGATATAACTTTTATACCAGACTCCAGTGACGGTGAAAATTTTACAGAAAATGAAATAATTGAAAAATGGGGAAAAAACTGTCAGAGAAAAAAGGATATTGATAGTTCACAACATTTTGTTAGATATATTTATCATTTAGATTGCAATGAAAAACATCGTGCTTACTTTAACAACCATAACCAAGTAACTAGTATTTGGATACAATTATAGGGCCGGTTCGCATACTTAAAATATGGTGCCCGCCATGCAATCATAAAAGAACCAATTTTGTTGGATATGATTTATCCAGTAAGATGGCAAGAGCCTAGAGTCGATTTGCGTGAGTTGGCAAAGTTACGCTTTATAGATGGATGGTCTCGAAAAAAATTAGCTTCTCATTATGGACGGACAGAAGAGGCCATCCAAAATTACTTTCAAAAGATTAAAAAGAAAGGAATCCTGCCGGATTAGGCGGCAGGAAGAATTTTTAATTCAATATTAGGATTAAGTTGCTTTAACAGGCCGTAGAGATAATCTATTGAAAAATGCTCTATGCGATACTTTACAATCCAATTTATTCTAGATTTATCTACACCCAACTTATTGGCCAATTCAACCTGTGTAATATTGCTCTTCCTGATATGAACAACAAAGTTACGACAAAGCTCATATTTTATTTTATCAACATCAGAGGCATCTTCAGGTAAAAGAATAGAGTAATCGTCATCTGTAAGTGAATCTAAAAATTCATTTATTTGTTTTTTACTTGGAAAGTTAGGATTTTTCATTCAAGCCTCCGGTCTCTAAATAGAGTAATCACGCCAATATAAAAGTAGTCATTCTCTAAAAGCCAAACAAGTTTATAGCACTTGCACTCATAATTAATATTCGTTGCGAAGTAATTAAAACCATCTTGATTTCTAATGGGTGTAAAATCTCTTCCATCAAGTAGTGTTACTATCTTTAAAACGAGAGAATCATCTATATGGTCTACGTGTTTATCGACATGCTCATCAATAATGACCTTATTAATTACTTTTCCATTTATTCGAAGCTCTTTTATTTGATACTCTCGTCTCATTCTTCGATTATAGCCCAAATTGCAAGTATTTGCAACTTGAGCTAGGCACTATTAACTTATTGAAAATTATGAAGACGAAAGGATTCTGAACAAGATTTGGTTAAGTAACATTAGAAAACCATTCAGGTCGCATATAACATAAATTCAAGTATTCAATCATCTTCCGATAAGAATACAATTATTTGCTTTTGAGGTGCTAAATGAAGAAGTATTTTAAATATTTATTGATCTTAACCATTATTGGTTTTTGTAATCCCGTACTTTCCAATGATGTTATTGAGCAATCAAAGACATTCTTAGTTTGGCTAGAGTCTCACAGGGCCGACATAGAAAAATGCACACCGACCATAGTAAGTAACGGATACCAACTTTGTGACAATACTTTTATTAATAAAGAGCTGCTTATAAAGCTCTATAAAATGACAGCAGAGGAGCTTGTTAATTTTATAAAAAGTGAAAATATTTCTATAAAAGTATTTTGTATGCCAGATAATAAATTGGGGAATTTTCAAAAATTCTGTATCCCAAATGAGCAAAATGAAGCTCAAAAAAATGCTAAACTTCAAGGCCAATTCCATCCAGACACCAACACAATTGATATCCAATCCGATGCTTATATTGGAAGTCTTATTCATGAATATATTCACTATTTGCAGTATAAAAATGAAAATATTTTTTTTGGAAAAAGATATAAATTCGAGCGAGCGCAAATCCAGCAGGCACTGATCAAATTAATGGACACCTCAACTATTGAGGTTGAAAAATATCTTAAAGAAAAAGATGATGCCAATGCAAAAATCCATGTCGCCAAAGTTCTTCAAGCATCAGAGCAATTAATGCAGTATTCTCCCTGGCAAGATCTAATTGATGAAAGAAACATCTTCCTCCTCTATAAGAATTTGGGGCAAGAGTTTGGCGTAAGTGACGAAGACATTGCCCTCGCGACTAAAAACATGGGGTTTATTTGCAAAAGATTCAAGCTGCCAGGAGACCAATGCGCCATTCAAGCAGAATCGGGATTAACAGGAGTTTCCAAGGAAGTCGAACGAATCTTAAAAGAAGTCAGACCAAAATACAGCAATCAGCTGTTGGAAAAATTCATTAAAAATCTCCCTAAGTTCTCCCCTCTGCTTTCATTAGAAAATAAAATCTCAAGGCTCAATCGCTATATATTTGATGAATTAAAAATGAAAGCTGATAATTCTTATTTATCCAGAAATAATGAGGATAACTTTTTACCAGATAGTACATTAAAATTCAAAAAAGCCCATTGCTTAGGAATTACTCTTCTGTATCTAATTGCTGCTGAAAATCTTAATATTAAGGCCTATTTTGTAAGAGCACCTAGCCATGTATTCCCAAGATTTTGCGATGAAACAAAGTGTTTAAATATTGAAACTTTAAATAAAGGATTAATTACATCTGATCAGTATTATGTTGATAATCTCTTTATCACTAAAAAAAATATTGAAGAAGGATATTATTTGAAAAACCTTGCAAAACTTAATGATCTTTCGGCAAGTCTTTACCTAGGTCTTGGATTTGTGGCAGGAACAAATCATCAATGGGAGCTTGCTGAATATTTCTATAAAAAATCAATCAATAATTCTCGAGGATTTTCAGAGGGCTACTCCAATTTGGCGGCCATTTATTTCCAGCAGGGAAGGCCGGACATGGCCAAGACTTATTTAGAAATTGCTTTAAAAATTAACCCCGATTTAGTTTCGGCAATTATAAATATGGGAGCTCTCAATCAAAAATTAAAAAATGATGAAAAAGCACTTGATTATTACGATAAGGCTTTAGCAATAAATCCTACAGCGATTGAAGCCTATCGCAAAAAAGCTGACATTCTTATTAAGAATAAAAAAATAAAAGAAGCATTTATAAATTTTGAAAAAATTTTAATTGTTCAGCCAAAATTTTGTGACGTTATAAAAGATCAGATTCAAATCACTGAAGATGGTAAAATAAAAAAAATTAAAATGGATTATCTAGAAAAACTTCAAAAAAAGCATGAATGTCTAAAGCTGCCTCTTTAGTGCATTAGAATTCTAAATAGGCCATTAAGTAATCTGAAGTTCAATAACATAACACTTCAAAAAAGCTCGCAGACCGCAAATTAAAATGCACAGACTAGCGATATCTGAACTTTAAAAGGGCCTTTTTTATTACCTTTGATCAAAGATTAAGAGTTTCAAATCAAACCTCAAAAAATCGTGATTTCGGCGCTCTTGTACCGAAAAGCACGCATTTGCCTAGATGGAAGCCAAGATTAATTCATTAGGGGCTGTTGACGTTTGATGGCCCCGCTTCATAATTTCAACCAAATCATTGCACAGGCTAAACTCACCATTCCAACATAGTTCCTTTTTAACTTATCGTATCTAGTAGCAATGGCTCTATTGTGTTTAAGTCTAGCAAAATTATTTTCAACATGGTGTCGTTGTTTATAGATAAATTTATCAATGTCATCATTACCAACTTTTGAATTATTTTTCCTCGGAATCATTGGTATTGAATCACATTCTCGAATGAGCCATCTTAAATATTCTCCATCGTAACCCTTATCTGCAATTGTATAAGTGCTCTTAGGCGTTCTCTCGATGAGCTCACTGGCCATCTGAATGTCGTGAACATTTCCTCCTGTGATTTCAAAGTCAACAGGGTTTCCATGGGAATCTGTCACCATGTGAATTTTTGAAGTATTGCCAGCGACAGATTTTCCGATAGAAGTATCGCTGCCTTTTTTAGCCCCACAACTATGCTGATGAGATTTAACAATACTTCCATCAATCATTTTCCATTCGTAGTCGGGATCCTTAGCGAGTCGTTTAAAGATTGACATTAATTTTGATTTTTCTGACCAGTCGTTAAATCTTTTAAAGATTCGATTCCAGTCTCCAAAATCCTTAGGTAGATCACGCCAGGGGCAACCAGTCCTCATTCGAAACAGTATAGCTTCAACTGTTAATCTAAGACTTTTCTTGTCATATATTTTAAATTCTTGCATGATAATAAGTAACTTGAACCACTGCTCTTCATTGAGCATTTTTCGAGGCATAGGCAAATCCTTTTGTTGTAGTTTGGTCACCACAAGTTTAAGGATTTGCTTTTATTTTGGCATACGGCCCTGTGTTAAAACTTCAACAGCCCCTACTTAAAAAAACACCGATTTTGAGTGTCGATGTTTTTGACATTTAATTTACGAGCATGTCTTTTTTACAAAAAACCCAGCAGTTCCCGGCCTCTTAGCCTGTCAACCCGATTTAAAACTCATAGTGTTATAGGGTAATAAATTCACGATTTTTCGAAAAAAATTATTTTTGATGGTAAATGGCTTTGAAGAATAAAAAACAAATCAGAACGGGCGTTAAAATTAACCTGTCTCTGGTGGCATTTCACGATAGTAAAGAAGGTAATAAAATTGATCCCAGCTAGATAATGGCACCCATTCAATAGCACTGGTTAAACTGCTCCATAAGCTTGATTTTTGCTTAAATTTTTCAACTAATTTTTTAAAAGTATAACAACTAATCTCTTGGATCTGGTCAACAAAAAATGCCAGAAACATACTCATAATAAAATTATGTGTTAAGTTTTTTTCACCATGCCCATAATTATGTTCTAAATTATAACCTCTATTCTTCAAAGTATTAAACGTTTCATTTTCTATTTTCCAGCGCGTGCGACCTCCTTCTGCAAGTTGAACAATATTATTTTTTGTAACTGCTATATCTGTAATAAATGTGAAATTACGTTCGAGCCTTTCTGCTTTTCCCTTTTTGCCAATCCATTCAGTGACTTCTTTAACTTGAACAAAATTTATAAATGGACTTTCCTTGTCTTGATGGAGTCTTATATTGTTTGCAAATCTGTAATTCATTTTTGTTGTTTTTATAACTTTTTCACCAGACTCAAAAACTCTTTCGTGAAACTGGGTTTCTCCAGTAGTCTCTCCCTCTTTTACACTCATAAAAAGAAGACTTTTAGTTTCTTTGACTGCTATTAAAAACTCATAACCATACTCTCAAGTAATTTTATAATAGGTCCATTGGCATACAAAGCATCAAGTAAGAAAATTATTTTTAACTTCGGGTGCTCTCTTTTAAAATCAGCTAAAAATCTTCTAAATGCTGTTTGTTCAGAATCGTTTTTACTACTTCCATCAAGTCTCATAATGGGTTCAGGGCACATTGGAATAACTTGCTTTAGATCTGGGTGAACAATTGATCCTGCCAAAATATTATGTCCAAATTTAAGAGTCATTTTATTGTTTTCATCAAAATGTTCTTCAATCATGCAACAGTCACAAACTAATTTTTCCGATCGAAAATATCCAGATCCATCTGTTGCTAATAAATAATGAGATTGACCATTAATTTTCATAAACTCAAACTGCTCTAGCGTTTTTGATCTTTGAATATATGAAAAAAGTCTGTAACTGGACAGCGTAATTTATAATTTCTTAAAGATTTTGTTGGGCCTATCGACTCAGATGTTGGATAATAGGTTCAATGAAAATTGAAAATATCGACATAAGCAAAACTATTGAAGCTGCAAAAAAACAAATTGCTTTTGATAAATCTCTTTCTCCTGCTCTTCGTTCAACATTTGAACTTTTAATTCTTGTCATTAATCTTATGGCCACCCGGTTTCAAACAAATAGTAGCAATAGCAGTAAACCTCCATCGCAGGATCCAAACCGCCTTCGAAAAACAAGAACTGATAAAGGATTAAAACGCGATAAAAAAAAGCAAGGCGGACAAGTTGGTCATTCTGGATCAACTTTACAAAAAGTTGAAACACCTGATGAAATTGAAGAGATTTTGATCAATAAAAAATCCATCCCAAAGGGAGTTTATGAGCAAGTTGGTTTTGAGTCTCGGCAGGTGTTTGATATAAAGATTTCTACTCATGTCATAGAGTATAGGGCAGAAATTTTAGAAGATAAAAAAGGCAATCAGTACATTGCGGCTTTTCCAAAACATGTAAAAAAAGCTGTTCAATATGGTAATGAAGTCAAATCACAATCAGTATACATGTCACAGTTTCAATTAATCCCACTGGCAAGAGTCAGTGACTATTTTAATGATCAACTAAAGTTGGCGATTAGCAAAGGAAGCATTTCAAATTTTAATAAAGATGCTTTTGAGAAATTAGAATACTTTGAGACATGGGCGAAAGAACAGCTTTTACGCTCGCCCTTTAATCATGCAGATGAGACCGGCATTAATCTCAATGGAACGAGAATCTGGCTGCACAATCTTTCCAATGACAAAGTCACTCTTTATCACGCTGATGAAGAGCGTGGAAGTGAAGCAATGAATAGGATGGGAGTTCTTCCTTTTTATGTAGGGATTTTGTGTCATGACCATTGGAAACCATATTATAAATATTCTTGCACTCACGCTCTTTGCAACGCTCACCACTTACGCGAACTTACCTTTGCATTTGAAGAAGATGGTCAAAAGTGGGCGAAGAAAATGTATGACCTCCTTCAAGAAATAAATGAAAAAGTTACTAAAACAACGGCAGGAGTGTTATCTCCTAAAAAAATAAAATCTTATCAAAAAATCTACAGGACAATCCTTTCAAAAGGAAAAAAGAATGTCCTTTTGCAGAAAAAACTGAAGTTAAGCAGGGACGAACGAAAAAGAGTAAATCAAGAAATTTACTTGAACGCTTAATTGATTTTGAAGATGATACTTTAATGTTCATGAAAGTGAGTGTGGTAAGTTTCACTAACAACCAAGGTGAGAATGATTTACGCATGACCAAGGTTCAGCAAAAAATCTCTGGATGTTTTAGATCAATGGAGGGGGCACAGATCTTTTGCAGAGTTCGTGCTTATTTAGTGACCTGCCGAAAAAATGGAGTGAGTCCAACAGAAGCACTGAGGCTTTTATTTCAAGGTAAATTGCCAGCATTTATTAAGTAAACCCGAAATTACGCTGTCCAGTTACATTGATTATTTATATTTCTTCGAAAACTACTGGGTCCAACAAAGTCAATCATTAAATCAAGTTTGTAAAAATCCGTTACCTTATTAATATCAATGCCAAAAAATAAAAAATCTCTTCCGTAAACTGAGTCCATAATCTTAGAATTACTCGAACTCATAAGTTGGGCACCAGCTTTTATTTCTAAGTCATAACTGCGATCAGTCCAGAAAATACTACTTACAGATAACTCCAGAGGTCCAAAATAGTTTTGCTTTTTCTTGGGATATATATAAGAAGAGCTAATGCCAAAACCCGTTGCGTTTTTCTCGCTGCCAAAAGGGTAAAACTGAGCTGATATATTATAACTGTGATCCAAAGGAAGTGTGACATCAGAAGAATTTTTTCTTTTTGATGAAGCCCACTGAGAATAAGAAAGCCTTAAGCTGCTAGGGCTTTGTAATTTTGAATTTTTACTTATTTTTACTGGGATATTTTGATTATCAGCAAGTTCGGGAATGTTTTTTTTAACAACTGCTCGAATACTGTCTGATGTTTGCTCAGGAGATATAATAGCAAGTGTAATTTGAGTAACAACTGCTTCATTTTCATTCAAACTTTCAGGAAGTGCTCGGTGAAGTGCCTCGTGGATATGAAGAGCGATAAGCTGATTATTACTAAGATTCATTGATACTGGAAAAAATCGTGTTGGAGCATGGCTCCTAGAAAAAGTTCGCGCATAAACTTGGCCCTCTGTCCCAGAGTGAAAAGCTCCCATTTCTTCTAGTCTTTCAGTTCCAATATTTCTTTGGGTGATGTAAATTTTAGAGTTCTCTACCTCAGGTGTAAGATTACCTAAACCCACTATACCTCGCGTATTTAATTTTTCTAATAATTTTAAAGCTTCTTTTTTAGTTTCAACTAATTTTCCTTCAGTAACAAGTTCAAAGCCCTCAAGGTCTGAGCCGTCATCTCCATTTCCCACTCTTGTGGGGCCTGCGAATATTGAAAATGAGTAAAAGGTAATTAATAAAAAAATTTTCACTTTCATTGTTCATCCTCTGATAAAGCAAACAAAGCAACTTCCAATTGATACACGCGCTCTTTTTTTCCTTTTGAGTATTTTTCGATAAGCATATTTTGAAATTCAGAAATATCCTTTTTTATATACTCTAGATCACTTTTATTAACCGCCATTCCGATACCACTAATATCTCTTTCTTCCACCGATTGAAACTCTAATGAATCAATGGCCTTTAATAAAATCTGCTTGTGATAATTTTTTATGGCCTTTGAAGGAATTCCTTCTTGTGACATTACATAATCATCTGAAACACTGTAAATAATATCACCATTTTTTGATATTTTGCTTTTTATAAGACCAACACTCACCATTTTATCAATTGCCACTTTTACTTCGAAGGTTTTAATATTTAATTTTTTAGCAATCCAACTCAAACTCCATCGAAAGTCCTTACAATCGGCAAGATTTAAAATTGCAAAGTGATACCACTCACTAACAATATCAAATTGATCAAAATTCACTTTGAGTTCTTGATATGGTTTTTTCTCTTCACCTTGAAGTCCTTGACCATTTTGAACCAAACTTAGCAGATGCTTGGTCTCTCTGGAAGTAAGGCCCAGGGACTTTGATATCTTTAGAGCAGATTTTGCACTTAGCTTCCTTAATCCCCGTAAAATTTCCGATAACTCACCGGAAGAAAGGCCTAAGCTCTTTGCGAAAGATCGAAGTGAATAGGCACGATTAACACTTATTCTTCTAACTAGCTCATCATTAAGATAATCAAGGTAATTTTCATATTCAAACATATCTAAAGCTTACTTCAAATAGGGAAAAACCTCCATTGATTTTTGAAGCACAATGCTCCAAATACTTATAATTCATTAAAAAACACTGAACATAACTCTTTAGTATCAATGACTTGTAAAAATTACACCCGCTCCAGAAATGGAGCACTTTATTCCAAAAATCTTTATTAAAATATACCGTAAAAGTAATTATACAAATCAACTCAAGGAGAACTTTATGAAAAAAATTTTGAACCTATTATTACTTTTGAGTATTACAATCATCACCGCTTCATGCGTTCCTTCACCTGAAGAAAAACAGCAAAGAAGAGATAATGCATTTGATATCTCGGGAGAATATGTTGTAGTTACTTCATCATATACACCAACGACATTAAAAATCATAAATGAAGACAGTTTCTCTAATGTTTATGGAACCATCACTCGTGGAGACTTCACTGAAGCTGAAAAAGCAGCTTTTTCGAGACAAAATATCTCTTTAAACGCTGTAGAAAAATTTAGAACAAATTTTAAAATTGGCCTTGGAAGACATTTCTCTTGGTTTCCAGGCGGTGAAAATATTTCAGATGACATTGGCGCAAGTTCAAAATTATTTATAACGACATCTAGTGACGAGGGCCTCTTCGTGGATCAGTATGAAATTGACTACAGTGTATCAGGAACCATGCATAAAAATGACAAGATTTTAAAAGGGAGAATTACCATGACCATTATTAAGAATGAGGTTGTCAATGGTCAGAAGCAATATGTAACTAAAGAAACAATCAATATGTCTTTCTAAATTTAAAAATACTCCAGTTGATACTTAATTAGTCGATCAAAACAAAGAGAGTAGAAATACTCTCTTTGTGTTTTTATCTAAAATCACACAACAAACAAAATTCTTTCGGTTTATATAAAATTAATCATCAATAAATCTTTTTATAAACTTGTGTAGTAAAAATACCTTTAAGCTTCACCTACTTTAAATCTTCTTCCTTTAATTTTTCCTTCCAATAATCTGGCCACGGCATTTTCAATCTGGCTGGAAGCAATTGCAACGTAACTTTGTTTTTCAAAAATATTTATATTCCCTACATCTTTTGGGTCGATACCGGCCTCGTTTACCAGAGCTCCTAAAATATCGCCCGCTCTCATTTTCTCTTTTTTACCGCCGTTGATGTACATCGTTTTCATCGGTGCTTTTAAATCGAATTTTAATGTTGGATTTAAAGAATCTATGCTAAGAAATTCATTTTTATTACCGGTGTAAATTTCGATGTCCTGAAGTTTATGTTTTTCTGTTGCCACAAAAAATGAAAACGCCAATCCAATCTTTCCAGCTCTGGCCGTTCTTCCGATTCGATGAGTATAAACTTCTGCATCAGTTGGCAAATCAAAATTCACCACAGCTTCAAGATCTTTCACATCTAGTCCGCGGGCCGCTACATCTGTCGCGACTAAAACCAGGCAGCTTTTATTGGAAAATTTTGTGAAGACCACTGTTCGTTCGTTTTGATCGAGGTCACCATGAAAGGCAAGGGCCGCAATTCCCTGCTTTACTAAAGCTTTGGCCACATCCGCGCATAGTTGCTTTGTTTTACAAAAAATAATCGTTGATTGAGGTTTATACTGCCCTAATAAACGATTGAGCGCTTCGAGCTTCTTTCTGTGCTCATCTACTTCAATAAAGATTTGTTTGATGACATTTATTTCGTGTTTTGAATCCACAGATAAACGCTTGGGATTTTTTTGAAACACGCGACTTAAATCTTCGATCTCATCCGGAAAAGTGGCAGAAAATAAAAGGGCTTGTTTTACACGTGGTGCAAATGTAGCAATCGCCTCCATCTCTTCACGAAAGCCCATATCGAGCATGCGGTCGGCTTCATCTAAAACTAAAAAATTAATCAACTGAAGATTGATTGCCCCTTTTTTCAAAAACTTTAAAACGCGACCAGGAGTCCCTACTATAATATGTACCCCATGCTCTAGGGAATTCAATTGTTGAAACTCTGAAGTCCCTCCGCAAATCACCAGGACTTTGCAGTTGGCCGTATTGCGCGCGAGCCGGCGAATTTCTTCGGCCACTTGCTCAGCAAGCTCGTGAGTGGGACATAACACTAGGGATTGAAGAGTTTTATTAGCGAGATTGAGTTTATTTAAAATTCCTAATCCAAATGCGGCGGTTTTTCCGCTGCCGGTTTTTGCCTGAGCTATTAAGTCATGACCTTTAAGAATCAAAGGCAAGGCCTGTTCTTGTATTGGGGTCATAGAGTGAAAACCAAGAGTCTCGAGGTTCGTTTGCAGTTTGGAGTCAAGAGGAAGTGTATTAAATGAATTTGTCATGAACAATGTTTAGCATTTTTTTTTGAGTGCGTATATTGGAAGCAGCTATGCAAGCAGTTATATTTCGAATGATTTATAATAACTCTACATTTTTAGAGCTGCATGCCATAATTTCTTCTGTAGCTGCATCTATACTCATATGGAGCAAGAGATGATGCCCGATACTTTTCTTAGGAGATGATTTAACTTCTTCTTGACGTTTTTTTTCTGATATCACATTACTTAAATCACTCAGTGAGCCTTGGCCTGATTCAATTTTTATTTGCGACTTCATCCCAGCAACAAATGTTGAAATGGCCAAAATATCCTTTGTTACACCCATTAAGGGCCTGTCAAAAAATAAGTGCTCATTCTTGAGTCAAGATTTAGAGTTGGGTTTTATCGTATAATTCCATTCGCCGTGAAAAGAATGTTTTAGTAAATTTATTTTTTCCATTTCTTGCTTGGTAACTTCAATGCCCTTTTTATATGTCTTCTTATCAAGTCGGGCCTTAACTGATAACCCCGTTTTAGTTTTTGTAGAAGAAATTAAATTGATAATTACTTCATACGAAAGTAATGGTTTTCCTCTCCAGTTTATACTGATAAAAGAAAATAATCTATGTTCTATTTTGTTCCACTTACTAGTTCCTGGAGGAAAATGACAGACTGTTATTTCAAGATTTTCTTTATTGGAAAGTTTTTGCACTTCTTTCTTCCAGAGTCTCGATCGATAACCATTACTTCCACCAGCATCGGCAAATATTAATAATTTATTTGAATCTGGATAGCGCTTAATTCCCATTTTCAACCACCACTGCCTAATGCTTTCAACAGCAAACTCCGCAGTGTCTGAACTAATTCAACATTCACCCAGCCTTTATTATCTGCAATATCATAAACTCCATACGGTACTGCTTTTGATACTTTTTATCTGGAAAATCATGGCCGTTAACTTCAACAGGTTTTCCTTTTTTACTCAACTCCCTCCCAACATTTTTATAATTCCCTACTAATTCTTTCTTTTTAGCATCGACTGATATTACGGGATCATTGTGCTTTAGAAATTTTTTTGCAATTTTATTAATATAAAGAAATTGCTTGTTGCGGTCTGGTTTGTCTGCGCCTTCTTTGGTTTTTTTATTTCCTTGGAGACTATATTCCAGATCATGAAGTATTGAGGCTACTGTTTGATGACAGACATCCAACTTTTCTTTTTTTAAAGCATCGGAAATATTTCTTACACTTTTACAAGTCAATCGGAGTGGATTTTCAGGATCACCCCGTGTCTCTGGTTCAATAATCTCTTGCAAAATCTTTGTTAATTCGGGATTTGTTTCAGTAGATTTTTTACGACCACCGCCTTCTCGACGAACTGAAATTAATTTTTTAGGTTTCTTTTTTAGTTCTTTAATTCCACGCCGAATAGTTGATACTGCAACGCCAGAAATATCTGATATTATTTTTATTCCGCCGTAGCCTATAGACTCAGCTTCTGCCGCCAGCAAAATTCTCCGCTGTCGCTCATTGAGTTCAGGAAGTACTCCTGATAGTTTTATTTTTAATTCATCCTGAAGTTTTTTATTCACTTCAATATGAAATCATATCTTTTTCGATTGGCCAAATATTATTTCAAGAATGATCACTTATTTTTTGACAAGCCCTAAAGTAAGCTCTACTGGGTCCGTATCTAATTTAATAATGTGAGCCTGTCCCATAACCACATTTATTTTTAGTTCTACAACTTGTTCTGGCTCTTGCACATGATGGGATTGTATTTTTATAAGTCCGGGCTGAATCTCTAGAACATGGTAACTGGCATTTTTCAAAATCAAGAGAGGTTTGTCATTAAGATAAATCTTGTGACTACCCAACATGGTTTGCCAATTAGGCGGTCGATACAAAATCAATCTAGTTGATGATGCACGAAGAATATCTTCTTTAAAATCTGGACTTGTACTGCAGGCGCTTGTGAAAAAAACCATAAATAATACAAATAACTTATTTCGCATTTCTACCTCTTCCCGATCAAAAACTAGATTGTGAATTATGTCAGTATTTAATTAAAATTGAAAACCATTTTATTAAAGTTTACACTAATAAGGATGAACGACGACGAAGATTGATGAATTTCACAAGAATAACATAGGAGTTGGCAGGAGGAGAAAAGTCCCCCATAATCTCCCTATGAATTTCCTAAAAACCACCCAGCAATTCATCTATGCCTTCTTTCGCATATACAATCTCTCTTACTCTAGTGAAAATCTAACCCTTACGACAAAGTTCAAACAAATTGAAATATCCTTTAATGACATTTCTGAATTCATTACTTTCAAAGAGTCTTTATCATTCACAACCTTAATTATAAATTCAAATTCAGAATTAAGGAGAATCAAGGTCACTAAAAAATTCACTGGAAATGAACTTCAAAATCTAAATATTTCAATCTCGAATTTTAAGCAAATAGCGATAACGAGACATGCATTAAATTTTGAAGAAAAATATTCATTATTTAAAGACCTTTGGGACAGCGAAAAATACTTAAGAACCGAAAAAGTTTTAGGATTTATTAAATCAATACAAAGTATTTCAAACCCAAAAGAAGAGTACTTTTGGAGAAAGCTCTCAAGCCAAAAAGCGAAAGAACAATTATTTTATCTTCAAAACCTAGATAGAAATTATTCAAATGATCTTAAGATTAGAAATGATGAATTTATTAGTTTAGAAATTGAAAAGTATAAATCACTATTTGATACTATTGAAAAAATGCCTCTTACAGATTCTCAAAGAAGGGCCTGCGTAATTAACGAAGAGAACAATCTAGTGCTTGCTGGTGCAGGATCTGGTAAAACAAGCGTTATGATTGGCAGATGTGCTTATTTAATTGAATCTAAACTAGCTAAACCTGAAGAGATATTGGTAATCGCCTTTAGCAGTAAAGCTGTAGCAGTAAAGCTGTAGCAGAATTAGAAGAGAGGGTGAAAGATAGAATTCCAGATTGAACATTAGTGCATTCACATTTCACGGAGTCGGAAGACATATCATTTATAAGGTAACTGGAAGTAAAGGAGAATTAACAAAATTAAATGATGGTGACATCTTAAGGCACTTTATTACAGAAACAGTTTTAGATGAACTTTAAAGTAATTTTCAATTGAGAATAGAAGTTTTGACTTCTCTTCACCCAGAGCAACTAGAGCTTAAAAGTGAATTCCAATTTGAAACACAATCTGAATATGATCATTATATTAAGGAAAATAATTATTTAACTTTAAATAAAGAAAAAGTTAAGAGCTTTGGTGAGATTGAAATCGCAAATTATCTTTTTAAGAATGGTATAAATTATAAATATGAAGCTCCATATGAAATTAACACAACCAATGATGAATATTCGCAATACTGTCCAGACTTTTATCTTCCTGATCATAAAATTTACATTGAATATTTTGGAACAGATAAAGAAGGAAATACGGCTCCATTCATTAACAAAGAAGAGTATGCACGAAGAATGCAATGGAAAAGAAAATGCCACGCCGTTCATAAAACAATAATGGTTGAACTTTTTTATAGTGACCTAAAGGAAGGTCTCCTTCTATCAAAGCTAGAGGATCAATTAGAAAAATTGAACGTTAAGCGAAATACTGAAGGAAATAAGAATCAATTTAATTTAATAAATGAATTTTTACAAAACTTTAAAGTATCAGATACTATATCAAAATTATTCAGCACAGTAGAAGCAAATAACATAACATTTAAAGAAGCATTTGAGCGACTAAGCGAAGTAGGCCCTAGCAAACGAGAGATTACAACATTAAAGCTTTCTAGTATCATTTACGAAAAATACCTAGAAAAAATAAAGCAAGATGGAAAAATTAGTTATCATCAAATGATTACATTAGGTATTAAGTATCTTGAAAATAAATCTTATTCATCTAAATGGAAGCATATACTTATTGATGAATTTCAAGACATATCAGACATAAGGCTAGAATTATTAAATGCATTAAAAAACTCATGTCCTGCTACTCTTTTCTG
The DNA here is from genome assembly GCA_013141065.1 of Bacteriovoracaceae bacterium. Lineage (GTDB taxonomy): Bacteria > Bdellovibrionota > Bacteriovoracia > Bacteriovoracales > Bacteriovoracaceae > Bacteriovorax. The sequence goes on along the minus strand of JABFRR010000015.1, from coordinate 20,055 downwards.
CGTAGGAGATGACTGGCAATCTATTTACGGCTTTACAGGTAGTAATATTAAAATTACTACTAGTTTTTCAGAAATTTTTATAAATAATTTTATTACAAATCTAGATCAGACTTTTAGATTTAATAACAAGATATTAAATGTTGCGACAAGCTTTGTGATACAAAACCCTACCCAGTTAAAAAAAGAAATAAAATCCAATACAAATGTTGATGGGCCAAGAATTCAAATTGAGCTATTAAAAGATTCAAAAAATATTTTGGGAAAAATTAACTTATTTCTGGAAGAGGTAGTAAATAAACAAAAAAAACAATCAGTGATGATTCTTTTTAGAAACTCTACAGTTTTAGGTTCTTTTCTTGAAAGTAGGCCTGAGGATTTATTTTCAAAATTTCCTACGTTAAATTTTAGCTATTCGACAATACATTCATCAAAAGGATTAGAAGCAGACTATGTAATTATCCTGGGTTTAACAGGTGGGGATAATGGTTTTCCATCCGAGAAAGACTTCACATCAATTATTACCAAAATAAAGAAAACTGATGAGATTTATCCATATGCTGAAGAAAGGAGATTGTTTTATGTCGCACTAACAAGGGCAAAGCACAATGTCTTACTTATTTCTGACTATAAAAATACATCAATATTTGTTCGAGAATTATTAAATGGAAACTATGAAGTAAAATCTGATCAAGCAAAGAAAACATGTCCAAGATGCATAAGTGGATATTTAATGATTAAGACCAACAAAGATAAAAAACAATTTCTAGGGTGCACAAATTTTAATGAAGTAGAAAATTGCAGGTACTCAGAATCAATTAAAGAATAATTTCATTTATATAATTTCACTATTGTAATAAATGAATATTTTAAGGATAATTATTTGAATAAAATAAATTTACTTTGAAGTAAAAAGAGCCTTGATGAACCTGATTAGATTTTTTATATTCATAATATCTATTTTTTCATTCTGTTCTATTTAGAAATTAGTCGTGCTGAAAAATATTCTGAACTAGGATCGACAAATTCATCTGTCGCAAGTAAGGCTGATTTATATGATACTTACTCGATTGGTTTAACTTATCCTATTGAATTATTTTGATTCCAAATCTAGATATATAATTATTCTTAGAAATAAAGGCGTAAGCTTTGAAAAAAACTCTGAGATCTTTAAAGTCTCCGGCCATTTAATATAACACACTTTTAAAGCTTGGATTAGACCTGTAATTTACTTTAGCGAAATCGCTTCTAGTTCTTCTATCAATGCCACCGTTTTATCAGAAACTTGAATATATTTACCAGTTGGGGAGAGCAATTTCTCCGCCGCTTGATTATTATGAACATTTACATAATCAATTATTTGCGCAGCCGTTTTATGAAATTCTGCATGTGAGTCTTTAAGACTATCAAAAATACTTGGATTATATTCACGATAAGCTAATCCATCTCCATGTATCCATTTACCAAGAACACAAGCATTATCAAGGCATACTTTTTTGGGATCCAAGCTGTTATCAGGGTTTTGCAAGTAATTTGTAAGTTTCATTTTCCAATCAATATGAGCTTTTTTAGCCGATTTAAAATCAAATGGCTTAATTGATTTAAAAACTTTTAAATCAAGTTGAGAAAGAAGTGATAAATATTGTGAATTGATACTCTCAACTTTTTTTGCGAGATCTGCAGAGGAAGAATGAGTCCTCACAGACATGTCTTCTAGCTCGGTAGACGTCGACTCTAAAGCTTGCAAGGCTGTCGCAATTTCTTGAACACCTATATTTTGTTCGGAAGTAGCATTCGATATTTGTTTTGCCTTTTCTTCGGTTTCACGAGAATAATGTGACAGCTGAACGAAACGACTAGAGAGTTCTTCTGTTTTATTTGAAATAGAATTAATATGATTAATCGTTTGTTTTGTTACTTTTTCTAAGTCATTTGTGACTAAACGAATTTGTTCCTTAGTTTTATCTACCCCGTTATTCAGAATTTGTTCGATTTCTTTTGAAGCTTCTCCACTGGCCTTAGCGAGATTCCCCATTTCTTCTGCTACAACAGCAAATCCCTTTCCGTACTCTCCAGCGCGAGCTGCTTCAACCGAGGCGTTGAACGACAGCAGTTTTGTTTGAAAAACTATATCATTAATAATTTTTGATTTTTCCTTTATTTCTGCCATCGTCTCTGTAACACTCGCAATACTTCGGAGGCCATTCTCAACCGATTTTTGCAATAATTGACTTGAAGCATTCACTTCACTAATCATTTTTTTTAGTTCATCTAAATCCGTAGTAGAGTTGAGAACTGCATCGTATGAATCTTTGGCCTTACTATCTAATTCACATGAAGCATCAGCCGTCATGGTAACAATAGATGAAATTTCATGTGAGGCAGATGAAGATTTTTCAATTGAGCTTTTTTGATAAATGATAATTTTTTTGAGAGACTCGCTATCAAGATAAAGCTTTCGCACTTCTTCAACAAGATCATCAATCATTTCAAAAACTTTTTGATGAATTGAATCGTTTGATTTATTAAATTTAAAAATGTTTTTAATATTCATAACCACTTAACGGGAGATCCTGAATTTTTCTTAAAGATTTTTATAATCACTTTATTATGATTTTTCTCATAGAAATATTTCAATTAAATCCCACCGTTTTGGTCAAGCAATTAATTTTGAAATCTCAATCACGAGTACAATTAAATTTTATAGCTGGTAAGGGAATACCTTTCATTTTTGTTTTTTGAACTATCATTAATCCACTACCCGCTGGAGTGTATTCAGTCACTGAACTTTGTTTTGCAAGTTCAGAACCTTCATATAGAATTGTGGCTTTAAATCCAACTATGAACTTATTTGAAGAGCACGTTGAAGTAACTTTGCCATCTTTCATATTAGAAGTGGCTTCAACCTCGTAAGTTTTTCCATCTGTAATATAATTAAAATCTATTCCATCTGAATTAATTAAATAGCCATCATTTGTTTGGGTAATAATTTTATATGAAATATGACTTCCTTGCTGACAAGTAAAAGATCCTGAAATTGGTGGACATTCAGCCGCAAAGAGTTGAGATGATAAGACTAGCATTCCAAGTAATAATTTCTTCATTTTTTCTCCTTTAATCTTGTGTACACACTATGCGTTTAGCAATTTGCTTATTTAAATATTTTCCATCTAAGTTTGAATAAAGTGTAGTTCCTTCAAGATAAATTTTAGTTGTAAAAGCGCCTGCTTTTTTTCCTAAAAAATAAACATCTGCAGTTGAAATAACAGAATCACCATTACAAAGGGACTTTGAATCAATTCGCACGCGAATTCCGACTCTGGGAAGTCTTTCTTTTCTCGATTCAAGTACTCCATCTGTCCTTATGGCGTCTGTACGACTTTCGTTAGTCTCGTCATCATTATAGTGAATTTGATAAAACATTACATCGTCCTTGAGATACTGCTCGACAATATATTCTCCACGAATGTCTCTGATTTCAGATTTGCATTTCGGATATCTACCTTCCAGAATCGGACAAGATTTTTTTTCGGTTTCAGCCAGGGAGGCAAAAGAAAAAAAGCTAGCTATTACTATGACAAATATTGTTATATATTTCATAAAGAATCCTTTCTTTTATTTGATACAATATACAAATTAAGTGTGAAGCAATATTCTCAAATTGAAAACGAAATTAGGCAGGTAAAATAAAATGAGCTCTAAAATAGTAACAGAAAAAAATATAAGTGAAGTTTTGAATCAATATGAAATTGTAATTCTTGATTTTTGGGCATCTTGGTGTGAACCATGTAAAATCTTCGGCCCAATTTTTGACACTGTTGCCAAAAAACACCCTGATATTTTTTTTGGTAAAGTAAATACTGAAACCGAACATCTCTTAGCATCAGATTTTAATATTCGCTCGATTCCGACTCTCGTTATATTGAAGCAAAAAACAATAATTCTCGAGCAAAGTGGCTCAATCCCAGAATACCTACTTAATAAAATTGTAGGTGAAGCCAGAAATATAGACGTTGATTCACTTGATAAAGAAAATGATTAACTGTTCGCAAATTATTCTGTTATCAAACCCGGAACAGCTGACTTTAGTGCCTCTTGGACATTAAGACTCATTTGCAGTGACGCTGAAGCAATAGCATCATCCTCGCTATCTTCATTTGAAATACCCTGAACAGTTGCACCTTTATTTGAACCAAGCACTCGACCTGTAACGAGATCTCTAATCACTACACCAAATTTATAAACCATAGTGAAGCCTAGCGCTGTCTTAGTTTTTCGTGGTTTGCCAGCTTCTTTAAAAACAATTTCAATTCCAGATTTTGGTTTTACTCCACCCACTTGAGCAGTAAAGCCCTTCCCACTCAACATTGTTTCGGTATCCAGTGCGACCTCGTCATATTTAGGAAATGGAGCAATATAAAAAACTATGCTTTTTTTGGCTTCATCATAAGTCTTATCAAGTTCAACTTCAGCTGTTTTAAATTTTTCCCAAAACGAAGTCCCTTCTTTTTTAAGATAGGTTTTATACATGTCTGCTCTTAAAATTGCCCACTCATTGGACTCAATATCTTTTTTAGCAATTTCGTAGCGGCGAACAACATCAACAAATTCTTTTTTCTTTTGAGCGCTCATCACATCTTCAAGTTTTTTATCTAAAACTTTCATAAATCCTTGGGCATCATTATAAGCAGTTGCCACATCCAAAGTGTAGGCCATACAAGTTGTGTTGCTTGAATCTTTAGCTTCTTTAAAAAACTTTATACCGATAACTTTATCAACATTAGTTGTGACATTAACTATACCTTTATAGGCTGTTGATTTATCTGTTTCTTCTAAAGTCATAGAAGACTCAACGTTTGAGCGTAACTGGGAGACAATATCTTGATAAGCTCTCTCTTTAGCTTCTTCTTTACCTTTTGTTTTATCTGTATTGGTACTAATACCAATTCCAAAGATTGAATTAGACGATGTATTATATCCCTTCATTAATTCTTCACGTTCACAATTTCCCGCATAAGCCGTAAAAGAAAATGATAGAAGAAGCAAAGTTTGTCGCAAGATTTTTTTAGTGCTCATAAGAATCCTCAATTTAAATTAATCATAACAAGAATAGATTTGTTTATAGAATACTTCAACTCCTATACTTTATGGCAAGCTGAGCAATAGTTGATTGTTTTACTTTTTTTAAAATTGAGTTTATTTTTATTGGCTTTCGGTGTTGAATATCAAAAGAAATTATTCACAACAGGAGACCTTAATGAACTCAAAATTCATGCTTCTTGCAACTTTGGCCATTTTGGCCTCGTGCTCATCTGCTCAAAAATCTTATGATGGTAAAGACATTGCACTTACCTCTTCTGGTGAAAGCAAAAGACCATTTTGGACTCTTGATGGGAGTTATAAAATTGGAGAATTAAGAGAACATTATAATGACGATGAAGACACTCCGAAAAATGCTTATTTCATTACACAAGCTTCTGTGGGAAAAGCCGACTTAGTACCAAACTGCTATAACATGGCCCGTACTCGAGCCTCTGGCGAAGTTTCAGAACAAGTTAGTGAAGTCGTTAAGCAAGCCGGGGCCATGGCCGTAACTAATACGAATACTGAATTTAACAAAATGATTGAAACTCAAAGCAAAAATATGATCGTCGGCGCTGAGATGATTGATAAAACATGGTTTAGAGTTGAAGGCGAAGAATCAAACCCATATAAGTGCTTTATTGTTTTAGCAACTCCAAGAAAAAATCTTGAAAAATTGCATCAAACAATGATTACCCTTCTCGAAAAAGAAATGTCGGGCGATGCAGGAATGATGAAACAAGTTAAAGAGTCAGTCGAAAAAAGAATTCAAGAAAGTTTTTAAGATTTTATAAGCCTCCCTTGGGAGGCTTTTTTTATTAGAAAAATGTTTTGAGTAATATTTTTTCTTTATCATTCACACTAAATTTACCAACCAAAACTTCAATTTTTGTAGCTGGATTTAAACTATAAAATTCATAGTCTCCAGGACTCAGTTTAAATGAATTCATTCGCACCTGGTTTGGCAATGTAAGCCAAGATCTTAAGTCAGCTTTTTCAGATTCTTGAATTCCTCGAGCTGCAATATTGTAACCAGCAATACCAGATAAAAGGGCAATGCCATCTCCCATTTTTTCTTTTAATGCTCTATAGGTCGCATAGGACGCAAGAAGTGCCGTTATATGTTTTGCTGCAACTCTTGCACCTTTAATTGCAAGATTACTCGTCGCTTTAGAATCGAGAGTATAAAAAGCCATTTCAGAAAGTGGATCGACCAGAACTCCTGATTTTTCACTAACAATCTTTCCCTCTTTTTTAACAACAAAAGTTAACTCTTCGCTGTTGGGCCGATAAGGAATAGTTGGTAATTCAAAAGAAATTTTGGGAACTACTGTATCGACAACGACAAGCGCTTGTTGAGCAAATCCTACAAAATCATTAACAGTACCAACTGATACTGTCGCAGCGGTAAGTCCGATTGGGAATTCATATTTCTTTATTTCCTTACTAGCAATCATACCTTCATGCCAGACAAGAAAGACATTATCTTTTTCTTTTTCAGACTTATTCCAAGTTTTTACCAAATCATCTGCATAAGTATTTACAAGAGTATTTAATGGTGTTGCTGCTACATAAGTAGAGAGCATTAACTCAGTCTTCATTCCAGGAAGCTTACTGTAGTCTTTATTAAAATCTTTATATTTTGAATTGAAACTCTGATAGCTGTTATAATATTTTAAAACAGTATTTTTAGACTCTTTTAATAAATTAAAAGCGATCTGTCTGTCAGTTGAAGTGTCTGCTTTTAAATGCAACACAGCCCCAACAAGTTTAGCTAAGAGATCATCTTTATATGTAACTTCTCCCGCAGTCGTTTTTTTAAAATCCTCGAGAATTGAGTTCCATTCTAGTAATATCGATTTAGCAGCTATCAAATGGAATCTCTTCTTTGCTTCATCTAAAATTACAGGTGCTATAGGTTTTGTGGATATTATTTTTCCTTTATTGTCTCTTACTTCATCGACATAGGCTTCATACTCTCCTTTATCGTATAAATTATAATGGGCCAGTATTGTATAATACCGAATTAATGACCTCTCAAATCTTTCACCATAATAATTGTCACTTGATTCATTTCCAATAGTCCCAGCAATTTTTTTTGATACAGAAACCGTGAAGAGCTTGTCTGATAATTCTCGTGCCTTATCGAAATTTAATAGAGCTTGATAGTACTCTCCACCTTGCAAGTGAAGAGTCCCAAGCTCTACATATTTCAGTAAATGAGATTCTTCATCTTTATAAATTGAATCTCCCTTCATCATTTCTAATGCGGATTTATAGTCCTTTTTTTGCACCATCTCTCGATACTTAATAATTTCTTTTTGGTTACCGGCACAGCCGGATAATAAAATAATGAGAAGAACAAAAGAAACTGAAAGGAAATTCAACTTTTTCATTAATTACCAACCAGACTTTGCTTGTTCAGAGTATTTTTGAGATTTAGAACGCACTCTAAGAACTTCCTCTGAAGTTTTTAAATTTGTCATTCTCATATTTACTGTGTACTGCTTCAACGTTTTTCCATCTCTCATTTCAGGGTTCATACGAACAGCACCTAAAATAACAATATCTGCACCTGTTTGTTTCCCTATTTGAACCATTTGAGCTGGATCTACCATCCCTTCAGCTTGGTACTTAACTTCTTTTAAGATTTTATCTCGACCTTGATTATCAATAATTGTGTATTCACCTGAAGCTGAAAATTCGTTGAGTAGTTCATCGTTCATATCTGCAATAGGAAAATAAGGCTCAGATGTTTCGTTTTGTACTTCCATGATAAAAAGTTTTGGCTTTTTCTTTGTTTCACCTAAATATCTTTGAAAACCTTTGTGTTTTCCAATTTGATCTAAAATATCTTTTACAGCCGTTTCTGTATCTTTTAAAACCCATTTATCTGTGATTTCTAAAGCTTTCTCATCGCCTTTAGCTCCATCGACTCTTTCGGCTTTAAAGCTTGAGCAACTCGTTAATAAAAAAATCATTGATAGACTGACTAGCATTAGACTTGCTTTCATAGAAAACTCCTCATGATCGGTGTTGAATAATAGAATGATTCTATGAGGGGGAGAACTTCCCTTCAAGCTAAAAACTGCAGGAATCTACGTTGTTTTTTTGTTTTAGTAACTTATAAATCCAACTGGATCAGTCGAAAAATCTCTCATTATTTTTAAACGAGCTGAAAACTCTTCTGGTGAGCGAGAAATTGATTGAATTGCTTTTAGGGCACTCGCTTCATCTATGACTAGGTCGTTGTACACGATTGAGCAATTCATTGATTCGTAAGCACCGACACATTCTGCTTTGGCGTTTTCTCCAGTTAGAATAATAACTTCATCAATAGGCTTTAATTCACCTTTCAGTATTATACGACTTGAGTTTCCGACAAGTAATTCGGGTAAGTGATATTTCAATGTGAGAGAATTGTTATTTGCTTTTTTACGAAAATTTTTTAATTCAAATTTCGCATACTGCTTTAAATTTTCATTTGTCGGTACCTCATAAGTCGCTCCAAATATTAAGCTTGAAAAAATTAAGCTACAAAATAAAAATAATAAGTAAAATTTCATAAGTTCCTTTTAGGTATTGCCCAATAAATATTTAGTAGCTCGGGCCTTTCCAATTGATATCACAAATCCACACTTTTTCAAATATCGTAAATCTCTAGAAGCCGTTGCTTCACTTACAGAAAACTTTTTTTGATAAGTTAGAACATCTAAGTATTCAGCAGTTTTTATGTAATCAAGCGCTTTAAGCTGTCTGTAGTTTAAAGGGTTTATTAAGGTTTCAACACCTAGTTTAACTGAATTTAATAATTCATGATTAGGATTCAAATTTTCTTTATTGCTGCCTTTTTTGGAAATCTTAAATTTTCTATCAAGGCTATAACGGTAGCCATTTTCGATTGTTTCTATCCATCCCCCTGCTTCGCCTAATGCCCGTCGAAGAGATCTCACTGCACTGTAGATGACGTTATCATGCCTTAGAGGATCATATTCATACTCCCAAATTTGTTGAATCATTTCAGATTTATCATTTATGCCTGAGGTTAATGATAGTAGAAGTTTTATATCTAAAGGGGTGAGTTTTCCTTTTAAGATCTCAATTCTTTTCTCCAAGAATAAAATGACTGTATTTTGTTCGGTATCGAGGTAAAGCCCTGTCTCCCCATACTTAAAACCAATATTTTCTGGAAGAAGTGACCAATAACCTGATTCGATAATTGCATCAATCGGTTTACTTTCATTTGCCAAGGATACTAAAAAATCATGAAAGAGGTCTTCACGATTAAAAAGAGTTTCATCAATAATTTTTTTTCTAGAAAGTATATTGTGATTCACAATTGTATTAAAATCTCTCATTTTATCTATTAAGAGAGTTTTTAAATCTGAAGCCGTTTCTTCGTTAAATAATTTGAGCTCAAAACCACAAATTTGTAATTCGAAAGATTTATCGACTTCATAATTCAAGCAACGCCTGGCCGCCCTCACATAATTCCACGCGTGGGCTTTTTTTCCACATAGATAATAGTTTTCAGCAAAACGTAAATTTAATTGAATTTCTTGTCGTCGATTTTCTGTTGAAAATATATTTGATGTGATTTTTTCTAATATCGTTTCGGCTTTATCAAATTGTCCCCTCAATGTGTATTACCGAGAAAGTTCAAGCCCAATAGCGGCTCGGCTATAATTATCTTCTCTCATAACCATAGTGAGCCCGGTACTGAAGTTCAGCGCTTGAAATAGCACTTGAAACACTTTTATTACCCATCAATTGAGAAATATTTTCAGCTTTTTTCAGGAGTTCTAATCCCATATTAATTTCACCCAAACGTAACTTGTTATGGGCCAATATGTCGGTTGATAATGAACGGGCATAAAGATCTTTGGCATCTACAGCTGCATCAAAAGATTTTTTTGCCCATTTTAAAGAAAGTCGAAACTTCCCCTGGAAAAAATAATAAAATGCATTGCCTTGATAAACATAAAACTTTTGTAAATGATTCGCTTCTGGCTTGAGAGATTTATAGTTGCGATAAAATATTTTGAATGCTTTATCGTAGTGAGATTTTCTTGTGTATAAAAGACCTAAAAAAAAACGGCACGCCGCTTTTTCGCTTTCTGATAAGAATTGATACGAATCTTTATAAACTTTTTTTGCTTCTAATAAATTTCCAGTGAAACAATAGGCACCTACAAGGCCTGGAATTTCATTATGCTTGGGAAGAAATAAGGAGTCAGTCGCTTGTGCGATAGTTCGTTGATAATCACCTTGTAAAAAATGTTGGTTCAGCATTTCTCTGTCATAGATAGTGTCCTGTTTTGTGTGGGATCACATATCTGTGTTGTTGTTAATGAGATCAATTTAACAGCTCTAAAAAAATTCTCAATAGCGTCCGGTACTTCTTACAGAGTGTACAAAATTTGGGCAGGCCAAATGCTTAAAAATTCATAAAATGCGTTGATTGTTTTAATGGATATAGCATTCCTCATCCTTTAAACTTTTATTCGACAAAAAACTCAAATTCACCAGCAAAGGAATGCTATGAAACAGAATTTATCAATGAATTTACTCATTCGTCTACAAAAATTAGATTTTTCTCTTGATGAAGTGGTCTTAGAATTTGAAGAAGTATTTAAAGCGAAAGGACTCCCTGGCATTCTGGAAGTTATTCTAGAATATATTGACTCTCTGCTGATTCATAACATTGAAGGTGTAGTGATCCCGAAACAAAAACGGGAGTGCTGCGCATGTGACAAATGGCATCTTCACGGACGGACAAGCAAAACTGTAAAGACAGGAATCGGTAAATTAAAACTGAGTCTAAATCGAATGAGGTGTTCATCATGCAATACGACTCATTCTCCTTTTAATATCTTCTTTGGACTTAATCGAAGTATTAACTTTACCAATGAACTTCAAAAGAAATGCTGTGAAACAGTTCTAGAGCAAAGTTATAGAAGAAGCGCAAGAAGTCTAAACCTCATTGGGAAATTAGGTTTAAATAAAAATGAAGTTCATCGGATTGTAAATCTTTGCGACTTGGACTTTCAGAATATAACAAATCTTAAAGATATAAATTCACTAATGGCCGATGGAACTGGATATAAACCTCATTTTGAAGATCAAAAAGGTGAACTGAAGATAGTTATTGGGCTTAATAGTCTTAACCGTCCAGTTCCAATTGGTGCATGGATAATGAAGGGCTGGAAGGCCATTGGAAATGAAATAAAAAAAGCGAATTCTCCGACCAATAAAAAACTGGCTTTTAAACCAATTGCAAATGTTCTCATTACAGATGGTGAAATTGCCTTAATCAAAGGATTAAAAGATTTAGCTTATCATGAGCAGCGGTGTCAGTGGCACTTCATTAGAGACTTTAAAAATGCTTATGTTTATCAAGAATCTGGAAGTAAAACTCAATGTCGAGAACTTCAAAATATAATTGGCACAGCTATAAATAACTGTATGGATACGCTTGAGAAAAAAACAAAGGAAGATTTAATAAAAACGATAGCTGAATCAGAAATAAAATTACAAGAGCTAGAAGCACATCTTAAGAGAGATAAGTTTTTAAAGTCGGCAGTCTATGTCAGAAATGCCAGAGAAGAATTATTCACTCATCTAAAATATATTTTAACAACAGGTGAAGAAGTATATCGAACGACGTCTGTAATTGAAAGATTGATGAGAGAGTTTGCTCGTCGCTTTAAACGTATCGCTCACAACTGGAGTGAAGCCGGTGCTGAAAAACTAGGGCGAATGTTGCTGCGTTATACATTGGATAAAATTGGCTGGGAAAAAGTTTGGAAAGAAAAAATAATTATAACTGGAAACTTTAAACTGGTATTGTCGGACGCTTATCCCACATAAAACGGGACACTATCCTGTCATATCACACTTTACTTAATCCCATCAAATCACATCACATGTCCTTATAAAGACTTCATGGCAAGGCTCGCAGAAGCTTGTTAGATTCATTTTAGGGCTTTTATCTACTTAAAATCAGGAGTGAATTATGAATATTTTAACCTACGCACTTGTTTTGCTTACCTTGGGTGGGTGTAATTTATCAGACAGCAAATCACCTCTTTTGTTTAGAGAAATATTCAGTGGGATTCAGCCATTGCCAACAAATGGCGTATCCAACTTTGAGCAGGTCAATTCACTCATACTGGCACCTAAGTGTCTTCGTTGTCATTCAGCTTCAGGCGGAGATGAAGGTGGATTAAATCTTGAAACTTATGAAAGTGTCTTAGCGAATTTAAGTTTTATTAAAGCTGAGGTTCAAGCAGATACGATGCCTAAAAATAGAACGAAACTCAATACAAATGAAAAAGCTCTTCTCTTTAAATGGATAGATGCTGGTGGGCCTCTACAGGAAACGACCACTCCTCCGGTTGAAATACTTACTTATGAAATTGTAAGAGAAAAAGTTTTAGCTCCCAGATGCATAGGATGCCATTCAGATGAAGGTGGTAATCGTGGAGATGTTAATCTTGAAACATATGAAAATGTCCTGTCATTTGCTTCATTAATAGAATCAGAAATTATAAGTGGCTCTATGCCTAGACCGCGAAACAAACCACTGTCTCCCGAACAAAAAACACTCATTCTAAAATGGATCAAAGATGGGGCGCAAAAAGAATAATAGTCATTAAAAATTATCTCTGCGCGTCTTTAGGAATTCCCTTATAGCCGTGCGGAGTTGATTTTTTATCAGCTGGTCTACGTGGGCTATCATTGATTTCGGAATCTAGGTCTTCATCTATCGAAGTGTTAATAGATCTAGTTTCAGGAGAAATCGCTTCAATTTGCTTTCTTAAAGCTTCATCAGTTCCGACGACATCTTTTGAAATGACTTTTGCGCAGGTGATTTCATTATATTGCCTGACAGCGTATTCAACACCTTCGTCTTCAAAAAGTTCTGGTTGTTTATCTATACCAATAAGATTTTTTCCGATTACAAATCCATTTTTATGAGCGAATTTTGGAAAAATATCAGCTGACACACTAACCTTTAAAGACTTTTCAAATCCTAAAAACTTACAAAGAGAATCCCCAGGAGTAATTCTCTTTTTAACTCCTGGCATCCCTTTAGAATAGTCGATTCTAAAAGCATAAATAGGAAAACCTAACTGGTTTTCTAAATCGATTGCTGAAAAAGATTTTGTTTCAATATTCGCTTTTTTAGCAGCTTCTTCTGAAACCCTAATTGCATTTTGCTCAGCTTCTAATTTTTTTTGTTGGATATTTGATTTGTAGGTATCCGATTCACCTAATCTTTTCAAGCACACTTGAATTTTTTCTTCTGGTTTTTTAGCATCAACCAAATCATCACAGGCATTTATCAATGCAGCTCTTACGTTTGAACTTGAAAATGTTGAAACGAGAGCGACACAAACAAACAGTAAATTTAATTTCATAAATACCTCACCTGTAGTCTATCTTAACTGAATTTAAAATTATTATTAACCTAGTAATTTGGTACGGAAAAAACTGCATTAGGGGCCACAACAACTGATCCACCAAGGGTACGAACAAAAGTTCCCGTAGGAGTAAATTCAACAATCTGGTTAAAGGCAGAATCAGCTGAGAGTAAATTGCCGGTTAAATTTTGAGTTAACCCTTGCGGTGTCGATAAATAAGCGAGGTCTGAATAAATTGTAGCAATACTAGCTTGTAACATGGTTGAAGCTACAGATCTGTAGGTATCAGTCGTTCCACTAAATGCTACTGCTATAGATCCATTGGCCATTTCAATACACCCAGTCGCGGCTGTCGTCGCTGCAATTGCGGAAACTACGGCAGCTCCGACTCTCACTGCATTTTGTGTAAAGCGGTTCACATTGGCCGAACCACAAACAATTATGTCACCATTTTCCGCTATATGTATTTGGTATGGAGCGGCAGTTGCACCTAAGGTGTTAGGCCATATTACACCAGAGACATTTGTGCGCCTCACTCCCTCACTGCTAAAACGTTCTACGTTATTAGCCTCTGCAATGAGGATATCTCCACCAGGCAATTGAGCAAGGCCTCTAAGAGCTCCAGTTAAATTTGAATTTAGAATAAAAGTTCTGAATGAACCATCAACAACAGAGATCGCTCCCACACGAGCAACTCCATTAATCGTAAAAATGATTTCTTTGGTGTCACTTTTAAAGGCCACCGAATGAATCGAATCTGTTGACACTGGTAAGGTGTGAAGTATTGATTTGAAATTACCATCTGAATCAAGTTGCACTAGAGAATCAGAAGTTAGACTTGTGACGATGATATCACCTGGTTTTATTAAAAATGCCTGACTCGATCTTGTTTCAATAACGGGCTCACCCGGCTTACATCCTGCAATTAAGAAAATGGATAGAGCAATAAACAGCAAAGACCAAGACCTCATATTACTTTCATCCTGAAAAAACATATTTAAAGACTCAGGTATATCTAACCAGTCTTAAACAATCATATCAAAAACAAAGGCTCAACAAAATTTACTGGAACTTCTTGCCGAAATCTTAATATTGCCTTGAGTTTTTAAAGAAATTAATGAAATTCATCGATAGAACTGTATGAAAAAGATAATCTTTTTTACATTCATTTTTTTAAATTTTTTTGTGAATTTGGCTCAAGCTCAAGAAGCAAAAAATTATTTTAGAATGGACTATGGCCTGGGCCACTTTAAGTCAAATCAAATGGAGGCATTAAACGTAAGACCAACAGGAAATACTTACGGTCTGGCTTTTGGAAGTAAGTTTCAATATGTTGAGCTTGGTGGATTTTACCGAAAAAATTCTTTTGAAGCAGACTTCACACACGATAGCCTAAATAACAAAATTCTTCATCAAGGATCTAATTACGGCTTAGAGATGAATATTTTTCTCAACCAAAGACTGAGTTTAAAATTAGGTTATACAATTTCATCTTTCACAGAAAAACTCTCAACAGCTGTCAGTGCTCAAACGATGACCGCCATTCGTTCGACCTATGGACTTGAAGAAAGTCATACATCATCAAAAGTTTTTTATGGAGCCAGTTTTGATTTTTTCGGGAATCAAAATTTTGATTTGTATGCCTCAGTCATTCACTTCCCTGCATCCGGAAATAAAAGTACAACTACTGCTCAAGTGGGCTTTCGTATTTATATGAAATCCATTGTCGAAACTTTTTTTAGCCATCGTGATTAAATTTAATTGAATTTAAATGGAGTCGAGTCGGCGATAAATTGATCTTTGACTGGATCAAATATCAAACGATAAACAACACAATTAGGAATAACTAATAGTGGCTGAGTATCTGGCAAAAAATAATGAAGTGTATTTCGTAATGCTCCACCGTGCGTACTAATACCAATGTTTTTAAATTCCGTTGTTTGAATTAGATGATTTATACTGGCCAAAAATCTTTCTCGTGCAATTTTCCTTGTTTCTCCACCAGGAAAACCTACATGGTCATTTTCAACTTTAAATGACTGAAGCTTCTGCCATAAGTCTTTACCGAACGTTTCTATGGCATCCTCGAAAAGCATACCTTCTGCTTGTCCGTAACTCATTTCTCTTAAGCGCGCATCAATAATTAAGGGAATCGATTTAATTGAAGCAACTTTCTTTCCAGTTTCCAAGGCACGCTCTAGATCACTAGAAACAATTACATCTAGTGGAATAGTAAGAAGTTTTTCTGCTAATTCAACAGCCTGAGACAGGCCAACTTCATTTAGCGCTATGTTAGTATGCCCTTGACAGCGCCTTTCACGATTCCAGTTTGTTTCACCATGCCGAAAAATGTAAAATACTCTATTCATAACTAACAATTTAACTTAATATTCACAATGAATGAACTACTTAATATTTAAATCGCTTCACATAATTTCCGTTGTTACTTGGTTTGCTGGACTATTTTACATGCCGAGGCTTTTTGTTTATTTTGCTGAAGCAGCACAAAAAAGCCCCAATGAAGCTTTTATTCTCCAAAATCAATTTAAAATCATGCAACGACGGCTTTGGTTTGGTATTACAATACCTTCTTCAGTAATTGTCTTTATTTTCGGTGGCATGCTTGTCTCAAATTTTCTTCCTCTTTCAAACCATCCTTGGCTCATCGTAAAATTAATCTTTGTAGCTGGGCTGTATGTCTATCAAAACTTTCTTCATCAAATCTACAAACAGCAACAATTGGAAATTATTAAATACAGTCCACTTTCTTTAAGGGTTATCAATGAAGTCTCAACTATTTTTTTAGTTGCGATTGTTTTTTTGGTCGTTTTAAAAAGTGTAGTCAACAT
This sequence comes from Bacteriovoracaceae bacterium, assembly GCA_013141065.1. Taxonomy (GTDB): domain Bacteria; phylum Bdellovibrionota; class Bacteriovoracia; order Bacteriovoracales; family Bacteriovoracaceae; genus Bacteriovorax. Next base: position 3,701 of record JABFRR010000015.1, on the reverse strand, counting down.
GTTTTACGGTCTTGTCGGACTAGTCTTATTTATTTTTGTCTTACTTGCTGGAATAAAAATTTATAAAAATATCAGAGAAAAAAATGACAACAAAAAATGATGACCAAAAAAAATGGCAGGAAAAACTTTCAACTGAAGAATTTGAAGTATTAAGAATGTGTGGAACTGAACGACCTTTCAGCGGAAAATATAATTCATTTTATGAACCAGGCATTTATCATTGTGCAGCTTGTGGCGCAGAATTATTTGACTCTAATGCAAAATTTGACTCTGGAAGTGGTTGGCCATCATTTTATGATGTACTTAAAGAAAGTAATGTAAAATTAATTGAAGATCGTGCCCATGGTATGGTTCGAACTGAAATTCGTTGTGCCGCTTGTGATTCCCACCTAGGTCATGTTTTTAACGACGGCCCTAAGCCTACTGGACTTCGTTACTGTATTAATTCAATAGCACTAAAACATCAAAAATAGTTTTTACTTATAAACTTGAGATTATGAGTCGAGAAAGCTTACGAATTCCATATTCAAGATCTTCTATATCAGAAAAAGGATCTTTTACCTCTGACTTCTTGCAAGTTTTAAATACACATTTGTTAACAATTGTTAAATGAACCATGTGTGCAAATATTGATTTTACGGCCCAATGCAATTCTTTTAAAGAGAGATCTGTGCTTGAATTCTTAAGACTAGCCTTACTCACGCGTCCAAATAAATCCTTCCATAAATCAACGACTAAAGAAAATCTCAGAGTGGTCGTTGAGACATCATCATACTTAGTAGCTCCAGAATCTGAACTTTTCAAATTTGTTAAAACAGAGGCATCTGCCGAAACACCAAATTGTAAATTCTTCCTGACTCCTAATCTTAAATCTGTTGCTGGAGAAAAGATTGGTTGAAACGATATTATGGATTTTTCCTTTGTCTGTGCATAATTTCCAGAACCGTAAAATTCGGCAGAAAATTTTTCTTGGGTGAGTAAATTTTGGTATTCATTTGAATACTGATCGACTTCCAATTGCCTTAGCCCGTAAGGAGAATTTTTAATTTCCGATATTAAGCCTTCTTCAGTTAAATCATAGGAATGCGCTCTTTTAGTCACTGTTTCCAAACTGAATAAAGCTATTAATATTATATACTTAAACACTAAACCTCCCAATATACAGGGGAAACGCATCTTAATTTCACTGAAGTAAAACATCCAATAGAAAATCATTATCCCATCCGGCCTTAAGCATTTTTGTTCTGACTGAAAGTTTTTCAGTTTTACTTCTCATTATAACGATCTTTTTCACAAGACCCAACGCCAATTGCCTTATAGAAGAAAAATTAACAGCACTGTGTTCAACTCTACAGCGACAATCGTCTTCTCTCATTGTGACATCCAAATGCCAATGCAATAAATTCTCTACTTGCCAATGATCCTTAACTGCATTTAAAAATATTCAGAGCTTTCATCTCTACTGCTTATATAATATCTTTTGAATTCTGAACTTCTCCTGTTTTCTGATCAATTCTTTCCGCACTAATTTCTATAATGGTTTTTAAATTTTTCCATTTTAATAATGGATTAACTCCCAATGAATAATCATCATTTTCTTTTATTATTCTTACTGATCGTTTTTCAAACCGACCATGTTTTAGTTTTCTTTTTTCCTCAAAGCTTTCGGATTTGTTTTTTTTGTCCACGGTGCTCATATTTTTTTCAAATCTTTCTTCAATTCTACTGTGTAATTTTCTTGATTACTTTTTACACAAAATAAATAATCACCACCTTTGGAAACAATTTTATCAGCTATTTCAGTCTGACAATTTAAGGCATCAACACTAACAATTGTATCTTTTATATCCAGCGAATCCAAAAGCTCTGGGATTGCCGTTATTTCATTGCTCTTTTTATCTGTTTTCAACTGCCCTAATGACAATCCTAGGCCGTTGAATAGGCATTAATAACATGAATTGTACGATCTCCCTTTCGCTTACTTCCCCGCAATGTTTTTCCATCAATACAGATTTGTTTAACTTCATCTTTATTAAAACTAGACACCCAATTGGTAAAAAAATCTTGCAATGAATTCGGCATTAAAATCATAAAAAATCTTCTAAATGTATCATGCGAAGGCACGCCATTTTCTAAGTTTAAAAACTTACTTAAAAATTCTAATTTTAGAGTGCCGTAAACTTCAATTTCATTCCATGATTTTGCACCACAAATGACAGCACAGATTGCAATGATCATAATTGTTTCTAATGAATGTTTTTTTGTTCTATCAATTCTTGGATCTTCAATTGAACTAATAAAATCCAACATGAAAACTGGATCTACTTCTTTCTTTTTTGTCACGATGCTCTCCTAAAAAAATAAGAAAAATCATCGCAAAAAAAAAACGAAAGGCCGTCGTGCAGGGCCGTAAGTGGCGAAAATAAATTATAACTGATTTAAATTAAGATGCGTTTCCCCTGAATAACCAGAACTGCATCTAAATTTCCGATCATCTAACACCGCCTAATAAATTTCTAATAAATACTCTTCAACCCAGCCTGCAATTTTTTGTTTTCTTTGTACTGATTTTTAGTCGGTTCTTGCTTGATTAAATTTAGAGCAAACTGCCTTAGCATAGCAAAATTCTGAGCACTATATCCGATATTGCAACGACAATCATCTTCTTTAAATGTTACATCCAATTGCCAATGAAGTTTATTTTCTACTTCCCAATGTAATTTAGTCGACATTAAAAAATATTTTGCATCTTCATTGGCGCTGGAAATGTAATAACGTTTTCTTCGCTTACTTCACCTGTTATGGCGTTTATTCGTTGCGATTGAATTTCTATTAACGAATTCAACGATGGCCATTTATCTAGAGGATTTATTCCCAATGACTTTACATCTTTTTTTGTGATCACTCGACATTTTCTTTTTTCAAAACGACCATGTTTTTATCGCCTTCTTCAACATATTCATCAATCAAAAATGGCTTTGGTCCTGACTTAGAAATTGAATCAAATTTTTCTTTCACTCTTTCTTCTAACTTCGCCTGATTCCCCTTTAATGCCAATAAATAATCTGCTTCTTTTGAAATTATTTTCTTCGCAATTTCCTTCTGGCACCCCATAGCATCTGTTGAAACCAAACTACCTTTTATATCTAAAAGATCGAGAAGTTTTGGAATGGTTTTTATTTCATTACCTTTCCCATCAGATATCATTGATCCAAGAGATAAACTTGCTCCGGTAGACCACGCATTTAGCATATGAATTGCTGAACTTTTCCTTCCTTTGTCAAAACTTCTTCTCAGCGTTTTCCCGTCGACACAAATTTGTTTTAAATCAGTATTTTTGTAACAGCAGCTACCCACTTAATAAAAACTTCTAAAAATTTTTTCTGGATCTAAAATCATAAACAATCTTCGGAATGTATCATGGGACGGAATTCCATTCTCTAAATTTAAATAAATTGAAAACCACTCTTGTTTTGCTTCACCAAAATCTTTCTATTTCAACCCATGACTTCGCCCCGCAAATTACTGCACAAATTGCAATAACCAAAATATCTATTAGTTCATGTTTTTTTTGTTCTATCGATTCTTGGATCTTTGACACCTTGAAGAAAGTCTACTAAGAATTCAGGTTCAATTTTAACAACTTTTTACTCACCAATAACTCCATTAAAAATGAAAATTGATGAGTAGCTTATCAATTA
>JABFRR010000001.1 GCA_013141065.1 Bacteriovoracaceae bacterium | reverse complement strand
ATCTTGATACTTCAGACTTAGCTAATTTATTAAAAAATCAAATGAAAATAGTCAAAACACTTAATGAAAAAGAACTCTATAAAAATATCGACATTGCCAATGAGATTATTTCTCGTGAGCCCAATAGTTATAGTTCTTACAAGGCTAAGTTAATTTCACTACTCACCCTAGAAGGAAAATTTGACCATGAAGTAAGTGATGACGAAATCGAATCCCTTCTCGGAAGCATGTCTCAATTCAATTTGGAAAATGAATCAATTGGCAGACGAGAAGCATTTGTCATGGCTACAACTAACAACGAAATAATGAATTTTGAGAGTCAAATTGAAAATCTTGAATTGGAGCGTGAAAACCTCAATTCTCAATTGCCAGATCTGCTTGAAGATACTCCTGAATATGAGAGTGTCATTTTAAAAATACAATCTCTTACGGAACAAGAAGAAAAATTAAATGCTGATCTTGACTTAGTCTCTCAAAACTCGCCTCCCATTATAAACGAAGAGCTAGTTGAAATACCTTTTATGCGCATGATGGCTAAAAATGATTATGAAGCAGTGAGAGAAAGTGCACAAACACTTCTTGAAGAGTTTCCAGAATCACCTACTGCTTATTATTATCTAATTAAAGCACTTGAAGCAGAGGGACAACAAGTTGAAGCTTTAAGCCTCATAGGAAGCTCCAATCTTCCTGCCAACGCTCAATCGAGCCTGCTTGAAAGACTTAATAAAGCTAAGACCGATGATTCTAAAAACTATTGGATGAATTTAAGTTTTTAACTAGAACCATGGTAGCTTTTTGAGCAGACTGAGCTATTAAAGAGTGGCCGACATCTGTAGTGTGACCAAAATAATCCGCAAATCTATCAGTAAAAAGATACTCGTAAGGATGTATCTTAAGCAAACTCTGAAAGTTATCGATATTTTCTGCGAATATTATATCATCATACTCTTTTTTAATCTTACCATCTGCACTAAAAAAAGCCTTTAGTCCAGCAATAGAGGTTAACGGGTATTCCATTGCTATATGTTTAATGGAATTTTTCTTCAGCAAAGCATGGGCCATAAGATAATTTTCACGTGTTTGTTGAACTATTGAGATAACTGGCTTTATCTGAAGCTCCAACGGATTATTTTTCAACAGATTCATCCAACGGCTTTTCTCAGATGAAGCAGCATTCTCAACACAATATTCTAAATTTGATAATAATATATCATCTAATTCTCCCCCAAGATCGAGAAATTTTTTTGTTAAAGGAAAGCAATCTTGGATATTTTCAAATCTGGCCGTGTAAATATAAGATGCTAAGGCATTTTTAATTAGAAAATATTCTTCCAAAGACCAGCGAAGAAGTAGCCGTGAGTTTGCTGTTCTTTTTGAAATAACTTCTACTCCATGGGAGATTTTATTACCAAGAAAGAATAAAATCTTCCCTCTTTCAATGGAAGAGAGTCCTCTAATTTTTTTTTCAATCTGGGGACGTACTTGAGAGAATTCTTGCAACTCAAGTTGTTTAACAATATTTTCGTAACCTTCAAGATCGTAATATCCATTAATAAAGGTAGGCTGATTTTTTAGCAATTTGAGAAAATTTTTATAAGTTGTTTTCGCAAGTTTAAATAGTCGTAGATTTTGGATTAAATTTGAATCTGCAGGTGAAAGCCAATAGGTACTCGGGTCATTAATTCCCATCATTGTGATTACAATATGGGGCTTATAGAATTCAAGTTGATCTGGAAGACGTGCTAAAATCTGACCAGTTGTAGTTGCTGTCAAGCCTACATTATAAACACGAAATTTTTTACCGTTGCTATTTAATAGCTTTTCTAATTGCCTAGGCCACGAGAGCATACTTCCCGAAAAGATATCCGCAGTGGTCGATTCTCCAACCGTTAAAATCCTAATTAAATTTTTATCATCAAGTAAAATATTATTACGACTATCCTGTGTAAAAAGAATCATTGTTCCTGTAAAACGCATACCTAATTCAATTGTAATTAAGAAAAAAATCAGGCTAAACAAGACAGTGATAGTTCTTTTATATCCTTTTGAGGTACCTTGATTAAAAATCATAATATCAATAATTGGATGGAGTAGATTTTGAGGAGTTAAATCAAATGGTGCGCGCCATGCAAAGATAGACGAACCACTTTTGTCGGTTAATTTATCTTACCTGATCGAGTGGCAAGAGCCAAGAGTCGATTTGCGTGAGTTGGCAAAGTTACGCTTTATAGATGGATGGTCTCGGAAACAATTAGCTTCTCATTATGGACGGACTGAAGACGCCATCCAGAATTACTTTCAGAAGATTAAGAAAAAAGGCATTACGCCGCTTTAGCGCTTTTGAATGTAAAAGAAACACCAAGAACCAAGGCAACTTTTGCAAGGAAATCAAAACTGACTTCGCTGACAAGTCCTGATTCCATTCTTGCAATTGCAGGTTGCTTGGTTTGAACCATCTTTGCAAGTTGGGCCTGAGATATTTCTTGATCGTTTCTAGCTTTCTTTAATTTTTCAATGAGCTTCTTTTTTTGACCAACTAGTTCCATGTCGAGGTCAGATAGTCCTAAGAATGCACCAAACTCTTTTGAAGATTTAAATGATTTGTTTTTTTCTTTCATAAGTCTATGCTCCTAATTCTATTTTTAAGTAGGTCTGTGGTCTTCTTATCAATTGCCTGCTTCTTTTTAGTACAGGCATGAACTATATAAATCGCGTCCCCAACTTTGATCAGATAAAAGACTCTAAATTCACCGGCCTTTCCAGAGAGTCTTAATTCATGAAGACCGCGAGCAATCAAAGGCAAAGGTCTTGAAATTGGCATTCCAAGGGATTTACCTTGAGAGAGATCATCAAATAGAGAATAAATATCCTCCATTAGTTCCTTTGGGCCATCTCTTAGTTCTTTTTCAGCTTGTTTTAGGACAACTATTTCCATAAAAATACATTATAACGAAAGCGTTATAATGTCAATTAAATACCTTAAATCTCTATTAATTCGGACTACCTCTTTTGGGATTATTGATCTGAAAGACAAATAAAATCGAATTTTTGAATAGTTAGAAATTATTAGTCATTAATACAACCTTTTGGAGAAGTCGTAAAACAAAGTCTGCCTAATTAATTTACACATTCTTTTTTGTAATTTAGTTTCCACGAAAGAGTGGAGATTACGGGACCTTTACAGTCTGCTTATCCCTAACTAGAAGAAGCTTTCGGCCCTTACACCACAAATCTTCGCCCCAGAAGGATTTTTCAGTTCCTTAATGAACTCGTTTTCAGTCCGCTGAAAACTTAGGCTCTTGTCGCAATAATTTTGCTTAAACTGACTGAAGTTCGCTTGAGTAGCTTTTGGTTGAAACCAATTCAGCTTATTATTGTTGCAAGAAAGCTTCTCACAAACTTTTGGCATCTTCCCTTCTAAGTTAGGATCATAGACTTCTTGAAGAAGACTGCAATGTCTCACTAAGTTTCTGAGCTGCCCTTCGGCCACGCTGTCTTTAATGACTCCATTATCTTTGGAAGCGACAAACTTTACCTGTGTTTCGAACTCTTTAAATTGTTTCTCTAGACGGCCTTCAAATTTACTCTTTGCCAGCGTAGTGATGCCATTTTTGTATTTATTAAACCTGGCCATGGTGCGACTCGATTCATTGGGAGCCAGATCCTCCCCTCTGCTGGCCATCAGCTCTTCAATTGTTCTAGCAATACTTCTTTGCTTTAAATTCTCCAATTTTGTCCCAGATGTTGTTCTAACCACAAACATGGATACATCCCAAGAATTCGCGGTAAATAGGTTGGCGATTTCGCCTACTAGCTTTTTGGCAGCTTCTCCTGTTGCATCTTTGGTAGGATCATAATTTTGATACTCTTTCATTTTGCCTATGAAATGATCAATTTTTGCCTGCTCTCGTCCTTGCTGAATCTTAGGAAGAGTCTTAACTCTTTCCCTTAATGATTCTTCATTTGCTACAGCATAGTTGGACAATTCATCCATATGATCTAGAAGTTCTGATTCAAAAGCTGGACTTATTTCCTGAGCACCACTAGGCATTCTTCTATCCGGAGTTGATGACCAGCTAGAATTAGGCGTAGCATAAGCGTCTGTCACTTTTTTGATATCTTTATATTTTTGAATAAGTTTTAACAGATCATTATTTACAACAATATTCTGGCAACTGGCTGAAATTGCCGCAATTTCAACAGGACGCTCTTCGCAGTACATTTTTTGTTGGATATTGTAATACAGACAAGCGTTCTGTTCAAAAGTCTCTTCACTTAAAATTTCATTCATGAGGTCGGCTGCTTTTTGAGCATCACTAGGAAATAATTTATCTAATAAATTACCTACAAGATCAGCACCAAATCCCGCCACTGCACCCCAAGGCCCCACTACTGACAAGGCCTTAGCTTTTAAAAATGTATTCATTGTGACTTTAAAAAGATCTTGAGATTTAAACCCACACTCATCTTTATTGGCAATCGCTTGATTAAGAATATCTTCAACTCCCATCAAACCTTTATTAATTTGTGCCTGAATGGCCTTAGGTGCATTGATTTCTTTACAAATAATTTTATTTTCTTCAACCAAAGACTCATATTTTTTGGCAACACACTCTTTTTGCTTCTCTACTGACACTGGCATCATCATCTCATCTGTCAAAGTAAGACAACTATAAAAAGGACTCTGCTGAGAAGCTGTCATTTTCTTTTCTACATAATAATAAGCTAAGTTTCTTTGCCCAATTAATTCTACGTTTTGGGTGTAACATTTTACACTGGTGCCAGTAACACTTGTCTCCATACCATATCCAGAAGAATCACTTCCTCCATTGATCATTGTTTCCAATAGTGAAACGTTCGGGGCCTGATTAGGCATCATTGGATCATTTTGATTCATACTTTGTGAGAGAGAACATTGTTTCGAAGCTGTGCTTAAAAAGTTTTTTAAGTCAGAAAATAAATCCGTATCTTCTTTTGAAGTTGAAGTTAAAAGTGGGCATTTGGAATTTACTTTCACTGATTTATATTGACCTGATCCTCCGTTCTCAAAGATAGGAATGCTTTCGCCTTGGTTTCCTGTCTGAAAACTACCTCCTCCAATCCTTGCTCCCATTCCTGGGTACGCACCCGCTCCGCCATACATACCAGTGGGAGGCATTTGATTTTCAGGAAGGTAATTCAATGAAGTCTGTCCATAAGCACTGTTGCCCATAAGAATTACAATCAACAATGAAGAATGAAAAATTTTCATAGGTTTTCTCCCACCAAAAGACTGACTTCTTTAAGATTTTTGTCATCTGATGCTTGCCAAGCAAACGACATTAAATCATAGGTGCTTTTAGAAAAATGTTTTGGATAAATAATCTGATAACTGTTTTTGTCTTTTTTATTGTTTTCAATAAAACAGACAGATGTATTTTTGATTTGAATGCTTTTGGCACTGCCTTGCTTTGAATCGCGATAAAACTTATTGGCCTCTTCACATTTTTTTGTGACCAAGGTTTTTTTATCTTTTACCATTTCGCTGTGAGTTTCTTTTTGAATAATCACACGCAAATTTTTATCTTTTTTATTTTCTAAAATATGTGGTGTAACAGTGCTCAGCACTTTCACGTATTGATAGTTCCAAGAAGTGTCGTCAAAGTTAAGCTTGAGATCTGACCCTAGCTTAACACTTTGAATGCCAGCAAAGGCAGTTGGTACCAACAAAACCCCGATTAAAAATGATGAAAAAGTCATAGATAAATCTCCAATGAAAAATCACTTATTTATCGGAAGATTCGAGCCTAACGTTTAATCGTTTAGTGAAATAAAAAAGGGGCCCCTTCTTAGTTATTGAATATTCTACTGATCCATCATGTCTCTAGCTCTACGACTAGGGAGCGAAGAGGTTCCTGAGCCTTTTTGTCAAGATTCAAGGCCTTAATAGAGAAGCACTAGCTTTCTGTCTGATTTAAGTTTCGCAAAATAAAGAAAAAACAATCGGCCATCGCCTAAAAAACGATGGCCTTTTTTATGTCTAACTATCTCTTATCCCATAAATTTCAATTTTTTTATTCTATTTCCGACTCACTGGGCAGTGATTATTGATTTCTCTCTATGGTTTAAGAAAAGATTCGGCCGGAATTTCCCGTGCTGATTTAAACCAACGGAGGAATATGACAAGAAAATGATTCATTTGAATGATCGACTGGACACCGATTCATTCAATTTAAAGGTAATTTGCTATTTTCGCAAATTAATTCAACAGCACTCTTCTCTTTTTAAATGCACGTTCTGTGCATGCGGATTTCTATTATCAAAATTGGAGGATTCATGGGCATAAGCATTTTTCAAATCGCTTTGAGTATAACTTTTTTTAGCGTTGGTTATTATTTCAAAGCTCGCTTTGAAATAAACCAAGAAAATGAAATCACAAAACTTAAAAACATCATTCAGCACATCGTGGTTGAAGACCACAAAGAAGAATTGCGACTTCAAAAGTATAAACATAATCAACTAGAGCAATCAAAATATTTTCTTGAGCGTGACTTTTTAGAGTTCAAAGAAAAAGTAAAACTGAACCGCTTTGATAAAATTGAATCTATTAAGAATGAAAAAGATTCAGTCTCTAAAGCATTAAAGCAATTTCTTTAGGAGGTAATAAATTTGACAAGGTAAGAAAGCAGCACCGCCTTAGGGCGTAATCCACTTGGGCCTCATCTAGGCAAAACCTAGCGTGCCAGCAATTAAGCGTGTGGATATTAAAATGTTTGTATCTCTATAAACATTTTGATCACAAGGAGTGCTGCTTATGAAGTATTTTATCGGCCTTGACGCCCATTCATCAACTTCAACTTTTGCCGTTTTGAATGAAATTGGTGATTGCATCCTCAGAAAAACAGTAGATACCTCGGAAAAAAACCTTTGGAACGTCATCGAATCAATAAATGGCGAGCGTATTCTCACATTCGAAGAGTCAACTATTTCACAGTGGTTGTATATTTCACTCAAGCAAAAGGTGGATCGATTATTAGTTTGTAATCCTACTTATGTTGCTAAAAAATCTGGAGCAAAAACAGATTTTAGAGATGCAATTCATCTAGCTAATGAACTTCGATGTGGACACTTAAAGGAAGTTTTTCACGATAATTCCCATTGGGCACAACTGAGGACATCAGTAAGTGGCTATATCGACATTGTCCAAGAAATAGTACGTTTTAAAATAGATTAAAATCCGTCTTTAGAGCTGAGGGGCTTAAGACGGATGAAAACAATTTTTATAAAAACAAAGATCGATGTATTGAATTAAAAATGAATCTGCAAGATTTGTGGCCACTAATCTTTTTAGTCAGGTCGAGTTTCTTGAAAATGAAAAATAAAAATATTTAGATTGGTTTAAAAACAATCAAAAAAAAAAGTATCGTCCAATTAGAAATTTAATGACTATTCCAGGGATCAGTATTGTACGTGCCAATGTAATAGCGGCTATCGTATGTCAGCCAGAAAGATTTCGAAATAAACATCAATTCTGGGGATATTGTATGCTGGTTCGTCATATACAAATTTCAGCCGGCAAAATATATGGCAATAAAAGAGTCCACGGACGTCGTGAGTTAAGAGATGTTTTTATTGGCGCAGCAGAATCAGCAATGAGAACTGAAACAACTTTGCGAGATTATCACGATGCACTTAGGGCCAAGGGAATTTCTGCCAAAGATGCCAAGGTAGCATTGGCTAGAAAAATTTCTTCATTATCACTTCACTTATTAAAAAATAATGACACATACAATGACGATTACGAGGAGTACTTAAAGGAAAGAAAACGACTACGATTACTTGTTGGACAGAAACGCTAATAGAATCTCGTTCATTTGATTTCACATGGAAGTGAATTAGGAAACAAATCCCTTTCTTATTCTTGACGACAGGAAAGCGATTGTTAAATTAAACATAAGGATTGTTACGGGTGAATTAGGGATGAAGGATGAGGCCCAATATTTTCATGTCACGCTAATGATAAGCGATGACCATTATTTGACTGGCACGCCTTCTTTTTAAATCCAACATTATCATGGCACATTATGAGGCCCATTAAGATGAATGAATAAGCTAAGGCGAAATTCTGTTTAAGGTAATGGATTAGTTCACAGATAAAAACTTCCAGGTAGAAAATCTAATGAAGCAGTCACTGCTCGTGCGAGGTTCGGCGGGCATAGCGGCTAAACTTTTACTCTTTCTAGAGGAAAGGAGAAATATTTTTTAGAAACCACTTGCTTTCTTAAAGATGATTAAACTTACAAAAAGAGATCAAGAACTTTTAAGTGGACTTGCTCAGTATGGAATGTTTTCAACGAAGACTATTATTGAAATGTATTTCAATGGAATAAATTTTTCAACGGTTCTTCGTCGTCTTCGAAAACTTGAAGCAGAAAACTTTATCAGGCGAGTTGGAAAACTTGAGACTAACGAATTTCTTTGGGGCGTGACTTCTAAAGGTGGTGAACTAGTTGGACAGGAATTTTTCAAGACTCATTGGAGTAAATCCATGCTGGAGCATGACCATAAACTTGTTGGGCTTCGATTGTTATTAGAAAACCTAGATTTATCAAAATCATGGATTCCTGAACATCAAATTAGATCAAGCATCTATAAAAAATATTCGCTTAGAGATGCTAAAGATAAACTCATCCCTGACGGATTAATGGAGGCCTCCGTAAAAAATTATAGCGAGTCACTGGCAATTGAACTTGAGCTGAACCTTAAAAATAAAGCGAGGTATAAGAAAATGATCTATGCCTATCAAGGAAAAGATAATCTTCATGCAGTCTGGTTTATCGTCTCTTCGAGATCAATTTTAAATTGCTTAAAAGATTATTGGAACAAGTGCCGATCAAATTACTCGAAGGTCAGAGTTTATTTTTCTTTATTAGAAGACATACAAACTTTAGGCGCAAATGCAAAAATGATAGGTCTTGAAACAACTTATATAATAAAAAATTATTTCGATTTGCCTGCTCAGGTGAGTGCTCAGTCGGTGAGCACCCCCATCACAAATTTAAAAATTTTAAATGTGGGATTAAGTCCTTCTATTCACGCACAAATGAGCGAGGTTCAGATTTAACAAACGAAGACCGCCTAGCACTGACTCCCTCTCTCTCACCTTGGTATCGAGAAAGGGAGTCAGTGCTAGGCTTAGTGGAGTTTAAGGAGTGTAGATTGATGTGCGTGAATAGGAGGAAAAGTATGTATGTAAGTAAAAAATGTGTGATTGGGGGGATTAGGATTTAGGGATATAGAAAGGAGAAAAGATTGGCGAAAAAAAGAAGTGAGGTAGAAATTAAGACGAATGATATAAAAATTAAGAAAAATAAAAATAATAAAAATGAATTTAAGTTCGTGGAAAATTTGATTTGTAGTGATTTTAATACGGGGGAATTTGAACAAATGCTTGATGAAGTGGCAAAGATTTTTTATAGTCATATCAGCCAACTCACAAAAATTCAAACAACCCGGTTCTATTAATAGTAACGTATTAACGGGAGCGAGTTTCAATGGTTAAAAATTCTAATTACAAAATCGGGTTATATATTCGAGTCTCCTCGGAAGAGCAGGCCGAAAATCCTGAAGGATCGATTAAAAGTCAGGAGCAACGACTTCGTGAAGCTGTGAACTTCAGAAACCGTCAATATGGATTTGGTGAGATTGTTGACGTTTATATAGACGCTGGAATTTCAGCGAAAAACATGAAGCGTCCAAAACTTCAAGAAATGCTTATGGACATTAAGATGAAGAAAATTAATCTCATCATGATGACGGAGCTTTCGCGCCTGTCTCGTAGCATGAGCGACTTTATTCAAATTTGGGAGATATTAACAACAAATAAATGTAGTTTCATGTCGCTAAGAGAGGACTTCGATACAACAACGTCGGCCGGAGAAATGTTACTTTTTAATATCGTAAACTTTAACCAGTTTGAAAGAAAGCAAACGAGTGAACGAGTTTCAGCGAACCTTTTGGCCCGTGCAAAACGTGGTCTTTATAATGGTGGAAGCGTTCCTCTTGGATTTAAGTTGATTCAAGACAGACCGGGATTTTTAGATATTGATGAGGAAACTGCTCCAACAGTTAAAAAAGCATTTGAGAAATTCTTAGAGATTGGGACGTTGTCCCGAACGGCAAAATGGCTTAATGATAATGGATACAAACCGAAACTTTCGCGTGAAGGTGGTGGAAGTAAAATGCGTGTCGGCCATTTTACCGTTGATAATTTATATCATCTCTTAAAAAACAAGGCCTATATTGGAGTGAAAGTTTTTTCTGTTAAAGACAAAGTTGAAGAGGCTCCAGCGGTATGGGAAGCGATTATTGATGAGACTACATTTAAAAGAGTTAATGAAGAACTAGCTAAAAATAAATCAAGGCTCAAGCCAATTTCAGAAAACAGACATCCTTATATTTTGTCAGGAGTTTCTTTTTGTATGACTTGCGGCGACCATATGCCTGGCAAGTCAGCTACTGGCCGAAGTGGAAAGGTTGCTTATTATGAGCACTCTTGGGCCACAAAAAGAGATTCATGCTTAACTAAAAAAACTTTTAAGTGTAATCCGCATCGGGTGCTTGCTAAAAAAGTAGAGCCACTAGTCTGGAATGAATTTACTAAGCTCCTCACTAATGAACAGTTCATTAAGAACCTATTAGAAAAAGTGACAGCGATTCACAGAGATAATGACGACCACAAAGAAAGAGAACGCTTAAAGGCTAAACAGTATGGTTTAAACTCTCAAATTGATGCTTTGGCGGAGAGAATTGGCATTCTTCCGAGGGAAATTTCACCGACACCGCTATTTAAACAATTGGAGAAAATTCAAAATGCCAAAAAGGAAGTAGATGAAAAATTAAATACATTAAAAGACGTAAACATTGATGATCGACTTGTGCCGCTTAAAACTTTTCAAAAGTTCGCTGAATACTCTAAATTTATCTTAAACGAGAATCCCGACTTCAATGTTCGGCGAAAGATTTTGCAGAAGTTTGTCAGACGAGTTGAAATAGGCCCAGATAGTGTTAAGATATATTGGAATGTGGATAAAGAGTTTTATTCGAATGAAGTGATAATAAGCTCAAATAATAAGGAACCATCGCAGGCGAAAGCCTGCGATCCTTGTAAAGCTGAAAAAAATGTTAGGAATGTTGGTTCGAATAGCTTTACAAATGGTGCCCTGCGAGGGACTCCGGAAGGCATCATTTCTCTAAAATCTCTAGTATGAAAAAATCTCTGTAAATCCAATTAAATGTCTTTGATCTAAATTACTTAGGTCATTCTATTCAAATCAAATGCCTACGAGTTCTATCTTCTATTGTTATTGATTGTGACCTGTTTTGAACGAGGTTTAACCATATTCTAACCACGGCCAAACGCTAGCAGGCAAAGAGTAAACTTTTTTCATCCATAGTGAAAATTATGGCTGTGAGGATTTTATTATGGCTAACGAGAAACACACTGTTTATTTATTTAATACGACCACACAATTAAATATGGTCATCAAAACTATTTTAAAAAAGCTCATCAAAGAGAAAGGGTTAACAATTACTAATCTATCTAGAGCTACAAAAGTTCCTCTTCAAACTTTACATGGGTGGCTTAATGGAAGTGAACCTAAGAACTTGCGCCAAGTAAAGGCAGTAGCTGACTACTTAGAAGTTGACTTGGACTATTTATGTTTTGGTATAAAACCAATTGAGCAAAGAAATCAAAGAACTATTCAGGATTTTCAAGAAGAAATTAATGCTGGAATTTTTGAAGTAGTTTTACGAAGAGTTAAAAAGTGATTTCCACTAATTACAAAAAAAATAATTTAAATTAATCCATAGGAATCAAAATGAATAAACAAAAGTTTCGTATTTTATTTCCTATGCTTTTTATTATAGGATGTGCGACACATCCTATTGCTATGAACTACGCTCCGTCCTCGCTATTAACATCAGGTGGAAGTATTCAAATAAATAATTTTATTTATAAACCCTTCATCGACAAAAAGGTCAAAGAAAACGAGATTAGAACAACTGCAATAGGTTACTTCGAGATTGAATCTCCAATTTCAACACTGATATCCAATGCAATCAAGCTTGAATTAAAATTCATGGGAACCAAATTAGATAATTCCTCGAATAAAATACTGACTGGAGAAATTGAAGAATTCCTTGTTGATGACTTAGGCTTTTCTGTCGATGTCACACTTAAAATAAAATATAAAACCGAAGTTGATAACAAAGTCTGTACCACAACTGAAATTGTTACAAAAAAGAATGGTGCAAAGTTCATCAATGCAACTGGCTTAGTTTCAGACACTATTAAAAGTAACATAGAAAACTTGGCCCAAGATGACAATTTTTCATCTTGCCTATTAAGTCTAAAAAAACAGTAACCATATTAAAAACTTGAAGATTTTGAGGATGAGAAAATGAAAAATATATTTTTGGGAGTCTTGTCAGCGTTACTCTTTTCTTCTTGCTCTAATAAGGATATTGATTCATGTGTTCAAAGGGGTATTACTTATTATAAAGAAATAGGATCATATCCAATATTGTCCGATGGTAAAAATGCTGAAACAGTAGCGATTGAAAAATGCTCTAGAACCACTTCCGCATTTTAATCACTTAGTCATTATAGAACCTCAATTGAGATTGGTATGATCTAAAGGGAAACAAAGCAAAAATAGAAATAGTACTAGAGCCCATCAACTAATCTAAATTATTTAGATCTAGAAAAATCAGCATCTACTTTAAAATCAAACGTGTAATCATTGTTTAACAAACCGCTATTTGTATGAACTACTAATCCCAACATCATTGCAGTAGTATAAATTTCACTTATGTTGTCATTTTTTTCATGCCTAACATTTAAATAGTACACGCCTGAAATTCGAACAGATTGGACATCCGAACACTTACCAATATATTCTTCCGAAATTAATCGCAGCTCTTTTTCATGACTCCAATTTCTATGTTTATTTAGCAAGCTCTCTTTGTTAGTAAATTTATCAAAAGCTTCAACATAATTTACTTTTTTTAAATCCTTTAAAATTCCAAACTCTGAATCGAATTCAATACATATTCCTTTGCAACTATCAGCATATTGAGTCCACATTCTTATATCGTTTAGGTTGGAAGTAAAACAGCAAACTCCATACGACTCATTAATTTTCTTTCGTTCAAAGTCGAGTTGTATTTTGTCATATTTAGTATTTAAAGAATTTGATGGATACAGACTATACCCTTCAAATGGATCATTGAACTCAAAGATTTTTGAAAAATACACATGCTGATTCTCAAGAATATTTTTCACTCTGAAAATTTCATCATTTGTTTTTAATGAGAAATATTTATATACTTTTTTAGGTAAATCCACCGCAGCTCTTTTAATATTTATTTTATATTTAATTATAGTAAATTATTGTCATGAACGTCATATTTGTCATTCAATCTTTTAAGCTATCGAAATAACGTGAAAAAATATTAGTTAATTATTTTACTAAACATTTACCAATATCTGACCGAAATGCTTTTAAATAATTTGGAGATCATATATGTATAAAGTGCCAACAAAGCATAAGACTAAAATTGTTAGCGAGTTGAAAGCCTTTTTGCCAATCATTAATGGTCTTATTTCAAAGGGCAAAACCTCCACTGAAGAGGATGCTCGAATTATTTTAAACGACCTTCTTCATAGCGTACTTGGATATAATAAGTTTAATGAACTTAAGACTGAAGTTGTTTCAAAAAATGGCCGTGTTGATTATGTTGTAAAACTTACTGATGGGCCATTAGCAAAGAAAGCTGATAAGTTCGACTTTGTAATTGAAGCTAAAGCTTGTTATGTTGAATTAAGCCAGACCGTAATCGATCAAACACTTACTTATTGTAACAATCTCGCTATTGAACATTTTTTCATTACTAATGCACGTGAGTGGCACCTTTACTCTGTAATCAGCAAAAAAGGCAAACCTCCAGTTGCAAATCTTATTCATAAACTAAGCTTAAGTAGTACTACAAATCTTGATGATCTTGCTGAACAATTTTATTTATTTTCAAAAGCTGCTTACTTGAATGGTGATTGGAAAAAAGTTAGTGATGTAAAATCTGTGACTAAAATTGAAGATGTTGTTGCAGTCTTACTGTGTGACAAAACACTCAAACTTGTCGCTCGGGAGCTATCAACAGACAAAGTAAAAGTTTCTGAAGAATCAATAAAAGAAATATTTGAAAGCAACCTCCTAAAGCAATGGGTTGGAGAATGCAATAAAAGGCTACTTGCGAAATTGAATGAAAAACCGAAAAGAGAAAACACTAAACTAGTTGCTGACAATTCCACTGCTGGCTCAATTGCCAATGATACAAACAATGACAGCGATGTAGGTAATACTGAAATGGATTCCATCGAAAACGATAAGGTTGCTTAAATATTCTAAATAAAGCAATTCAGATATCGCAATATCGTTTGGTAAGGGGGGTATCTCCCACAATCTAAATTTTAATCGCAGATCGTTGGCCAATAGAGTTTTTATGACACTTGGTATCTCACCCCGAAACCCCACGTAACCACTTTGAATATCTTGACTTCCAATAATAAAAAAGAAAGAAGTTATTTTAAAGTGATTTATTTTGAGTTAGTGCCTCAGTAAAGTTTTCTCCGATTGCTGAGTATAAAGATTTGTTTCTTTCACTCATCGTTTCTTTTAGATATCCATCATTTTTAATTTTTGGAGCGATATGAAATATAATTGCCACAGCTAATAACATTGAACTTAAGTAGACTTGCCCATTTTCCACGTCTTCCTTAATGGCTCCGATTTTTTTCAAATCATTTATGGTTCGATATAGATTTTTATCCTCTGAAATTTTCGATAATTCTTGTCGTGTCATTTTTCCAACGATTGCAAGTATGTCCAATAGGGCTTCTTTGGTAGTGGGTTTTTTGCCAAATTTATAAAAATTTAAAAAATCTTTTTTCTGTAATTCTAGGGCTGTTTTACTTAAGCCTAGACTTAAGTCTTTTTCATCAATTATTTCATCAGAATCACATTCCAATATATTATGACCAATAACCTGTATAGCATGAGGATATCCACCGCTATAGCTGGCCGCTAAAGAAATAATTGATTCTTCAATCTTTACCTGAGCACCAGCAAATCCTTTTCGTAAAATTTCTTTAGAGTCTTCTGTCGTCAAACATCCTAATTCGTAGTGGTCAAAATGTCTTCTTGCTGACTGATCACCGTCAAAAAACAATTCGATTGCATCAGTGTAGCCTATAATTAAAAAAGAAACTTTACCAAGCTCATTAATATCCAAAGTTGTAGCAATATTTCTTAAAATCATTGCGATACCTTGCAAGTCACCAAGGTTGTGTACTTCATCAATAATGATTAAAATTCCACTATGGTTATCCTTGGATTCTTCAAGACCTCTAATGATATTAGTAAAAATTGAAACAGCGATATCTTTTATGTGCTGATCCTTCAGAAGTGATTCATTTTTTCCTAAATCTACATCTACATTTCCTCCAAAAGCACCAATAGAAAATTTCCCCCCTTTAAAAATATTCCCTACTCTTTTTGAAAGACGATCTAAAACATTTTCTGGTAATTGATCTGTTAGTGAGTTCAAGCTTGTCTGTAGGACATACTCAAATGATTGACCTTTCTCTACTGCATAGTAACTTGTTAGGAAGTTCAATTCGCCAAAAGATTTATCATTATGAGTTGCTAAATATCTTATAAATTTAGCCAAGGCTGTTTTTCCTATCCCTCTTTCTCCGGAAAAAATAAAACTAGAAGATAGCCCCATTTTTACTTGTGTAAGCTTATTGATAACAGATGTTACAAGTTGGACTCTTCCAGCAAAGAGGCCTGGGGCCACTGTCGCATTTGGATTGAATACATTTAGTTTTGCCATTTTCACCTCATCTTTTTGTAGGTTACCGTATTTTCATTAAACTGTATGTATTTTTTCGTTAAAAACCGTATATTGGTGTATTTTTTAACAAAAAAGCGTATTTCCCTGAAAAAGTAGTGAGACCAAAACAGGGACAAGAAACCGTATATTTAGGTAAAAAAATGTATATTGATGTATTTCAGGGGGAAACCAAGTAAGAACACATAGCATCTAAGACTAATAACTGAAGCAAAGAAACATTTTTAACTCGCCCATTATACGACACGTCGAACTCCGTAATTCGCCTAAAGCCTACCAAAAAACTTAAATACTCATGAAGGAGTAAAAGTTGTCCGAAAACCTTGTAACTCAAGAAAGAGAAGTGACAGACATGACACAAAAAAAGACGAATTTTAAAACCAGAAAAAGAATTGGCTCATTTGCATTTATCGAAAGCATGGAAATAACGAATGTATTTAAAAATGAATTCGGAAACAAAAGCTATGAAAAATTAAACACTGTTCAATTTGAAAAAGCACTGCACGCAAGCCTGTTCTATCACCTTACAATAATCACACAAGAAATAATACAGGAGTTCCTGAAAATCAAATTCGAGAAAGCTGAGCAGGAATTTAAAATATTTACAAATAAATTAAATCACAACAAATCTGGTGTGCTAAAAACCAATCCCAAAGGTTATAAAGAATGGCTTAATTTTCGATATTTACCGCTGTTTGATCAAAGCGAATTATTTAAAATATTTTATACCGACTTTAAAAAGTCTCCAGAATTAGCAATTAAAAAAATGACTCCTCAATTAATTGATATTTTTAATTCTTTCGGTAAGTCCAAATTAAAATCTAAATTAAGAAAAATGCTTAAAAGAAGCATGTTCAACAACTTCATCGTTGTGAATTATTACTACAAGAAAAAATTTGGTGCAGATTACATAAAATACTTAACCAGATTCTATGAATCATTTATAAATACGAACATGGAATTTGCTGCAATTTTCCTTGAAATTAAAAG
The DNA here is from genome assembly GCA_013141065.1 of Bacteriovoracaceae bacterium. GTDB lineage: Bacteria > Bdellovibrionota > Bacteriovoracia > Bacteriovoracales > Bacteriovoracaceae > Bacteriovorax. The sequence goes on along the minus strand of JABFRR010000001.1, from coordinate 221,688 downwards.
TTTGCGAAAAGGAGCAGGATACTCTACTGAGAATTTTGACATAGCTCTTTTTATTAAACGCATCCATAAATCAAACAATAAGGCTTTCAAGAAAGATCTAAAATCTCCCACAAAAAGGTAATTCTAGATATCTCCATTCTAAGCAAATAAAGCGATAGTGCCCTTCCAAAGGAGGCACTATACGAATCTATTCATTTTAATGGGGAAAATCGGTCAGGTTTAATAGTGCTAAGCCATCCAAATGAGATCACCGAGCGGCGGTAGTTCGTGGCGATTGTAAAATCGGTCTTTTAAATATTCACCAAAGCTAATTCCTATTTTTCGGCAAGTACTCATCAGACCTAAGAAAATATCTGATGCCATGGCCCCTTCTAAGCTTCTAAAATATCCTCTGATTTTTCTTTGAATAACTTTTTCTCTCATTGCCAATTCAGAAGTATTATTATGCAAAGGAATAGTTGGAAATTCCAAAACCAAAAGCAGCTCATCTTTTTTTGCTCTAGTTTTTTCCATCAATTGATTTAAAGCGAAGTAACAAGTCTTACCTAAAAAAATTAAATCAAATTCATCACTCAATTCTTTCTTTTTCTTGTCATTGGGATTAATTTTATAAAGCTTTAGCTTTTCGTAATATTTCAAAATGTTTCTCTAAAATCGGCAACAGCTTTTATAAAATCGGGATGACTTGGAGTTAACTTTTTATAATGGCGTTCTTCATGAATCAAACAAAGACCTAAGAATTCCAGGATGCCTTTAAACTGGGGAGCATCATCACAAATCAAAATTTTTGACCTCACTCCAAGAAAATTATCCCTAAATGCACCAATGGCACAACCTTCTTTTATGTGTTTTATCCACGAAGTAATCTTTCCTCTCGCCCAGGGAGCATTTAGGATTTCATTGGTAAACTCATCTGGCCCATACAATCTATTTGATTGTAATTTTCTAAGTTCGCCAACGATTGCCTTATTGTTAACTTTATCATCAACATATTTGAGTGCAATTTCATTAATTGCAAATTTTAATTCTGTTCCGGCAAGTGCTCTCAATACAGCCTCTCTATTTTTTGAAAGACTTGTATAATAATCAGTAAAAAATTGATTACAAACTGCAATGCTGTAACCATTCTTTCCATTAAGTCTTGCACCGGTATCATCAATTTGAGAAAAATCGCTTCGACTGATTCCAGCTTCCCTTACATTTTGTCGTTCTTCTTCAAATCTCTCATGACAAAGAATCATATTTGAAATTTCGCCGACAGATATTTTGACTTTAAGTCCGGTTAAAATTTTAAAAGAAGATTTTGTGTCATTCTTGCCTCGTAGTGAAACTGGATGACAAATGACCAAATACCAGGTCCGAAGATACTACCTTTATATTCGGGAGGCAGTTGTCCTTCAAAAACTTTTCCTAAAAATGGTGAATAGTATTTATGGATAATAAATTTGGTATTATTTAGATTAAAATTTATGTCTTGAATTACGACATCTCTAGTACCTTTGTATTGTGCATCTTTTGGAAGATCTTTTTCGACATCTTTTTCTTCCGTATTGTGGATTTCTATTTCTTTAGCATTTTTATTTTTCCACGCCCGCCGTTCTTGCCGCCTTTCTTTTTATCATCACTATCTTTCTTGTCATCTTTGTTTTTAGCAATATCTGGCTTGCCTTTTTCGCCTTTGAGGCGATTGATTTCATCCTTGAGCTTTTGATTTTCTGAAGACAGTTCAGTTATTTTATTTTCTTGAGCATCAACTTTATTGAGAAGAGTTTTAATTGCACCAACTAGCATTTTGACCGGAAGCTTGGAAAATAGTTCGATGGTAAAGTTTTTGATATCGGCGAATGGCATTCACCAATACTTTCATATGGAAGACATAAGGCCAACTAACATGGCCTTACATTTAAAAAATTACCCCAGCGGGATGAATAGATTCTAAATTTTAAATTGCCTGGAACCATTTCTCAATTATAACTTAAGTAATCCCAGGTACCTTGTTAAAAAAAGGAGCATTTTATACACTTAAATATTCAAAGCATTAGCGAAAATAACAGAATCAAGTGAAGAAATTAAAGATTTGATTTTGCTGTAAATCTGCCCACTTTTGGTGCCCACTTTTGGTGCCAGCAGACTTGTGGTAGCACACATACTCTACAACAAGTCTGCTGGCACTTATGCAGTAAGATTTTTCAAATCTCGCTTATCAATCAACTCTCCATGGACATAACGATGAAGAATACTATTCATAAGAGTTTGATAAGGCATTCCTAATCTTTCTGCTTCAGTTTTAATATCTGCCAGATTGTTTGCATCTATTTTTAAAGAAATCATAATTCGAACAGACTCAGGATCTATTTTTACCTTTCCCGGTTTCTTTTTTAAACTTTTAAGATCGTAATTCTTTTTCATAAGTTTGCCTTTCAAATGATGTTGCCCTTCTTGCTGATATTATTCTTATTGTTTCTCCATCATCCCTCTCGCAATAAACAACTAAGAGTGTGCCTCGGGCAGGGTTGATTCCGATTCTAAGATAACGTTCCTCTTTGAGTATTTCCTCAGAGTCTAAAAACTCGATTGCAAATGGATCACTCCAAATGACTTGTGCTTCCTCAAATCTTATTCCATGCTTTTCAAAGTTAATGCGAGCTTTTTTCTCATCCCAGCTATATCTCATACCACCTTACCTCAAAGTATATACTTTATCAAACAACGAGGTATTGTAACTTTACTAATAAACCTAGTTTGTTTCTATCAAGTAAATATGCATAAAAAGTATTCAGAATGAATAACTAACTATTGTAAATTGTTGAATGAAGAATTAAATGAATTCAAAAACTGATAGTTGAACTATCAATTACGCATAAGCACTGCCCTATGTCTGCTGGCACGTTTACCCTCGTTTACCCTGACATTTTCTTAAAATATGATTCCGCCTTTTTTTCAAGCTTAAGCACATCGTCTGATTTTTTCACATAACCATTTGGATATAAAATTTCAGAGGGATGGACTTTAAATACTGCTGAGAATATTTCAGCATAATAAGAAGTCATAGGAGTACGATCATTTTCTAGAGCACTTAAGTTCGTTCGTTGAATCCCTGTCAATTCCGCTAACTCATCCTGAGACAAGTTCTTGTTGATTCTAAGTCCTTTCAAAACTTCCCCAGAGGATAAATCCTCTCCGAGTAAATTCTCCAGCACTCTCCTCATCTCTTTCATAAAAACCTCTAAAAATTTCTAAAGACTATTTCTTATAATTATGATCAGCAGTGACTCTAGCAACGTGGACAACAATCTGATCATCAATAATCTTATAAATCACTCTTCCGGTACTACTGAAAGCTGAAGACCTATACCCAATCCATTCCCTATCTAGCACGTGATCATGCCATTCACTCGAGCTCTCTATATACTTCGGTCCAAATTCTTCCATTTCTGATACCCATCTCAGTAAAACTTTGATGTCGGACTTAGTTATAATTTTATCTTTCAAAAGCTTGGTCAATTCTTCCTCAGCTTTATTTTCCATTAGAACTTTCCAGAGAGCCACATGCTCCTCCTGTATTTTAAATTATACCGTATTTTAAAAAATACGTCAAATTGAGGTCTAAGTTATGAATCTGTTTATAAGTACTCTATCCAGATAATAATTATGACTTTGCAATTCAATTTGAGACTGAAAAAAGATAAGTGATTAAAATTTGGATGTTTTATATGGTAATAATAAAAATATTTGATAGTAGTGCTGTCAATTTTTTATCTACGCACTCACTGCCCTATGTCTGCTGGCACCTTTAAAGCGCACTCCCTCTACCCTAAGTCTGCTGGCACGATTAAAGCGAGTTGTCGTAAAGATCTTTGACAGGGAAAATAAGTTCATAATCTCCCCACATAAGTTGACCATTTTTTATTTCAAATGTTTTGAATTTTTTTAACTCAAGATAATTTTTGATTGAGGGATTTAAAGATTTATTTATAAAGGAATAAAAATCCACAAGACGTTCTTCACCATCTTCAAAGGTGATATTAATTTTGTAATCAATAATGTATTTTGCTGAAGTAATTTTGATAATGTTTGTCATAATTTTAAATCTATTTTCTTAGTAATTATCTTTTTATGAAGAACAAAGTAGTTTATCCAACTCTGCACTATCTCATCTGCAAGGACTTTGACTAATTTTTCAAATTGTAATCTTTTAGATCGGTTTAGTGACTTTCTACCAGTGACCCGTTCATACTTAAGCCCAACAATTTGCCCCATCAACAATACAATTTCAATCTTACCCTCTGTATCCCCATATTGTGCATGAACATGTATGGGTTCGTGTTCATTTGAATAAAAAAATATAACAAGTCCCTTGTATTCGTAAAGTTTTGGCATTATTTCCTCCAAAGGAAACTAATGCAAATTAAAAATTTCTTTTTAAAATTGATAACCTTGAAATTATTAGTGAGATTTAGTTAGTTTTTTCAAAAACTGACGGCGTCAGCCGTCAGTTCCCCTCTCTCTAAACCTACAACGCACAAGCACTACCCTAAGTCTGCTGGCACCTATTGGGGATGTTCTTCTTTGGAATCTAAGGCCAAGCGAAAGTGAGTGAACTCAGGAACGAGATTTTTAATGAGGTAGACGATCGTGTCGGCACTCGCTGATTCAAGCGCCATGAGGTGATTGAGATTTGTATGGAAAGAATCTTCTAGAGGCCTAAAAAGCGCTTTTCTAATTTTTCCGTGATGAGTGTATTCGTAAGCTTCTTTATCACTGAAAAGCTCTTCATAAAGTTTTTCACCGGGACGAAGTCCAGAAAAAACGATGTTGATATCTCGTCCTTCAGTCATGCCAGCTAGCCTAATCATCTCGCGAGCGAGATCGACAATTTTCACCGGCTCGCCCATGTCGAGAACAAAAATTTCTCCGCCCTCGCCCATTGATCCTGCTTGAAGAACTAACTGACAAGCTTCAGGAATCGACATGAAGTAGCGAATGATATCTGGATGAGTGACGGTGATATCAGAACGCGACTCAATTTGGCGCCTAAAAAGTGGAATCACTGATCCGTTACTTCCCAATACATTTCCGAAACGAACAGAAATAAATGTTGTGGGGCAATTATTTAGGCGACCTTTTTCAGACAAATCAGTAATGACCATTTCAGCAATGCGCTTAGAAGCTCCCATGACATTGGTGGGATTCACTGCTTTATCAGTTGAAATCATAATGAATTTTTCAGCATTATATTTCATTGAAGTAGAGGCCACTATTTTTGTTCCGTTAATGTTTGTTTCGACCGCTTCCATCGGATTATATTCCATCATCGGCACATGCTTATAAGCGGCTGCATGAAAGACGATTTGAGGGTGGTACTCTTCAAAAGTTGCATCAACTTTTTGAGCGTTTCTCACATCAAGAATTTTTGGATAAAAAGCGATTTCTGGAAATTCGGCCTTGAATTTCATTTCAAGCTCGTACATAAAAAGTTCGCAGTAATCACACATGACAATCATGCGTGGATTAAATTTAGCGATCTGAATACATAACTCGCTTCCGATTGAGCCACCGGCACCAGTGACAAGCACGACTTTATCCGTGATCATGAAAGACAAATGATCGGTGTCGAGTTTGACTTGTTCGCGGCCGAGAAGATCTTCTATGTTGAGATTTCTTAAAAGTGCGATATCGACTTGTGTGGATAAAAGCTGATCCATTTTTGGTAGAATTTTAACTTCTGCGTTTGTCTCTTTACAAAAGCTCACGATTTTTTTAACGTCGACTCCACTTGCGGAAGGAATGGCAATGAAAATTTTATCGACTTTATACTTTTCTACAATGCCCGGAATGAGGTCTGTGGCCCCATGAACTTTTACATTATGAATGAGAATATTCTTTTTAAACTTATCATCGTCGAGAAAACCGACAACGTTTAATTTCAAACTTGGTGTGGAGTGAATGTCGCGAAGAAGTTTTTCTCCGGCGCGTCCGGCTCCAACGATGAGAACATTTTTTACATCAGCATCAGCTCCGCCGATATGCTTACTCAATGATGTACGGTCTTTTAAAAAACGATAAACAAATCGTCCACCACCAAGGCCAATAACTAAAAGCATGAATTCAATTAAGAACATCGAACGTGGAACATTTTCAAGACGAGTCATAAAAAAACAAACGACGAGAGAAATTACGATTGCGGTTAAAGATGCTTTTACAACACGGATAAGATCGTACATTGAACTAAAGCGCCAGACGCCTTTATAGAGTCCGCCCAAAACAAAACTGCCAGCGTGGATAAACATTGAGATGAAAAAGAAGCGATTGAAAGTGAGGTTTTCGATTAGAGGAAGATTCAAAGAATCAAAACGCAAAAAGAGGGCGCCCCAGAATGCGAGGGATGCGATTGCCATATCGTATAAAAAAGCTAGCAGCGCTCTTGGATTTTTAAAACTTGAAAACAAGTTGGCCATAATTCCTCTTCTTATATGCTTCATAGGATGTAAATTGAGATAAAATATCATATAATTCACTCCTACTGTTGTCATGAGAGAACTGATAATGCTTCGCATTTTTCACTTATTATTGAGCCTTTTTGCCTTACTACTTTTAGGAATCCCTTTTCTTTTAGTGCCAGCAGACATGTGGTTGAGCATGTGAGCCATGGGGCACCTAAATTTCAAGCTTTTAAAGAGATTAGCTAATTACAAATGAAAGCCGCTATGGATTCATGAGTTACGCACTAGCCTGCCCTAAGTCTGCTGGCACCTAAATAACTTTGTTTTCTCTTTATTTTTAATTTAAATTAATCTTTGAGGTCAGAAGTGAAAATCAGAATAACAGATGCACGTATCCAAAAATCAATGAAAGGATTTTTTGCTTTAATAATTGGTTTTTACCCACTTGCTTTTATGTACAAAGATGAATATCAAATTATTCCACTGAAGATAGAAGGAGTGTTGAGTTCATTATTTACAGGAGTTATTTTGAACTCTGGTCTCTTGATGGCACTTACGAACTTCGGGCTTCGCTGGAAAAAAATGACAATTATTATGCTCATCTTGTCAGCCATTTCTTCTTGGTTTATTTTTTATCTTTCATCTGCCAATCCGACGTCAACTCTGAGTAATGAAGGGTGGTACCATCTTCGACAGTGGTTAAGTTTCTCAGCTCTCGGTTTCATTTTAATTATAATGGTGCTGGTGGGAAGGCATAAAAATGAAAATTGAGAGAATTAAGGTGCGAATTAAGGTGCCAGCAGACTATTGGTAGAGCATATTGGTCAAAGACTTTTAACATTCGAGCTTTGAAGACGCCTGAATGATTAGCAAATTACCAATAAAAGCCTTTCCTGAATTATGTGTTACGCACAAGCACTGCCTTAAGTCTGCTGGTACGCTCACACGCTCACAAAAAATCAATCGTAAGGCTTGTCACTTCATCATACCGATTCAAATAAGCACGATGATTTTTCCCACAATCAAGATAATAAATATTTCGAATAAAATGCATCGACGTATCTACTTCTTTTTTCTTTGTGCAAATTACTCCCCATTTTTGAGTTATACTACTAATCGTAAAATCTTCGCGATTAATAGTAGTTGGTACAAAAGTAATATTTAAAAGTGCATTCTCTTTAGAAAATTCAAAGCTCCATTGTTGATGATTTGTTCGTGGATAGTTGTAAAACAAGGCTTCAAATTTGTCTTTCTTATCTGACATTACTTTATGTGGTTCACCTAAAAAACTAACAACTTTTTCTCGACTCCATTTCTCTGACTCAATTTTTTCAATCATTGCCCAATCATCATTCAAATCAGGGGCATTATGAGTCTTATTTTTCATCGAATCCAAAGCACATGAGCCAATTAGAAAGAGTGTGAAAAATATTTTTGCTTTTTCTTTCATTTTTTTAATCCTAATAGTGATTTTAAGTAATTTGAAATTTTTGAATTTACCCGTTTATTATTTTTTTGAATAAGATGTTCAACATTATTTGCAAAATCCTCTTCTGGTGCAAATATCCCATCAGGTTCAGAAAAATCTTGACGCTGAGGGTACGGCTTTCCATTACTCCATTGCCAATCAGAAAAAGAATAATATTCTGCTTTCTCATCCTCATTTAACTTTGAAAAAAGGATGTGCGCTAATTCATGTGCAATAGCTCGTTGAAACCCAAATGCTTTGGCACTATCATAGAGAACAATAATCGAATCATCTGGCCCAGATGTTGTAGGATTATCTCGAAATACTGACTTTATTGCTCGATGAATTTTTATTTCGCCTAAATTTTTTAACCTAGAGGGTAATGAGTTGAAGGCTTGTTCTATTTCTTTTTTCTCAACTGCCGTCAAACTTATAAACTTCTCAAGATATGGCCAACCTATTGGCATCTTATCCTGAAATCTAATTTTTAGTGGACTCGAAAACTGAAAGGGACGACAATGATCCGAAACTGCAGTCGCACTAACAAAAATCCCATTAGCACGATAATAAGAATTTCGCTGATGTCCAGAAACAAAATATTGTCCTGGAGGGCATTCCAAAGCCAACACTGTCTCTGCAAATAATAAAAGTATTAAAAAAAATATTTTCCTATGCATCTTATACAATTCTACAGTCGAAAACTGTTTTTACAATAACACTTAATTAATTAAATCCAGTCAATTAATCGATCTTCAGACTTTAAAGAAATCTTTTATTACAGCTTTTAATATTTCCTGAATTCTATCAGGAATTGGCTTCAAGCCAATTCTAAGCGTGATAAATTCAAATTCAAAAATCTTGAACAAAACTTGCAGTCCACTTCGCCCCTAAGTCTGCTGGCACGTATTGGCGTAAATTACCAAAAAATGCCATTCATGAATTAAGAGATACGCTAAGCACTGCCTTAAGAAGTAATGGATGACCACCCTTTACTCTGGGACTGGTTACCCTAAAGTAATATTTAGGAAATAAATACTTACTCAAAAAGGGGGTCATCCAATGAAAAAGATACTACATGTGGGGCTAGATGTCGACGACAAGAGTTTTCATATCGGAGCATTTTGCTCAGAAACTGGAGAGGTTTTTGAACTATCGTCAAAGCCTACCGTTGGAGATTTATTAAAAAAACTAGAAAAATTTAAGGCGTTAAATTTTGAAATTAAAATCTGTTATGAGGCAACCTATATTGGTTATTCATTGTGCCGATTACTTAGAAAAGCAAATATTGAAACAGTAATTATTGCACCTTCACTAATTCCAGAACTGGCCAGTAAAAGAGTTAAGACGGACCGATTGGACGCTAATAAAATGGCAAAATATTATGCCAATGGTTTACTGACAACAATTTACGTTCCAGTGGAAGAAGATGAGCACGATAGAGATTTAATCCGCAGTAGAAGTTTTTGGTTGATCAGAGAAAAGATTTAAAGAAACATATTTTGTCTACTTGTCGAAGAAATAATCTTCATTATAAGCAAGAACAAAATGCCAAAGATCATTGGACAGCAAAACATTTAAGTTGGCTCATAGGTGAAATAAATAAATTATCCGGTGCTCTTTCGAAGTACGTTTGATTTTCTAATGTTCCAATTAAAAAAATTGGATGAGTGTATAAGTGATTTTGAAGAAAAATAAAAGAACTAGCTGAAACAGAAAAATATAAAAAGAAAAAGATTCTCTTAACTGCTTTAGAGGCGTGAGTACGTTGACAGCAATGACTTTAATCACAGAGATTGGAGATGTTAAAAGATTCAAACACCCTCGCCAACTAACTTCATATGCAGGACTTGATATTGCTGAATATAGCTCTGGTGGCAAAGAGAAAAAGCTCAGTATTACAAAAATGGGAAATAGAAGAATTAGGACTGCCGCCATTGAGTCCTGCCAACGAGTAGACAAGGCCAATAAGTTAAGTAAAAGGCTTGCAGAACATCGTAAGCACCAAGATGCAAAAATTATTGATGTAGCCGATCGTTGCATAAAACGATTGAGAAAAAAATCAAATAATTTACTAGAAGCTGGTAAACATAAAAATAAAGTAAAAGTTGCGTGTGCGCGTGAGTTCCTCAGTTTTATCTGGGAAGCTTTACACGTAGCCGCTTAAAATATAGTAATAACCGCTCAGGCGGTAAGGATAAATACGCTTCTAAAAAATTATAAGATCAAGTTGTGATGAAGTCCTTGTTAGCAGACATAGATTAATATATCTGAGCGAAGATTAAGGTTAACATCACATTCGAACACACTTAATGCGTTATCCAGCACGCGGATATGAGTCTGAAAGTTCAAGATGCTCATAAATTTTTTAGGAGGGTATTTTTTTCCTTGCAAATGTGGTCATCCATATGAGTCTGCTGGCACGTATTGGTATTGTCTAAAACTAAAAAAATGGCATATAATTCACTTTTACTGTTGTCATGAGAGAATTGATAATGCTTCGCGCTTTTAACTTTTTATTGAGCTTTTTTGCCTTACTACTTTTAGGAATCCCTTATATTTTAGTTTGGATTCTTGTTAAGCTGACCAGCCCGGGCCCTGCTATCCATTGGTCAAAAAGAATTGGAAAAAATAATCAAATTTTTCTCATGCCGAAATTTAGAACAATGCGCATAGATACGCCCCAGCTGGCGACACACTTACTGGCAGCAACCGGAAAAAACTATCTCACACCAGTAGGGTCATTTTTAAGAAAATCAAGCTTGGATGAACTTCCTCAACTTTTGTCGGTTATTAAGGGTGATATGAATTTAGTGGGGCCAAGGCCCGCTTTATATAATCAAGATGATTTAAAAGAACTTCGAACTAAGTATGATGTTCATACCATTGCGCCCGGGGTGACTGGTTGGGCACAAATAAATGGGCGCGATGAGCTTTCTATTCCTGATAAAGTCTTATTTGATAAGTATTATTTTGATAATAGAAGTTTAGGTTTGGATATTAAAATACTTTTTTTGACGGTTTATAAGGTTGTAAAGAGATCGGATGTGAGTCATTAGGTGCCAGCAGACTTGTGGTAGAGCGTGTAGGCTAAAATGGAGGTGATTTGTTAATTACCTTTTTTATAAACGGCAAATGAGCGAATTTATCTTTTGAATACCCAGTACACATATTTAAGTTTAAAAACCCCATACTGAAGAGCTTCTGAGCGATATTTTCCCCTTTTTCGTTATCAAGTTCAGAGTCAATGTAAAAACATGCATCAATGGGAAGTAGTCCAACATTGGAAAACAATTCTACCGATGATCTAAATATCTTTAAGTCTATTCCTGCTTTTTTAGCTTTCATTTCCCAGGTAAGGCAAACTAATTCATCGTTATCGATTAAGATACTGAGCGAACTTTGACTGTGTTGATTAACTGTTATTGGTAAAGATATTTTTATTGTTGTGCCGACGTTGACTTGAGATTTTATCTCGAGGGCACCTCCCCAGGAATTAATTATTTGAAGCGCGTAGTATACACCAAGTCCGTTACCATTAGTTTTATCAAAAGATACTTTTTCTTTGCCTAGCTTCGCTAATAATTCTGCAGAAATTCCTTTACCATGGTCTGAAATTCGAATTATATAATTTTTATTACAAATTTCCGATTCGACAATGATAGATGAATTCATATCAGAAGCCTCAAAGGCATTTGTTAATAAGTTTGATAAAATACTTTCTAGTTTAATCTCATGAATATTGGCCAATCCTTCCTGGGAAGTAATCTTCGTTTCAATTTTCCTATTTTTGAATTCAATTTTCTTAGATTCAATAACATTATTAATAAGGGAATTAAGATTTACTTCTGGTAATACCTCATTATTTTCAGCTCTACCTTTTTCGAGGAGGACTTCTGCAATTCCTTTTAACCTCTTGAGGGAATCTTTTGCTAGCCTACGATTATTTATATCAGGCAATTGATTTAAATCAATTGCCTCGAGTGCTGCCAATGGAGATCTAATATCATGGGCAACTTGATTGGCCAGTTCTATTTTTTCCTCTTCAATTTTTTGATCAAACAATTTTTTTTCAGCGTTTTTTATTTAAGACAACCAATTTATCTAGTTCCTTTAAGACCGGTGCCCAGAAGGATTCTTCATAATTATAAATTCCATCTGAATCTAGAACTTGCCCAACCCCCACATAGAGATCATTATTAATTTTTGTAGCTTTCTTAAATAATAAAATTATTAAAAATGCTATAAAGGCTATCAGTGAGATAAATATTAGTGAGATACCTTTTAAGTTAATTAATGTCTTTTCTTGAAAAGTCCCAGGGTAGTTAATGCAGACTTTTCCCCATGTAATAGATTTTAAAGCTTTGTCAAAAAAAATAGTTTCACAATATTTCAATTCATTATTTAGGAACTGATCTTTTTTGATAATTTGATACTCATCGATGATCTTACTTTCTTTAAGTAAGATTAATTTTCTTTGTGCTTCTAGAAGATTCTCTATTAGCAAATCTTCATAGACCTTATCAGCAATAAGCTTAGTTGAGTTTTCACGATAGGTTTGGATTGCTGAATTCAAAGCACTGTCTTTTTCTTTAGTGAAAAAATAAAAAAAGCTTCCAAGTATAAAAGACACAACTAGAGTAACCATAATAAAATATAATGTAATTTTGTTAGTTTTCATGACAGTGGATGGAGTTGAGTATTAAGTTTAATTTTTTTACCAAAAACCTCATAAAATCGTTTCAAATTTATATTCTTCAGGTGAAATTCTCCACAGTAATAAGATTGCATCAGGTTAGATTCTGAGAATGAAACAATTCTTTTTGATTTTTCACACCCAAGAATTTCTTCTGGTTTTATAATATATGTGCTAATATCCTTGGCGGGTAATTCCAAAACTTCCGTCGAGCCTTTGTGAAACCATTCTATATCAACTGAATGATTTAGATAGTAGTAAAAATGATCTATTGGCTGATTTGGTTTATATGCTTTAGATCTATTATTAACAGGAAGGCCCTGGCTCATAAAGTGTGAATAAAATGTAATACTTTCAATAAGAGCATTTAATAAAACGACGAGATTCGATCCTGCTTTTGTATCAACGTAAAAAAAGTTTTTTCCTTTAAATCTACCCTCAACTTTTGCGATACAAGTAAAAGCTTTTTTCTGTTTTGCTACAATTCCTAAACTTAACCTGAGACCAAGTTTTTTATGCTTGGAGTAGATTTCTAAGTTTTCAGGAAGCATTAATGCTTTTGCTTCGACCTCAGTTAACCAATAAGGAGCAGTCTTACTGTGCCAAGTTAAAAGAAGTGAGTCTCTTTCAATGAGTTCATTAACACTTGAATGTTTCGCACTTTTTGAGTCAATATGAGCTGCAAAACCATTAGAGGTTTTAAACTGACCAAATATTCTGTGTAATTCGTGAAAGGTTTTTCTTTCTACAAATTCAGAATAAGCTTTTTCAATAGCCTCGATATAATTGTGATCTGTTCCGAATCCTTTTTCGTCATTTTTATCTTTTACGATAAAATGTTTTAAGGTTGGTGAAAATGAATTGTGAATAACTTCAAAGCGAGTTCCGGGAAAGCGCATGGAGATAAATTGTAATAAATCGTTTATTTGATTTTCCACGAAAATGTCTCAGCGCCCGATTTGTTAAGTTGGGATAGATCAATACCATTTTTGGCCAATACAAAACCATAGTCATAATAAAGTGGATAAATAATGACATCGCTTAGTAATTTCTCACCTAGCAATTTTATTAATTCATATCTCTTTTTAGAATTTAATTCAGTGTTGATCTTTTTTAATAGTTCTTCATAGTCGGTTTTATTTTTTTCAGTCAATACCAAAGGTCTTGACGAGTTAAAGGTCACAACGAGACTTGAGCGCAAGTCAATAGAAGAGAGATCATTGTTTACTAAACTCACATCATACTGGTGCTGTTTGATCAGTTTAGCATATTCAGAGAAATCTGAATAGTAATGCAGGTCAATTTGATTAAATGCCGATTTTAGTTGGAGCAATAACTCCTGTTGTATACTTTTAGGAAGAAGCATTTTTACTTTTTCAAGTTTAGCTGAAGCAACCTTACTTAGTTTACCATTAATAGAGTCAATGCCTTCATCAGTTAAACGTCCAGGACCATAAGGTAAAAAAAGCTGACTTGATCTAGTAAAATTATTATTCGAAAAAAAAGTTGAATCCTTTAGCATTGAATCTAGTTTATGTTTTATAAAAATGCGTTCGTTGGCATTTAAAGTATTAGGATTTAGTGAAAGCCAATACGAAAAACCTAAGTTTAGTTTATATACATAGTATCCGTTCTTTATAATGTTCTCAATTTCAGCCAATCCCATCGTGGACGCTGGCCAAATTATATCAAAACTATCAAGCTCTTTCTTTGTAATTTTCTGATAAGGTATGTAGTCAACTTCTTTATACTTAACATTAGTTTCGAAAGGATAATATTCATTAAGTTTCAGGCTAAGTTTTTTTGAAGAGCTATTTTTTGTCAAAAAATAAGGACCTGAAGTGACTCCATATTTAGCATCGGTTGTTTTGACAATTCGATATTCGGGAGAAGAGAGCTCTGTTAAAAAAAATGGGTTACTTTCAGTTAATTCAATTTCAACTTGAGAGTCATTTAAAATTGACACTTTTTTAATTTTTTTTCCGTCACCGTGAACTATAGCCGGATTTGCCAAGACATTCTGGAGAGACATTACAATATCTTTAGTAGTGATTAGGCTATTGTCAGAAAAGTGTTGATTAGGCTTAATTTTTAGAACAAATTTTTTATATTGATCTTTTACTTCCCATGACTCGGCCAAGTCCGGTGCAAGTTCTCCGTTTGAATCAAACTTTACTAGAGAACGTAATAGGTCATCGAAAATGACATATTCGCTAACGGAATGAATCTCCAAGTGATTCAGCTTCTGAGAAAGGCTTGGAATAGCTATTTTAAGTTGAGCAAATGCATTCATAGATGTGACTAAGTATAACAAAAAAATATTAATTGTTTTCAAATAAAACTCTATTTTGATGTTTTTTCTGTTTTACTACCATCTGAAACTGAATTTTGATCGTTGGTTCGATCTTGTATTTTAAAAACTACAGCTGAGGTAGTTTTTGATTTCTTAACTTTTTTAGGAATTTCTGCTCGTGCATTTGCCAAAGCAGATAGAACTATTGCCGTGCCCAGGATTGATTTTAAATTGAGTTTTTTCATTATTATTTCCTTCTTTTTTAGGATTTAATTAGCACGCAAGTCATAATTCGTGCTTAATAATGGCAAATCTTGTAATTCTTACAGACCTCAACTTCGATTCGGAAGCTATTATTGTGCTATAAATAGTCACTTGAAACAGATTAACGTCTTAACAGGTTTTACCAAAATAATGAGAAAGTCTCACTATAGTTAGTCTCAATATCACAATAATGACCCAATAATTGATTGTTTAAAGACTTACGCAGTAACTCAACCCTAAGTCTGCTGGCACCGAATTTATGCTGCATTTAAGTTTATCTGACGAATTTTATCTCCAAGAAGCTCAGAGAACTTTCCTGAAATTTCAATGTCTAATGCTTCAGCAGTAAATGATCTCACGGCCAGTTCATTAACGATGGATAGTCTAACGAATTCATTTTTTTCCCAATGAAATATTGTTCCAGAGGATAATCCAAGTTTTCTCGCAAATTTTTCCATTGAAAGTCCAATAACTTTTCTTAAAAAATGCACTTCTATTCCTCTTAATGGAATTTTTTCTCTTAAAATCGCTATTGCTGCTAGTTTTTCAAGAAGAGCAGGATCTAAATCTATAACAGGCCCATGCTTAGATTCTTTCATTGGTACATTTTTAAAATGAATATACTCTAAAGGAACTAGGCCATCTAAATCTTCTTTCCATTTCTTCATAAATCGCCTTAGAAAACAGTTATTACAAGTACACTCTCTTCATAAACACATCGGTCAGCTCTTTTTATTGTAACCATAAGTCTGTTGGCACGGCCTAGATATAACCTTGATATAACCTTGATATATGTATTTATTCAACCGAGCGAAGTCAGTACTCTTACATTAGGCTAATACGTAAGATATTTTATGCTAAAGAGAGCTGACGGCGCTAGCCGTCAGCTCTCTTGTTTTCTTTTCTTCTTTCTCTACCCTAAGTCTGCTGGCACAGCTATGAAGCCTTGAGCTCAACATGATACTTTAGTTTTGATTTTCTCAAGACGTCTTCAAGGGCCAGTTTAACAAAAAAATTTTCAGGGTAGTTTAATATTTTGGCAAATTTAGCTGATCTTTCAGGACTAATCAGCTTTCTATTTTTTTCGATGTCACACAAATTAGCTCTTGAAATCTTAAGTTTTTCTGCAAACTCTGTCTGAGTTATTCCGTCTGACTCTCGTAGAGATTTTATAAAATCACCTAAACTCAAAGGCCCATACTTTTTTTCTAAATATTCTATAGCTCTGATTTTTTTAATACTCATGCTTGTTAAACTCAATAACATTAATGATGACAATTTCCTTAAGCAAGTTTTCTACATAGATGACTCGATAAGAACTATTTAAACGAACAGATCTTTGGCCAGTTCGTTTTCCTTTCAACAACTCATTTTAGCATTACTCCTTTGAGAAGTACGCTTTTTCTCTGATTATGAAGTTATATGCAATAAGCACACTTGAATTAAATCACTAACTATATAATTTTAAGAAGGTGGGTAAAATTAGAAATCAATAGATGATTAGAGTCTATTAAGAGTTACTCTACCCTAGGTCTGCTGGCACCTATGCAGATTTTTTTGTGATAAAAACACTTAAACTCAATTTTTCGTGACGAAGATAATCTTGAAATAATATCTGAATAAAAAAAGCTTCAGAATCTTTTAGCTTTTTGGCAAATTGCACGGCTGAAGATATATCTGGTAATCGTCTTCCTTTTTCAAAATCATTTAATCTTTGTGGTGAAATACCCAAAATTTGGGAAAAATCTTTTTGAGAAATTTCATCTATTTCTCGAAAATTTTTTAACAACATTCCAAAGGTTAATGGCCCAAAGTCTCGTTCTAATTCCTTGGTGCCATATTTGATTTTAGTATTCATGCTTATTAACCTCAATTACTTTAACAATCACAATTAAATGACCAGGCTCTTCAATATATATTAGTCGGTAGGCTTTATTGAGTCTTATCGACCTCTGATTTTTTCTTTCGCCCTTAAGGGGCTCATCATGCAATGAGAGTATTTTTCTGGTCTCTGCCATACCCCTCATTTCTACCCTTAAGACCCAAGAATAAATCTTACTTATAATAACCCTGGGAAGTTTCTTTTCAAATAAATGGCTTACTTTTTCTAAATCGACTCTGTACTTCTGCACAAGCCTACTCCTCAATACCCCAACGGGGAGTATTTTGAAAGATAATAAGAGTAACCATGCAATTTAAATTATTATTGAAGGAAGATAAATAATTAGGATTAGGTAAAGATATTTGGAGAATGTGAAATATTTGATAGTAATGTAGTCAATTTTTTATCAACTCACTATTTTACCCTAAGTCTGCTGGCACGCTAACCTAGAACAAGAATTGGTTTAATCTTCTTATCTACCCCAGATTTTGATTTAGATTCAAAGGTAATTTTTAACTGCATTCCCAAAGCTTCTGCATATTTTACAAGAGTTGATATTTTCAAATCCCGTCTGGCTTCAATTTTTGAGACTTCTGGTTGGGTCATCCCCTTTAAATCTGTTTGATTTTTACCAAGTAGCTCTCTGGCCATTTTTAGCCTTAACTCTTGGGTCAAAGCCTCACCTTCTTTTATTGCTTTAGTAAAACGTTTTTTACCCATAACTTTTTCTGCATTTTTAAAAAAATCTGGATTGTATAATGATTTCTTCTTTTTCATTTTAGGTTCCTGCTTTTAGTCTTAACATTCAAATAGTCGTCATAAATCTTTTCGCTCAATAAAATCATTTTTGAATAAAAATGTTTATCCCCAGATGTGTTTTTACTTGCACCTATTAATAAAATTGCTTTTCTGTCAGGGGCAAAAACAAAAAAGATTCTAACAACTTGGCCATCTACACTTAGTCGAAGTTCTTTTAGGTTTTTTAACTTACTTCCTTTAATTGTATCAACAAGCGGTCTGCCTAAACCTGGACCTAGCTCATAAATTACCTTTATTTGTGAAACAATCTTATTTTGTGCAATTGCCCTCAAATCGCAAAACCAATTATTAAATTCTTCAGTCTGTATGACTTCCCACATTTATTATACCTCAATTATATATGCTGTTAAAGACATATTCTGTTAAGTGAATATAAGTCTTTGACTCTTAAGGTTTGCTTGCAAGTCACTATATTTTTTTATCTTTCTAACTGTTGGGAATTATGGATAAGAGGCAATGAAGAAATTCAAAAATTGAAAAACGTGAATGTGAAAATTTAATTTAATTTATGCAGAGACACTACCCTAAGTCTGCTGGCAAAGGTCTGTTAGCTTGGCGCCCTTTCAACGGTTAATTTAAGTCCGAGAGCTCTAAGCATTTTAAAAACTGTATCTAGTTTTGGATTTCCTTTTGATGAAAGAGTCCGGTATAGGCTTTCGCGAGAAAGACCTGCCTCTAGTGCAAAATTTGAAAAACCACGAGCTTCAGCAATCGTCTTAAGCGAAAGTAAAAAAGCTTCAGGAGCATCCCAATTATCTTCAAGTGTCGCTTTCAGATACAACATTTGCTCCTCTTCGTTATTTCGAAGAATTTCAATTAAAGCATCTCTGTAATCTATGCTTCTTTTATTCATCTGATCTCTCCTTGTAATTATTCCAATATTTTTTTGCTCTAGTAATATCGTCTTCTTGACTTGATTTATCACCACCAGCTAAAAGAAGTACAAGAGCTTCACCATCTATTGCATAATAAATTCTAAATCCCGGCCCAAAGGAAAATCTTAATTCACTGACACCATTGCCAACTGTTTTAGAGTCTCCAAAATTACCAATTGCAACCTGATCAATTCGAGCTCTAATGCGAGCACGGGATATTGAATCTTTAAGATTTTCAAGCCATTCTTCAAAAGGCTTCTTGCCAGAAGCCTGCATATAAATTTTTATTTTTCTTTCTTTGGCTTCCACGCCTCCTCCTATAGTGTAGCCCGCGGGCTACTTTTTGTCAATAGGCATTAATTATGCCAATGATGAACTTGCTAGGTTAGAGCTCAATAGTTCTAAATTAAGTGCTTAATTTTTGTATGCAATTGGCTTTTTTATTTCAAGATTTGAAATAACTTTATAATGAATATTAATCTCTAATTCTAAAAGATATTGGTTTTTATATGAAAATACTATTTTGGTAATATTTGCTGAAATTTAGATATCTGAATTTCATTGCCCTAAGTTTGCTGGCACTTTTAAGAATTAAGACGCCAAGCGACTTTTATACTTCCGTGCATACTGTTTCAAAATCTCTCTCATCAGTGGCTGATATTTTTTATTAAATGACAAAGCTAGCTTTTGAAAAAACTGATAAGTTTCGACATCTACCTCTATCGTGATTTTTACTTTTTCCTCTTTTAAAAAAAGCTCATCAGGAGAAGGTAAAAAATCTTTAATGATTTTTAAATTTTTACCATCAATTTTTTGTTCTTTTCCAAACTTATTTGAATACTTAACTTTTTTCTTCATAAATTTTCTTACCTAATCTCCAAAACCCTGCTCCAATAATTCTGATTTGATTCCCTCTTATGGTAAACCTAACTGTCGTTACAGTTTCTTCTACTTTGCCAATACAAAAATAACGATCTTCACCAGCTGAATGCTTTTCGTCTCTTAAAACAAGCCTGCAGTGATCTTTAAATACTTTGCAGGCATAAAAAAAATCAATTCCATGCTTAGTAATATTAATCTGTTCTTTCTCATAATCCCAAATAAATTGACCAAATTCTACCTTCATAGATTAACATTTATATGTATAATTATCCATATAATTTCTCCCTGCTGGTAAATTTGCAATATCAAAATAAAGTTGCAACTGCCAGAGTCTTGATTTCTTTATGGCCAATTGAATAATGAATTAAAAATTTGATAATTAGGTTTTCAAATACTGATTTTTAATTAACGCATTTTTGCTACCCTAAGTCTGCTGGCACAGTCCTGAGGTTAGTAACGGAAATATAAGTTCATAATCCCCCACAGTAATTGGCCGTTTTAACTTGAAAGGACTTAAATTTTTTTAAATCAAGAAAAATTCTAATTGATGGATTTAATGATTTATTAAGATAAAAGGAAAAGTCTACGATACCAACAAAACCATCATTAAAAGTAATGTTTAGCTTATAATCATTAATGTATGTTGCCGAAACAATTTGTAAGGTATTTTTCATATTGTTAAATCTATTTTCTTTGCAACAATTTGTTCAAATTCTAGAATAATTTCAATTTTACTCTCTGAATGTCCACATTGTGCATGAGCTGACGGCGCTAGCCGTCAGCTCTTTTCTTCTCTTATTTCTCAACCCTAAGTCTGCTGGCACTGAATTTATTTTTCTTTTTTACTTGTGACACTATTCACCTTTTTCATGGCTTCATCAAAGTGAACTTCTACTGGCGATTTATTGTTTCCTTCCATTGTATTAAATTTTTTAAACTCTAATTCTGCTTTTGCCACTGCAGCTTCGTGAGAAATTTTACCTGCATGAGCGAGGATTTCTTTATCACTAAGACGTAGAAAATCGTCTAGTTTTGTAATCCAATCCTTCATGTACATTGGTCGCCTATCAATTGCTTGCATTTCAGCAAAATCTAAATAGAAACTCACGATACGATTGAGAGTATTTAATTCATCTTCATAAAGATAATTTTTGGCGATAGTAATATCTGATTTTTGAGGTTGATCTCCAGTCCACGATCTCAATCCCATATTGGGTTTATTCGCATCACTTCGTTTTGAAATAACTTCCGCGGCAGTATGGCCATGAGCAGCCCAATGCATTTTATTTTGCACAGTTGAGAAAAATTCCTGAGATGCGCTGGCCTTAGCGCTATAATCGATGCTTGTTGCATAAATCTCAAGCACCTTTTTCCAAAACATTTTTTCAGAAGAACGGATATCTCGAATTCGACCTAAGAGCTCCTCAAAATAGTTAACATTACCGGCTTCTTTTAATCGCTTATCATCTAAGGCAAAACCCTTAATAATATAATCTCGAAGCTGTTGCGTTGCCCAGATCCGAAATTGAGTTCCTCTCATGGACTTGACTCGGTACCCTACTGAAATGATGACATCGAGATTAAAGTAATCAACTTGATATGTTTTTCCATCTGAAGCAGTTGTTGCATATTTTGCAACAACTGAATTCGCACTGAGTTCGTTCTCTACAAAGACATTTTTAATGTGCTTGGATATTACAGACTTATCTCTCTGGAAAAGCTCTGCCATTTGATTAAGCGACAGCCATACTGATTCATCTTTAACCTTAACCTCAACGCGAGTTATTCCATCAGCTGTCTGATATAGTAGAATTTCTCCATAACGCAGATCATTTATACTATTATCTTTATCTCTTTTTTCCATTTCTTTAACCTTATTGCTTTGATTAAGAGAATTCAACCGGCTTATTTATTTAAAAATTATAAATACATGATATTTCACATCTACCTTCAAGGATCCAAGCAGAATTTAATGTGTTTATTTTAAATTTTCAATAGAAGAAATAGCTAAACTAAGTACTTTGATAAATAGACAATAAACTACTTAACACTTTGTTGTACCCTAAGTCTGCTGGCACATTTAACGATATTTCCGTGCATACTGTTTTAAAATCTCTCTCATCAGTGGCTGATATTTTTTATTAAATGACAAAGCTAGCTTTTGAAAAAATTGATAAGTTTCAACATCTACTTCGATTGTAATTTTTACTTTTTCCTCTTTTAAAAAAAGCTCATCTGGAGAAGGTAAAAAATCTTTAATAATTTTTAAATTTTTACCATCTATTTTTTGTTCTTTTCCAAACTTATTTGAATACTTAACTTTTTTTTTCATAAATTTTCTTACCTAATCTCCAAAAACCTGCTCCAATAATTCTGATTTGATTCCCTCTTATCGTAAAACGCACTGTCATTACAGAATCTTTCACTTTGCCAATACAAAAATAACGATCCTCTTCAACTGAATGCTTTTCGTCTAAAAGAACTAGCCTTTGGGGATCTTTAAATACTTTGCAGGCATAAAAGAAATCAATTCCATGCTTAGTAATATTAATCTGTTCTTTCTCATAATCCCAAATAAATTGGCCAAACTCTACCTTCATAGATTAACATTTATATGTATGATTATCCATATAATTTCTCCCTGCTAGTTAATTTGCAATATTAAATCAAAGTAGAAAAAGACAAAGTCTTGATTTTTTTAAGGTCAATAAATAGCGAAATTAAAATTTGATAGTTAGATTTTCAAAAATTTCTTTTTGAATAATGCACGAGCTCTACCCTAAGTCTGCTGGCACTGACTAGGGAAAAGGAAATAGAATGTTTTGCCATCCATTAGTGCGCAAACGAGTATAAGCAGTATGTTCGACCAGGTCGAGACAAGAAGGATTTATTTCTGAAATGTAACGTAAGATTAAATCATACTTTTGATTTAAATCACGTTGATGAAATATAGGTTCGTGATGAGCTATTCGATTTCTTAAATTTGCGATGGTTCCTAAATCAATTCGAATATTTTTAATCTCAACAGTTAAAGCCTTATTCCACTCAGATCGATAAGGAAATATTCCTTTAATCAGTTTGATATTTTTAACATCAAACTTGGAATCAAATAAATGAATCCAAAAACCTAATGAAAGCTCTGCAATCACTTGCCCATTTTTTGCACTACCTCCGATCCTCGCTACGGCCTGATCAATTTTGTCATGCATTGTTTGATATTTTCCACCTAAGGCGATTCCCTGCTTGCTCATTGGCCAGTTTGTAACTACTAAAAATGCATTCCATTCTTTAGATATTTGATTTCGTAGAACTACTTCTAGGATATGTATTGCTTTATTTATCTCAGATGAAATTTCAATATTGTAAAAATATCTTTGAATCGTCTCGTGATCACTATATGTTAACGGGCCATTCTTCCTAAACTTTTCAAGTCTATCAGCAGTCAAGCTATCGAAAATGCTAGGATAATTTGGTATTTTTTCTGCCATATAAACCTTGATTTATTTCTGTAAATAGCCGATACTAACTAAGAAAGCCTCGGTGTTCCTCTGTCTTAGACATGATGCCGGGGTTACCTCTTTATATAAATCCACCAATTAACATTCTCTCATGCAACTTCAAACCACAAGTTGAAAATTAAAAATTAGTGAAGCGAAACTCATCTTCTAGAAGACTAATGAGCTTCTGTTCAAACTGCGTTTGTTAATTATCATTTGATGTCATTTTTTGTAAACAAGGATTCTCTTGTTATCAGATATTGAGCTTTTTTGATAATAAGATATTCAAATTTTAAAATCTTAGAAATCAATTCTTGAATTAAGACTTATGCACGAGCTCTACCCTAAGTCTGCTGGCACCCGAAAGTGGAAAGAAAAGTATGAGGGGGATTCCAATCAAGAAGGGATTGAGTTTTTTTTATATCGACATGGAGATTTCCAAATAAGCGATTGGCGTATGTTTTTTTTCCTATTAATGTCGCTCCGAATTTCATTAGTCCCGTGGGAATGGGAAGTAAGTGAGGGGTTTTTCCCTCTACTTTTGCCATGAGAACAATCAAGTCTTTCAGACTGTAATCAACCCCGTCAGAAACTAAGAAAATTTCTCCACCAGCTTTTTCGTGTGTTGAACAAAGAATTATTAAATCTACTAAATTAAAAACGGACACAAGGCTTCGAATATTTTTAACTAATCCAAAAGGTAGTGGTAAATCTTTTTTAACAAGCCAAAAAAGTTTTTCAAAATTAGCTTTTACTCCTGGGCCATAGACGAGGGGGGGTCTAATAATAACTACTTCAAAAACACCCTTTTCATGGAGAGCTAGAAGTTCGTTTTCTGCTTCCATTTTTGAAATGCCATAGGGATCTAAAGGGGCTGGAGGATCGCTTGCTAAAAAAGGTTTTTCAAAAGTTTCTTCGCCGTTAACCTTTATGCTGCTAATGTAAATAAATCTTTTCACACCTGCTAGTTTTGAGGCACGGGCTAAATTAACACTTGCTTCGACATTCATTTTTCTAAATGCCACTAGTGGATCAAGTGATGTTTCTTCCATAACATGAACTCGTGCTGCTAGGTGTACGACGACATCACATCCAGACAGGAGCACTTCCCAATTTTTTTGGGTTGTTATATCACCGTAGACCTCACGGCTTCCGGCCACAAATGAAATGTGTTTTTCACCGAGTGTCTTAATGAGATTTGAGCCTACAAATCCATTTGCGCCAGTGATGAATATTTTAGGTGTGTGAATCATTTTGATCCTTTCTTGGCAACACTATTCACCTTTTTCATGGCTTCATCGAAGTGAACTTCCACCGGCGTTGTATTACTTCCTTCCATTGTATTAAATTTTTTAAACTCTAATTCTGCTTTTGCCACTGCAGCTTCGTGAGAAATTTTACCTGCATGAGCGAGGATTTCTTTATCACTAAGACGTAGAAAATCGTCTAGTTTTGTAATCCAATCCTTCATGTACATTGGTCGCCTATCAATTGCTTGCATTTCAGCAAAATCTAGATAGAAACTCACGATACGATTGAGTGAATTCAATTCATCTTCATTAAGATAATTTTTGGCGATAGTAATATCAGATTTTTGAGGTTTATCTCCAGTCCACGATCTCAATCCCATATTGGGTTTATTCGCATCACTTCGTTTAGAAATAACTTCAGCTGCAGTATGGCCATGAGCAGCCCAATGCATTTTATTTTGCACTGTAGAGAAAAATTCCTGAGATGTACTCGCCTTAGCGTTATAATCGATGCTTGTTGCATAAATCTCAAGCACCTTTTTCCAAAACATTTTTTCTGAAGAACGGATATCTCGAATACGACCCAAGAGTTCTTCAAAATAGTTAGCATTACCGGCTTCTTTTAATCGCTTATCATCTAAGGCAAAACCTTTAATAATATAATCTCGAAGCTGTTGCGTTGCCCAGATCCGAAACTGAGTTCCCCTCGTCGACTTGACTCTATAGCCTACCGAAATAATGACATCGAGATTAAAGTACTCAATTTGCCTTTCAACTCTATGAGAGCCCTCTAGCTGAACTGTTGCAAATTTTGCAACAGTTTGACTCTCTGTCAATTCGTTCTCTTCAAATACATTTTTAATATGCTTGGATATTACAGACTTATCTCTCTGAAAAAGCTCTGCCATTTGATTAAGTGACAGCCAGACTGATTCGCCTTTAACCTTAACTTCAACCCGAGTTATTCCATCTGCTGTCTGATAAAGCAGTATTTCTCCGTATTGCAGGTCGTTTACAATATTATTTTTATCTCTTTTTTCCATTTCTTTAACCTTATTGCTTTGATTAAGAGAATTCAACCGGCTTATTTTTTTAAAAAATATAAATACATGATATTTCACATCTACTTTCAAGGAGCCAAGCAGAATTTAATGTGTTCATTTTAAATTTATAGCAGAAGAAATAGCTAAACTAGGTACTTTGAAAAATAGACGAATATACTACTTAATACTTTGCTGTACCCTAAGTCTGCTGGCACAAAATTGAGCGGACATTAATTCATACCGCCTACAGTATCGCGTTTTAGGATATTTAAATAACTCTCATAGGTAAATTTTTTATTTCTCTTTTCACCACTCATTTCTTTTAAAATACCAAGCTCTTTAAGTTGAACTATTGATCTAGATGTTGCGATATATGTTTCAATTTCAGCCAATCTTTGAAGATCCTTAACCGTTACGGTAGGGTGTTTACATAACACATCAAAAATCTTCATGAGTATTAAATTGTTTCTTACATTTTTAGCTTGAATTTTTTGGCGATCCTCTTCATGAAGTTTAAAAATTTCAATTGCCGCCGTCGATGCCATTTCCGAAGATTCAATTACGCCATTTAGGAAAAATTTAATCCATTCTTCCCATTCACCCTTGAATCTAATATTCATGAGCCTACTATAATATTCAGTCCTGTTGGCCTTAAAAAAATAACTTAAATACAAAAGTGGTTTATCTAAAACACCCCATGAGACTAAGAGAAAAGTTATTAGTAGTCTTCCTAGCCTTCCATTACCGTCCAAGAAAGGGTGAATAGTCTCAAATTGGGCATGCACTAATGCAACTTTTACTAGAGGGGGAAAATCATCATGGTTGTGAATAAAATTTTCCAAATTACTCATGAGTCTATCTAATTCATTCGGTGGAGGAGGTACAAAATCTGCTGTATTTAAATTAGCCCCAGGTCTTCCTATCCAGTTTTGTGAAGTCCTGAATGAACCAGGTTGTTTATTTTCTCCCCTTGTCCCGGTTAACAATAAGTAATGTAACTCTTTTAATAGTCTAGAGGATATTGGTGTAGTGCTTAATTTTTCCAAACCGTTATTCATGGCCCATACATAATTGGAAACTTCTTTAATATCTAAACTCGCGGACTCAACTCCAGGGGCCAAATCCTCTGAATCAAAAAGATCCTCAAGAGAGCATTGAGTTCCTTCAATTTGAGAGCTTAAAAGTGCTTCTTTTCTTACATATAAATAAACAAAAAGATCAGGGTCTTTGATAATGGTTGATAAACCTACTAGTTTTCCAAGACGCAGATCTGCCTGAGATAGTAGATTTATTAACTCTAGATTTAATTGAAGTTCGGGATTTTGTGGAGGTAGCAACTCAGGTATAAATGCCTTATAACCTGTTGATTGTTGTATATTTGCACCTGCTCTTATTTTCAATTTAAGCCTTTAATGTTAATAAGCGATTTCTTATTATCATTTTAGCATGCTTTTTGATAATAAGGAATAGCTTATTATCAAACTTTTTGAAACTCATCTTCTAGGAGACTAATGAGCTTCTCTCGTTCAAACTGCGTTTGATAGCAATGAAGTGCATTTTCTCCCATCGCCTTTAATTCATCAAGTGAGAGCTCCGACATTTTTAAAATCGTCTGTGACAATAACTCAGGATTTCCGGCTGGACACGCAAGGCCCGCAAGAGAGTCCACGACAATCTGGGCTCCTTCACCGTTCATTGAAGCGAGTATGGGTTTTTTACTGGCCAGATAAGACTGCAATTTAGAAGGAACTGTAATGGAAAATAGATCGGTGTTTGTCAGGCTCATTAGCATAACGTCTGCCTGACTGAAATATTCTGGCATAAGTTCTACTGGTTTTCTGCCAAGAAAAATAAACGTACTTTCAAGACCTAGCCTTTTCACTTCTTGTTCAGACCATTTTTTCATGAGTCCATCACCGAGAATTAAAAAGACAATATTATCATGAGACTTGAGTATTTTAGCCGCTTTTAAAATAGTTTCAAAATCTTGAGAAGATCCAATGTTTCCGGCAAACATGATCTTGAAGCCGGTTTTTGGTATGAGGGGATCAATGAAGTTTTGATCAGGAATTTTTTTATAAAGCTCTTCGGCCCATTGAGGAAAATAGACAATTTGAGAGTCAAGTCCTCCAAGATTTTTTACTCTTGGAATGAAGCCTTTTGAAGTGACTAGGATTTTATCGCAATGTTTGTATAAATAACGAACACCAAGACCTACTAAATTCAGTATTTTTTTATTTTTAATAACTCCGGTTGCTTCAAGACTTTCAGGCCATAAATCAGTCACCCAAAAAAATAATGGAATTCTTTTTAGGTATTTGAGGATAATAGCTGGAATTACTACTGTAATCGGAGAAGGTTCATAGACAAATATTTTATCGAATTTTCCTCTCACTAAAAATGGGGCAAGTAGTGAAGCCAGAAAAAAAAATGAAACGTAGTTTAAAGCAAGTCTGAAGCTTTTATTCTTCCCTCGAGGTAAAAGCGGACTTCTTATAATTTTAATTTTCCCATGCATTTCACGGTAAGGGCCTTTAAAAGAATAACCTTTAAAAAACTCTCCCTCGGGATAGTTTGGCAAACCTGTATAAACAGTCACTTCGTGACCCCGTTCGATGAGGCCTTCGCAGAGATCATTAATTTTAAAATTTTCCGGCCAAAAATACTGAGTGACGACAAGAATTTTCATTAGATCTTTTTACGCCATACTACTCGGTTAACATAATCAGTGTAACTTTGAATAATTTTTACAACTTGATCAGAAACACGGTCTGAAGTGTAGTCTTCAATGTCAAGTGGCTTGTATTTTTCGAATTGCGAGACTGCAATGTTAATTGAATCAAGTACACGCTCAGGGCTCAGGCCTGACATGATGACAGCCCCCACATCCATCCCTTCAGGTCTTTCATGTGCCTGACGGATCGTAATGGCCGGGAATTTTAAAATTGAAGATTCTTCTGTGATTGTTCCACTATCAGAAATTACACATAATGCATCTTTTTGAAGTTTATTATAATCAAAAAATCCCATTGGTTTCATGAACTCAACTAGAGGGTTAAAGTCTTTTTTTCCAAGAGACTCTAATTTTTTTCTTGTTCTTGGATGAGTTGAAACAATAACTCTTTTGTTGAATTTTTCAGCTACATGGTTAAGTGAATTTAATAAATTGTTGAAATTTTCTTCATAATCAACGTTTTCTTCTCTGTGCGCACTAACAATGAAATAGTCTTTTGATTTTAGTTTTAATCTGTCAAGAACGTCACATTCATTAATTTGTTTTGAATAAAAATTCAAAACTTCCTTCATTGGTGTACCTGTTTTTATAATTTGCTCAGGCCTTAAACCTTCATTAATCAGGTAACGGCGTGAGTGTTCACAATGAACCATGTTGATATCAGAAAGATGATCAACAATCTTGCGATTGATTTCTTCTGGTACTCTTTGGTCAAAACATCTATTCCCAGCTTCCATGTGAAAGATTGGAATTTGTAGTCTTTTGGCAGCAATAACGGCAAGACAGCTATTCGTATCGCCATAAACCAACAATGCGTCAGGCTTCACCTTTTGCATGATCTCATCTGATTTTGCAATAACCATAGCGATGGTCTGCGCAGCCGTTTCTTTTGCAGCCTCAAGAAAGTGATCTGGTTTTCTTACTCCAAGATCGCTAAAGAAAACTTCGTTCAGTTCATAATCATAGTTTTGCCCAGTATGAACCAGTACGTGATTAAAATACTTATCTAACATAGCCGCAATTCGGCTTAATTTAATAATTTCAGGTCTAGTTCCAACAATAGTCATTACTTTTAAAGTCATTCGAATATCCTAACGTAATAGTTCACTTGTATTACTTTCATCTTTCATTTCAATATTCATCAAGCCATGCTTTTCAAGTAAAGCAATCGTCCCATTCAAATCTGATACTTCATCGTCAGAGCTATACTCTTTTACCAGAACTGGCTTACATTGCACTTCTGAGTTAAGCTCTGGAAGCATCGATCGAATTGAATAGTAATTACCAACTTTATGAGCATGATGAATCTCTTCTTCCGAAATCATAATTTCATGCATTTTTTCACCGGGACGAATTCCCGTAACTTGAATTTCAATTTTTCTTGAACCAATTAAAGCTTTGGCAATGTTTTCCACCGTCGCAGAAGCTGCACGAGGAACGAATGTTTCACCCGCCTTACCGTTTTTAATAACAGCAAAAACTGTATCAACCGCATCGTCCAGACTGATTAAAAATCTTGTCATTTCCGGGACAGTTAATGTCACTGGCCCACCTTGTCTGATCTGTTGGTGGAAAAGTGGAATAACAGATCCTCTACTCGCTAAAACGTTTCCATAACGAACACACATAAAACGCGTTTTCTTATTTAAAATATTTGCTGTTGTAAAAATTCTTTCCTGGATGGCCTTAGTCATTCCCATTACGTTGACTGGCTTAGCAGCTTTATCTGTACTAATTCCAACCACTGTTTCAACTGGTAAGTTATTTTCATTGATGGCACGAACAATATTTTCAGCACCGATAATGTTTGTCAGTACTGCCTGGTATGGAAAATACTCACATGACGGAACTTGCTTAAGAGCTGCCGCATGAATAACGATATCTACATCTCTTAGAGCTGAACATACACTTGCATAGTCTCTGACGTCACCAATACGGAACTCCAGAACATTTTTAAAATTATTATAGATAACTTCGTCTGTACTTACTTTTTTATGAAGATAGTCCAGTCGCATATAGTGCTGCTTTCCTTCATCACGCGAAAAGACGATGACTTTTGAAGGCACTCCATGCTCTCCAGATAAAACTCTTCTTACGAAAGTTTTACCCATTGATCCTGTTCCTCCTGTAACTAGAATTCTTTTTCCACTAAACATATTTTTTCCTTATAGTCTCATAAATATCAAAATCAACTTCCAGGTCTTTCATCATCTCTTTCCATGTTGGAGATTTAAAACCTGTGAGTTTTGAAAAATTATCAAAATTTAAACCTCTTTCAACTTTAACCTGATCATTGGCCATAATTTCAATGTTGAGTTGAAAATGATCTTTAATCATAGTTAAGAGAGAAAACTTATCTATTGGTGTTCCTGCGACTTGCAGTACGCCAGTGAGTTCTTTGTTTGGAATAATATAATCAGAAATAATATTCCCAAGACGCTGTGTAGGAAACCCTGAATAGATTGCCTGCTTATAACCTGTAATACTTTTTCCTTTATTACTTAAAAACCATTCAACCAAACCACCATGCGGAAACACTTCTCTTCCAATCGATGATGTTCTCATGGTCACAACATTCTTCATGTAATCAACTTCGCCCAAAGCTTTTGAGCGGCCATAAAGATCCTGAGCATTGGGAAAATCAGACTCTTTATAATTACCCTTTAATCCATCAAAAACGCAATCACTGCTAAATTGAATCATTCGCGCATTGTGATCAGCGCAGACTTTTGCCAACTGATGAGGAAATAATGCATTCAGAGCTATCGACTTCATGTGGTCACTTGAATCTTTAAGCTGCTTAACGATTCCCACACAATTTAAAACGATATCAGGTTTTGTATCAGCGATCACTTTTGTAAGTTTTGAAATATCTTGAATCTCAACTCCAAGAAGAGCTTTTTTATTAGCAATACCTGGAATCATCGAAAGAGGACCGAGCTCTTGTCTGCGTAGAACACCAATAGCTTCATGACGCTCCCCAAGGGTTGCCCACATACGATGGCCTATCATGCCGCTAGCACCGAGAATTAACACTCTCAAAATAAGTTCTCCTTCTTAAAAAGCTCGGCTATTATTGCATAATTTAAAAAATATTAACAACAATTCCGGTACCCTTTTTGAGAACTAATTGAATGAAAAAGCACTTTATTATCTATGCGCCGGCCATCAATGCTAAATCAGCGGGTGCACACTCTATTCTAGAGAGCTTTTTAAGTTCTTTGGATGATAATACTGCAACTGATAACTGGCAATTCGTGGGCCATAAAGACTATGAACCGCTGTGCCTACAGCACAACGTCAAATTCAATGAACTTGATTTAAACTTGCAGTGGTTTAAAAGAATCATTTATGACTTTTTTCTTTTTAAGCATATTTTCCTCAAAGTTTCGGTACCTCCATCAATTATTGTGAGTATGCAAAACACCACTCCACGATTGAGAAAGGAAGATAAAAACCTAACTTATCTGCATCAGGCTATTCCTTTTTTACAAGAGTTTTATCCATCACCAATAAAGCAGACTAAGTTATTTCTAATTAAGCATTTTTACTATTTTTTTATCAGCTACAGTATTAATGAAAAAAAATCTTTTTTTATTGTTCAAAGCGAATGGCTTAAAAAAATAATTTCTCGTAGGCTTAAAATTCCCGATAATCATATTTTTATTCATCGTCCTCTTCCTACCGACATATTACTTTCAGAGTTCCATAAAAAGAAAAATGATAGCTTTTTTTATCCTGCTCTTTATCAGGTTTACAA
This sequence comes from Bacteriovoracaceae bacterium, assembly GCA_013141065.1. Taxonomy (GTDB): domain Bacteria; phylum Bdellovibrionota; class Bacteriovoracia; order Bacteriovoracales; family Bacteriovoracaceae; genus Bacteriovorax. Next base: position 189,785 of record JABFRR010000001.1, on the reverse strand, counting down.
AAATCATCAAAATCTCATTGAGGGATTTCGTTTAGCCGCAATAGAGAATCCAATTAAAAATTATTATCTGGAAATTACTTTAGAAGATTTTCGTCTAAGTAGTATTTTAAGGGCTGTCGGAACAACACCTGATAATTTGCATATAAAAAATTGTGGAGTCTTAACCAGAAAAGAAACTTTGCAAAAAATTAATAACGCTAAAGCCGTTATTTTTCCGAGCCTAATTGAAAGTTACGGAATGCCTATTGCTGAAGCAATGTTTTTTAATACCCCAGTGATGGCCAGCAATCTGCCCTACGCTAAAGAGTTACTCGGAGAAGATGGAAGCTATTTTGATCCCGAGAATCCTCAGTCAATTAAAAGCGCAATCGTTAGTTTTGATTCTAGGGAAGACAATATTGTAATGTTGCCAGAGGCCAGATTTCAAAAGTGGGAAAAACTTCTAAATGAATTTCAATCATTGTTAATTGATTATTGATCACCATTTTCCTGTAGAGGTTGTCTGCTTTAGGAGGTGTAGAAAAGACACTTCCATATCGTTGAATAAATTTTGCATCAACGTTGGCTAAGGCTATATAATCATAATTTTGCAAACGTTCAGTAAATGATTTGAGAGAATATCTTCTGTCCATACATCTCCTTCGAAGTATTTATTTCCAACACTCCAATGCGTTCCATTCATTGTTCTTGGAGCTATTTCATATCTCAATATCATTGCCTCCATTCCTATTGAACCTAGCTGGATAAACCAAACTTTACTATCAATTGGTGTTTTGGCCAATATTACTTCTTTAATTGTTACCAGCGAACTTCTCATCTGAGCAGTCGAATTGTCTAAAATTGAACTTGGTAAAACTCTTCGTGGAGACGGTGGTGTCATTAAAAATAAAATAAAATAAAATAAAATAAAATAAAATAAAATAAATAAGCTACAATCGCTTTTTTCTGAAAAGCAAGTTGTTATCAATGAGTAACTTTAAAGCAAGCAGTGAAAAACCTAAGAAACAAACCCCCATATATCTATCATATGAGGCTAAAGAACGACCTTCTACTTCTGTAAAAAAATAGAGAAATGTGATAACAAGTAAAAAAAGATAACCGCAAAGTCCTATAAAAAATTTAACAAAATACTCTGATATTTTTTTAAAATAAATTAAAATAGCAGTAATCATTAATGTCCAAAAAATAATGCTTTTAGAATTAGAATGAGAGTTTCGCTGGTTCTGATTGAAAACACATGAAAGTCAGATTGAATCATTTTCAAAACCAAACCAAAATCAAATGATCCCACCGCAAGGTCATGAGACACGTAATTTCGCCATAGAAAAAAATTAAATAATATAAGTAGTAACCCAAGTATGGGAAAAATTAAAAATCATCGTTTATACTTTTTATTTTTAAAAATCTTGAGTGAGATAGCCAGTATTGACAATAAACTTAAGCAGAAATCTGTCTCTTTTGTAATCGCGAGAAATGCTGCGATAAATATTGGCACCCAAAAATCTCTTGGATCACTGAGTTCGTAAACTGCCAAGATCATAAACCCTAAAATAATCCCCATTGCTCCATCGACATATATCGAGAAAACTCCACTTGAAAACCAACAAAAAATAAGCACATACGCAATAGATATTCTAATTTTTTTTAGATAATAAAGTTTGTTGTTTACAAAAAAATGCAACCCGCAAATAATAATTAAACCTATTGAAAATAAAGCGCAGACTCTGAATAGTTTTGAGCCGATTCAAAAAAACTTTCCCAAAGACTTACCCAGGAAAATTCGTCCCAATTATGAAGCCTTGCCTTTAAGCAAATGAAAAACCATATTATCGAGCTTATAAAAAATAATTAATTACGTTTTAAGAAATCCAGGATTGATCGTTCCTTGGATTTTATTAAGTTCATCATTGCGACTAGAACTGCTACGAAAATAACGCCCCACTGAACAGCGTGAAAATTAATCACAAAGGTTGCTTGGTACAAAAAAAGAGTTATGACTGAGATTGAAAGTATTAAAGAAAAACGCTTCATTTGATCGTTGAGAACACGATCAAAACCAAAAGCAATTAAACTCATTGATATAAAACCTAATATCATTATTAAACTTCCTGTCATGGACCATTAGCTGAGTTAATGTAATTAAAGATCTATTTATAACTAGATTTTCAAAAATTGCAAAAGATGAGACGCTATATAAATCTGAACAAAAGTTATTGCTTAGCTCCAGCATTTAACATAAAGTTTATTACACCATTTTTATAAAATTTTTTAAGATAATCATGCCAAAAATAAGTCCATCTACACTAAATAAACTATCATGGGTCAGAAATGACTACGTCATCGAGATCCTCTTGATCTCGATTCTTATTGTACCATTTTTAAATCTAGTCGATATAATTTGGATGTTTGCACCAAAAAGTTATGGTGAATGGGAAATCATTCACACCCCACTTTCTATAAAAATAATTAAAGATATTTTATTAGTTACTTTATTGATCACTCTTTTTTTCAAAAAGAAGGTTTATTCTACATGGAGCAAATGCAGCTTTGGAGTCTTGTCTTCAATTTTAGCTTTTGCGATCGGCAAAGGATTACTCGATAAAACTTCTTATATCGTACTTCTTTCTGGAATCAGATGGTATCTTCCTGTATTCTTATTTCCACTATTTGACGAATTTACTGCTTCAAGAAGCACACTCATTAAATTTTACGAACGCTATAAACTTATTGTCTTAATCGCCTTGCCATTAGAAATACTGCAGATACTCTTTAGTGCCCGTTGGAGTATTTCGGAAGGTATCGCCTATAGCCGTGCTAATGGATTTTTCTCCCAGCCTCAACCGATGAGTCTCTTTGCACTATTTTTTCTCATGATTGTTTTTGAAGTCATCCCTAAAGAAAAGAAGACCTTCAATTATTTCCTCTCGCTCATTTCCATAATCCTGACAAAATCAGCTGCTGGAATTCTTGGAATTGCTTATCTATTTTTTACAAAGGCTACAAAAAAATATAAAGTAATCATAAGTGTAGTCACTGTCATAGTTGCCGTCACTTTTCCCTACACTTCAGGACGTCTCGATTACTGGGTAAGCCCAATTCAACGTTTTGAAGTCTTGTTTGATATCAACTTAAACAACATTACATTTGGCTCTTACTCCAATACATGTAACACAATTCAGACAATCAATAGAGTCGCTGAAAACTGCTCTATCCCCGACTCACTTTTTTCAAGCGCCATTGGAAACCTCGGCGTTTTTCTTGGCTTATCTCTTTTAGGTATTATTACTTATACGATTTATCGCTCTAAAAGACGCTATCTGGTGCCAATCTTTATCTTGTTTCTCATCTCGGCCAATTTAACAGAATATTTTCCTATGAACATTTTATTACCTTTTATTATTGGATTAAAAATTACAGAAGAAAATTATGAACAGAATATATAATGTATTAAGAAGAACAACCTCTTCTGGCGAATATATTTCAGAATTTGATAGCTTGAGATTTATTGCGATTGCCTCAGTTCTTTTTTTTCATATGAACGGTTATACTGAACGCAATTTAATTTTCAAGCAAGGCCTTCACTGCCTGTAAAAAATGTTTTACTCTTTCATACATGTTAGGATTTTTAACTAAAGACCAACGCAAAGAACTACTCCCTGAACTAAAACAAAAGATAAAGCTCGTTTTTCTGACAGAATAAAAGTTATTTTATTACTCGATGAAGGAAGAAAATATTCTAACATTACGGCATTTCTATTTTTAGACGAAGGAACCATCGCCAATTACCGCAAAAGATATGTTGAAGGTGGAATTGAAGAGCTTTTAGCTGATCATTACCAAGGTGGCACTCATAAAATTTCAAATGATGAATTACTTGAACTCCAGCTTCACCTAACCACTATGATTTATCAAAATACTCATGACATTTGTGAATATGTTAACAAAAAATATCGGGCCAGCTATACTCTTTCTGGCATGATTGCGCTTCTTCATAGAATGGGTTTTTCTTATAAAAAGACAATAGGCGTACCTGGCAAGGCCAACAAGCAAGATCAAGAAGACTTTATTAAAGCATATGAAAAAATCAAATCCGCCAATGGGAAAATCTATTTTACCGACTCAACTCACCCTCAACATAATCCTGTTTTGTCATATGGATGGATAAAAACTGGTGAAGAAGCTGAAATAAAAACAAATAATGGACGAAAGTATTTAAATATTTCAGGTGCAATCTAAATCAATTCACAGGACTTAATTACCAGAAGTTGTGACCGCGTGGATGCCAGTTCAATTTGTATCTTGTTAAAGGCAATTAAAGATAAAAACCCTTTCGATAAAAACATAACTCTCATAATGGACAATGCAGCCTACAACCGCTCCTGGAAAGTAAGGACTCTGGCAAAAGAACTATAAATTAAACTTTTTTACCTTCCGCCATACTCACCAAATTTAAATCCGATAGAAAGACTTTGGAAGTTTATGAGGAAAAAAATTATTTATAATAAATACTATGAAAAGTTTAATGAATTTGAGTCCGCCTGCATGACATTTTTCCGGTGTATTCGGAAATTTAAAGCTGAATTGGAAACACTAATCACAGATAACTTTAGAGCAGTAGGTGCCTAAGCATTACTTGAAAATTTAAATGCTTTCAGTATACGTGGAGAATAAATTCTTCGCTAAATCACTTTCTTCAAATATTTTTACAATTGGAAAATACGGAGTTGAGCTTTTTTTCGTCATTAGTTCTTTTATTTTATCTAAACCTTTTTTTCATTCTCCCTTAACTGCGAAATCGCTTAAAAGCTATTTCATAAGAAGATTTTCACGCTTTGATCCCCCTTACATCATTAACCTTACGATTCTTTTTGTTTTACTTACTGTGACTTCTGTTTATAGCGCAAGCTTTCTTTTCCCTCCTCTTTTATCTTCATGCACCGATTTACGGAGGAGATAACATAATCAGTGCGGTTATTTGGTCACTAGGAATTGAGATTCAATTTTATATATTAATACCTCTCATTTCTTTAAGTTTTAAAATGCCGGTTCTTCAAAGAAGAATTCTGTGGGTGCTTTTAGCTATAATTGCAAAGGATTCCAACCTTCCAGGTGTCTTCAATTTCTTTGAGTATTTTATGACTGGGATTTTTCTAGCAGATATAATGACTCTCGAAATGGAAACCAGTCCTAAGAATTATTATTGGGATATTTTTTCTATTCTTGCATGGAGTGGAATTGTCTTAGTCCTCTGTAACAAATTTTATATCCCGATATTGCTACCCCTATTATTCTTTATAATCTTCATTGCTGCTTTCAAAGGAAAATACAACAGTCGATTATTTTCAACAAAATTTCTCTGCATTACAGGCGGGATGTGCTACACCATCTACCTTTACCACTATTTCATCATCTCTTACAGGAAAAATCTTCCAGTCTCTCTTCCCAACTGGTAACTTCTATTTGATCTTGCTGGCCTTTGCCATCTTTACAGTGCCAATTGTGTGGATAACTTCAGCAATTTTATATTTTTTATTTGAAAAACCTTTCATGAAAAAGTACTGGTACAAAAGGTCTTAAGCTAATAAGAGAGTTTGTGTCTGTATCTTTTGATGACATTTACCAGCATGGTTTTTTTAAGGTAAATTAGTAGAAGTGAAATGCCAAGTCTGCACTTAATAGGAAAAGATAATTGGTTGTTATCTTTCAAGACATTATAATTTTCTATTAAAACGCGAAGATCATTTTGTGAAGAAATACCTGCTCCATCCATAAGTACTGTCATTTTAGGATAATACTTTCCTCTACTTCCAAGTTTTCTCATTCTTAAAATTAGATCAAAATCCATTGCACACTTTAAGGTTATTTTGAAATTTCCAATTTGATTAAAAATCCTCTTTCTGATGATAAGTGTTTGGTGAGGATATGGTAGACCTTTTGCCAAAGAACGTTCTTCTGCATTTTCTGCAGTAACATGAACTATGCCCATTTCAGGATCTTTTATACTGATACCTGAATACACAAAATCTATTTCTTCATGCTTCCTAAAAATTTCATTTGTCCAATTAATATAATCTTTATCAAGAAGCAGATCACCGCTATTTAAAAACATAACAGCTGCACCATGAGTACGCGCTAGCCCCTTGTTAAAAGCATCAGAAATTCCATGATCTTTCTCAGAAACCGAAGTTCCAGAATATGTTTTTAAAAATTCTTTTGTTTTTTCACATGAGCCACCGTTGATAACAATGGACTCTAAATTAGGAATGCCCTCTATAGATTTAAGGGTGGTAACTAATTCTTCAAAGTTGTTAAATGTGATTGTAACGACTGAAATCAAACAGACTCCTTCTTAATTTGGTGACTATCCGATAAGGTCTTGCTCTCCAGGAATCTTTTTAGCAGATGGTGAAATTTAAATTTAAAGAGCAACTTAGAAAGATAGAACTTAAAATTACTTAAGCGCTCATCTCTTGTAAACACATGAATCCCGCCATATGAATAAACTCTCATATTGTGTTGACTGGCCACATAAGCTAAAGTCTTTTTATTATAAAAGCCAATATGCTGTCCATGATCGAAACCTAAGTACTCCCAATTTTTTCCAGGTGCTTTATCTTGATATAAATCTGTAGATATTATAAGAGTTTTAGCACTTTTAAATAATTCTGCGATTTCTTCTTTGGGCGTAACAAGATGTTCAAAAACTTCAAAAGCAGTTATCGCTTCAACATGCTTTCCTTCTTTCCATTCAAAATTAACCGCAAAAAGGTTTGTGGTGTACTTATCAATCCAATAGAAATTAAAGCCCTTATCTCTCATGAGCCTAACAAATACTCCATATCCTCCAGCAAAATCTAAAAATGAACTCGCTTTCGAATACGTTAAAAAAAGAAGAATGGAAACAAAGTTTGATAAAAGTAAATTCCGAACAAGGTATCCCGTATCAGATAAATTTATTGATTTTGAATAGGCTTCTTCAATCCAGTAGGGCTCTTCAGTCATCACATACTGACATTTTGGACATTGATAGTATTTTACGACGTACTTACCTAAAAGTTTGTTGTCCCAAAGAAAATTTGTATTTTCTCCGCAGACACGACATTTTACAGTAGAGCTCATTTAAAAATTTTCCTTACAATTCTACTTAAGCGGCCTTGAGGTTTAAAACTCTTTTCCCACATAGCTTTTTCTAACTTCTTATTTCTTTCTACAAGTAATGGATGCTTTAGTGGAAAATTCATTTTAAAAACTTCAAGGGAAAAACCATTGTCGTCTTTAGTGTGAGTGGCACGGTCATCAAATCCAATATTTTTAACCATGTTAACATTTGGATGAATAACTAAGGCTTCTTTATTCCAACAATTAAAAGTCCATTGATAATCCCAAGTATCAATCTTATCTTCACTGCAAGCATTTAAAATATTCGTCCAATAGGCCCTTTCTGCTTTATCGGCGAAGATCTTTTCCAGTAAGCCACTATCTCTAGAGGCCACCCATTTTGTCATCTTAAGATCGTAACCATTCCAAGCTCTTCTCCATGAAGCCCATCCCCAAATATGGTGATAGATACCAAAGAAATAACTTTCATTATTCGGTAGAGGTTTAGCAATGAAGTTATCTCCACTGATAGCTGAAACTCTCTCATCATTTTCATATTTTAATAACAATTCTTCCATATAGGAAAAGAATGATGGATCAGGCAAACAATCATCTTCTAAGATAATTCCCTTTTCTACATTGTTAAAAAACCAAGTAATGGCTTCGCTCACGGCCCTTCCGCAACCAAGATTACTCTCTCTGAAGAGAGTTTTCACTTCGCAATCCCAGTCGACTTGATCAATGATGGCCCTGGTTCTTCTGCAATTTTCGGCTTCACCTGCTTTGTGAACACGAGGTCCATCAGCGGCCACATATAAATATTTTGGTGATTGTTTTTTTATTTCGTTGAACACAGCTTGAGCGGTATCATCACGATTAAAAATTAAAAATAAAATCGGTGTCTGAAATCCTGATTGCATATTTACTCGCGATAAAAGTCGGGTGAAACCTGCTCCATCTTTTTTGAAAGAACATTGATCCATCTAGAATCTTCGATACATTTGAATGTATGGACGATATTTGGTTCAATAAAAAAGACATCTCCTGTCGTCACGACTGAAACTACTTCCTTATCACCACCCAACTCTTTAGTCGTTATTTCAATTCTTCCATCAAGAATGATGAATAATTCATTTGTCCCTTTATGGTAATGCCCACCTCTGATGGTTCCGGCGTTAGAAGTAATTAAATTACCTTCTTCCCATGTTCCAAAATTAAATAATCCCTTGATTGAGCCACGCTCATCACTATGGGCGAAATAGTTTTCTATAAATTTAATCATTACACGAGCTCTCTTTTAAAATATTCATCTTCATAATTATCTGAGTTCAACTTCACACTCACCATGGATAAATCTTTTTGCATAAACTGACTTTCTTGTGCTTTTTCAGCAATCACTTCACATGAAGATGAAGGAATAAGCTCTTTAATATATTTTGCAAACTCGTAACGAGAAAACTTTCTTCCACCAACAACATGGAGGACTCTCGTATTCTTAAGCTCATTATTAGAAGAACACAGCTTCTTAAGCATACTAGCTAAATAGCTTATTGGCGTCGGTGTGAAGAAAATATTATCAAACATTGTTACATTCTCTGTATTCCTGATCTCTCCCACTAACCAATCAAAAAACACTCCTCCTTTCCCCATAACTGCCGACGTGCGGACGATGAAGGAATTTGACGCATTTTTCAACAAAAGCTCTTCAGCAAGAAGCTTGGTTTTTCCATAATTAGTTTGCGGGTTAGTATCTGAAGTCTCTGAGTAATTTCCCTTCGTTCCATCAAAAACATAATCAGATGACATGAAAATAATTGTTGATGACGAAGAAGGCCCAAGAGAGTTTAAAAGATGTTCAACCGGAAGTACATTGAGCTTATATGCAATGTCGTAGCTGTCTTCGCATTGTTTAACATTCTTATTGGCAGCAGCTAGGATAATGAAGTCGTAAGTTCTTTCTTTGAAGAAAGAGCTTACTTCCGTCATATTAGTTAAATCTAATTGAATGTATTCAGGTTTAATTTTTCTAGTAAAGTAGGTACCATCTACAACAACTCCGTCTTGCAAGAAAGAATCATAGAGGTAATTGCCGATAAAACCTGAAGCACCTAAAACTAAAACTTTCATCAATCATACTTTTTTCATGATCGTATCTTGTCCACCATCATAGTATTTAAATTTATCTAAATTTGTATCACCGTATTTTTCTTTCATTTCACGGTAAAGCTCAGTCCCTGGGAAAGGAACACATTTTGATAACTGAAAACTTCTAAAGATGTTAACTGGAGCAACGTCAGTAGAACTAAATCCAATATTACGAAGAATTTCCATGTCATTTAAATGCATTTCATTCGTCATACCTGGCATGTCAGTCATCATTGTTAAATGAATCATTACATGTGGGTACTTCGTTGCAATATGTTCCAAAGTAGCTCTAAAATCTTTTCTTTCAATACCTTTTTTAACATTCTTTAAAACTTCTAGGTTGAATGTTTCAATCCCAAATCGCATTCCAACGCAACCACTCTCAACCATTTTGTCATATAGCCAATCAGGAGAGCAATCAAGTCTTCCCATCATTGTCCATGGAAGACTAATTTCTTTCAAATAATCACAAAGTTGGCTAATTCTGTCTGTACCAAGATTAAAAGTATCGTCATCAAAGAAAATACTTTTGTATCCATGAAGGCTTACAGCTTCTCGAATCTCTTGAGCAATGTTTTCAGGCTTTCTTAGGGCCACATTGCCGAAATACATAGTTTGCGGCCATGAGCAAAAAGTACACTTAAAAGGACATCCCTTGCTGCCGTATAGTTGCAACTGAGGCTGAGCTGTAGGCATAGAGGCATCAAATGTATTTTGCCAGCCTTCGTAATCTCTAAAAGGAAAAGGAATTGAATCTACATCTTTTACGACTTCTGTCTCGTAAACTCCTTTTCTTTGCTCCTGAGCCATTTTAAGTGAGCTTGAAATGTATTCTCCTTTCAAAAAGTAGCTAACAAAAGGAGCACTTTTCTTAACAGATTCAACATGTGAAGCTAAATGTGGTCCAGCCAAAGCAACTTCTGCAAACTCCGAAACCCTTTTTGCAAACCAAATATCGATATCAATAGTTGGCGTAGAGCATTCAATTAAGACAATATCTGGCTTAGAAGCTTTCACTTTTTCAAGAAAGATATCATAATTATATTCATTACTAGAAATGGCATCAAAAAGCTCTACTTCAAATCCATTCTTTTTCAACAAACTTGCTGAGTAAGCCATGAAGAAAGGAAATGGTGCGTAATCATGTCTTTCATCCATAGTGAATGGCCATCTTGATCCAGCCCTTACCCCAAAGCGTAAATTTGCACCTGTAACTTTATTCAAAAAATTGAATGCTCTGGTAACTCCTAAAATTTTTCTAAATTTTTGATTTACTAAAATACCTTCAATTTTAAAATTATTCTCTGGAGATGAGTTTTTCGACCTAATAACAGGTGGATTAATCAACGCTATTTTCATATAACCTCTTGAATATAATTCAATAATTCTTTAGTTCGTACCTCTGCTGAAGCATTATTTATCACAAATTCATAACCTCTGTCAGCTATTGTCTTTCTTTGGTCATCATATTTCAAATAAAATTTAATTTTTTCAGTCAAATCCGCTCCACCAGTCGTGAAAACAACACAGTCTCTTAACAGCTCCTCTGCTACGGGAACGGAATCAGTAATGAGGAAACCTTTACAAGCTAGAACCTCAAGTGTTCTTAGGGTAATAACATCCCAATCTACACAAGCTTGAATCGTGCAATTCAAGTTTATCTTAGTTGAACTATACAAGCTCGGCACTAATTCTTGAGGGATTTTCTTACGAGAAATCTCTTGGAATTTGTGTTTATACGGATGGTGTTTTTTAAAATTTTTCCAAAACTTAAAGCGCGATTTTTGAATTTCCCAATTGCCGTAAAGACCAAAATTAAAATCAACTGCTGGGTATAAATACTTCACAGTTCTCTCTTCGCCCTTAATGTCATTTCCAATATAAGCTACTTCAAATTCTAATTTTTCATCAACTTCTCTTGGGTAGAAAACTTCTAGATCAACTCCAAAAGGAAGAAATAACCCATTAAAGCCATCTGCTTGGTGAAGCTTTAAAAGATAGTTCGAAAAGAATACGTAACCATCATAGCTGTGCGAGCGCAATTCTTTAAGAAGCTCTTGAGCTCCAACTCCATAACCATTTTGCAAATACAGGATATGCTTTTTAGCGATTTCAGAAATTGGAGGAGTGTCATTCAAGTAAATCATGACATCCAATTTTTCTTGCGGAAGAAAATTAGGAGTGTAAACTTCCGCCCCACTAACACCTGGTTGCCGACGTAAATACTTCGCCATTGTTTCAGCAATGAGCTCATCCCCCAAAACATTACCCTTGGAGTGAAGTGATCCTTTATCCCATTTTATGTAAAAACCAACACTCAACATATTCACATTCTTAGATTAGGGTTATTTTTTAAGTCTTCGTAAGTTTTAACTAAGCCTTCACGAAGTGAAACTTTAGCTTTCCAACCCAATTTATTAATCTTGCCAGTATCGAGGAGCTTCCTAGGAGTTCCATCTGGTTTAGATGGATCAAAAACGATTTTTCCTTCATATCCAACAACTTCTTTAATCGTCTCTGCAAGCTCAGAAATCGTACAATCAACACCTGTTCCGATATTAATTAATTCTCCGATTTGTTCTCTATTAAAGTTCTCCATTAAGAAGAAACAAGCCTCAGCTAAATCTGTCGAGAACATGAATTCACGCTTAGGTGTCCCTGTCCCCCAAACTTTTACCTCTGATGCATTTTCTAATTTTGCTTCATGAAAGCGGCGAAGAAGCATTGGTAGTGCGTGAGCATTCTCTTTGTGATAATTATCGTTAAGCCCATACATATTAGTTGGCATTACTGAAATAAACTCAGAGCCAAACTCTTTAGCATAAGCACTGCACATCTTAATTCCAGCAATTTTTGCAATTGAGTAAAACTCATTTGTCGGCTCAAGCTCTGAAGTTAAAAGACTATTTTCATTAATTGGCTGTGGTGCAAATTTAGGATAAATACAGCTCGATCCCAAAAATAAAACTTTTGAAACTTTTACTTCAGCTGCTGCTTGAAGAACATTCATTTGAATTTTTAAATTTTCATTTAAAAAAGTAACTGGATATGTATTATTGGCATAAATACCACCGACTTTCGCAGCTGCTAAAAAAATCCAATCTGGCCTGTGAGATTTGATAAACTCCAAAGTCGCATTTTCATCTAATAAATCTAGTTCTGATCTATCTGCTACAATAACAGAATAACTTCTCTTAACCGCTTCACTATAAAGCGCACTTCCAACGAGCCCCTTGTGGCCTGCAATAAATATTTTCATTTGATCTCACCTAACTTAAATATGCTTAAAAATAAAATTTTGGGATAATTTTTGTCTATTCTAAAATACACCGGAACAACAAATGACGAGAAAACATATGCTATCAGTGTAGCATAAGCCGATCCTAAAATACCAAATTTAGGGATAAGGATTAAGTTGAATAAAACATTCATAAGCGCACCTATTCCAGTTGCGATAGAAGATCTTTTTTGTTGCGCATTTACGATAACTAGTTGAGTTGTCACAAAAGAAGTAAAGACAACAATACTAGCTAAACTCAATATAACTAGTGAAGGTGCAGCTCCTACAAATTCTTTTCCGTATAATAATAAGACAATTTCTTTGCTAAAAAACAGCAGAGGGGCATAGCAAAATAACGCTAACCAAAAAAATAAAAAATATAGATTCGACACTCTTCCATAAAAAAGTTTCTCATCACTTTCTTTAGCGTTCACGATAGCCGGAAAAACAGAAGAAGCAATAATGGCAGGAACGAAATAAGCTACTTCACTGAGCTTTACTGCGACAGAATAAATCCCTACTTCTGCGTCTGAGAGCATCATCTTAATTATAACTTGATCAATTCTCATATAAATAGTGATTAGCAATGTCGTAAGAATCAACGGCCAGCTTTCTTTCAAAAGTTCTTTGGCCACTGCCTTATCAAAAGAAAAGAAAAAGACTCCTCCATGCATTTTTTTATAAGAATACCAAAGAGAGATGCTTAAGGTGATCTGATCAATCAACAGTAAGACGACGAAATAAATAACCGAATAATCTTGAAGTAAAAAATACAATTTCAAAGCTGAGCTTATAATCAACTGAGTAATTTTACAAATCGTCACATATTTAGATTGAACTTTCGCTTGAAAATAAAAATCGACGACTTCAATAGATTGAAAAAGAAGAGTCAGCATAACAATACAGACTGAAACTCCTTCGATATTAAATTTTCCAAAAAGCACATAATACAAAAAAACGATCAAGGTAAGCGCAAGCGCTGTAAAAAATTTTAAATTAAATGCCGTTCCTAGAATATAGTTTGAGCGTTGAGGTGTCTTTACGATATGCTTAATAATGATTGAATCCATTCCAAGCTTAGAGAGACCACCGAATAAAGAAACAAAGGCCACAGTGTAGCTAATTAACCCAGAGTCACTCGGCCCTAAATGGCGTGCAACCCAAATCCCTAAGAATAATCCTGAAAACATTCTAAGAAATTGTTCTAAAAATCCCCATAAAGTATTAGTACCATATCTCCTGGCACCTGCATGTGATTTTAATTTTTTTACAATTTTGAGCAATTTAATTTCCCTAATTAACGCTTTCTGTAAACAGCACAAATATCATAGTTTCCAAATCGATAAACTTCTTCGTAGTTTTCAGTTAAGAATTTTTTTCCACCATTAAGGTAAAAATCATCTGCTGCTTGATCAATATGAGTTAATTGACCTCTCCAAGGAGCACGCAAGATGGCCAATCCACCTTTTTTTAACAAAGGAGAAAGTTGGTTAATGAAAATAGATGAAGACTCTTCTAAGTGCTCCAGGACATCTAGGCACATAATCAAATCAGCTTGTTTGTCAGTCTTATATTCTAGAATATTACCATTCGAAACATTAGGCATTCCGTATTTTTTGATAATATGATCTCTAAAAATACTTACATCATTGGGAACATCTAAAAGAACAAGTTCGTTCTTTATTTTATTGTTTTGAGCGAGCGCCAAAGACAAGCTTCCCGTTCCGCAACCGTAATCAATGATTTTTTCAGCATGCAATGTGAACTCACTGCAAACATTATAATTTTCAAACCAGATTAGTTGATTAACTATATTTGCACACACATTCTGAATAGAAGCTTCATCATTCCATGATTCATAAAAAATTTTTAATGTTTCAGCATTGTTAAAAAGAGCCGTTTCAGTCTCTTCCCATTTGCTAACATTCTGAAAAAATTCTTCTATAGAAAGCCCATAAAAACCAATGGCATCATCTACAATTTTTGATAGAGAAGTAAAAACTTCCACTCTATTTTCTAACAAGTTTATTCTTGGATTTTTTAAAATTTTAGCAACGACTTTATCGCGAAATAGTTTGTATCTTGCTAGTTGATTATATTTCCACTCTGGTAACATTTTATTCCCCTAAAATTTAGACTAGAGAAAACTTTCCATCAATTTCATACTCAATCATGTTTTTAACAATAGCATTGAGTTTTATTTTTGATTTCCACTTCAAGACTCGCTCAGCTTCACCAGGATCGGCAAAGATGGCATCGAGATCACTTGGTCTCTTAAGTGAATCGTTTAATATTACATGATCTTTCCAGCTAAGATTAAAGTATCCAAAAGCCATTTCTAAAAAATTTTCTAGCGAATGAGTTTCCCCTGTCGCAATAATTAGATCATGTGGTTTATCAAGCTGTAACATTTTCCAAACAGCCGTCATATATTCAGGTGCCCATCCCCAATCGCGCTTAATTGAGATATTACCTAATTCCAATTTATCTTTTTTTTGCCCATTCGCGATTGCAACTGCTCCATGAATAATCTTTTTGGTTACAAAATTGTCACCTCTAAAAGGTGACTCGTGATTAAATAAAATTCCAGTCGTGGCAAAAAGACTATAAGCTTCACGATAATTAGCTACTTCAAAAAAACTTGCAGCTTTGGCTACGGCATAAGGACTTCTTGGCGCTAATCGTGTCTTTTCATTTACTCTTTCAGCTGCAGAGCCAAACATCTCGCTCGAGCCTGCATTGTAAAATTTAATCGCATTATTTGAAAATCTAATAGCCTCTAAAAAATTCAATGTTCCCATGATAATGCTTTCCATCGTGCTATGAGGTTGAGCAAAAGATACGCTCACCGAAGACTGTCCAGAAAGATTATAAATTTCTGAGGGCTGGTATTTTTTTATGGTGTTGATCACACCCATTAAATCAATTGGCGATAGAGACACGAGCTCTACCAAATCTAGTATATTTAATTTTCTTAATGAATCAAAATTAGCACGACTTACATCTCGAGAAGTTCCCACAACATGGTAACCATTATCTAAAAGTATGCGAGCGAGAAAAGCTCCATCTTGGCCAGAAATACCAGAAATTAGTGCTGTTTTTTTCACAACATCCTCTCATAAGTTGCAAGTGTTTCCATTGCGCATTTCTCCCATGAGAATTTCTTCAACTGGTCAGTGCCACGTTCAATTAAACTATTTCTTAAACTTGAATCATAACAAATGCTTTCAATTGCTAGTTTCATATCCTCAACCGAGTAAGGATCGAAATAAACGGCAGCATCCCCACACACTTCAGGAATTGAACTCGTGTTTGAAACAGCACAAGCACAGAGATTGGCCATCGCCTCCAAAGGAGGGAGACCAAACCCCTCATAGAGAGATGGGTATACAAAACATGTTGCATTTCTGTATAAAGACATCAAATTCCTGTCGTCTCCGACAACTTGCTTAACGGCATCTTCTAGATGATAAGTGGCAATTAATTGCTTTTCGCGCTCACTAAGCTTTCCACCGCCAAAGAAGATTAATGCAAAATCGTTCTTTAATTTTGAACTTGTATGAAAAACCTCTAAAACTCTTTCAAAGTTTTTATAAGTGCCACGATCACCCACATATAGAACATAGTCTTTATCAACTTTAGTCTTATCGAGACTCACAATACTCTGAGACTGGCCCAAGTGAATTACATCAATTTTTTTATCGTCGATATTGAATATCTCTACAAGGTCTTTTTTTGTCTGATGAGAAATGGCTATAACTTTATCTGCTCTTTCGATTGCATGCTTTTTGATTGCAGTCACATTGGCAGAGTCTACAAAAAACGCTGGAAACTTCTCATGAATCATATCATACACAGTAATGCACACTGCCTGATTTTTTGGAGCAATTTTTTGGGCTGAATAATAAGTTTCATGAAAGACATCATAGGCATGATTTTTCATGTATAGACTACCGTAGAGCTCATTGAACCTCATGAGGTAGCGTTTTCCCTTGGGAATTTCATTACAAAATAATCCATGTATTTTTAATTTTTCAACTTCAAGATTGTGAAGATAGCTATTAGTGTAAATCGGAGCCAAAATATTAACTTCATTGTTTTGAAGAACCATGTTTTTCGCTAGCTCGGCGAAATACCGCGATATACCACCATACTTTTGGATTAAAAAAATTTGGTGGTCATAACAAATCTTCATTAGATACTCATAGAATGATTAAGCATTTTTTCTCTTAAATAATTCTAAATCGCTTCTAACCATATCTTTTACAAGACTGCTTAAATCGTGCTTCGGCTTCCACCCAAGCTTTGAGTTTGCCTTTGCAGGATCCCCAATAAGAAGCTCAACTTCGGTTGGCCTGAAGTACTCTGGGTCTACAAAAACAATTTCTTTACCTGTTTTTTTATCAAAGCCAATTTCCTCGACTCCTATTCCCTTGAACTCAATTTCAATTCCAAGTTCAGCGAAAGCCAAGCGAACAAATTCCCTTACAGTTGTTGTAACACCTGTAGCGATAACAAAATCTTCTGGCTTGTCTTGCTGCAGCATAAGCCACATTGCTTCAACGTAGTCTTGCGCATGCCCCCAATCCCTCTTGGCGCCAAGGTTACCAAGATATAATTTTTCTTGCTGCCCCAGATAAATTTGCGCAACTGCTCTGGTAATTTTTCTTGTTACAAAAGTTTCTCCTCTGATTGGAGATTCGTGATTAAATAAAATTCCATTGCAAGCAAACATGTCATAAGCTTCGCGGTAATTAACAGTGATCCAATACCCATACATCTTAGCCACCGCATAAGGTGAACGAGGATAAAAGGGAGTTGACTCTCTTTGTGGAACCTCTTGAACTAAGCCATAAAGCTCTGAAGTCGATGCTTGGTAAATCTTAGTCTTTTTTACTAGACCTAAAATTCGAACTGCTTCTAAAATTCTTAGAGTTCCTAAGCCGTCTACGTTTGCAGTGTATTCTGGTGAATCAAAACTAACTTGGACGTGAGACATTGCGCCAAGATTGTAAATCTCATCTGGCTGAACCTCTTGAACGATTCTTATAATATTTGTTGAATCAGAAAGATCTCCATAATGAAGCTTGAATTTAACATTTTTTTCATGCGGGTCTTGATAAAGATGATCAATTCTTTCTGTGTTGATAAGGGAAGAGCGTCTTTTTATTCCGTGAACTTCATAGCCCTTCGACAGTAAAAGTTCTGCAAGATATGCTCCGTCTTGACCAGTAATACCTGTAATTAATGCAACTTTCATTGGGATCCTATTTTGATTTACTAGCTAGGCATCTTAAGCTCTGTCATTTAAAATGAAAAGAAAATATAGTCTTTCAAAACATGCTTTCACTGATAAATTAACCTATTTATTAATTTACATGGAAAGGAATAACCAAATCGATTAAATCAATGTAACTCGACACATTGCTATTCTTTATTATATCGTTCAAATTTTTTTATTTCCGCATGTTGGACACTTATCAATTTGGAATATATTAAATTGACGATCATAAACTAAACACCTAAGTACGCAGTGCTTACAGATGTAAGAATGTCACCAAGATTCCCATGGCGTCATAGTTGTTTTAATAATTTTAAAGCCTTGATATGTCTTAAGCAATATTCTTAAAAAATATACTGAAATTATTAGTAACAACCTTCTATCATTAATTTAAACACTGAATTTAAGTTATTTTAAAGCCCTTGGCATGAAGGAGCTTGATTGAGTATCTAATGATTAATCTGGACATACCAGCAGGGATTCGCACAATTGCCTTTAACTGATAATACAATCTTTCAAACAGTATGACATGAAAATAAATTACTTAATCCAAAAAGCAAAAAAAAATTGAAAGTTTTTATAATTATTTTTTAATTATAATTATTTGTATATATCTCTACAAGGCTATTAAATATTTACAAACACCGTTTTTTTCCCCGGATGCTGAATACTTTTACTTACCTTTTCTCCTATTGTTATTTTCTGGATACCAAGCCTACTAAGCGAAGCACCTTTCATTTTCTTCAGTCTTCTATTTATCTGATCTCTCATAAAAATTGCTAAAAATTATTCAAGGCTCATATTTCTCTGCGCATTTGCATTGACTAGTTCAATTTTCTTAAGACCATTTTGGCTATATCCCACTATTTTTGCATTGCCGATTTTGGCCTTAATAATGAAAATGCTAAAACTACAAAAACAAAAAAAACTATATCGAGGATTATATTAACAATAATGTTCGGTTTATTATTGCCATTACTCTATATTGCTCATAATAAAATTAAATATAATCTTCTAGCTATCGCCGCAGGATCGGGACAACTCTTTTTTATGGTACCAACCTATTTACTGGAGGGTATGAGCCCCCTATAATTAATTTACAATACGGTGTCGGATCATACTCATCAATAGAAATAGAAAAACTCGACTTTATAGAATCCGACAAAAAATTAGCCTCTGTAGCAAAAGAGTATTTGCGCCAAATGCCGTTAAAAGATCTTGCGCATTGGGTACTATCAAAATTTTCTTGGTTTAGCTTTTTAACTCCCCTTGAAACAAATTTAAAAATAGAAATTATCAGAGCACTTGAATTCAGCCTTTCTCTTTTCGGTTTTATTTGGGCAATAAGAGAAAAAATATATCTTATCATCGCACTAGGATTTGCTTACATTTTGCAGTCAGGACAAGTCATTCCTGCGCTTTATAATGTTCTCTATAGTGCTGGAAAAACCTAGAACCACTTCTTATACTCCTCACTCCTTTTGGTATAGTCGCGCTCACAAGCTCGTTTAAAAATCATTTTAACCATTTCTTATTTTTCTCTTTTTTTTCGACAATTATATTTCTAGCAGCCCTTTATGCTCATTTCAACTTACTTCCCCAAATTATGTTTCCTAAGAATATACCATTTCGGGTGCTGTACGAAACGACAGTACCTGAAGCATTGCAATCTGGAGTGTCCACTTGCCATGTACCAAAAGTTACACCTTCTAATACTTCGAATACTTTTATAAAAATTGAACTAGCTTATACTGAAAAGAAATTCCTGAGCTGCAAAGACTCATACGTTAGCACTGGAGGGCGTCAAGTTGGGTTTGATTTTAAAAATGTAGAAGGAAATGTAGTTTACCTAGGTGCAATTTCTTCAACGAGTAAGTTGATACCGAATTTGCCAAGCTCATTGACGGTTAACTCGACCTGCTTGAAATCAAAAGATGTATCTATTGTCAAAATTTCTTACATTGAAGCTAAAATGGAAAAGTATTGGAATCCTCTTTTTTAATATGAATTTTATATTTATAAAATAGCATCAATATTTATACAGCAACCATCTTCATCATAAACTTGTTCAAGAATACCAGCGTTGCCGCTGATTAGGCAGAATTAGCCTTAGAGTGACTACGAATTTGCTTGATGCTCGTTTCATTACGATAAATACCACCGTTAAGGGCATAATAAAAAATCTCTTTAAAAAAGTGATTCATTTGTATTTTGCAAGAATGATGGAAGTCATCTTGATTATAATCATGTAGCCGAAAGGTTTTTTGCAAGGTTCAGATTGATTTAGCTCTTTAAAAAGTGATTTACCTTAATAAGCACAGGCAAACATTTGCAATCAACTTTATGATGAATAGTGGAAAATATCTATACTCTTCAGAAATCACTTGGCTATAAAGATATTCAGACAACTTTGATTTATACACATCTTGATAAAGATTTTCTATAAAAAGAAATTGAGTTAATCGATTTGAAACTTATTTTGAGCTTAGAAAAAACCAGGCTCAATCTTTTTTTATTTAACCCGATATGAATATATGGAAAATTTATTATTATCAGACATGGACAGTTTACTATTAAAAGTAAGAAATCAGAGTTCGCAGCAATATATGCTAGAAGCAATAAATGCATATCGTGTGGGATCATTCAGATCTGCAATTGTTTCCACATGGATTTCTTTAACATTTGATATAATTTCAAAACTTCGGGAACTTGCTGCCGCTAATGAATCTGATGCGGAAAGATTAATTAGCAGATTAGATGTTGCAATTCAAATTCAAGACACAAAGACCTTTTTAAATATAGAAGCAGACATATTGAATGATGCTAAAAGATTTGAACTAATTTCTCTTCATGAATTTTACTCTCTTGAAAAGCTTCGAACGGATAGACATCTTTGTGCTCATCCTGCCTACAACCCTAATGAAGAAATCTTTCAACCTTCGCCCGAGCTCGTTAGAGCACATATCGTTCATTCTTTATTATATGTTCTTACTCAAAAACCAATTCAGGGCAAAAAAGCAGTTCAAAGTCTTTTAGATGATATAAATAGTCCCAACTTTCCTACCAATTTTGAAGAAATTGATAGATTCATTAAATCTAAATATCTTACAAGAGCAAAGGAAAGTTTTATTTCAAACTCTGTAAAAGTGATATTGAAGGAGATTATAAAGCAAAATAATACTAATCACTTCGATGTAAAATATTTTTCAGCACTAGAGTGCTTCATGAAAAGTAAAAGACAAGAGACTATTTCTACAGTAAAAAATAGCATCAATAAGTATATCAATACTCATGAGACTTTTACTTTGGTTCATATTTTGAAAGTTATTCCACTTGACCCTGAAATTTGGAACATATTCACCAGCGAAAACAAAATAAGTATTACAACTGCAATCAAAAATAATTCTGAAGGAATTATGTTCGATGCATTTCTTTATAAAAATCTTAATAATTTAGAAATTAAAAATGCAACATTAGAAGGCTTAAGCCTGTTGTCCAAGCCAAAGCAAAAAAATGTTTTTCAAAATTTTGTAGTTAGTGAATTTACAGAAGTAGTTGTTGACTCATTTTGTAGCTCGACAAGCTATGATGAGACAAAAAATATATCTAATTGGTACTTATTTGACTACGCTCATCTTTTTCGAGTTTCTCATCTGAAAAAGATTATAACTTGCTCAACCTCTAATACAAGTATTAGGCAATATTTTAGCATTGAGCATATTTTGAAAAGATTGTTTTCAAAAACAAATCACTTACTAGAATATGCTAGAGAAGATTGGGAGCAGTTAATTGCTAGTGATCCTGCAAAATACAGCTCAATCAATCAGCTACTAAATCCCACGATTAATTCCGATGAAGAAGACGTGTAATCCGTGGCACATACTTGACAAACGCTTAATTTTTAAAAAAATCTCATGAATAATTTCGGGGAGATAACCCTCAATAAAGGCTATGGTAGAGGTGGTGGGATTCGCGCTTTAACAATGGTCAGACGGTCTTTCTGTAAATATATGAAAAAAAATCACCTCTCCTGGCTTGTTCTTGGATCAAGCTGTCAATTTAGCACAACTTTCACCAATTTCTATCGAATAAAATCCCATCACAAAAAACAAATTAATCCCCAACAAAACCGTCGACTGAGTTAATCCACCGACAAAGAAAACAACAATAAAAGGCAATCCTACCAGCCCAAAAATATCCCGTCTCCCTTTCACTTCCTTAAACCAAAACCCCACCCAACTCAAAAACGCAACAAAACCCAAAACTCCCGCACAGGCCAACATCTCAATCAAATTACTATGCGCATGCCCACCAAAATGTTTCTCAGGCAAATCATAACGCTTTTTTATATCATACGAATGAAGCTCAAAATTCAAATACCCATACCCCAAAATCGGTCTTTCCTTAAACGCCTTTATCCCTGCTTGCCACTGGCTAATTCTTTGTCTTTCCGAGTCAGGTCGAATAACCGCATCGCCTGCAAATTTAAAAAAGACTCCGCCAATTATGAGCAGTACAACCAATACACTTACAAAATATTTTTTATTATTCTTTAACAAGAAAAACGGCACCGCCACCAAATAAGCAAGCCAAGCCCCTCTAGTGTAAGTCAAATATAGACCAATGAGATTAATTCCTAAAACAATATACAGAAAATTTAAATTTATGTATTTCGCAATTTGTTTTCTAAAGATCACAAGCCCCGTAATGATGATAAGAAAAAAAGCCAAGTTGTGAGCATAGTTCATCACTATCCCAAAAAATCCGGCGTTTCTCACCACATCTACATTTCTCATTGTGATCGGGTTATAGCCCCTCATTTTTGAGTAAATCCCCACCACTGTCGCAAATGTCGTTGCCCCACAAAATCCGTATAACAACCATGAAATCTTTTTTTCCGTCATGTGTTTTTTAAAGTACCACTGGTAGGGCGCGATCATCAAAAAGCCAAAGAGGAAATACTTTATTTTAGATAGTGGCGCATAACCCTTAAGGGCAATGTCCTGATTAAGTACAACCGATAAAATCAAAACAATGGCCAGGGCCAATAGGGCCCAAGCACTTTTCGGATAATTTTTATAATCAGCTTTCGGCAAAAAATAAATCATCGGAACAATCATCAAAATGTGTGAAAGCGCCAAAATAGTTGGTGAGGTAAGAAGGCCCACGGCCAAAACCATAAGCGAGCCATAAATCATAAAAGCGAGATTTTTTTCTAATGTCTGATTCATGCATGAATGATAATGGTGCCACTAGACTTAGTGTAGCAATGGCGCGTTATAAAGTGCCAGGGATTTAGAATGGCCAGAGCACGCAAAAATTAAGTCAATAAGTGAGCCCCCTACAAAACCCTCAACCTCTTAACCTTCCCAGAAAAAGACATTTTTCTAAACCAAGCTTTACACGAGCAAGTCCCCTTGAAATTTTCCTCGTAGGCACAATCGTGCCAGCAGACTTAGGGTGGAAAGAGTGCGTGAGGAAGTAAGAAGAAAGAAAACTAAGATGTAGAAATTGACGTCTTCGCCGTCAATTTCTGAAACTATTATGTTATTTGCCATCATTTATATTCACTAGTTAATCGTATCCTTGCGGTAACCCTGCTTAACTTTCCAATAATTTTCTCATAAGTTTCTTGCCTCTCTACAATTGGAGGCAATAATGTTGAACGATCCACTTTTTATAAAAACACAAAATGATCTTCGAGAATGGAGAGCAAACAGAAAATCTCCACATGTTCACATTCCAGAATCCATCAAAGAAAATATTAAAAAACTTAATTTGCAGTACTCAAAGACCATGCTTAGATCTAGGCTTGATCTCGGTGGGAGTACATTAAATTTTTGACTGGGAGTAAGTCTCCAGCAAAAGAACCTCAAAAGAATGCTGCTAACTTTATCGAAATACCTTCAAAACCAATAATCCCAATAAAAGAAAAAGTAATTTCAAAAATAGAATTAGATCTTCCAATGGGAATTACTCTGAGGATATATCAATGATTCAAGTTTCACCTCGCGATAAAATTTTCATTGCCATTAAACCTGTCGATTTTAGAATCGGTTTAGATTCGGCCATTCTACTTTCAAAAGACTTAAGGCAGAACCATTCTCCGGTGCTTTTTTTGTATTTATTAACAAAAAAATCTTCTATTAAGATTCTTGCTTACGATGGGCAAGGCATGTGGCTGATGCAGAAGCGACTTTCAGAAGGAAAATTTACATGGTGGCCATCAAGTGAAAGTGAACTTGCCATCATTGATCCCAAAAATTTTATTATTTTACTTTTTAACGGCGACACCAAGACATTGACTGCACAAAAGAACTGGCGAAACGTGTAAGTTTTTTCTTCTCAAATGTAAGGCCTTTTTTCTAGGCCAGAGATATTTTTTATTTTATAATTTTGTCTAAATGATACAGAAAACTAAAAAAATAAAAGATAATAAAAATCTTCACAAACAAGTTCGCATTGAACTTTCAGAAGCAGAAATCAATAAACGCATTGATCAGATCGAATCAATGGATATTGACGATGAGTTTCGAGACTTCTTAGTTTCTGCACTTGAGGCATTAGTCATCCTAGACAAACTTGTAGGAATGAAAGATACGACTATAAAACGCTTGCGAGAGATGTTTAATAAAACTTCTGAGAAAAGAAAAAACAATGACGGTAAAGATAAAATAGAAAGTGATGGTTCGGGCAAGCACCCACGCGGCAATAATCAAGGGAAAAATGGCAAAGACGAATATCCTAATGCTACTAAGGTTGAACATAAGCACGAACATTTAAAAGCTGGTCAGACTTGTCGGGCTTGCCAAGCTGGAAAAATAAATGAGTACCAATCGGGCGTCTATATCAGAATTACTGGTTCCCCTCCAATCAGTGCAGTAATTCACAATACAGAAAAATTAAGATGCAATACCTGTGGTGAAATTTTTGAAGCTGAGTTTGAAGGAAAAAATGCACCTAAGTATGATGCTCGCGCAATTGCTATTATCGCTTTATTAAAATTTTCGGCATCAATGCCATACTATCGACTAGATAAAATTCAAAAACATCTTAAAACACCAATGCCAGCTTCAACACAGTGGGATTTGATGGATACTCTAGCAAATTACTTGTACCCAGTCTGGCAATCACTTTTAAAGACAGCGGCCAATGGAAATAAATTTTTTATTGATGATACAAAAGTAAAAGTTCTTTCTCTCATAAAAGAAAATAAGCATCTTGTAAAAAAAGATCGCAAAGGAATGTTCACTACGGGGCTTATTAGTGAGGGGGACTTCGGGCGAATTGTACTTTATTTATCTGGCCGAAGTCATGCCGGAGAAAACTTAGATAAAATTATTAAAACAAGAACGAGCGAGAAGAAAGCAAATCTGATGTCAGATGCACTATCTGCCAATGACAAATCTGATTATGAATTTGCTAGAAGTTACTGTCTCTCACATGGGCGCAGGAAGTTTGTCACCGTAGACGATGAAGAATTAGAAAATCCATGTCAATATGTTTTAGATTGCATCGGTGAAGTTTATAAGAATGAAAAACATTGCAAAAAAGAAAATTTATCACCGAAAGATAGATTGGATTATCACCAAACACACTCCACAAAACCTATGAGTGATCTGGAGTCATGGTGCAGAGGAAACGTAGAGAACAGTGGTCAGGATTCTGAAATCGAACCCAACTCGCCACTGTATACAGAAATAATGTATCTCCTAAATCATTGGGAAGGTTTAACTTCTTTTTTAAGAATTGAAGGAGCCTCGCTTGATAATAATATTGCTGAACGTATTCTTCGCTTGCAAGTTATCAATAGAAAAAATTCTTTATTTTATAAAACAGAACATGGAGCCTTGGTTGGAGATATAATTTGCTCAATATTAAAAACTAGTGAAGAAGCAAAAATAAATCCGTTTGAGTATTTGGTATGGGTTCAGGAAAATGCAGCGGAAGTGAAAATTAATCCAGAAAATTTTATGCCTTGGTCTTTCAAGCAAAAATAGTCAAGCAGAGTTACCGCAAGGATACAGTTAATCTCAGGCTCGGCAATTTCAAAATGCAATTATTCAAGCACGATAAAATTAACAAATATAAAAACCATCGCTAACGCTAAGAAATCATTAATGAAATCAATTTTGAGAGAATATCAAACTTAAGTATACTGAGATAAACCAAAAGGAGCCTTTTATGGAATTAGAAATTAAAAAAGATAAAAGTAAACTATTCAGCAGCATTGAAAAATTGAAACCAAGATTTACTAGTAATAAAGAAGCTATCCAATATTTTACAAAAAAACTGAAAAAAATTTCTATTGTAAAAAAATGCACGATTGAAGATTTAATCTTAAGCGCAGAAGAAAAGCCAACTGATGATTCTCTTTTAGATGCTTTGTCTTTATCACGCAAGATACAATTTCTAAAAAAACTTAGGTAATTTATGACTAAAAAAATTAAACATGGATGGAATACATGGGACAATTATTTTAATGTGCATGAACAAGTTACTGAGAATTACTATACACTCGATATAAAAAAGACTGAATTAAAAACTCAAAATGGTAATATTGTTTTTGTTAAAATTGAGAAAGATATAGAAATACAAAAAGGCATTCGTAAAAAGATAGCACGAACTGACAGTTATACTTATCATTGTTGGTGAAAACTTTCAAACAAAACGGCAGATGAGTCTTTAATAAGATACTGCAGCCCTCACAAAACTCATAATAAATTCCATCATAAGCATGAAGATCTCGCAGTTCCTCCGCAGCCTTGCTTGATAAAGACAGGTGAGAACTGGCCGCACGTAAGTGAATTTCTAGATGAAGTAATTAATCGTTTTTAATACCGTGCCAGCAGACTTAGGGTAGAAAGAGTGCGTAAGAAAAACGAAGATTGCAGAAATTGACGTCTTCGCCGTCAATTTCTGAAAACTATCATGTCTTACCATTTTTTATTTTCAGAACTTAATCTCAGACTCTCTAACTCCTCATGCATATAGCTCTATATCCCAGATGAGCTTTCATGCCATGTATTTCCAGTTTTTACGGTATTAGGATTTATCTTTATCCAAACGACCACAATCCGCCACATTTTCATATTAAATATTACGAATTTAATGCAAAAAAAAAGAGCTATTGGAAAGTTTTGAACTCATGGTAAAATATCATCAAGTCAAAAAAATCGAGGGACTTGAATGAATGATCCTCACAAAATTATCGAAGTAAAAGTTCTAAAAGACAAAAATCTTTATTTGAAGTTTTCTAATGGCAAATCTGGTTCTTTTAACTTTGAAGATTTTTTTTCCTACAAAGGAATTCTAAAGCCTTTATCAGACCAAAATTTTTTTAATCAGGTTTCTATTGCTGACGGAACAATTGCATGGCCAAATGAAATAGATTTTTGTCCAGATGTTCTTTACTCTATTATTACGAAAGAAAAAATTTATCACGATAACAAAGTCGTCTTTGATCCATCTCTAGGAAAAAATGCTTGGCTCTAATCGTGCCAGCAGACTTAGGGTAGCTAGAGTGCAAAAAAGTAATAAATAACTTTCAATCTTTATTTCGCTTTAAAATTCCAATTCAATAATTCATTTGCCTATAAATCAGGGTCTCTTTTGCAATTCTGAAGGTACTTGTTCTGAAGTCAAGAATTGACGATTGGGCCATCAATTCTCACTACGAACTTATCTCGTTTCTAACTAAATCAAATACTTAAAAAAATGAACATCCACCTTTTCTTGCACGACTTAACATTAAAGTAAAAAAGACACTTGATAAATACACCTATAGGTGTAAAGTATAAGAGGTAGTATGCCGATTAGTGGTAAAGAGATGCTCAAGCGATATCTACAAAATGGCTGGGTAATCATACGTAAAAAGGGCAGTCACTACATTCTAAGGAAGAGAGACAAGACTGAAGTTATTCCAATCCATGGCAACGAAGACTTAAAAAGAGGCCTAGAAAGGAAACTTCTCAAAACGCTACTTGATACTTAAAACGAAGCGAGGCTACACAATGTTTTACCATTTCAAAGTTCACAAAGACATCGATGGATATTGGGCAGAATGTGTTGAGCTTAACGGTTGTCAAACGCAAGCTGAGGCACTCCAAGATTTAAAAATTAGCATGGAAGAAGTTTTAAACTTATATTTATCCGAACCACAAGGCTCTAAAATTATATTCCCAATGCCTCTTAAAAAATCACCACCTGGATCTAATATTTTTAAAATTGCAGTTGATCCCTCTGTTGCATTTTCTTTTTTGATGAGAAAAACTAGATTACAAAAAAAATTAACATTGAAAGAAATGGCAAAGATGCTTAACTATAAAAATATAAACACTTATGCAAAACTAGAAAGAGCAGCTACTGCTAATCCAGAGTTAAAAACACTCGCAAAAATTAAAAATATCTTTTCTGATTTCCCTATTGCCCTGATTCTCTAGCGGTGCCAGCAGACTTAGGGTGGAAAGAGTGCGTGAGGAAGTAAGAAGAAAGAAAACGAAAACGAAGATGTAGAAATTGACGTCTTCGCCGTCAATTTCTGAAAATAGAACGTAATTTTCAATTATTCATTACCAGTTCTCTTCAAATATTATTTCAAAGATAAAATATCTTGGTATTCTTTAAAATTCATTATTATTAATTACATAATTTGAAAGATCGCACTGGAATGTAGACATCAGATTTGAAATTTCTTTATACTCACAATAGCAATTAGAAAATTTTTCATAAAGGACTTATAGAAAATTGCCATTTCAACTGATTCTGTAAATGATCCTATGAAGGATTTATGTGACCATATTTCTAGAGTCAGTAAATCAAGACTAAGGGTAACTTGATGAAAAGAGACTGCATCTTTTAAGCAATTCTATCATCACCTGACTTGGTGTCTTCAAATTCATCTTTGTTATTCCAAGATGAATCAACTAAAATGACCTTCTGATTAATGTTAACTTTATCCCAAGTTAGGGCATAGAGTTCATCGTTTCTGAGGCCAGTTAATTGCATAAGTAACATTCCCGCTTGTTCCTTAGAAAGAGAAGTTTATGCTTGTCGCCAATCTTGAACTTTCCTGAAATAGGGGGATGTGTAAGGTCTTTCGAGATGATTCACAGTAATGGCTTTTGTGACATCTTCCATCCCTTGAAAAAATGGCAGATTTTTATGCCCACTTAAATAAAAAGGAGAAATGACATCGAGGTTGGATATCTGAAGGTTTTTTTATCGAGTCCATAATATTTTTAATCCATCTACACTACATTTAATTCTCACCAGCTTCTTTCTGATCAACATAATTAAGCCCATAAATTAATGCATTTAATTTCAAAACAGCTTTTGCGGTCTCTTCTTCTGGATATATTGTGTTTTCTTTTATCATATTACGTGAAAAACGTTCCTTCTTCTCACCCTTGTCAAAAACCTCTTTAATTTGAGAAACAAGTGAATCACTTGAAAACTTTTTAATTCGAAAACCCATTAGTGCAATTGCTGACAAAGCTGAATCATTGTCAAAATGCTCTAGAATGTCTTCATAGCTATCCAGTAAACACTCATAAATTTCTTTATCAATATCTTCGTAGCTAGACATTAGAAAATTTATATCTTGAGCATCTTTATTCCGAGTAGGTTTGTCATTCCAAGCAATTATTTTGAGTGCCACTAACATTTCAGGAGTGATAACTTTGACAACCTTTCCATCAAAATCATAATCTACAGCTGTAGTTAAAGCTTCTTTATATCCTGTCACAGTCATTATGCTGTCATAGAAAGGTGGCCACTGTATTTTTCCATTTTTCTCGACTCCACCAAACGGAACTATATCGAAAGGAGTCCCTTGATAATAATGTCTCACTTTATTGTTCTCATCTTTACTTAATTTAATGTTAGGATCGGCCTTAAAGGACTCTCTTAATACATCAAGTTCTTGCCAACTATTTACAAGAACTCCTAGATCAACATCAGCAGTTTTTCGAGGACTCAATTTAAGTTTAGCTTTCTCTGAAATTAAATCTCTCGCGGTTGCACCAATTATTAAAAAATCTAATTTGCTTTTTTCAAAATGTGGGATCAAGCCTTTTATTACATCTTGCATTTAGTATTCCTTTTCCTTTAAAACTTTTTTAATTCGTTCTTCAAGAAGTAGTGCTGTTTCAATATTTCTATCAATACCTGAATTTAATAAATCACAATAAGCAACAAAATCTGGCACAGTATAATTGGCTTGATCATTAAGCTCATCAGGCCAAAAACATTTTAATATTTCAATTGTGCCGTTTGGATCTTTCTTGAGTCTTAATTTTTTAAGTAATGATATAGGGCTTGATTCATAAGTATAAATCGTGAAAGCTCCAGGATATAAATACTTTGTTTTGATAGAAGCGGCTGCTTCTCCTCCCCAATATGAATTCAAATTTGTTAAATTAATGTTTCGCCACTCGGCTGAAAAGATTTCATTTATTGGAGAAAAGCGGCCATATGATAGTTCTTTTTTTTCAAAATCGAGAAAAGAAATTCTCCATCGATTGACGATTTCTTCAAATTTTCCAAAATACCTTTGATTGCCTCTAGTTATGATTAGCTTTAATTTTTCTAAATTTGAGAGAGCGCTATTTATTGTACCTAAGGCCAAAGATAAATTTTCTGCAAGCTCTCTCTGAGTTGATTTAAGTGAGCTTGGTTTGCATATAAAATATAGCATTAATTTAATATTGCTTTCTGCTCTAAAGCCCTGCTTCTTAATTAACTCCTTAGATGAAAAAAATTCTTCTTGTGTTTTGTTTAATTTAAAATTTAGAGGGACAAAAACATCGCCACTACTTTCATAAAAGCCAATCCCTTGCTCTCGCAAGTGTTCTTTAATTTTCTCATCTATTACTTCACTCACTAAGATTCCAATTCCTTCAAATTTTTTTGAAAATTCTATGAATTTTTTAATTTGATGTAGATTTGTGATTTCAGTTTTGAATTCTGCGATAATGGGAATTTTATATTTTCCTAGTTGTACAACAAAGTAATGGTCGGGAACATAATTTATCCCAATAGCGATCTCTGTATAGACAACCGTAATTTCAATTCCAAGTTCATTGGTAAACAAATTTTCGAGTCTTTTTCTTTGATTGTTTATAATTTCTTTTTCCATGTTCACATTATACCACGTGTTCAGTAATTAGTGAACATATCGACACATCTGAACATATCTATAGTTTTTAACAACTTAGCCTTATAGGTTCAGAGTTTTAAGATGTTCAGTGTTTTGTGAACAAGTTATAATTAACCTAGCTAACTCGTTGGTTATCGAGTGCCAGCAGACATAGGGCAAATAAACTCAACATCCCTACAAAACCCTCAACCCCTTCCCTTCCAACTTAACTTCCCTCTTCGCCAACTCAAAATCCGAATGCGCCATCTCTTTCACCAGCTCTTCAAACGATATCTTCGGAGACCACCCAAGCTTATTTTTCGCCTTAGTCGCATCCCCTAAAAGTGTCTCCACCTCAGCCGGCCGAAAATACCTTGGATCAATCTGCACAATGATATTTCCTTTGTCATCACGCCCTAACTCATTAACCCCAAGGCCTTCCCAAGAAATTTTCATATCAAGCTCAATCGCCACTCTATTAACAAACTCCCTAACAGAATATTGTTTCCCAGTGGCAATAACAAAATCTTCCGCCACTTCTTGCTGTAGCATTAACCATTGCACTTCTACATAATCCTTAGCGTGTCCCCAATCTCTTTTAGCATCCAGATTTCCCAGGAAAAGACATTTATCTAAACCAAGCTTTACACGGGATAAGCCCCTTGAAATTTTTCTCGTTACAAAAGTCTCACCTCTAACCGGAGACTCGTGGTTGAACAAAATACCATTACATGCATAAATACCGTAAGCTTCACGATAATTAACCGTCATCCAATAGGCATACATTTTAGCAACCGCATAAGGTGAACGTGGGTAAAAAGGAGTTTTTTCTGTCTGAGGTGTTTCTTGAACAAGGCCAAAGAGTTCAGAAGTTGAAGCTTGATAAAATTTCGACTTTTTTTCTAGGCCTAAAATTCTAATCGCTTCAAGCATTCTCAAAGCTCCAAGAGCATCTGAGTTCGCAGTATACTCTGGCTCTTCAAATGAAACTGCAACGTGAGACTGAGCTGCAAGATTATAAACTTCATCAGGCTGCACTTTTTTAATGATTCTTAAAAGTGAACTTGAATCGGTCATATCACCATGATGAAGATGGAGGTTTGTTGGCGCTTCATGGGGATCTTTAAACAAATGGTCAATTCTATCTGTATTAAATAAAGAAACTCGTCTTTATAATGTGATGCCATGAACTTCATAGCCCTTATTGAGAAGAAATTCCGTTAGGTAGGCGCCGTCTTGACCGGTAATTCCTGTGATCAGTGCTCTTTTCATACATGTCCTTAAGTTCAAAATTAGACTTTGGGATCATAGAGATTACGCACCTTGCTTAGCAAGAAAAAAGCACAAGCACGCAAGGCACAATCGTGCCAGCAGACTTAGGGTGGAAAAAGTGCGTGAAAAAGTAAGAAGAAAGAAAACAAAGATGTAGAAATTGACGTCTTCGCCGTCAATTTCTGAAACTACCATGTCATTTGTCATCATTTATATTCATTAGTTAATCTCAGGCATTCACTACTCCTCATGCACAAAGCTCTTTATTTCAAAGGAGCTATCATGCCAACAATTTCTCAATTTTATGGAATTAAAATTTCTATTAATCCAAATGATCACAATCCACCTCATTTTCATGTAAAGTATGCTGAATTTGAAGCCCAAGTTTGCATGAAAGACGGTCAAATACTTGCTGGAATACTTCCACCTAAGGCGAGGGCATTGACGGAAGAATGGAGAATTCTTAATATCGATGCACTATTAGAAAATTGGCAACTTATGATAGACTTTAAAAATCTTAAAAATATAAAAGGATTAATTTAGTGCAAACACCTCCAAAAATCATTTATGCTGAATCTTTCTCAGATCGCTCAATCGAAATTGAATATGAAAATGGCATAAAGGGAAAATTTAATTTTATTTTTTTTTTCGAATACAAAGGCTACTATAGTTATCTTAAAGACTTGCCTCATTTTTTAAAAATACAAATTGAAGTTAACGGTCATTATGTTTATTGGCTCAATGAAACAACCCAAGAGGAAATTGAACTAGATCCATCTATTCTCTACTCTATTTGTACACAAGAAAAAATTATACACGATCATAAAGTTGTCTTTGATCCTTCACTTGGAAAATCCGCTTGGAAGTAAATCTCGTGCCAACAGACTTAAGGCAGTAAGCGTGCGTAAGAAAGAAAACGAAGATGTAGAAATTGACGTCTTCGCCGTCAATTTCTGAAACTACCATGTCATTTGCCATCATTTATATTCACTAGTTAATCTCAGGCTCAGCAATTTCAAAATGCAATTATTCAAGCACAATAAAATTAACAAATATAAAAACCATCGCTAACAACAAGAAATCATTAACGAAATCAATTTTGAGGGAATATCAAACTTAAGTATACTGAGATAAACCAAAAGGAGCTTTTTATGGAATTAGAAATAAAAAAAGATAAAGATAAAAGTAAACTATTCAGCAGCATTGAAAAATTGAAACCAAGATTTACTAGTAATAAAGAAGCTATCCAATATTTTACAAAAAAACTGAAAAAAATTTCTATTGTAAAAAAATGCACGATTGAAGATTTAATCTTAAGCGCAGAAGAAAAGCCAACTGATGATTCTCTTTTAGATGCTTTGTCTTTATCACGCAAGATACAATTTCTAAAAAAACTTAGGTAATTTATGACTAAAAAAATTAAACATGGATGGAATACATGGGACAATTATTTTAATGTGCATGAACAAGTTACTGAGAATTACTATACACTCGATATAAAAAAGACTGAATTAAAAACTCAAAATGGTAATATTGTTTTTGTTAAAATTGAGAAAGATATAGAAATACAAAAAGGCATTCGTAAAAAGATAGCACGAACTGACAGTTATACTTATCATTGTTGGTGAAAACTTTCAAACAAAACGGCAGATGAGTCTTTAATAAGATACTGCAGCCCTCACAAAACTCATAATAAATTCCATCATAAGCATGAAGATCTCGCAGTTCCTCCGCAGCCTTGCTTGATAAAGACCGGTAAGAACTGGCCGCACGTAAGTGAATTTCTAGATGACGTAATTAATCGTTTTTAATAACGTGCCAGCAGACACAGGTGGTGCAAGTGCGTAAGAAATTAGGAAGAGAAAATACGAAGAATTTAGCAATTATTTTTTAGTTCTTCGAGGCCTCACAACTTCTCTTCCTTCTGCAAGGTCTAAAAGTTCTGGAAATACAAGCATTGCAGACCTATTACCCGAGCCAGCTCTTAAAGTTATAATAACTCCTTCATTTTCCAATTGCTTTAAAAGGCTATGTGCAGATGCCTTTGGGATACCTGTTCTTGCACATAACTGAGTAACTACAAAAATGGGTTGAGCAAAAAATGAATCAACTAACTGCATACTGTATTGAGAACGAGTTACTTCTCTCACTCTTGTTTTTGTATCTTCATATAGTTTCATTATTGCTCTAGTCTTTGTATTGTTAATTTTTGCCTGCTCAACAACAGCGGTCAGATAAAAAATTATCCAACCTGTCCAATCTCCCTCAGATGAAATAGCTTTTAAACGTGCATAATACTCATCTCTATTTCGCTCCATGTAGTCAGACAAATAAAACATTGGTCTAATTAATCGCTTTTTACTGAATAAAAAAAGAGGGATCAACAGTCTCCCAATACGACCATTACCATCTTTAAACGGGTGAATTAGTTCAAATTGTGCATGCACAATTGCTGATTGAGCAAGTACGTCAAAGTCCTCATACTTAAGATATTCTTCCCATGCTTTCAAATGATCATTGAGCTGTAATGGTGATGGTGGAACAAATGTTGCTTTTTCAACAGTACATCCATACGACCCAATCCAATTTTGATCCTTGCGAAATTCACCAGGTGTTTTATTTTTGCCTCTCACGCTGTCCATTAATATTTTATGCAGCTCTAAGATTATATTTAAACTGATTCCATATGTTTCCACATGCTCTTCTGCTTTTCTTAATGCAGTTCTGTAATTCAAAATTTCTTTGATGTCTTGTCTTTTTGATTCATCATATACTTCTCCAGCTTCATGTTCCAAAACCTCTTCCATGGTTGCTTGCGTCCCTTCAATCTTTGAAGACAGCACAGCCTCTTGGTTTGTAAGAGGAGAAAGTAAAATACTTGGATTAATAATTCCTTGTAGTAGTCCGTTATATTCTGAGAGCTGAGCATTAGCCTCGCCAACTAACTTAATTAGTCTTTCATAGCTTAAGCCTTCTAAGGGTAATCTCTGCGGCGTATATGGTTCCATGATCTCTCCATCTTCAAAATTGTCTTTTTTTAGACACTAAAAATTTAGCGTCTCATCCATCAGACACTATTTTAGCTGTGTTCAGTTTTATTCAATTTACTGGACACAAAAATGCTAGCGTCTAACAGGATAGACAGTAAGAAGGACTGTGTCTATTAAAAATGATTATAATAGACACAGCCAGGGGCCATTAAAAACAATACATTAACTTGGAAAATCGAATCTATTCATTTTAATGGGGAAAATCGGTCAGGTTTAATAGTGCTAAGCCATCCAAATGAGATCACCGAGCGGCGGTAGTTCGTGGCGATTGTAAAATCGGTCTTTTAAATATTCACCAAAGCTAATTCCTATTTTTCGGCAAGTACTCATCAGACCTAAGAAAATATCTGATGCCATGGCCCCTTCTAAGCTTCTAAAATATCCTCTGATTTTTCTTTGAATAACTTTTTCTCTCATTGCCAATTCAGAAGTATTATTATGCAAAGGAATAGTTGGAAATTCCAAAACCAAAAGCAGCTCATCTTTTTTTGCTCTAGTTTTTTCCATCAATTGATTTAAAGCGAAGTAACAAGTCTTACCTAAAAAAATTAAATCAAATTCATCACTCAATTCTTTCTTTTTCTTGTCATTGGGATTAATTTTATAAAGCTTTAGCTTTTCGTAATATTTCAAAATGTTTCTCTAAAATCGGCAACAGCTTTTATAAAATCGGGATGACTTGGAGTTAACTTTTTATAATGGCGTTCTTCATGAATCAAACAAAGACCTAAGAATTCCAGGATGCCTTTAAACTGGGGAGCATCATCACAAATCAAAATTTTTGACCTCACTCCAAGAAAATTATCCCTAAATGCACCAATGGCACAACCTTCTTTTATGTGTTTTATCCACGAAGTAATCTTTCCTCTCGCCCAGGGAGCATTTAGGATTTCATTGGTAAACTCATCTGGCCCATACAATCTATTTGATTGTAATTTTCTAAGTTCGCCAACGATTGCCTTATTGTTAACTTTATCATCAACATATTTGAGTGCAATTTCATTAATTGCAAATTTTAATTCTGTTCCGGCAAGTGCTCTCAATACAGCCTCTCTATTTTTTGAAAGACTTGTATAATAATCAATAAAAAATTGATTACAAACTGCAATGCTGTAACCATTCTTTCCATTAAGTCTTGCACCGGTATCATCAATTTGAGAAAAATCGCTTCGACTGATTCCAGCTTCCCTTACATTTTGTCGTTCTTCTTCAAATCTCTCATGACAAAGAATCATATTTGAAATTTCGCCGACAGATATTTTGACTTTAAGTCCGGTTAAAATTTTAAAAAGAAGATTTTGTGTCATTCTTGCCTCGTAGTGAAACTGGATGACAAATGACCAAATACCAGGTCCGAAGATACTACCTTTATATTCGGGAGGCAGTTGTCCTTCAAAAAACTTTTCCTAAAAATGGTGAATAGTATTTATGGATAATAAATTTGGTATTATTTAGATTAAAATTTATGTCTTGAATTACGACATCTCTAGTACCTTTGTATTGTGCATCTTTTGGAAGATCTTTTTTCGACATCTTTTTCTTCCGTATTGTGGATTTCTATTTCTTTAGCATTTTTATTTTTTCCACGCCCGCCGTTCTTGCCGCCTTTCTTTTTATCATCACTATCTTTCTTGTCATCTTTGTTTTTAGCAATATCTGGCTTGCCTTTTTCGCCTTTGAGGCGATTGATTTCATCCTTGAGCTTTTGATTTTCTGAAGACAGTTCAGTTATTTTATTTTCTTGAGCATCAACTTTATTGAGAAGAGTTTTAATTGCACCAACTAGCATTTTGACCGGAAGCTTGGAAAATAGTTCGATGGTAAAGTTTTTGATATCGGCGAATGGCATTCACCAATACTTTCATATGGAAGACATAAGGCCAACTAACATGGCCTTACATTTAAAAAATTACCCCAGCGGGATGAATAGATTCTGGTTTTTATATTTGTTAATTTTATCGTGCTTGAATAAATGCATTTTGAAATTGCTGAGTCTGAGATTAACTATTGAATATAAATGATGGCAAATGACATTATAGTTTCAGAAATTGACGGCGTAGACGTCAATTTCTACATCTTCGTTTTCTTTCTTGCGCACTCTTTCCACCCTAAGTCTGCTGGCACGATTGTGGGCCAGCTGAGGTTGCAGTTATAAACCTTAAGTGCCTGAAATTACAAATTGGCATTATTCCCAAACATGGGATTAATGTTGATTTTATTACCAAATATGGGTTATTTTTTAATTATTTCCCAAATATGAACTGAATCATAGTATAATGACCGTATTTGGACATTCTCTTAATTGGGGGAAAAGTGAAAACATTTATTAAATCAGAGATTGAGGCAAAGAAGTTAGGTGAAAACATTCAAATTGCACGTAAACGAAGAAAAATGTCTTTAGTTGAGTTGGCCACAAAATCTTCAGTCTCAAAAACTGTGTTGAGTAGAATAGAGGCCGGTGATGTGAGTGTAGGATTTGGAAAAGTTTTTAATGTATTGGATGCATTGGGATTGCTTACAGGAATCGCTGATATTGTAAATCCAGACTTAGACCGTCAGCAAACGATAAAAGAGATAAAAGATTTAAGAGAAGGTGGAAATAAATCAACGCCACCAAAATCTAAGAAAAATAATTTCGTAAGATTTATAGGGTAGGTAGCGATATGCAAGAATTTTGGATCTATATGTGCATTGGTCATGAATATGTAAAATGTGCAAAATTGACGGTTACAGAAGATGAACATGAACTAGAGTACGAGCAATCATATTTGGACTTAGAAGAGCGAATAGATATTGATCCTCAAAATTTGCCAACATATGGCCGTAAATTTGTGGCGAGTGAATTGTTTACTTCCATATTAGATAGTGCGCCTGATTACTGGGGACAGCAGCTATTAAATAAAAAATTTAACGTTCCTGAGATGAACGATTTAGAGTATGTCCTTGCAAACGGTTTAGAGCATGTAGGTGCGTTGGCATATTCTTCAATCAGTGACAATGAACCAATGCAGCTAAGTCGTGAGGGTTGGAAACCACATAAAAAGAAAAATGTAATATTAGAACAAATAATTGAGCAAACTGAATTGATGATCAAGGATGTTGATAGCAGTAAACTAAAAGAGCTATTCGAGCTTGGCCCTACACTTGGTGGTGGAAGGCCTAAGGTCTCAATCGTTCTTGATGGAAAATATTATTTAGCAAAATATGGAACTTCCCTAGATTCTTTACCAGAGCAAAAAATTGAATATGCAACGATGAGTTTGGCCCGTGATATCGGGTTAAATGTGCCAGAAATAAAAATTTCAGAGCATGCAGGTAGACGAGTTTTTATGATTGAACGTTTTGACAGACGTCTGATTGATCGTAAATTAAATCGCTTTCATTTTATAAGTTCACTCAGTGTATGTGGTTGGTACGTGAATTGGCAGAAGGATTGGAGTTATCCAGTATTTTGCGAATTTATTCGAAAAGCTGGGAGTAACGATCGTGAGATAAAAGAAGACTTACGAGAATTATTCAAAAGAGTTGCATTTAATATTGCAGTAAATAATGATGATGATCATCCAAGAAATCACGGTTTACTTTGCATAGATAAAAAATGGAGACTCGCCCCACTTTATGATGTTTTTCCGAAGCCTTCAACAACCGCAACTTTCATGCTTGCAATGTCTTTA
The DNA here is from genome assembly GCA_013141065.1 of Bacteriovoracaceae bacterium. GTDB lineage: Bacteria > Bdellovibrionota > Bacteriovoracia > Bacteriovoracales > Bacteriovoracaceae > Bacteriovorax. The sequence continues at coordinate 150,847 of JABFRR010000001.1, read as the reverse complement.
GGTATTCATTATAGAGAAGCATCAAAGAGGAACTTAATGTCGTCTATTAAATACTTTGAATTAGAAAAAGTTGAAGCAGAAAAAATTATTGATGATGTTAATAGTTTTGTCTCGGGAAAATGGAAAGATTACTTTAGAGAACAATTAATTAGTGAAGATGTGATCAGACAGTATGAAAATGCATTCACATTAAAAAATCATTGAGTCGATTATTTTATAATAATATAATTTTGACGTTACACTTAAGAGTAGTCGTTGCGTTTAAGGAAAATCTCTCGGTCCGTGGCTATTTTGGCTACCAAGCAACTAGTGAATATAAATGATGGCAAATAACATAGTCGTTTCAGAAATTGACGGCGAAGACGTCAATTTCTACATCTTCGTTTTTCTTTCTTTTTTACGCACGCTTTCGACCCAATGTCTGCTGGCCTGGCACTTATTTAGAAAGCCAGATCAATATTTCTTTTTGGAACTCAATAACAAATTCTCGAAGTTCTTTTACGTCTTTAGGAGTTGCCCCACCAACACAGTCATACTCGACAATATTTCGTTTACGTCGGCATGTATCTAGATAATCTGCATCATCATTCTTATGACTTCCCAAAATAAAGGTTATCATCGCAATAGTATTCATGTGATGGCCTTGACCTTTAACTCTAAAGCCAGATGCTCGAACTAGAATATTAGCTAATTTTAATGCAGCATTGTAAGCAATTCCAAATTGCCAATCGTCAGAAATTTCAGTTTGTGCAGAATCTGCCAAATCTCTTTCGACAATCTTTAGCAAGTCAGAAATTTCATCGTGTGATGTATCTTGTTTTACCAAGATTCCACTTTTTATAAAATTATCGATACTCATTTATATTTCCAATTATTGGCTTGATTTCTTCTTTTAAAACGCTTGTAATAAAATGATCTTTATCTTTAATTCTTTTCTTTAACTCAAGGACTGAGTAAATATGTGGATTGATTTCTCTAGCCAATTTGTCTTGAAGACCTGAAAGCAATTTAGTAAGGGCCCTCATTCCCAAATCACCAATGATGATTATATCAATATCGGATGATGCTTTTTCATTATTCTTTGCCACAGAACCGAAAAGAAATGCACACTCAATTCTTGGGTCTGTTAATCTTTCTTTCAATAGCGAAATGATTCCAACTGTTTTTTCAACAATCGATACAAGATCGGTATAAATTGGATGTTCCTTGTTTGCTCGGTAGTAAATGCGATTTCCATCTTTTCTCGCTTTAACTAAGTCAATTTTGAGCAGATGTTTAATTTCTTTTTGTAGTGAACTGATTTGGAGATCAGTTACTTTTTCTATTTCGCGAAGATAATGTTCCTTACCCTCTCCATCAAAAAGAATTCTCATTACTTCGGCCCTAGTCTTTGATGTAAATAATTCTTCAAGCATTTGTTCACCTTTATAGGTCAATTGTATCATAAAGGTGGTCATTTTAAAAGTGGGTAAAAAACAATCCCAGATGCCTATCTTGTTGAATTTAATATAATTCATTGATTAAATATGCAATGTCGATTTTAAAACTCGAACCCTTGCATTCAAAACAATTGCATGAGGAATATGTAGAACCAGAGATTAAGTGCTGAAAATAAATAATTAAAATGGCAAAATGGTTTCAGAAATTGACGGCGAAGACGTCAATTTCTGAAATCTTCGTTTTCTTTTCTTCTCATTTTACGCACTCTTTCCACCTTAAGTCTGCTGGCACGTTTAAGCAGACTGCTTTATGGCAATGTTTGCAATTTGATCCAAGTGAATGTCGAAACCACAAGGCCATTCGATCGCTGTTTTAAACTCACCGACGAAAGCTTGCAACCATTCGGCTTCGTTTTTAGGATAGCAGTACACACTTTGAAAAGAACTAATATCTGCGGTGTAGACTGAGTCATCAGATAGATTAATTTTTATAATATTGTATTTAATAAGTTCGAAAGATTTAATTCTCAATAAGATAAAATTTCTCATTATTTTAAACCAGGGATTTTTGGCAAGGGCCGATTGTTTCTAGCGATTTGCCATAGACTAAGGTTGTTTGAATTGTAGCTTTGGTCATTACTTTTTAAACCTTTTGAGGCGCTCCTCTTTAGTTTTCAATTCAGTTGTATCACCATCAATTATATTGGCCATAGCGAGTAAACGTCGTTGGAGAGAACTTATTTCCATTTGTAGATTGGCATATTTTTCTTCATTCATTAAGACATAATTCTCACCTGATCGGCGTTGAATTCGAATGGGCTCTTTCGACGCTAGATCGAGATAAGCTTTCAGTTCTGCTCTTAATTTTCTTGCGCTTGTATTTTCCATAATCACCTCACTAGTAGTGTACCATAATGTGTACACATCTACAATGAGGTGTAAAATATGTATTTGTGAATATTTTTAACGAGTTAGGATTACGCAGGGAATCTATTCATCCCGCTGGGGTAATTTTTTAAATGTAAGGCCATGTTAGTTGGCCTTATGTCTTCCATATGAAAGTATTGGTGAATGCCATTCGCCGATATCAAAAACTTTACCATCGAACTATTTTCCAAGCTTCCGGTCAAAATGCTAGTTGGTGCAATTAAAACTCTTCTCAATAAAGTTGATGCTCAAGAAAATAAAATAACTGAACTGTCTTCAGAAAATCAAAAGCTCAAGGATGAAATCAATCGCCTCAAAGGCGAAAAAGGCAAGCCAGATATTGCTAAAAACAAAGATGACAAGAAAGATAGTGATGATAAAAAGAAAGGCGGCAAGAACGGCGGGCGTGGAAAAAATAAAAATGCTAAAGAAATAGAAATCCACAATACGGAAGAAAAAGATGTCGAAAAAAAGATCTTCCAAAAGATGCACAATACAAAGGTACTAGAGATGTCGTAATTCAAGACATAAATTTTAATCTAAATAATACCAAATTTATTATCCATAAATACTATTCACCATTTTTAGGAAAAGTTTTTGAAGGACAACTGCCTCCCGAATATAAAGGTAGTATCTTCGGACCTGGTATTTGGTCATTTGTCATCCAGTTTCACTACGAGGCAAGAATGACACAAAATCTTCTTTTTAAAATTTTAACCGGACTTAAAGTCAAAATATCTGTCGGCGAAATTTCAAATATGATTCTTTGTCATGAGAGATTTGAAGAAGAACGACAAAATGTAAGGGAAGCTGGAATCAGTCGAAGCGATTTTTCTCAAATTGATGATACCGGTGCAAGACTTAATGGAAAGAATGGTTACAGCATTGCAGTTTGTAATCAATTTTTTACTGATTATTATACAAGTCTTTCAAAAAATAGAGAGGCTGTATTGAGAGCACTTGCCGGAACAGAATTAAAATTTGCAATTAATGAAATTGCACTCAAATATGTTGATGATAAAGTTAACAATAAGGCAATCGTTGGCGAACTTAGAAAATTACAATCAAATAGATTGTATGGGCCAGATGAGTTTACCAATGAAATCCTAAATGCTCCCTGGGCGAGAGGAAAGATTACTTCGTGGATAAAACACATAAAAGAAGGTTGTGCCATTGGTGCATTTAGGGATAATTTTCTTGGAGTGAGGTCAAAAATTTTGATTTGTGATGATGCCCCCCAGTTTAAAGGCATCCTGGAATTCTTAGGTCTTTGTTTGATTCATGAAGAACGCCATTATAAAAAGTTAACTCCAAGTCATCCCGATTTTATAAAAGCTGTTGCCGATTTTAGAGAAACATTTTGAAATATTACGAAAAGCTAAAGCTTTATAAAATTAATCCCAATGACAAGAAAAAGAAAGAATTGAGTGATGAATTTGATTTAATTTTTTTAGGTAAGACTTGTTACTTCGCTTTAAATCAATTGATGGAAAAAACTAGAGCAAAAAAAGATGAGCTGCTTTTGGTTTTGGAATTTCCAACTATTCCTTTGCATAATAATACTTCTGAATTGGCAATGAGAGAAAAAGTTATTCAAAGAAAAATCAGAGGATATTTTAGAAGCTTAGAAGGGGCCATGGCATCAGATATTTTCTTAGGTCTGATGAGTACTTGCCGAAAAATAGGAATTAGCTTTGGTGAATATTTAAAAGACCGATTTTACAATCGCCACGAACTACCGCCGCTCGGTGATCTCATTTGGATGGCTTAGCACTATTAAACCTGACCGATTTTCCCCATTAAAATGAATAGATTCCAATTTTAACAACTTTTTTACTCACCAATAACTCCATTAAAAATGAAAATTGATGAGTAGCTTATCAATTAAATTATAAAAGGCCTTTACGCTAGGCCGTAAGTAGCCGATAGATTATAGAATTTAGATGCGTAGGCCCTGGATTTTTACCCACTTTTAAAATGACCACCTTTGTGATACAATTGACCTACAAAGGTGAACAAATGCTTGAAGAATTATTTACATCAAAAACTAGGGCCGAAGTAATGAGAATTCTTTTTGATGGAGAGGGTAAGGAACATTATCTTCGCGAAATAGAAAAAATAACTGATATTCGAATCAGCTCACTGCAAAAAGAAATTAAACATCTACTCAAAATTGACTTAGTTAGAGCAAGAAAAGATGGAAATCGCATTTACTACCGAGCAAACAAGGAACATCCAATTTATACTGATCTTGTATCGATTGTTGAAAAAACAGTTGGAATCATTTCGCTATTGAAAGAAAGATTAACAGACCCAAGAATTGAGTGTGCATTTCTTTTCGGTTCTGTGGCAAAGAATAATGAAAAAGCATCATCCGATATTGATATAATTATCATTGGTGATTTGGGAATGAGGGCTCTTGCTAAATTACTTTCAGGACTTCAAGACAAATTGGGCAGAGAAATCAATCCACATATTTACTCAGTCCTTGAGTTAAAGAAAAGAATTAAAGACAAAGATCATTTTATTACAAGCGTACTTAAAGAAGAAATTAAACCAATTGTTGGAAATATAAATGAGTATCGATAATTTTATAAAAAGTGGAATCTTAGTAAAACAAGATTCATCACACGATGAAATTTCTGATTTACTAAAGATTGTTGAAAGAGATTTGGCAGATTCTGCTCAAACTGAAATTTCTGACGATTGGCAATTTGGAATTGCTTACAATGCTGCATTAAAATTAGCAAATATTCTAGTTCGAGCATCTGGCTATAGAGTTAAAGGTCAAGGCCATCACATGAATACTATTGCGATGATACCCTTTATTTTGGGAAGTCATAAAAATGATGATGCAGATTATCTCGACACATGCCGGCGTAAACGAAATATTGTTGAGTATGACTGTGTTGGTGGAGCAACTCCTGAAGATGTAAAAGAACTCAGAGAATTTGTCCAAGAATTTCAAAAAGAAATTTTGATCTGGCTTTCAAAATAAGTGCAAAATAAGTGCCAGCAGACATTGGGTAGAAAGCGTGCGTTAGACAGAACTAATTATTAAGAATCACCTTTCACTCTCACGAATAGATTCAACAACTTAAATTTTAATTTCTTTTTCAACCATTTGCACCACGTCTTTTGAATTTATAATTCAATTGACAAAGTACACCGAAAAGGTATACTGGCAGGAGCAAGTCTAGTGGTTATTGTAATTTTAAGTAAAGTTGCACAAAAAGATTTAAAAAAAATTCCTTCATATATTTTAGTTATGTTTGATTTATGGGTAGAAATTATTGAAACTGACGGATTTCAGACGATGCAAATGATACACGGCTATCGTGATCATTCACTCAAGGGCAAACTTCAAGGCCTAAGATCTTCTTCGCTCAATAAAAACTGGAGAATTATCTACAAGAAAAACGAAGCTACAAATATTCTCACTGTGGAAGTTTTGGAGATTAATAATCATGATTACTAAAAAAAGAATAATTGCCAAAGACGCTATCAGAAAAATATCTGGAGCTATTAGTTTTGGAGTAATGCTATACTCATATCGCTTAAGCTGTGAACTTAATCAAACTGAAATGGCCAATATTTTAGGTATTTCCAAACAAGACCTTTGCAACATTGAAAAAGGACGGAAGTTAGTGAGTGTTGAACGTGCTATAATTTTTGCAAAAGTTCTTACAATGCCAACAAAGACATTTGCCAAATATGCACTTCAAGATCAACTCTTCAAGGCGGGCTTATCAGGCGAAGTAACTATTTCCTAACGTGCCAGCAGACTTAGGGTGGAAAGAGTGCGTAAAAATTAAGTAGAAAAGAAAACGAAGATGAAGAAATTGACGTCTTCGCCGTCAATTTCTTCAAATTTCAATAAACAACTTTCAATATTTGATCTACTCGAAAATTCTCAATCAAGAAATCAACCATCTACGGAAACCTTTCTGTAAAAAGAATTGCAGAACTAATCGTTGTTTTGCCGCTTAATAAATACTAGATGATAGGATTTTTACTATAACAACAGAAAGTAATCCTTCCATTTACAGCAATTGCGGTATAATATATAAAAACACAGCAAATGCTGTAAAGAGGTAGATGTGGACAAAGCACTCTTAAGAACTTTAATAGAATCCAATGAAGAGTTATTTTTAAAGAAACTCAAACATGCCGGGCTAAATGAACTTGAATATTGGGAAAAAAGACCAGATAACTTTTCTCGTGAGATATTGGTTAAGTATTTAAAAAGTATTGATGAAACAAAGGAAAAATATCCAGAAATGTCAGAAAGGCAAAGTGACGGAGGAAAATATGGAGACACGGGATTTACCTGGGTATTCAAATTAAGAGATAATTTTTTAATTCTGGGAAGAAGAACTAATATTTACATCAAAGGGTTTTTCTTTGAAACAGACGATCCAAGAGGGATCGAAATTCAATCTTTTAAAAAAGACTGAGACGGAAGGATTTGAAAATGCAATGCACACATAAAAATATAAAAACAAAGAAGGTCTCAAAAGAAATTTTTGATATGACTTTTGAAGCCTTCACAAGTATTTGCAATGACTGTGGTGCCATTTTACGTGATAGCGCATATGAAAGAAAATATATGCACTGGTTAGAAGAAATCTACAAAACAAGAAGGGATAAATTTCAAACACAATGTCACTTTTCAAAAAATATCATCCGTTGTGCTGAAACTTATCTAATAGATTATCCAGGAATTTCACCAACAGTATTCATGAGAGCATTAGTCACAATTTATTTTAATGTTATAGATCGTGATGAAAAAAAATCTACTCGCTTAGAATCCCTACTTGATCACGAAATCTTAAAGTCTTTTACAAACGATAAGGATAGAAAAAAAGTCAACATCCAGTTCAAGCCCAATATGATGATTGAGCTTGTTGCAGTTTCTGAATTCTTAGAAATGAGCACTTCAGCCGTCGTAGAAGAAGTCGTTGTGAAATTAATGACAGTTATAACATCGCATGATCAAAAACTTCGTGAATACTGGGAAAATGAGATACGCGGATACCTAGATATGTTTTTAAAAGCAGCCTAACGCGAGTGCCAGCAGACTTAGGGTAGAAAGAGTGCGTAAGAAATTAGTAGAAAAGAAAACGAAGAATTCAGAAATATTAATCTTTACTTCAATTTTTGATATTTGCATTCCCACGTGACCAAAAAAATCAGTATCTTAAACTTCAGATAAATATTCTTCCATTGAATATTAGTATTTTATTAAATACATCTTTACCCTAAGTCTTAAATGTGAGACATTAACCATGTTGCTTGATATTGTTATTTTAAACCAATGCGAACGAGAACTTAAAGAGTTACCAAGGGAAACATTAGAAGATTTTCTAGATGCTATCTCTAAACTTAAAAGCGGGCTTCAACTATCAATGCCACTCTCACGCTCTTTAAGTGAGATTCATAAATCTCTTAATGAATTAAGATTTAAAGATAAAAGCGGCATTTACAGAGTCTTTTATATTATAAAAAAGAATGATGCTATTTATGCACTTCATGCTTATAAAAAGAAAAGCCAAAAGATCCCAAAAAATAACTTGGTAATTATAAAAAAGCGTATACGGACTATTGAATGAAAAAATACAAAAATGCAAAAGAATTGGCTTTGGCAATTGGTCTTTCTGAAGAACGAGGCCAGCTTGCAGAATTAAAAGCTAAATTAACCAAAGAAATTATTCTTACTCTAAAACATCAAAATCTAACGCATCAAGAACTATCCAATCTCTCCGGAGTTCCGCGTTCCGCAATTACTGGCATAATAAATGGAAGTTTACAGAAAGTGACCATTGATCGATTGGTCAGAATTTTATTTTCACTCGGCTACATTATCGATATGAAACTAAAAGTTGCTTGATTTGTGCCAGCAGACTGAGGGTAGCAAGAACGCATAAAACATAAAATTGAAAGTAAGATTATCAAATTTTAAAAATTTAAAGCTCTTAAGAATGTCATTTTAAATATTTAACAAAATAAATTTACCTTTCAGATTGCAATTACTTTTTGGACTTCATCCAAGGAATAAAAGCATGCCCAATATTTCAGAGTTTTACGGAATTAAAATATATATGTATTGGAACGACTATGAACAGCATCACACACCCCACATTCACGCAAACTATGCAGAATTCCAAGCAGTAATGGATTTCAATGGAAATATTTTAGCTGGATATTTACCACTTACTGCAAAAAAATTAGTAAAAAAATGGATACTGAAAAATCAAATAATGCTAGTATGTTCGTGGAAGTTGGCCTTCAATAATTTGCCATTTCCAAAAATCGAAGGATTAAAATAATGAAGAATTTTATACTATTACGAATTAAAACATTTGAACTTATAAATTATAACATTATTAAAATTACTCTATCCGATAATTCTGATTACACAGCTGACATTAGCTCATTTCAAAATGTTTATTGCTATCCTAAAAATGATTCAGAGTGGAACCAAGCTTTGATCGGAGAATTCCAAACAGACATTCAGTGGCCATGTGGATTTGACATTCACCTCGATCAAATCGCCGGCCTTGCCTTAAAGCAATCTGCATAAGCGCACAAGTGCCAGCAGACTTAGGGTAGAAAAAGTGCGTAAAAAATAAGAAGAAGAAACGAAAACGAAGAATTAGAAATTGACGTCTTCGCCGTCAATTTCCAATAATTACCCAAAATTCATTCTAATAAAATCAATTAGATTAACCCTGCATCCCACTACACAACAGGGGAAACGCATCTTAATTTCACTGAAGTAAAACATCCAATAGAAAATCATTATCCCATCCGGCCTTAAGCATTTTTGTTCTGACTGAAAGTTTTTCAGCTTTACTTCTCATTATAACGATCTTTTTCACAAGACCCAACGCCAATTGCCTTATAGAAGAAAAATTAACAGCACTGTGTTCAACTCTACAGCGACAATCGTCTTCTCTCATTGTGACATCCAAATGCCAATGCAATAAATTCTCTACTTGCCAATGATCCTTAACTGCATTTAAAAAATATTCAGAGCTTTCATCTCTACTGCTTATATAATATCTTTTTGAATTCTGAACTTCTCCTGTTTTCTGATCAATTCTTTCCGCACTAATTTCTATAATGGTTTTTAAATTTTTCCATTTTAATAATGGATTAACTCCCAATGAATAATCATCATTTTCTTTTATTATTCTTACTGATCGTTTTTCAAACCGACCATGTTTTAGTTTTCTTTTTTCCTCAAAGCTTTCGGATTTGTTTTTTTGTCCACGTTGCTCATATTTTTCAAATCTTTCTTCAATTCTACTGTGTAATTTTTCTTGATTACTTTTTACACAAAATAAATAATCACCACCTTTGGAAACAATTTTATCAGCTATTTCAGTCTGACAATTTAAGGCATCAACACTAACAATTGTATCTTTTATATCCAGCGAATCCAAAAGCTCTGGGATTGCCGTTATTTCATTGCTCTTTTATCTGTTTTCAACTGCCCTAATGACAATCCTAGGCCCGTTGAATAGGCATTAATAACATGAATTGTACGATCTCCCTTTCGCTTACTTCCCCGCAATGTTTTTCCATCAATACAGATTTGTTTAACTTCATCTTTATTAAAACTAGACACCCAATTGGTAAAAAAATCTTGCAATGAATTCGGCATTAAAATCATAAAAATCTTCTAAATGTATCATGCGAAGGCACGCCATTTTCTAAGTTTAAAAACTTACTTAAAAATTCTAATTTTAGAGTGCCGTAAACTTCAATTTCATTCCATGATTTTGCACCACAAATGACAGCACAGATTGCAATGATCATAATTGTTTCTAATGAATGTTTTTTTGTTCTATCAATTCTTGGATCTTCAATTGAACTAATAAAATCCAACATGAAAACTGGATCTACTTCTTTCTTTTTTGTCACGATGCTCTCCTAAAAAAATAAGAAAAATCATCGCAAAAAAAAGACGAAAGGCCATCGTGCAGGGCCGTAAGTGGCCGAAAATAAATTATAACTGATTTAAATTAAGATGCGTTTCCCCTGACTACACAAACCTTGCATTTTTAAGCATTATTTACAATTATGCATACAAGGTATATACTTAAATGGGAGAAATATTCAGATTCAAAAGTTTGAAATTTAAGATTTGGCCAAATGACCACGCACCTCCACATGTTCACGTCATTGGCCCTGACTCACATGCTAAAGTGAACATTGAATCCCTGGAAATTGTTTCTTCATACGGATTTTCTGCAAACGACTTAAGAATCATTCAGCAGCAAATCTTTAAAAGAAAAATAAAAATTCTCGAAAAATGGGAGCACTATCATGGCTAAAATTAAACTTTCTAAAAAAAATAATATTAGTCCAGATGAATTTGATCCCAAAAACAGCAAAGAGCGTATAAGTATCTGGATCGATGAGGACGTTCTCGATGAATTTAAAGATCTTGCACGCAAAAATAATTCCAAGTACCAATCTCTAATAAACGAAGTGCTGCGAGCCTATGCCTTTTCATCAAAAACTAAGAACGTTGATAAGATTATTGCAAAAATTGAAACAGCAATAAAAGAACTCAAAACGTGCCAGCAGACTTAGGGTAGCAACACTAAGCAAGCATAAAAATACCCCTAAAAACCTGCTTTACAAGATCAAAAATACCCCTAAAAATCTTCTTCACATATATATTACAATGCTTTACAATGTAACTATGAAAAGAAGGGCCGAACAAGATTTATTCGAATGGTTTCACAGATCTGGCCGCATGCCTCTGATCATAGGAGGGGCACGTCAAGTCGGTAAGTCAACTTTAGTAAAACTTTTTTGTGAGTCACAAAAACTAGAGCTCATTGAAATAAATCTTGAAAAAGTAAAACTCAAAAGTATTAATACAGAAAGTTTTTCAATTCAAAATGTTCTTGATGAGATTCAATTAAAAACCAAAAAAGTTATAACTCCTCTATCGATTATATTTCTTGATGAAATCCAGGAACAACCAAAACTCCTAAGTACACTTCGTTATTTTTATGAAGAACGTCCAGACGTCGCCATAATTGCAGCGGGCTCTCTTTTAGAGATTGTACTCAAATCTGAAAAATTTAGTTTTCCTGTAGGAAGAATTGAATTTTATCATTTAGGGCCCATGACTTTCACTGAATATCTATGGGCCACTGACAATAAGCTCTTATCAGAAAAAATAAGCAATCTTGATTTTTCACCGGGAGTCCATGAGTCTGCAAAAGAAGAATTACGCAAGTTTTACTATATAGGTGGAATGCCTAAGGCTATTAAAACTTATGTTGAAGAAAAGAGTTTGATATCTGTCCGCAGAATTCAGGATCAAATTCTGCAAACTTATACTGCTGATTTTCCCAAATACAACGCTCGTATTCAAATAGAAAGAATACAAAGGGTTTTCACCTCTACTATCCTTCAGTTGGGAAAAAAGATCATTTATCAAAGAATAGATCCCAATGCACAAGCAAGAGACACAAGACGCATCATTGAACTTCTCATCGATGCTCGAGTCTTGCTTCCTTGTTACCATTCTGATGGAAACAGCATCCCTTTAATGGGAGAGAGTGACTCTTCAATTCAAAAATTATATTTTTTAGATATAGGATTAATGAACTGCTTATTAAGACTTGATTTCGAAACAATTGATCAAGAATTCGAAAATACGTTTAATACTAAAGGCATTATATCTGAACAATTTGTTGCACAACACTTAGCCTATATTCACGGAGGAGCAACTCCCCCTGAACTTTTCTATTGGTTGAGAGACAAAGGCTCTCAAAAAGGCGAAATTGATTTTCTTCTTCAATACAAAAATCAAATTCTTCCCATCGAAGTAAAGTCAACGGCAAGTGGTCATTTGAAATCTTTATTCTATTTTGCCAAAGAAAAAAAGAAAGAAAATGCAATAAGAATTTCATTAGACGTATTTTCAAAAGAAAAAGTAACCCATCAAATCGCTGGCCGGCCATCTAATATAAACTTAATGAATCTTCCCTTGTACGCGGTGGAATCTGTAACCGTGCCAGCAGACTTATGGTAGCGTGAATGTATAAACTCCCCCTCTCGAGGAGCTAAAAAAATGCAGATTTCCATATCCTCTCTTTGTGACATCAGTGCTTTCACTTCTCAGAACATCTTCCCTCGAAATTTGAAAAACATTTACCTAAATTGTTTCTGATACTAAAAAGATCAATAGACCTACCGTTTCCTTTAAAAGTACCATGCCCCTTAAAAATATGTGTATAAATTTCTTCAACTCTTGGCTCCGTCATATTTCCAAATCCATTGATTATTATTTCTTGACCAGTGTCTAAAATATTTTGAACTTCGCCTATCCATTCAAAGCAAGCTGCTGGAGTCGTCAGCAGTCCAGTTGCTGTACTTACTGTTTTTTCTTCATCTAAAAAATGGATCATAAATCCATAATTAATTGTTCCATCATCCATTTCAACTCTTTCACATTGGGGCAAAAATCTATCTGGAGTTCCAATTATCTTTGCATTATTTTCATTCACTATAATTTTATAACTAGAACCAGAGCAGCTAAAAAGAAAAAAACATATTAAAAAAACACTACTTTTTAAGTAATTCATATAATTCTCTAAATTTTTTCAGGGCTTTAATTTTATAAGTCGATTTACTATTAAGTAATCCTTTGTATTCAAGAATAATTTCCTCAGCATTTGGCTCTCTTCCTAGCTTTCCTAGTGCCAATCTTTTTTTCCTAAATAGCCATCTTATGGCCATCGGTATGGCGATCTTCGGATCTTTCAAATCTTTTAAGGTGAATTTAATAAAAATAAATTCTTTCACTTCACCTTTTGAATCTTGTAATGCTTTAAAAGTTTGTTTTGTAATTTGAGCCACACCTATTGCTTGGGGATTTTTGGGATCTAGCTTGAAACCAGACTCACTTCCAATCAGCGCCTTCACGACATCTGGATCAAGAAAAACATCTGATGGGAATTTTTTATTGAAAAAGTCTGTCCAAATTGCAATTAATTCATCAAGTTTGTCGGCGTCTGGATAGTCTAATAATTTTCCAGATTTTGGATAAATTATTTTTTTTAAGTCATAAATTTTTTGAATTTTTTCAATTTCTTTATAATCTAAAAATGTTCCGTCTAGCCTGCGAAAATGCTTGTCAACAATTGTAACACCACTAGGATTTTTCTCACTAACAGGTACTTTCCTTGAGTGTTCTTTCACCGATACTACTTTTTTCTTTACCATAATTAAATAATATTATCAGGTACTTTTAATGTAAAGTTTCCATTCGGTGCCAACAGACTTAGGGTAACAAGAGTGCGTAAAACATAAGAAGAAAAGAAAGAATTCAGAAATTGACGTCTACGCCGTCATTTCTCACTCTATAAATATTATCTTGCTCTCTATTTCAATCACTTAAATTTTTATCACTATTTAAACCATCGCACTAAGTCCTTTGAATTAATAATTCAATTGACAAAGTACACCGAAAAGGTATACTGAGGGAGCGAGTCTGGTGAGCATTGTAATTTTAAGTAAAGTTGCACAAAAAGATTTAAAAAAAATCCCATCGTATATTTTAGTTATGTTTGATTTATGGATAGAAATTATTGAAACTGACGGATATCAGGCCATGCAAATGATACGCGGCTATCGTGACCATTCACTCAAAGGCAAACTTCAAGGCTTTAGATCCTCTTCGCTCATCAAAAACTGGAGAATTATCTACATGAAGAATGAAGCTACAAATATTCTCACTGTGGAAGTTTTGGAGATTAATAATCATGACTACTAAAAAAAAGATTATTGCCAAAGACGCTATCAGAAAAATTTCAGGGGCTATTAGTTTTGGATTAATGCTATACTCATATCGTTTAAGCCGAGAACTTAATCAAACCGAAATGGCCAATATTTTAGATATTTCAAAACAAGACCTATGCAACATTGAAAAAGGACGAAAGCTCGTGAGTGTTGAGCGTGCTATGACTTTTGCAAAAGCACTTTCAATGCCTACAAAAACATTTGCCAAATATGCACTTCAAGATCAACTATTTAAGGCAGGCTTATCAGGAGAAGTAACTATTTCCTAGTGTGCCAGCAGACTTAGGGTTGCAACATTGCAATATTTGACAATCTCATCATCAAATAATTATTTTCTCATTTTTCCAGCCCAGTAATCTAGTATCCACAAATCAAAGATTGTGAGCAAGATATTGCAATGCTGACCTCCATGAGACAAACATTAGTTTTAAAATAGATAAAAGAAGTCAACATAGAGATTGAAAAAGCAAAAAAAGAGATCAATTTATCCAAAATCTTAGACTTAAGATTACTAAAAGATGGTTTAATTCGTTTGAAGGACGAGAGCTATTAAAGAAATAATAAAAGTGAACCGAAACTACTATTGGAGAATGCATGAATTCAACTGAATCAATTAAAATAATCTTTAACCAAATTATTAAGACAGTTGGAAAAAAAAAGGCTCCACTGGCTTTATCCGCAACACTCACATCAATAATTTACAATCTAGAAGAAGAAGGTCATTTCACCCTTGACAATTTTGAAAAAGCCCTAGAAGAAGAAGCCAGATTTTGCCTTAAATGTTCTCAAAAAGTAGCTTGAGCGTGCCAGCAGACTTAGGGTCGTATACATTTACAAACTAAACTCAGAAATAATTTCATATTGAACAATTTTTTTCACTATATTTCGAATAACATTCCCCTATATCATTCTGAATATTGAAGAAATCAATAGATCTCCCATTACCATAAAATGTACCGTGTTTTTCGAATGTATATTTAAAATCTTCCAAAATCCTTGGATCTTCCAATTTACCAAAACCCTGAAGTCGAATTAATTTACCATTAGATAATATTTTATGAACTTCATCTTTCCATTTAAAACAATCATCCTTATTAGTAATCATTCCAGTTGCAGTACCAACTGTTTTTTCTTCATCTAGGAAATGAATCATAAATCCATAATTTATTGTTCCATCATCCATTTCAACTCTTTCACATTGAGGTAAAAACCTATCAGGTGTTCCAACAATCTCAGCACCACTTTCCCTATCTACTATAATTTTAAAGCTAGAACTAGAGCAGCTAAAAAGAGAAAGACACTACTTTTTAAGTAATTCATATAATTCTCTAAAGTTTTTTAGGGCTTTATTTTTATAAATGGATTTACTCTTTACTGACTTGAACTTTGCGAGGATGTTTTTTGAAAATAATAATTTTTTCTTAACCATTAAAAAAGCGTATTTCCTTAAATTACAAATGTAAAGTTTCCAATAAGTGCCAGCAGACTTGTGGTAGCAATGGTGCAAAAAAAGAATCAACAAATTAAATCGGTTTTGAAACCAAGTCCAATTACTTAAGTTACGACGCCCCTTAAAATTGCTACCCTCGCTCTCAAATATTTAACAATCCCATTATCCATTCTTTTTTATTCAAAAGCTTACATGTCGAAAACACAGCCACAGCTTGCACGATAACATCCAGCAAGGCATCAGGTTGCCAAATATGGCAAGTCGGGATAGGATATGAAAGTATCTAGAAATGAGTATCCATTATCAATAACCGTTAATGGACTTAAAATCGAGGCAGTTATTATCGATCCTCATTATCAAGAAAAGCATTCATCAATCATAAATGATGAATTAATTTTGAAAATTGTTCGAACTCTTGATGGTGAATATCATGATTATGCTGATGATAAGCCTCCATATCAATATTTTGTTAAAGATGAAATTGAATTTAATAATAAATACTATCGTTTAATCTGGCTTCTAGAGGAAAATCAGTTTTACACAGGTGTAGTAAATGCATTTAGGAGTTCAAAATGAAAAAATTCCCAAGCTCGAAAGAAATTAAAGAGATAAGCAAAAAACTCGAAAAACTCGAGGGAACGAAAGCACTCCCTACAAATGCAAGCCCACTTGAAAAATTTAGATTTGCGCTTCAACAAAAGTTTGTCATCTATAAGATTAAGCACAAATGCACTCAAAAAGAATTGGCCGACAAACTTGAAATTGATGAAGCTAAAATTAGCAAAATTTTAAATCATCGCCTCGATGAATTTTCAACCGATCGCCTAATAACTCTCTATCACAAAATCGATCCTAACTTAAAACTCGCTGTTGGGTAGAGTACCAGCAGACTTAGGGTAGCACTTCAGCAATACTAATTTTTAACAATCTATACATTTCATTTTTCATAATTTGATGATGTCTTATAAATTTTATTAACTCCAACCCAAATATCAAAAGCCATTCCACCCACTTAACTTTCTCTACCCTTTTAAAAAATTGCACATCCTAGGCCATGCCAAGAAAACAACTCATACGCTCAAAAAATCTTCCCTACCACGTGACTTCACGATCAAATAACAAAGAATGGTTCACTCTCGCTCTGCCCGAAATGTGGCAACTCTGCCAAGACTCCATGAAAGAAGCACTTGAAATTCACAATGTCGAAATCATTTCATTTGTTCTCATGGCCAACCACTATCACCTGCTCGTCATTACTCCTGCAGGAAATCTCGATTCCTTCATGTATGAATTCAATAAACGACTCGCACTCAAAATTAAATTTAAAACTGGTCAAATCAATCGCATTTTTGGTGGACGATATAAATGGTGCCTCATCGAATCTCAAAGATACCTACTAAATTGTTATAAATATATTTATCAAAATCCTATCCGGGCAGGCCTCGTCACAAACTGCGAGGACTATCCCTACAGCACAATCAAGACTTTGCTTGGATTAGCACCATTCAAAGTTCCCTTACATGACAAATACGGCTTTAAAGATGAATATGGCCTTCGATGGCTAAATGAAAAAATCGAGCAATCTGAAGAACTCGCTCTTAAGAAAAGCTTATCTCGCTCGGTAATGAATGACCTCGTTGACAGAAAAACTCGAAAAAAAATCTAGGATGACAAGCAAAATCTAGCTTTAATCATATTATTGCTTTGCCGATTCTTTGATATAGGTATTTAATAATTCATCAATTTTTATGCATTTATGAAATGTCCATTCAATCGGACTTAAAGTAATAAACTCAACCCATTCATCTTCTGTAATTATTAAATATTGAAAAATATTTTTATCTCTTTCTGCTGCATAACCAGAGAGTGCATTATTCTCTTCAATTTCCTTAATAAACGATGTATTCCAAAGTTTTAAAGTTGAACTACGTTGTTCATCTTTTGGTCTTATAACTTTTCTATTTAAATATTTTCCAATGCAGTTATGAGCATACGTTTCATCAGTAATCCTCAGTGGACATCTAAAAGATATTGTAAATGAATAATATTCATCTCTGCTAGAAGAATTAAGCTTAAAAAATAAATGAATTCCATTCATGATTCTAAGCTCAGCTACGAGCCAAAGTTGTTCGTTGTGCATAATGGGCGTATTCCAATCCTCTAGATAAACTTCTTTTCCATAAGATGATTTTACTTTCATAAATACCTCACTTTTATTCTGAGTTTCTCATAATTTTTAGAATCATTTTGAGACGACTGAACCTCTAGAGTTGGAGCTTGCTTATCCGTTGCAGGACGCTTAACAACATTATTTCCGTTAGGCAAAGATTTGTATTCTGTTCCATCAGACGCAGTATGCATTTTTCCAGGTAATTTATCAAAATCTTTTTTCTGCTCTTTTTCACCACCAATCTTACTATATTCACGCGTGGCAGTTTTTTCATTAGTCGAAGTATTTTTCGTCTTATCAGTTATAATACCAGCTTCTTTCAATGGTTTCTCTAACTCATCATGTGCTTCTTGCAAAACGTTTATTCCTTTTCCTATTTCTTCTTTTACTTGTGTGTCACTCGAGTATTTTAGAAGATCAAGCAGTTTGAAAAATGTATCCCAATTAATAGTATTAGCTGTCAATACTGCTGCTAAAACCATTGTTGCTGCCAATGGGTTTTCTAGAAGTACAGGTAATGCCATTACCCCCGCATATCCATACAATGGTGAAAATGCAAGAGGTTGAATAGAATTTAGACCAGGATTGCCAACCAATGAAACAAGTTCAAAAGATACCACATCCCCCGAAAAAGAATTAATTACTCTATTTTGATTTTCTTTTAAAATTCGGATTTGAACAAATCCTATTTCCTGATAATGTCCACTTGTTACAAAACGTGCATATACATTCTTTGAAATCTGTGACCACGAAGTATCAGATTTTTTTAGAGAGGTTGTAAGTGAAGTTGTATTAATCAATTCACTTAATTGAGAATAGTCATTTCCGACTTCATCAAGCCGGGCCTTAAATCGGCGTATTCCAATAATTTTTTGTCCTACATTTCCCAACTCTTTAAGTAAGCTTTCTGAACTTTCTTCAAGTGAGGAAATTAATCCATTAGAATTATCTGAAACTTTATTCCATTTTTTTTCTAAGATTGATAAAAAGGATTCCTTTAAAAGAGGTTTATATTGGGGAATAATTTCATTAATTATTTCTTGACTCTCTTTTGTCATTTCGTCGTATGAAAGTCCTGCTTGCAAACTCCAATAAACAATTTGGAGATCTTGCGTATTGAATTTTGGTGAACCTAATAAATTAAGCTCTCGAATCATCACAGCTCTCGTGCCCTCAAGTTTACTGAGTGAATATATGTGGCCATTCGGACTAGATCCTTCTTGCTTCATACAATAAGTCATCACTGGGACAACATAATCACCTGCACGCAAAAGTAAATTTCCGTTGGCATCGTATTTTAGTGTGCTACGAGAAACTCTACTTGGATCGAAAAATGGCCCTGGTAGTTTTTGAGTTAGAGGATATTGTGAACGGTCGACTGGTAGAATCGGAGCATATTCATTAAAAACAATTTCCAATTGAGGCTTAAACGATTTTATCAAAAGTTTAAATGCTTCATCTTTCATGTCATTATTAGCAGAAAACTGAGAGCAAGAACTTAAAAACTGAACGAGAAATAGAAAAATAATCGGTAAGTTTTTTTTTATGAAATTAAAGAGACACCTCAATTTTTATCAATGGTAATAATTTAGTCTATATTAATTTTTTTGACAACTCAAATCAATCCTGCCCTAGCGTTCCCTAGCGTGCCAGCAGACTTAGGGTTGAGATTATGGCCAAGGAGGTCTCTTGTCCCTAACATCTTTTATAAAACCCAAGTGGCTAAAGGATTCTTTATCAAATCCAGAAGCAATATAAAGTTCAGTAAATCCTCTCTCATGCAAGTCGATTGCAATGTTTTCACCTTTTACTTCATTTCCTAATTTTGAATCTATATAAATAGGAGAAGATAAATCAAAAGTATCAATATCTTTATAAAACTCATCCGGATTCGAATATGCCTTAAAGGAAATTTCCTTCCGCTTCGCAACTGATTCCCAAGTCAACCTCACAAGCTCATCATCATCTAAAAGAATCGTCTTAATTTCTTTTGAATAAATAAGTGGTAATGAAATCATAATCAAGGTTCCAAAATTTTCTTTTGAATCAATCGAAATTTCGCCATTCCAAGATTTTACACTTTCAAAAGTGTGTAAAAGCCCAAGGCCATTACCTGTTTTCTTAGTTGTATATTCGCCCGAACCGAGCATTTGTAATACAGACTCTGGGATACCTGAGCCATTGTCTTGTAGCGAAACAATAATTTTGTTTTCAATCGTTTTAATCTCTATCAAAATCTCTAATAAAGAACCGAGCTTTCGAGCTTCAATACTGTTATTTATAAGATTTGATATGATTCGTTTAAACTCAAACTCTTCCACTTTAGCTTTTAAATTATCTCGGCTAAACGTCACGATGATTTTAACATCAACGAGTTCACGGTACTCTACTCGCTTTTCATCTACAATTTCTTGAATTATTTGAATGAGATTATTGTCAAAGAGCTTTGGTGGCTGAATTTGCTCTTTGAGACTATTAACTTCTTTAGTTTTCATTAATAAAGAATTCGAAATTTCGTTAATTCTTTTGAGTGATTTATCAATCAGATCCCTATCGTTTTCCGAAATTATATTAGTGTCTAGTAGCAGAGTATTTAAAGTAGCTAAAGGCGAACGAATGTCATGTGACATTTGTCTCGCCAACTTAGAATTCCTAATCTCGCTTTGACGTTTTTCCTGTTCTGCTTTACGAGTTGAGACTATCAGTGCAAAAATTAGAATAGATTGAAGAACTAAGAAAAGTGAAAACAAAATCTCCACTTCCTTAGGTAACTTTGTAGTAAAAACCAGTTTTATATTGTTTGCCTGTTGTATGTGCAATTCTTGTTTTTGTTGAAAGAAGCCAGTTGAGCAACTTCCACGTTCCATCTTGTAAAACAGCTTATTATCTACGCTACCTTCTAGGCAGACCCAATTAATTGCAGAAGATAAAGAGTTGAGTCGTGATGATATTTTTAAAGTATCTAAGGCGTAAATTTCTTTGAAGTTTTGATTCTTAAATTCCTTAATTAGTTGAGTAGAATTAACATAAAGATAAAAACGTAAAAAGACCGTAACTATCAATAATGACAGGGCCGCTAAAGGGATCGGTTTAAATATAATTAGTACTTTTTTCATACTTCTCTTTCTTTTCTTGTAAATAAATTGTCTCGATGTATTCTAGACGAAATTAATTAAAGATTTAAGAAGTGTGAAATAATCACACATAAAAAATATTGCTATAATCGTATTGTTTTCTTGTTACCTCCTAATAGACAATTAATTTTACAACTTTAACTTGGAAATAAATTGATTCGAATAAAAATATCTAATCTTATAATTTTGATCTGCATGTCGATTTCATTATTTTTTTATTATAAAAATCTTGATAAAAATCAAAACCAAAATAAAGTAGCCACTTATGGAGTTGAAGCAATCGCTTTCTCGAGTGATCCATTGGACTATAATTATTTAATTCATCATGCTGCTTTTTCTTCTGTATTTGCAAAATTGATATCAAATGAAAAGAATGGTGAATACTTCCCCATGATAGCTACTAGTTGGAAAAATGAAAATAATTTTAAAACTTGGGTTTTTAAAATTAGAACTGATCTGAAATATTCTAATGGGGACAGAATTACCTTAACTGATATTGAAAACAATTTTAAACGATTAATATATCTCAACAATAAAAAGAAATCTGAATCTGGTTTATTGGAGTTCTTGGTTGGATTTGACAACTTTAAAGATATTAACTCCAAGCTTGATGGTTTTAAAGCAACAGATAACACTATTACATTTAATTTTGTAAAACCAATGCCTGATTTATTAGACAGACTTTCATTTGGCTTCTACGGTATCGCACATCCAAGCTTGTATGATCAAAAGACTGGCGTTTGGCTAGATAAAATGAAAGTAATATCCTCAGGACCTTATGAAGTCACACTTTGGAACAAAGAACAATATCATTTAAAACTTCGAACCGATGTTCATTTTCATTCGCATGAAAACCGTCTTAACAATATCAAATTTAGTGTTTTTATTAGTGCAAAGACTGCAAATGAAATTGAAAAAATAGATTTCCTACCTGCTTCAAAAGGATCATTAATGGTTACTGATAAATTTGAATATATTAGCTCTTCTGAAAAACTCAAAGTTGGCTATGTACAGGTTTCGGCGATTAAAAATAAAAAATCTATTCTTCAAAACAAAGACATTCGTAAGTGGTTAAGATATAAATTTTATAACGACTTATATAAAAATGATTTTCCAATCACACTGTCATTTCTTCCACAGAGTTTCAAAAACATCAAACCTATGGATGTAACTTACTTTTTTGAAAAACCCATGTTTAAACCTTTTTCTTTTACGAGTCACTTCTTTACCTATTCTGCTAGGATTGAAGAAAATAAAAACAAAAAAAGTATAACTGATTTTTTCTCCTCTGCAATAAATGCACTGGGTGAAAACTCTGGTGCAGAGTTAATATTAGAAAATAATAAAGATGATATTTATGACATTGAGATTTTAGGTAGTGGCTTTGAAGCCTCTGACTATATGGATACCCTAAAATTAATGTTTCTTTCTAAGGATGCTATTCGTCTCCCAGACATAACTGGAAAAATTAAAGAGGAACTTAAAAAGGAAAAACCTGACATAAATTTCATTAATAGAGAAATATGGGATCAAGCCGTCATATGGCCAATAAGGCATTATAGTAGTGGTTATTGGTTCAACAAAAATTCGAATATTAACTACGAAGAGATGAATTTTAATTCTCCATCCGTTGATTTCCAATTCTTAAAATGGAAGTAATAGGGTTAAATTACCTATTTTAAATTAGACTAAGCTTTTAATACCCCCACCTTCTTCATGTTCTAGCCCCCACTTAACACCCCCCGCAAAATTAGATACCCACAATCTACTTTTTAAATTGGACTCCTGCGCCAAAAAGGCCTATTGTCACCCAACTTTGAATAACCAGGAACTTCTCATGAAAACTAAACTGATCCTCATCACTCTCCTAAGCTTGGCCAACACCAATGTCATGGCCGACGACAACGCATTTCTGGACTCTGCTTACACTCACTTAATCCACCCAAAAACGAGCTTAATAACTAACAAGGCCCTCGCTTCAAAAAACGACATCGAAGAGGCCATGACATTTCAAACTCCAGTTCGCTCTCAACAATCTCGTGGCACATGTTCAATTTTTTCAGCAACAGCTTATGTTGAAACACTAATGATCCAAAATGAATTCTTCGATCAATCCCTCGATCTTTCCGAAGAATGGCTTCAGTACACATCTGTCAGAGGAAGATCATCAGATGGCTCAAGTGCGCCAAGTAACTTTTCGGCAGCAAAAAAATATGGAATGGCGATGGAAGCTACACTTCCTTACGTTGGAGTTGATTGGACTAAATCAGAAACACTTTTATCAAAACAAAGATGTGCCGAACTTACTGGGCTTTCTTTGAAGTCATGCCAGATCACACACTTTGATCCATCATTACTGTTAAAACAAGACGCTGACATCAACGACCAAGATTTTGTTACAGCAAGAACAGAAGCTTTGAATTTCAAAAATGAATACCTCACAACGACTAATAGCAATTACTACCTCTACGAAGTAGAAACAATTAAAACGCGATTACTTGATGGAAAGGCCGTTATCTTAGAAATCGATTTCTACTACGGAGCCTGGAACCACAGAGGTGGCGCAGAACTTGGAATTGAAAGAAACATGGATCACTGGGCACAAGGAATTATCGGAAACCCAGAGCCAGGAAGTATAGATGCAGTGAAATCTCCATCTAAGCCAGCAGGTCACTCAGTTTTAGTTGTAGGATTTGATGATAACAAAATTGTAAAAATCAAAACACAAATGGCCGACGGAACTTCAAAAACTTTTACTTATAAAGGCGTGTATTACATCAAAAATAGTTGGGGAACTGATAGTTTCGGCGCTGACTTTGAAATCGATGGTGTGAACTATCCAGGTTATGGAATGATTACTCAAAAGCATGCTAATGAAGACGGATCGTTTTTCGCTCTTTAAATCGTCAAAAATAGAATTTAGTCCATGATTATAAGACCTAATCTTAAGAAGTTAAGATTAGGTCTTTTACCATTAGGCTTGCATCTCTAGCCCCTAACATGATGAATATTCAGGAGGAGATGCAATGATTCAAGCTTTAAGGTATACTGAGAAATTAGAAAAGGTGGGCTTTTCCACTGAACAGGCTAAAGAGTCTGTACAAATTTGGATGGATCTCATGGAACAAAATCTCGCAACTAAAGCTGATTTTAAGGAACATTACTTTATGTCAAAATCTGACCTAAGAGATGTTCAAAATGAAATGAAAGATCTGAAGACAGAACTTCAAACCGAAATGAAAGATCTTAAAACAGAACTTCAAACCGAAATGAAAGATCTTAAAACAGAACTTCAAACCGAAATGAAAAATCTCAAGACAGAGCTTCAAACCGAAATGAAAAATCTCAAGTCAGATCTTCAAACCGATATGAAAGATCTCAAAACAGAGCTTCAAACCGAAATGAAAAATCTCAAGTCAGAACTTCAAACCGATATGAAAGATCTCAAAACTGAGCTTCATAGTGATATGAAAGATCTCAAATCAGAATTAAAAAAAGACCTAAAAGAACAAGAATACAGTCTCACTCTAAAAATGGGAGTCATGTTCGCTGCGAGTATTGGAATCCTCTCTACAATCGTCAACCTAAAATAAAAAAATCCCTCTTTGAAAAAATTAAAAAAAACTTTCAAAGAGGGACTATATTGCAAAAAAATAAAAACTATCTATACTGCGAAGCAATTCTATCTAACATCGGCTCAGGAATTTCTTCCCCATCACGAATTGTCTCATACTGATTCATTACAGCGTCGTGAAATTGATCAAAACGATCTGGGTGAACTCGGCTTGCAAATGCAGTTGAAAGAATCGAATAATCAAGCTCTGCCTCGGCCATCATGTCGATCATATAATCAATTAAGTCCATCATTGACCAAGAGGCCATTGCTGGATCGTAGTCTGAGTCACTTGTTTTAAGAAATTCAATAATCGTTCGTCTTTCCATTTCCATAATTCAATCCTTTGAAAAAATGTTGGTGTCTCAAACTATTATAATCAAATTTTAAATTTTGGGGAAAAAAGAAAGAGTTAATCTTTTAAGTGATATCCGAATCGCTTTAAAAGACTCTCGGCTTTCTCCCAAGAGCCACAGCACTCCGGGGAAAGAGAAATAGTCAGAATTTCAATTAAGCCTGAATCTAGTCCCATAGCAATTGATCGCACGAGGCTGTCGATATAACTCTCACTAAATAAGACATGCTTTTCAGGTGCGGCTGAAAAAAAGTAATCAAGATCGAGATTAACAATAAAATTAAAATCATTCACGTAGCTTTCACCACTAAAAATCCCATTCATCGTTTTCACTAAATCATAAGGCTTTATATCAACAGATAAATTTTTACTTGATCCTAGATGATGAGTAGCTGAATAAGTCTTACCTACACATTCAGGATATTTTTGCAAAAAGACTTCGATGTAATTATCCCAGCGAAAAAGTGGTTCGTTAATTTCCGCTGCCCACGTTGTTCTATACTCTTCTAAAGTTAAATTCCATAAGTCATGATGAAATCCGCTGATGGCCGATTCACTCATATCCGGATGAGCATCAATGTGAAAAAAATTATAACGACTATTTTTTTTCATTTTAGAAAACCAACTCCACAGGGCCAAGCGGTGATTATCCATAATAAAAATATTTTCCTGAAGACCAGTCACAGCTAAAACATTATCTTTTGATGATGCCGAAGGACCTCTGGATACAAGTGGAATTAAATATTTCAAGTGTGATTTCCGATATACTTCATTTCAATTGTGTAAGAAAAACCAAAAATTTCACCAGCGGGAAGATTGATTATTCCTTTTTTGGTTGAAAGTTTTTTATCCGTTTCATTATCATCGCTCACACCAAACCAAGGCTCCAGGCAGACAAAGGGAACTTTATCTTTTCCCCAGATACCAAAAAAATCAGAGTTGGAAGTTATGCGAATCCTTTCGTGTTTTTTTGTATCGACTAAATCTACGTGACGAGATTTGAGTTTCTTAAAAATAAGAGCATCATTTTTAAAAATTTCAGCGTTGAGGGGCAGTGATGTACCTGACAAAAGTTGAGGCTTTTTCCAATTAACTAAACCTTGCTCTACTCTAAAAAATTCAGTTTCCTCTTTTTCAAAACGAATTTCATAGTGATTAATATCTTTGGTGTCAAAAGCAGGATGAGCGCCAATAGAAAAAAACATATCTTGTCGGTCATCATTTTTAACAAAGTAAAAAACTTTAACTTTTGAATCTTCAACACTGTAACGAACACGGACTTCAAAACAAAAAGGGTAATGAACAAAACTCTCTTGAGAGGCCACCAGTAAAAACTCCACCTCTTTAGTCGTGCTTTCAACGCACTTAAATTCCATATCGCGAGCAAAACCGTGTTGGCCGAGTTTGTATTTTTTCCCGTGTAACTCATACTCATCGTCTTTGAGTTTGCCAACGATAGGAAACAAAATTGGTGCGGATCTATCCCATACCTTATTGTCCCCCAACCATAACAACTCACGATGCCAATCACGAGAAAAGAGCCGCTTCATCTCAGCACCCTTAGTCGTAATTTGGACAATCAACGATTTGCTCTCAATTTGATACCAGTCACTCATAAATTTAAGTATAAATCTTGTCTCTCTCTCTCACAAGCCTAGTAGAACTCTTTATTTCTTGATATATTAAAGCCTATGAAAGTTACAGAACACCTAGACCGAGCAAAAAACCCACTCTTTAGCTATGAAATTGTCCCTCCTCCAAGAGGAAGGTCCGTTCAAGACATTATCGATATTGTCGAAGCCCTCGGGCCCGTTGATCCTGCTTGGATTGATGTAACGGCGCACTCATCGTCGGCTTATTACAATGAAAGAGATGATGGGACAATTGAGCGCAAAATTTATAAAAAAAGACCTGGTACCATTGGTATTTGTGGCATTATTCAAAACCGCTTTAAGATTGACACAGTCGTGCACCTTTTATGCTTAGGTTTTTCTAAAGAAGAAACTGAAGATGCCTTATTAGAATTGAATTTTTTAGGTATTCACAACGTCCTCGCGTTAAGAGGCGATGGGCCAAACTATAAAAAAGAGCTTTCACGTAATCGCAGCATGAACTATCACGCTTCAGATTTAGTTGAACAAATTAAAGACCTGAACGCTGGAAAATTTCTGGAAGAAGTTGAAGGTGGATCAAAGTTTGATTTCTGTGTCGGCGTTGCTGGCTATCCAGAAAAACATTTTGAAGCCCCGAACTTAAAACTTGATCTCATTAATCTTAAGAGAAAAGTTGACGCTGGTGCTGACTACGTTGTCACGCAAATGTTTTTTGATAATAAACATTATTTTGATTTCGTTCGTCTTGCCCGCGAGCAAGGAATCACTATTCCTATCATTCCGGGAATAAAAGTTTTAAAGTCTGCTTCTCAAATGGTGAGTGTGCCAAAAAACTTTTATATCGATTTTCCTGACGAACTGGTCGAGAGAATTACCAACGATCCAAAAAACGTTGCTCATATCGGAAAAGAGTGGGCCACTAATCAAGTTCAAGGTCTGCTCGAAGGGGGAGTTCCTTGTGTGCATTTTTACATCATGAACGACACCGCCACCATTGTGGACATAGTTAAAAAGTACCAAAAATGAAAAAACACCCGACACTCATTGAACTAGAAAAAACTCTCAAAGAAAAAATATTATTCCTCGATGGGGCCATGGGCACCATGGTGCAAACCTATAAATTAGGTGAATCTGATTTCAGACTTGGACATTTTGAAAATCATCCGAGTGACTTAAAAGGAAATAACGACCTTCTCACTCTCACGCGTCCTGATGTGATTTATCAAATTCACACTCAATACTTAGAAGCCGGCGCGGACATCATTGAGACTAATACTTTTTCTGGAACAAGAATCGCGCAAAAAGACTACGACCTAGAAAGCTCCGTCTATAAATTGAACTTTGAATCAGCACGACTAGCAAAAAAAGCTTGTGATGATTTCATGGCCAAAAATCCCGAAAAAAAAGTTTATGTAGCTGGCGCTCTTGGCCCCACGAATAGAACTCTCTCCCTATCTCCTGACGTGAACAATCCAGCTTTCCGCGCTGTCACTTTTGATGAGATGGTTGAAAATTATTATGAACAAACAAAAGCACTGATTGAAGGTGGCGCAGATATTCTTTTGCCAGAAACAACTTTCGATACCCTCAATTTAAAAAGTGCGATTTTTGCCATTGAAAAATATCAAGAAGAAGTAGGAATTAAATTTCCCCTCATGCTATCAGTTACTATTACTGATGCTAGCGGCAGAACGCTCTCAGGGCAAACAACGGAAGCTTTTTGGAATTCAGTTCGACATGCTAAACCACTTTCTGTCGGACTCAACTGTGCCCTCGGTGCAAAAGAAATGCGCCCTTACTTAGAAGAACTCTCGCGCATAAGTGATACCTTTGTAAGTTGTTATCCCAATGCAGGCTTACCTAATCCACTTAGTCCAACCGGCTATGATGAAACTCCACTTATGACGGCAAAATTTGTGGCCGAATTTGTGGACGCTGGCTTCATCAATATCCTCGGTGGATGTTGTGGAACAACACCTCCACACATTGAAGCTATTGTAAAAAAATGTCAGACAAAAAAACCAAGAAATTTGCCAGAAATTAAAAAAGCGACTCGCCTTTCTGGGCTTGAATCGTTTACAATAGAAAGTACACACAACAATCCTTTTTATATGGTCGGTGAACGCACAAACGTCACCGGCTCCCCTTTATTTGCCAAGCTTATCAAAGCAGGAAATTTTGATGAAGCGCTTTCAGTCGCTCGTCAACAAGTTGATAATGGCGCCAATATTATCGACATCAATTTTGATGAAGGCCTACTTGATTCTAAAGCTTGCATGACTCATTTTTTAAATCTTATCGCTTCAGAGCCCGACATTGCGAGAGTTCCCGTGATGGTGGATTCTTCCAAGTGGGAAGTCATTGAAGCTGGATTAAAATGCCTGCAAGGTAAAGCGATTGTCAATTCCATCTCCCTCAAGGAAGGTGAAGAACAATTTTTAAATCACGCCAGGCTCATAAAAAAATATGGTGCCGCGGTTGTTATCATGGCCTTCGATGAACAAGGTCAAGCAGCAAGCCTCAGTGAAAAAGTGCGCATTTGTAAACGTGCTTATGATCTTTTAGTTTCAAAATTAAATTTTGATCCTCATGACATCATTTTCGATGCCAATATTTTAACGGTCGCTACTGGTATAGAAGAACACAACGCTTACGGGGTCAATTTCATTGAAGCCGTTCGCGAAATTAAAAAAGTATGTCCGGGAGCTCTCACCAGTGGTGGAGTTTCTAATCTCTCTTTTTCTTTTCGTGGAAACAACTTAGTTCGTGAAGCCATTCACTCGGTGTTTTTATACCACGCCATCAAAGCAGGCCTTGATATGGGAATCGTCAACGCGGGAATGCTAGGAGTCTACGACGAACTCGATCCAGAACTTCGAAGTAAATGCGAAGCCGTCGTTTTAAATTTACACCCTAATGCCACTGAAGAATTATTAGAATTAGCAGAAAAATTAAAAGATAAAAATTCAAATAAAGCTGAAGTTAAAGTTGATGAATGGCGAAGCCTGCCGCTGGAAGCTCGCATGAGTTATTCTATGGTGAAGGGCCTCGATCAATATATTGAAATCGATACTGAAGAAGCTAGAGTAAAACTTGGTCGTCCTCTGAATGTCATCGAAGGCCCACTAATGGATGGGATGAAAGTTGTCGGAAATCTTTTTGGTGAAGGAAAAATGTTTCTTCCTCAAGTTGTTAAGTCAGCAAGAGTCATGAAAAAAGCCGTCGCTTATCTAGAGCCTTTCATGGAAAAAGAAAAATTAGAGGCCAAAGAACCTATTCGTGAACAGGGTGTTTTTGTCATCGCGACTGTGAAAGGTGACGTTCACGATATTGGAAAAAATATTGTCGGTGTCGTTCTCGCTTGTAATGGCTATAAAGTGATTGATTTAGGAGTTATGGTCTCTACTCAAAAAATTCTTGAAGCAGCAAAAACCCATAAAGCAGACATTATCGGCTTATCTGGTCTCATCACTCCGTCATTAGATGAGATGATCCATGTAGCAAAAGAAATGGAACGCCTCGAATTTAAAACTCCACTTTTAATTGGGGGAGCGACAACTTCAAAAGCGCATACTGCGATTAAAATTGCTCCTCATTACCACTCTCCGATTGCTCATGTGGGAGATGCTTCATTAGTTATTGAAGTGTGCACCAACCTTCTATCTCCAGAAAGAAAATCTGATTATGTAAAGAAGATGAATGAAAGTTTTGAAGATCTTCGCCGTCGTCACGCCAACCAAAATCAAGAAAATGTCCTGCTGCCTTTGCGAGATGCCCGCGAACATTCATTTAAGACAAATTGGAATGAAACAGCCATTGCTCGTCCCACCAAGACAGGTGTTTTCACTCTGGATATTAAATTAGAAGAAGTGATTTCCTATATCGACTGGTCACCATTTTTTTGGACTTGGGAACTTAAAGGCACTTATCCAAAAATTCTTGGTAATGATAAATACGGCTCAGAAGCTCAAAAAATATTTAATGATGCCCAAGTTCTACTTAGCGACATCTTAAAACATAATCGTTTTACACCAAAAGTTCTGGTCGGTATTTTTCCAGCTTATTCACACGGCGACGATGTTGTTGTGAATAACAAAACGACTGTTCACTTTTTAAGGCAACAAAAAGAAAAAATTGGCGAAGACGGCCAATACCTTTGTCTCGCTGACTACATTGCGCCTAAAGGTCACAATGACTTCATCGGAGGCTTTGTCGTCACAACAGGCCCGGAAGTTGAAGAGTTTTCAAAAACTTTCCAAGATAAAAATGATGACTACAGCTCCATCATGGTTAAGGCGATCGGAGATAGATTAGCTGAAGCCCTGGCCGAACTTGCCCATAAAAAAGTTCGTGAAATATTTGGCTACGGTGTTGATGAAAATCTTTCAACTGACGATTTGATAAAAGAAAAGTACCGTGGAGTCAGACCCGCTCCAGGTTATCCAGCTTGTCCGGATCATACTGAAAAGAAAATTCTTTGGGATCTCTTATTGGCCCAAGAACTCACTGGAGTAAGTTTGACAGAAAACTTTGCCATGAATCCAGCCAGCTCTGTCTCAGGATTTTATTTTAATCATCCTGAAGCTCAGTATTTTAATGTGGGTCTCATCAATCATGATCAAGTCGTCGATTATGCCAAAAGAAAAGACATGAGTGTCAGTGAAGTGGAAAAATGGCTTTCACCCAATTTAGGTTATGATCCCAAATCAATTTAAAACACTAGAAGATGTTATTCGCGAAAAAGGTGAAGAGTGGCGAGTGACTCTCGAGTTTGCACGCACCAGCCTCTCCGAAAAATATCTCAGTGAAAGAAATCTCATTAGGCTCACTAAAGGAGCTGCCACCATCCCGCAAACTGAACTCTTAGTGAAACTTCTTTATCAAGACTCTAAGGAGCGGCCTACGGGTGTTAATGGTATTGATCTATTTTTTCGAGTTGTTGATCACTCCAATTATTCTTTGTCGGCGTGGCTTAATGCCATCACTTATTTTCACGAATGGCTCTCTAAACAAAATAGGACAACTTCATTTCAAAAAATGTTGGGCTATCTTCAATGCTGTGAGGACTCTCCAGAAAATAAAGATATCGATCATCGTTTTATTGATTTAGTTGAAGAGATGATTAAAACTCATGGTTACGTTGGCTAAACCGAGAGTTTAGCGTGTCGGTTTAAAAGAATAATCCCGATTGAGTATTCCCTTATTAAAATCAAGACGAATTTTTTCTGTTAGTGTACTCATCTCACTAAATTCAGTTTCACCAATAGCTCGCACTTTGTAGTGCTTAAAGGTCTCAAGCCAAAACTCAGGATTTGAAAGAAAATTTTTATGATCCACTTCAATAATTAAGTGCGGTGAGTGTTCTGAAATTAAACGACTCGCACCTTTTAAGGCCAATGTTTCGGCCCCTTCAATATCAATTTTAATCACATCGGGAATGACGTGTGATTCCTTACTGAAGTCATCGAGCGAGACAAGTTCAATTTTTTCAACATACTGATTTTTACTTCCAGCATGAACTTTTATAAGTGAAGACCCGCCAGTAGATTTGGGATCAACAAAAAATTCAGCAAGGCCCGTATGATCAGATACACCTTTTTGAATTAAGCTTAAATTTTTTAGTTTATTTTTATGTATTGTTTCTTTCAGGCATCGCCCTACGATGCTGCCTGGTTCAAATGAAAAAACTTTCGCATCAGGATGAAACTTTGAAACGAAAAGACTAATAAGACCAATGTTGGCCCCGACATCGAAAAAAACTCCTCCATTTGGGAGGTGCTGAAGAATTTCGGCCTTCAAGCTTTCTTCGTAATGATAAAAAGCTGCCCCTTTATCGTACATGACATAATAAGATGGGCCGTAAAGATCTTTGGGATCAAGATATAAATCAAACTTATGAGTAATGGTAAGGCAGGAGATATCAGGCTGGAAAGATCTCAACTTTCGACTTAAAAAACGATGACTGCCGATGTAGTGGGAAATTTTTGTTTTTAGTGACATGAAGATCTCCATTAACCACAAATAAAAAAGGCTCCTTACGGAGCCTTTTTTATATTATCCAACACCCTTATAAAAGAGTGACTAATAACTATTGAGCTGGAGCTGGAGCAGTTTCAGTTGCTGGAGCAGCTTCTGCAGCTGGAGCAGCTTCTGGAGCCATTTCAGCAGTTGGAGCTGGAGCAGCTTCTGGAGCCATTTCTGTAGTTGCAGCAGGTGCAGCTTCAGTAGTAGCTTCTTCTTTTTTTGAACAACCAAATGACATTGCAGATACAACAAGAGCAAGAACTAATAAATTTTTCATCTCAAATCTCCTAATTTTAGTTTAGATGATGACGTGTTACCGCGCACAATAATGATCTCTAAATTTATATTACTAATGGGGTATCTACGTCAACTATCTTCTCTAAAAAAATAAAAAAAAATTTCTCACACAGCTTTTAAGACTCCATCGATTAAATCAGAGTAGTCCGTTATTCCCCAGACAACTACTCGCTGTTCACAGGTCTTTTCCCTCTGAGGATGATACTTTCTTGCTTCTTTTACACCAGTAAAAAATCCTTCCAAAGTGCTCATGTGAGACTTTAAAATCATTTCTTCTTCTTTGGTCAACCACATCTTTTGGATCTTAAACTGAGATACTTTAGGCTTTTTTAGTTCTTCATCATTTTTAAAATACTGATTTACCAATGAAGTAAAGATCTCACGGGCCTCTTCTTTGATGTTTTCAGTTTTATTGATTTCAGAAAGCCATAAAAACGCATGCTCTTTATCTAGTGAGTAAATCCCTGATTTGTAGCGGATCATATTGCGCATCAGAAGATTGGGCATGATATTAAGCAACAGGCCGTGGCTTAAATTTGTATCCAATTCTATCTCTTGGATATTTTTTTCTTTCTTAGATAACGATTCAATGACAATTCTTTCTACCATTAACAGACCTTCAGACATAAAGACTCCTTATTGCACTAAGCTATTTTTTGTTCCAATTTATTTGGTGACTCTTGTTTTTGTGAAATCTTCCAGACTTCGATTTTTCTTTTAAGTATCGCTTCCAATTCCATAATCGCCGTAGGACTCAATTTTTGTGAGCACTCGAAGGCCAAGACCTCTAGGCCGTAAGAAAGCCCCATTTTTTCTTTTACTTTCTTTTGGAATACCAAATACTCAGATAACTTCATCGAGCTGCCATTAAGGAGTCTGAAGACCCTTGTGAGCTGAATGCCGGTATCCTTAGCGATTTCTTTTATGGTTGGTTTTCCAAATAAAAGTGAATACTGTTCAAGAATAATTTTTTGACTGTCCATTTTTCCTCCCCTGTATGAGTCACGAAGTCTATAAAGCAGGTGTCGTGCCAAGCTAAAAAGACTCCAAGGAGCTGATTTGAGGTTAGAGTTTAAAAGCTTTAGCCATTATTGTGTTCTCAGATAAGAACGATGTGTTTTAAAATAGGAACAGATGCAAACTTTAACTTTAATGACTTCTAATATTCGCTTTGCCAACAACGATGATGGAATTCACGACTGGGAAACTCGTCGTCCACTTTTGGCGCAAATTTATCGGGAACATAAACTTGATATACTGGCCACCCAAGAAGGAAGAGAAGGGCAGATAAAAGAACTAGACGTACTTCTAGAGTCTCTCGTCCTAATCGATCAACACCGCACTTGGATTTTTGATCGTATGTATCCTTGTCTCTACGTCAATCCTGACGTTTTTTTAATTTTGGAATCTGGTGATATCTGGTTATCAGACACTCCCGATATCCCGGGCTCCACTGCTTTTGAAAGTGCCTTTCCCCGCCTCTGCACCTGGGCCAGACTCAAGTGTAAAAAAACTAACAACACCATTTTAGTCATCAATACTCACCTCGATCACATAAAACAGGAAACGAGAAAAAAACAAATTGAAGTCTTAATTATAGAAGTAAAAAAAATCAAGGGCCCCACTGATCCTCTGCTTATTTTGGGAGATTTTAACGAGCCCCCTACAAGCCAATTAAAAAAAGAATTAATAACAAATTTTGAATTGCTTGATCCTTGGGAAGAATTAAATCATCCTGAAGAAACAAGTCATCATGGCTTTCTTGGGCATGAAGCTTTAACAGGCGAGCGCATTGACTGGATTTTAATTCCTAAATCATTTTTTTGTAACGAGATTAAAATGGACCGACGATATTTTGAGCCACAGCTCTATCCTTCAGATCATTACCCGATTGTGGCCACAGTCGTTCCTAAGTGCAAATAAGTTTCTAAACCTTTTCTAGTATTAGTTAATATATCTTCACTTGGCTTCCATTTTCCTTTTTCACCTACAACAATGACGGTCGAGCCTCCAAAAAGAAAATATCCCTTTTCTTCGCCACGAAAAAATTTTTCGCCTTTGGTGAGCGGCTTACTTTGAATGATTTTACCGACACAAGTCGCTCCCACTTCGATATAAGCGAGCTTTCCAAAATTTTCAGTTTCTAAAATTGTGACATGACGTTCATTGGTAATGAGAATGTCACCTTTTGATTTAAGGGCCAGAGGATTTACCGAGTGATAATTACCATGAATACGAAAATCATCTAGGATCACTCCATTATCTGGATAATGGTAGCGGTGGTAATCTACCGGGCAAAGACGAGCTAAAAGGAGAGGCCCATCTTCAAACGTTTTTTCCCACTGTGAATTGGAAATTAAATTTTTAGGACTTAAGTTGACGCCCTTAACTGGCACGGTCTCTTCAGGATTAATTTTTTCGTAGCCATAATAGCGGGCTTCGCTAAATGCTGCCAACTCGGATGGCCTTAAAGTAAAGGGGCGTTTTCCAGGACGAAAGCGGCGAATAAAAAATTGATTAAAACTTGAATAAGGCCTGTGCTCACTTGCACCTTCTTCTGGAAGATAATCCTGCATATTGATATTAAATTTTTCAATGAAAGGTTCTACTTTTTGACTGCTGATTGGCAAATTTTGAAGGAAGCCATAAATTTTACTTATTGGTGCCTTGCAAATAAGTTCGGAGAGGCCTTTGCCGCTAGGTGTTTGATAAAGCCACTCTATGAATTTATCTCCATAGACCAATTCACCTTCAACTTTTCCTGATATGCGGTTGTAGAACTTAATTTCCATTATTCTTCCTCTTGATCATAAAGTGTTCCGGGATTATATCTATAGTGTACATTCCATGCAAGGAGGAGTTCATGCATAAGCCGAGTCTTTTAGTCATTTTAACTTTATGCTTTTCTTTTTCAGTTCACGCCCAAATCTTAGCGAAAAAAGAAACATCTGCTCTTTTAGAATACGAAAAAAATTCTATTGGTGTTTTTCAAAACACTGCTGATTCAGTTGTTAACGTTTCAAACCTCAAACAGGCCAAAGGATTTTTTGATATGGATGCCACTGAAGTCCAGGCCGGCATGGGCTCGGGATTAGTCTGGGATACAGCAGGACATATTATAACTAACTATCATGTAGTCGATGGTGGAGATGCTTTTAGTATTTCATTTCGAGATGACCAAAAACAATATAAGGCAAAATTCATTGGTGGAGATCCGAAAAATGATCTCGCGGTTTTAAAGCTTTTAGAATTGCCAAAAAATTTAAAACCTATCCCAAGAGGAGACTCAAAAAATTTATTAGTCGGACAAAAAGCCCTGGCCATCGGAAACCCGCTTGGATTAGATCACACTCTTACTACTGGATCAATCTCAGCTTTGGGAAGAAAAATTAAAGGTTACGGTGGAGTTTCCATTGAAGGAATGGTTCAAACCGACGCTTCAATTAATCCCGGTAACTCTGGTGGTGCCTTATTAGACTCTCAAGGAAAACTAATAGGCATGAACGCCATGATTTATAATGCTGGTGGTGCAGGTGCGAGCGCAGGATTGGGTTTTGCTATTCCGGTCGCCATCATTAAAGATCTCGTTCCACAAATTATTCAGTTTGGTAAAGTGAATCGACCAGGTCTTGGGGTAGCGATCTTGGAAGAAGCCTACACTGCACGATTTGGTTTACGTGAAGGAGTTATGATTAAGTATGTTGATCCAAAGTCTCCGGCTGCCAAAGCTGGACTACAAGGCATATCGCGAGATCGCTTCGGCCAATACTATTTGGGTGATACCATTATTGGAATTAATAAAGATCCCATTAAAAATTTTGATGATCTCTACAGTGCTATTAATAAATATAAAATTGGCGATAAAGTGACAGTACGCTTTATCAGAGAAGGCAAAGAAAAGGTCTTAACAATTACGCTCGTGCAAGTTTAGACGTTAAAGTTTTTTAAATAAAGTCCTGAAGATTTCATTTCTTTGGGACTTTGTTGAATCAGAGTACCCTCTTTTTCAATCAGCCAAACTTGGTCGACAATATTTTCAATCAAATTTAAATCGTGTGTACTAAAAATAACCGCCATATTTTTTTCTCGGCTTATTTTTAAAAGCAAATTCATTAGCTCAACCTTGCTTGGAATATCGAGATAAGTCGTTGGTTCATCCAATATGAGAAGCCTTGGTTCTTGGGCCAGAGCTCTGGCCAAAAGTACTTTTTGTTTTTGTCCGTCACTTAATCCATCAAAGAAACGATTTTTTAGTTCAACAATATTTAAAAGCACTAAGACTTTAGAAATAATTTCTTCATCAAGCTTACTTAATTCACCCCAAAAATTAGTATGGGGAGATCTCCCTAGTGCAATTAATTCAAAAACACGTAAATAATCGACTGCTGGCTTTTCAGTTAAGACAACCGCGATACTGAGGGATCTTTCACTGGGGTTATAATCTGATAACACTTTATCTTGAAAATGAATTTGTCCACTCATCAATGGATGAAGACCACTAAGCGTTTTCAAAAGACAACTCTTGCCTACTCCATTTATTCCCATAAGAGCAATCAATTCACCTTGATTAATAAATCCATTTAACTCACTTAGGATTTGGCATCCACCAAAGCCCACTTTTAAATTATTGAATTCCATTAAATGATTCATTGAATTTTTCATTGAAGCCTCCTTTGATCTCTAATCAAATAAAGAGCAATAATGGGAGCTCCAATTAATCCTAAAAGAGAATTGGTGCTTAAAAAGTTTACTGGAACTAAAACTAAAATTAACTCTGAAGAAAGTGCTAAAAAACTCCCAAAGAAAAAAACTGTTGGTAAAAGAATGCGCACATCACTTTTTTTCATAAGCGCTCGGGCCAAATGCGGAGCAATCACACCGATAAAAACAACAGGTCCACAATAGGCAGTAACCACAGACACAAGTAGTGAGCAAATGATAATTAGGCTAAGCTTAAAGCTCTTCACGTTCATTCCCATGCTCTTGGCGTAATTTTCACCAATCATGAATTGATTAAGTTTTTTAGGAATAAAAAATAATCCAACTAGGCTCAACATTGAAAGTCCAACAAAGATGGGCAAGTTCTCTAAGGTCACATCTTTAAATGTTCCCATAGACCAACTAAGGAAATTTTTGACTTGAAGACTTGTCGAAAAATTCACCAGGACACTGACCGTGCTTGCCGTAAAACTAGAAATGAGTAATCCCAAGATGATCAAACTTATTTTGCTAATATTTTTTCGTACCAGAAACATTAATAAAATAAAAATAGCCATGGCACCTAAAAAGGCCATTACTGGAATAGTCAATACCAAAAACTCAGCTGGGAAAAATGCTGATCCCATAATGGCGAGAGCGACACCAAGGCTTGCTCCTGCATTTATTCCTAACAAGTCTGGCCCCGCGAGAGGGTTATGAAAAAATACTTGCAATAAAAGACCTGCACTGGCCAGCATTCCACCTGCAAAAAAAGCGACTATAATTTTAGGGAAACGAAGATGCCAAAGTATAAGTGGATCATTATAAGAAAATCCAACATCACCATAAAAAAAGAGAACGCTCATGATAACGAAAGTGATCACTGCAAGGATAGTTAGTTTATTAAAGGAAATTAAATTCATTTTAATTCTTTGTACCAGGCCATATCAACTTGTGGATACTTTTCAGGATGAAGAATTTTTGCCAGGTCCATTAAAAGATGATCTGGTCGAGCGAGCCCCCCTTCCCAGTAATCATTAAATCCTTTTTGATTAAGTCGATTAATATTATTAAAAATAGTAATACTCGAAAATTTTTCATAGCGAGAATCTAATTTCATGCTGGCCTTATCGGCCCAAGTATTTTGAGGAAGCCATATCTCAGGAAGAGTCGTAATTTTTAAAACTTTCTCAAGTGAAAGGTATTGCGTTTGTGAAGAAGTATTATTTAATGCCAGTTTTCCTCCTGCATCGCTGATAAGCAAGGCCAGATCACTCTTTCCTCCGCATGTAACCCATCTTCCATTTTGAATTTCACCAACTAGAATATTTTTAGTTAAAAGCGTACTTAAGTCTTTTTTTAGATCCTCATAATTTTTGGCAATTTCATTGAATAACTTTTTTGCTTCTTTATCTTTATTAAAAAATAAACTCATGAAAACAATCCACTCTGCTCGGGCCAATGGATGCTTTTCTTCGAGGTCATGATTTAAGACAATCGGTATCATCAGCTTTCGAAGTTCTCTCAGTCTCTCTGGACGTCTGAGGTTTTCAGGATAAGCAATCATGATATCAGACTTCAAGCTTAAAAGTTCTTCAGGATTTAAATCAAAATTGATTTCTTTTATTAATTGTTTATTAAAGAGTGGATCGTAAATATAACTTAATCCCTGAAAGCCCACTAATGTCTTATGGAGTTTAAAGAAATTCAAAAAAGGTAAATGAGTCGTTGAGGTGGCAACAAAGCGAGTTGAATTTCCTTTAAAAAGTGGAAGACTAGTCGAACAATTTAATTTTTTATCTGTCACGATGAAACGGTCAGCTTTTGAATTAAATTCAGCTCGACCCGATTCAACTATTTTAAAATTTTCATAATAATGAATTTTAAAAAGTTTTGCATAACTAGGCTTATAGCTTTCAATTATTTTTTGGTCCTCACAATTGACAGCAAGGGCCTTGGACATAGTAAGGAGCGAAACAAGGAAAAATAAGAGTGTCTTCATTTAAAAAGTCTAAGCCCGAGTAATTTTATTGTAAAGGAGGAATCTTCTAACGTATGATAGGAACTCACCCCTGAGATAAAAAGAAGTGAAGTTTGGTGAAATTCCAACACTGTCCCGCAACGGTAAAGTCCGATCCCTTTTTATCTATTTCAACCCGCGGAGGACTCTCATGCACTTGGCCCTATTGGTCTTTTGTTTCACACCTTTTTTACTTTTTGCCAATTCTGACTCTGACTCTATCATTGTTAGTGCCGATCGCATCAAGTCCACCCATGAAAAATCGCCCTCAGATATCAGAGTATTTCAAAGATCAGAGATCGAAAACTCACTTAGTTTTGCCCAATTAATTGAAAATGAGTCTGATTTAACTCTCACTCAATCAGGGCCCTCGGGAGGAAATACCAGCCTCTTTTTAAGAGGAGCTGACTCTTCCCATGTGCTGGTCATAATCGATGGCATCGTCATGAATGATCC
This sequence comes from Bacteriovoracaceae bacterium, assembly GCA_013141065.1. GTDB lineage: Bacteria > Bdellovibrionota > Bacteriovoracia > Bacteriovoracales > Bacteriovoracaceae > Bacteriovorax. The sequence continues at coordinate 110,819 of JABFRR010000001.1, read as the reverse complement.
GAGTAATCCAAACCGTCAATTTGATTTTGGTCATTTAAGTTTGAACAATATTGAACGCATTGAAATCCTCAAAGGCTCTCAAGGACTGTTATATGGATCAAATGCGATTGGTGGAGTGATTCTCATTACAAGTAAAAAAGGGACTGGAGACCTCAAATCAAGTTTACAAGCAGACTACGGAACTTTTGAAACAATAAAAACATCAATGAATTTTCAAAAAAAAATAAAGCAGACTTCGCTTTCATTTGGAGCTGACTATCTTCAGTCTAAGGGATTTTCAGCTGCCAACGATCAGACAAATATCCCCAATGATAATGATGGCCAAAAGCGGCTCGGATTTAGTACTAATATCATTCAAGCGCTCAGTAATTCATCTGAAATTAAATTCGTCTATCACTACGTTAAAGATGAATCTGATTTAGATAAAGGTGGAGGAAATGGGAATGATGATCCTAATGACTCTCAAACTACCAAACAATACTATGGACGAGTCACCTATAATCAATTGTGGTCATTGGGGGAAACGGAAGTTTCTTTTAGCCAATCAAACCATGACAGGGCTCTCTTTACAATTGCTGATCCCATCCATACACAAAATTCAATTGTAAAAACCAAGGGACAAATTAAAACAACAGCGATAAGTCACACATGGGAGTCTTTTGAATTCCTCACATCACAACTGAATTTTGATTTGAGCCTTGAAAAAGACCAAGCCAAAAATTCTAATCAAAACCAAAGTTTATTTTTTAATAATAAATTAGACTTGGGTCCAAATATTTTTAATGGCGGACTCAGACTTGATCACAATCAAATTTTTAAAAACTCTCTCACTTATAAGTTAGCTTTTCTTCACCAGTTTTCTCAGTGGCAATTTAAATCAAGCTATTCAACTGGATTTAGAGCTCCGAGTTTAAATCAACTTTTTGATCCCACTTATGGCCATAAATTGCTGACTCCAGAAAAAAGTCAGACGCTCGAATTAGGATTTATTATCCCTTTTACTGATAAAGAGTTTGTGACGTCACTCTTTAGTACGCAAATTGAAAATCGATTGAGTTATGATCCTGTGACTTTTATCAATTTAAATCGCGGCCGAGCAAGAATCCTCGGTGTAGACACGAGTCTTCATCAGAGGTGGAATGATTTGTGGACTTCTCAACTATCGGCCACTTGGCTTAAGGCCCAGGATCTCTCAGCTCATACGAAACTTGTCAGGCGTCCGAGTTTTAAAATCAATTTGAAACTGAATTTGCAACTTGAAAAATATGGCGGCAACATAAGTGCTGATCACACTGGAAGTCGGACTGATTATAACAATCAAGGCAATATCGTTAATCTTGTTGATCATACGATTTTTCATCTCAGTCTTGATATGAAGATCAATCCGTTAATGAATGCTTTCTTTACTGTGAAAAATATTTTCAATCATCAGTATGAAGAAATTTTTGGCTATAATTCGGGAAAGAGAAGTGCAACTCTCGGGCTCAAAGCAAGCTTTTAAGTCATGTTAGGGTCCATTGCATCTCTTACACCTTGACCGATAAGGTTCAAGAGCGTGAGTACAACAAACAATGCTAGTGAAGGATAAAAAGCTAACCACCAAGCGATGGTGTAATTTTTTTGAGCTTGTGCCAGAAGTTCACCCCAACTAGGTGTTGGAACTTGAAGTCCAAATCCTAAATAATCAAGAGCAGCTAGTCCCACTATTTCTGCGGCAATGGTAAAAGGTGCAAAAGTAATTATGGGAGTAAGAGAGTTTGGTAAAATATGCTTAAAAATAATTTTAAAGTTAGAGGCCCCAAGGGATCTTGCTGCTTCAACGAATTCTCTATTTCTATTTTTTAAAAACTCTCCACGAATATAATAAGAAATTCCTATCCATGAAAAAATACAAGATATGGCAATTAACATAAAAAGCGAGGGAGAAAAAATTGAAATTAAAATAATGAGTAAGAAAAACTGAGGGACGGTGCTTAAAACCTCAACGATACGCTGGCCGATAAAATCGACCTTACCACCAAAGTATCCCATAGTTCCGCCGAGCGCAGTTCCAATAATTAATGAAATAAACCACACTGCCACAGCATAAGAAATACTGTATTGAAAGCCATACAAGAGTCTGGTTAAAACATCGCGACCTCTATCATCAGTTCCAAAAAGATTCACTTCACTCGGTGCAGATGGATAAGAGTCAACTTTGTCATTACTTTCAAATGGATCCCATTGAATTGGAGGCCAGATAGAATAGTCTCCCTCTCCATGCTTAAGAGTTCTATAATCAACAGTCAGTGAATCAGTAATCCCAAATTTTTCTGCATCGTAATTTTTAAAAATCGGGAAATAGGTTTCTCCCTGATACTTAACAATCAGAGGTTTACTATTGGCGAGAAATGGCGAAGCAAAAGTTCCTAATATAAGGAATATCAAAATCACAGCAGAGAATGTTGCTGACTTACTTTTTTTGAAAATTTTCCAACGCTTGCGACTTAGTTCATTGGTAAGCAATTTTTCTATCATTTGAAATCAATCCTTGGATCTACAGCGATATAGGCCAGGTCACTAATTAAATTACCAACTAGCATTAGGACACTTTGAATAAAAATAAGTCCCATAATGACGTTGTAGTCTCTTTGAAGAATGGACTTGTAACTGAGAAGTCCCATTCCATCGAGTTGAAAAATACTTTCTAGTAAAAGGGATCCAACGAAAAAGACTGATATAAATCCGCCAATACCTGTGACAATAGGAATAAGCGCATTTCTCAAAGCGTGTTTCAAGTAAACGACTTTTTCCGACATTCCTTTAGCTCTCGCTGTTCGAATGTAATCTTTTTTAATTTCATCCAAAAGAGAGTTTTTCATAAGCATCGTCAGAACCGTAAATGAACCGATCATGTAACAAATAAGTGGCAGAATAAAATGGTGAACTCGGTCCACAATTTTTCCCCACAGACTTAAGTCGTAGTAGTTATCTGAATAAAGCTCACCCATCGGAAACCAGTCGTAGAAGCTCCCTCCAGCAAAATAGACAATCAGTAAAATGGCCAACATAAATCCAGGTATGGAATAAAAAACAAAAAGTAAAAAACTAGAGATGTAATCGAATGCGGTTCCATGTCGGACCGCTTTTATGACTCCGAGAACGATACAAACCAAATAAGACATAATGAGTGAGACAATCCCAAACTGCAAAGAGACGGGAAGCTTACTGGTAATAACATCCCAAACAGGTTCTTCGTATGTAAAACTCTCCCCAAAATCCAGGCGAGAGATATTTTTCAGCCAAATAAAATAACGAATATGAACTGGCTTATCAAAACCGTACTGACGTTTAAGGGCTTCAATAACTTCTTCAGAAACGGCACTGCTTTTTTCGCTGGCTTTTCCACCACCGCCATCTCGACCCATGCCACCGAATTTCAATTGCTGAATTCGCTGCTCAATAGGGCTTCCTGGTGCAAGGTTGATAATGATAAATGTAACTAAAGTGATCCCGAGCAAAGTCGGGACCATTATAAGTAAGCGCTTAAGAATATAAGTAAACACAGAAAACCTCTAAACTCTATTTAGTAATCCACCAGTAATCTGGGCCAATTCCATAGGTATAAGCATCTTTTTCTCTGCCAACACGATTTGAATAAGCGTAGAATTTAAATTTGCCGTTAAATAAAAAGATATAAGGAACATCGGCTGCAATAGTTCTATAAACTTCACGTAGCTTTGTAACTCTTTCTTTCTTTTCCATAATTAAACGAGCGTCATCAATGAGCTTATCAACTTTTGGATTTGAATATTGAACAAAATTTGATCCGGCATTGGCAATCGATTCTGAGTGCCAAATTTGTTTTGGATCCCAATCAAGATCTCCACCACCCCATGCTAGGCGAACCGCTTCAAATTTTCTTTCATCAAGAAGCTTAATAAATGCGTTCCATTCGACAACTTTAATCTGAACATCTACACCAACTTTCTTAGCGTCTTCTTGGAACGTTGTAAGAAATTTTACGAAATCTGGAAGTGGTTCTAGTATTGTAAAACTAAAAGGAACTTTTTTTCCATCAATCATTTTATCAAGAATTTTATCACCATCAGTATCTTTCCAACCGTCTTCCCCAAGTGCCTTTAAGGCAGCTTTAGGATCAAAAGCAATAGGTTTAACAGATGGATCGGCATAATCACTTTGTTGATAAAGAGGGCCAGTTGCCGGAAGTGAAAAATTAAAGAGAAGTTTTTCAATCATTTTTTGGCGATCAAATAAATTCACCATTGCTTGTCTAGTTTTAACAGATTTAAAAATTGGATTGGTTAAATTAAATCCAACAAAGGCATAACCAGAAACTTGCTTATTTTGTGTCTTAATTTTATGAACACTTTTTCCCCATTTAGGCCCTGAAGTTTTTTGAGCGTACTCTTCTGGCTGCATTGGAAGAAAATCAATATCGCCATTTTCCATTGAACGAATTGAAATTGTAGAATCTTGAATAAATCTCATAGTAATTGATTGAAAATTATTCACTCCCTTTAAATGTGGAGCTGTTCTTCCCCACCAGTTTGGATTAGAAGTAAGGACGATTCGCTTAGCGCGATCAAATTCCTTTAGCATATAAGGGCCAGTACCAATGAGTGTCTTATTTAAAAGTTTCTCTTGAGCCTTGCTTGGATTTTTGTATAAATGCATTGGGACGACTGTGAGTCCGGCAACCACCGTGAAGTTGTTAAAGTAAGGAGTTCCCACGGTAAATTTAATTTTATTAGGCCCTGTCACTTCTGCCGATTTAATGTTTTCAAAGTAAGACTTAAGATGTGCTGTTTTATAAGTGTCTTTTGGATCCATTATGGCATCAAAAGAAAACTTCACGTCTTGAATCGTTAAAGGCTTACCGTCGTGCCATTTCACTCCATCTCTAAGAGTAAATTCAAATGACTTCCCATCTTTTGCGATAGTCCATTCTTTTGCCAGTCCTGGCTCCCATTCTCTTGTATCGACATTTCTGCCTAAAAGTCCTTCCATAATGTAAGACTGAACTTCACTGGCATATGCATCCGAAGAAGCAAGTGCATTGAGAGTTGTCGGAGCTTGTCCTAAATTGATTTTAAAATCTCCACCAAATGGAGCATTCGGGTTACCTACGGCCAATACCGTATCAGTGATGGATAACATTAATCCAAGTGCAATAATAAGAGTTTTCATCTATTTTTCCGCCTTTTAAAAAATTATTAAGAGATTAGAATAGATGAGCGCAGACTTCAATTATTTTTTGAAATAGAGATTTGAATCGAGGGACCATCGGTCAAGTGTAAGGTTGTCGTCTTTAAGTCTATAAAGTTCGAGTTTTTGATCGATTTCATCTCGACGAAGTTCTAAGTCTTTATAAGATCTTAGAGAATAAGTACGGTCTTCATCTAATGCATGAAGTTCTTTTTGCCATTCTTGTTCTAATTTTTCGCGAAGTGTTTGGTAACGAGCGTTAATTGTATTGACTCGCTCAACATGACTAATAACTTCCTTATTTCGAATTTCCATTTGACCTTGAACCGCCATACGTTTTTTAAGCAGGATGCTTACAACTTCGCGGCCCATCTTCACATTGTTGGCCAAGTCTTCACTAAAAAACCTAAAGTAAGCTCCACTAGTGAAAAGTAAATTTTTTTCACAAAATTTCATATCCGAAACTTTGAGAAGAATATAATCAGCAGTTCGTCCCATAACATAACTCTTGCACTTCAAAGAAGAATTTCTCTCATCCCAAAATTCAAGCATATCTTTTACGTTCACATATTTTACATTATCAAAATCGACCTTCACTCTCACCGTTGAAATAGCACGATTAATTTTTGAAATTCGACCCGAAAAAAAACCTTCATCAGTCGTCGTATTGGCGTAGGATTCCGTTGAATGAATTCCAAACATGAGAATGTATAATAAAATAGTGAACTTCATATCTACTTTCCATTATCAAGAGATAATGAATTTTCGTCTAGCAGGTAGAAATTACTTGAGTTTATTACTTGAGTTTCAAAAGAAAATAATTTGTTTGGCTCTCTGCTTGATAAAGAAGTACTTCAAATTGAGAAAGGAGACCCATGACCTCTTTTAGTTCACGGTTATCTTTAAGAACAATAAGACTGTCTTTATTTTTTAAACTCTTTAGTGCGTTTTCATCTCGCTTTAAGTTATCACTGTAGACAAGTTTAGTTTTTTGACCAATTTGAGATGATTGACCTAGTCCCTTTGATTTTAAGGATGATGATTCATAGTCTTCTAACTTCCCACTTGAAAAGAAATTAAGATTGGTGCTTTTATCTGGAATATGGCTTAAAACCTCAGTCCAAAAAAGTGTCACGGCTTCTTTTTTGTCTGAATTTGTCACTGTCTCATTAATTTTTGAGGCTCTGGAATTTTTAATTCCAGAAAGCGCTTCATAGCGACCTGCCGGAATAGCTTTTCTCGTTTGCGACGAAAGTGCAAAGGGTATAGAAAGCACGAAAAAAAAAGCGATAATGTTAATTGTCTGTTTCATGATTTATATTTTCTTTAATGAGTCCCATCTCAACGTCAATAAACAAGTTTAAAGTTTCAAATAATTTTTCTAGTTCTCTTATGTAGGCATGGACTTTATCTTCAACTCGATTAGGCATGTCTTGAGTATGATTTAAGTACCATCGCATTTCATCGACTTTGCTATAAAACTGATCAAGACCTGCAATGACCTCTTGACCACAAAGCATGAGTTCTTGAAAAGTGGCCTCTCCGTATCGATTAGTGAAAACTGCTGGAAAATGATCTCTCGTTCTTTTCAGAGAAAATTCATACATATACTCAGGAGCTCGATATTTTATTCTCTCGAATAATCTTCTTGCATCAAGCTTTAGGAGCATGAGCATTCTTTGAGATTCTTCACCAATTTTTATCTTCATAATATTTAGTATTCTAAAGCTTAATTCGAATTAGTCATAGATGGTAACTTTGCTCTTCTTCCACCAGGCCATTCGACTTGAGTATTTCGATCCTTAAAAAATTCTACCGCGATTGTCATCGCGATTTGATTAACATTCAAAGGAAGTTGAAAAAAACGATACACATTTTTATTTTCTAACTTCACAGCATTTTCAATTTCTGAAAACGAACTTACATCATAAACCATAACCTTATTAGAGGCCATAGAACTATCGAGAAATTCTTTTTTCAAATCATTAAATGCAAATGCTGAACTAAAATCATTTCGTAGCACAATCAAATGATTTTTTTTGGATTTATCCAAATTCTTTAACTCGTGAGATTCTATTGGCAATAAAGAAATATTAATCTTCCTTAGTACTTCTGCTAATAGATAAAATGTTCGATCAAGCTCTTCTTTAGTTTGTAAGTAAAAAATGTAATTAATGATTGGAGAATTATTTTCTTTCATGCCATTTTTATCGGCATATGAAAGATAAAAAATTAATTATTTAATACCTGATCAAAACCTTCTGGCTTCTCCTGTTTCCAACACTGGCCAATCCTAGAATCATAAGTAGTCCAAAAAGTATTGACCCTAAAAAATTAGTAGTCGATCCACCACCAGGGCCACCGCTTATTTTAGCTAAATCTTCAATAGATCCACAAGCTGCAACTTTTTCTTCTCTGGCAGCAAATGGAGAAATATAACCAGTTGATTGTCTTCTGATCGTTTCATCAATGACTGCATTGGCACCTGCGATGTCGTCTGACTGGAGAGCAGAAACTGCTCCTAAACTAGCTGCCATCACTGCTTGAGTGTCACCTGAATGATCTAAACCAAGAGTATGACCAACTTCATGAAGAATAGTTGTCTTAAGTGAATTACCCCAATTTTGCCTTAGATAACTAATACTCCCATTTAAAATAATCACTGTTTGCTGAAAAAATGTTCCTTGATTATAACGAATCGTAATCGCTAACGTTCGAGAAGGATCAAAACCTGTTTCTGCTCCAAAGTTGTCTGACCAACGAATAAAATTTCCAGTGTAACTTGTAGTATTTTGAACTGGACTTAATTCCCAAATGTCTTTTCCAACGACAGCTTCCCATTCCTCTATGGCTTCATTCGACATTCTTTCTAAAAGAGCTGAATCACTCGCGATTGGTGCAAACTTCGCCATTTTAATGGGAAATGAACTCCAGTAAAAACCATTTTTGAAATCCACTGTAAATGAATAGGCGAAAGCTTTTGTGTTTAAAAAATGAGACAAGAAAAAGGCCACAAGTAAAAGGGGGATAATACCCATGGCCGATTTTTTTGTGTGCTTCATTTTACATCCTTGTAAAAATTGTCACTAATATCTACCTTTCCATCCGTGGAAGGGCTTATTTAAGTATTAGATGAAGTTATATTTTAGAAAATAAAGTCGCTGAACAAAGCCATACATTGTTGGATTCAACAGTATAGATTTCACCACTTTTAAATTTAACTGGGCCGTCTTTGACCACTTGAATTTTTTTAGAAAAAAGTTTTTCCCCTTTTAGGGTTTGAATGATTTGAAAATCTACTTCGACTTTAGGAAAAGCAGAGGAGGCTTCGACGTCTTCAACATTTGTGACTGTTGCAATAAATTTTTCAGGACAAGAAAGGTTAAATGAAGTCGTAGCCCTTGCACCCTTAGAACTCATAGTGAAAGTAAGAGTAACTATTGCCAAAAAATGCTTCATCCTAAAGCTCCTTAAAAATTATCATCCGTGAGTTTTGAAATCCATTCATGGGATCATCCTTGATCACCTACTAATACCTATTGCAGGGTCTGTGCCAAAAGCAAAATATTAGTAAGTCTTTGAATGCTTATTAGCCCTACTTTGTAATAGTGACGAAAAGTCACTGAGAAGGGCTAACTTAGTGTCAAAAGAAAATGTCAGGTTCAAAAAAATGACTCTTTTCTTGTTTTTAGGCTGAGATTTTTATTTAGAGTTTTTGATGCTGAGAGCTTTCTACGCCGAGAACTTGGCCATTTATATTATAAACAGTAGTTGTTATAGCGATGTTGCCGTTACTTAACTTACTATAGATAGCGTAGATACGTGCAGGGATAATCTCAACTGGAATTTCAGCAGGTAAAGCCACTTTTAATTCTAAATGGTGATCCATAATTAAGTCTTTGCCAGAAAATAAAACAGCCGTTAAAACTCTTGCTTGTTGATCTTCACTTGAAATACGAAATTGTCCGTCGGCCAAAGTTGTGAAAGTTCCTTCATTGTTATTGAGAATAAGTGAAGTGCATCCCGATTGCTCTACTGAATATGTTTCAGATTCTTGGTCTTTATAAGTTCCAGTGAAATCTGTGCAGGCAAATGATGCTGATACAAACAAAGAAAGTGCAAGGCCTAAGAATGCTTTCATAAATTCTCCCGATATAAACTTAATGCATTTATTAGAGCATTTTTTATAATCGTTAGTAAAGTCGCTTGCACTGACACGAGAAAAATAAAAAAGGGAGTCCGAAGACTCCCTAATATTTAAAACTTTTTTGAGACGAAAAACTACATCATTCCGCCCATTCCACCCATTCCGCCACCCATCGCTGGTGCTGCTTCATTTTTTGGGATGTCTGCAATCATAGTTTCTGTTGTTAGCATTAAGCCAGCAACAGACGCTGCATTTTGAAGTGCTGAACGCACAACTTTAGTTGGATCGATAATCCCAGCAGTTACAAGGTTTTCATATTTTTCATCAAGAGCATTGAATCCAAAATTTACATCTTTGTTTGCTTTGACTTCGTTAACGACAACTGAACCTTCAAGTCCTGCGTTAGTAGCAATTTGTCTTAGAGGTTCTTCAAGAGCACGTCTAATGATTCTGATACCAAAATTTTCTTCTTCATTGCGGCCTTTAAGGTCATTTAAGGCAATTGATGCATGCAATAGTGCAGATCCACCACCAACAACAATACCTTCTTCAACAGCGGCACGTGTAGAGTGAAGAGCATCTTCAACTCTATCTTTCTTTTCTTTCATTGCCGTTTCAGTTGGAGCTCCAACTTTAATAACAGCAACACCACCATCAATCTTAGCTAATCTTTCTTTTAATTTTTCTTTATCGTAATCTGAGCTTGATTCAATAATCTGAGCTTTAATTGAACTAATTCTTGATTGGATTTCAGCTTTGTCGCCATTACCATCAACAATGGTTGTATTTTCTTTATCAATAGTTACTCTTTTTGCTGTTCCGAAAACTTCAGGACCTGCAGTTTCTAAGCTCATGCCAAGTTCTTCTGAGATAACCGTTGCACCAGTTAAAACAGCGATGTCTCTTAACATTTCTTTTCTTCTGTCTCCGAAGCCTGGTGCTTTTACAGCAGCAACTTGAAGTGTTCCACGGATTCTATTAACGATTAAAGTTGTAAGTGCTTCACCATCGATATCTTCAGCGATGATAAGAAGTTGTTTTCCAGCTTGAACATTTTTTTCTAAAAGTGGAAGAAGTTCTTTCATTGTAGAGATTTTCTTGTCAGAAATAAGAATATTGCAATTTTCGAATACAACTTCTAATTTCTCAGAGTTTTTTTCTGTATTATTTGCGAAATAGTGAGAAAGGTATCCGCGATCAAATTGCATACCTTTAACAACCGTCAATTCTGTTTCTGAAGTTTTTGATTCTTCAATTGTAATAACACCGTTATTACCAACTTTAGACATTGCTTCAGCTAAAAGCTTTCCGATTTCAACATCATTGTTTCCAGAAATTGTTCCAACCTGAGCAATTTCTTCTGAAGTTTTAACTTCCTTAGACATAGTTTTTAATTTTGCTACCACTTTATCAACAGCAAGATCAATTCCACGTTTAAGATCCATTGGATTATGTCCAGCTGATACAAGTTTAACACCTTCTCTGTAAATAGCCTGAGCCAATACAGTTGCAGTTGTTGTCCCATCTCCAGCATCTTCATTAGTTTTTTGGGCAACTTCTTTAACCATCTGTGCGCCCATGTTTTCGAAGTTGTTTTCAAGTTCGATTTCTTTGGCCACTGTCACACCATCTTTTGTGATATGTGGAGCGCCGAAAGCTTTTTGAATAATAACGTTTCTGCCTTTAGGTCCGAGTGTAACTTTAACTGCGTTAGCTAGAGCATTTACACCGTTAAGTATAAGTGTACGAGCGTCTTCTGAATATTTTAATTCCTTAGCCATATAATAATCTCCTCTTTTTAATTGAATTTAAATTAGTGTAATACACCTAAAATTTCGTCTTCTTTCATAACTAGTACTTCTTTTCCTTCAACCTTAACTGAAGTTCCAGAATATTTTCCGAAAAGGACTGTGTCCCCAACTTTAACTTCTAGATTTCTCATTGAACCATCTGGCATTCTGTATCCACCGCCAACAGCAAGAATTTTTCCTTGAGAAGGTTTTTCAACATGGTTATCTGGAATTATAATTCCTCCAGCAGTTTTTGTTTCTTCATCTAAACGCTGAACAACGACACGGTCTTGTAATGGCTTTAATTGCATAATCTCTCCTCCGGATGATAAAAAATTTACTCATACAATGTGATAGTGAATAGATCAGTGTCAAGGTTGATCCTTTAAAATATTTTATAGATCAAAGCGGCAATTTTTAAGATTTTTCTCATTCATTACTTTAAATCGTACCAATTGATACCTATGCCCATATCGACTTTCAGAGGGACTTTGAGATCTACGACTGTTTCCATTCCGCGGCGAACGATGTCTTTCATAACCGCCAATTCATCTTCTTCAACCTCAAAAATAAGTTCATCGTGAACCTGTAAGAGCATTTTTGACTTCATGCCTCTCTCGCACAGCTCACGGTCAATTTTGATCATGGCCAGCTTTATAATATCCGCGGCAGTTCCCTGAAGTGGGCTATTGATGGCCATGCGCTCGGCCTGGGCCTTAATCGTTCTATTTTGAGAATGAATATCTGGAAGAAATCTTTTTCTCCCGTGGTAAGTTTCGGCATAACCAGTTTGCTCGGCTTTATCTTTGAGTGTATCGAGGAAAGTTTTAATTGAGCTGAAGCGAGAAAAATATTTATCAATATATTGTTTTGCTTCAGTTCTAGAGATTTTTAATGTTGAAGCCAAACCAAAAGAGGACTGGCCATACATAAGTCCAAAGTTTACGGTTTTTGCCATAGATCTATCATTTTTTGTGACTTGAGTAAGTGGGATATCTAAAACTTCGGATGCTGTTTGAGAATGGATATCAACTTCATCTTGAAAAGATTTTAACATCGTCGGATCTTCTGAAAAATGCGCCAATAAACGAAGTTCAACTTGTGAATAATCTGCTGATAAAAGTAACCATCCTGGCTTTGCAATAAAGGCTTTTCGAACTTTTTCACCCATCGGACTTCTGACTGGAATATTTTGCAAATTGGGATTGGTGGATGACAATCTTCCAGTTTGGGCTACTGTTAAATTGTAATTCGTGTGAATTCTTTTAGTGGTCGCATTGACTAATTCAGGGAGGGCTTTAACGTATGTAGAAAGAATTTTTCCATACTCTCGATGAGTCAGAAGCATTCCTGGAATTTCACTAATATTCATCCCTTCTAATTCTTCTAAAACTTCTGCATCTGTTGAATAACCTGTTTTGGTTTTTTTAATCGGCGGCAAATTGAGTTTTTCAAAAAGTAACACACCTACTTGTTTAGGTGAATTGAGATTAATTTCCTCTCCTGCAATTTTAAAAATTTCTGCTTCACACTTTTTCATTTCAAGAGATAATTCAACTTCAAATTCGCGAAGAAAATTAACATTTAATGAAATCCCTTCTCTTTCCATTTTTGCCAGGACTGGAATTATATTTAAATCTATCGATTGATAAATTTCAGAGAGGTTGAGACTACTCATTTTGGTTTTAAAAAGTTTTGCCAATAATAAAAGAGATTGTGAGCGTTCTGCATTAGCAAGATGTTCGTCGGCACTAAATTCCGTTTGTAAAAATTCTTTTGCGAGCCAATCTAGGTCATGTTTAGTGTTAGTATTGATGTTAAAATGAGCTAGGCATATATCAAAATATTTAGAAGTATAATCAATTTTATTAATTAAAGAGTGAACATAATCTCTTTTAAGATTATCCCCAATAACTTCGATCGATGGAGTATTCCAAATCTTTTTAATCGCCACGTCAACTAAGTTTGAATCAATTGTATAGACTGTCTCAGCATATTGAGAGAAATAAATTCTGGTTATTTTTCGAGCATAAATATCATCGGAGTTATAAAGGCAATGAAGCGCCAACTCAGGGCCTGCCAAAGCGAGTCCCATCACTTCTTCATAGTTGTGTTCATCTACTTCGATCAAATTCACATTGGATTTTTCTGGTGTTTTAAAAAGATCACTTCCTAGAACTTCATTTCCTCCATTGTGACTTGAATCAATACGTTTATCCATTTCCTTGCCTAAATGATGTTGAAAACGCATATCTTGAAGTTTAACTAAGATTGATTTGAAACCAAGGTCTTTTAAAAATTCACTCAATTCATTCGTTGGATAAAAATGCACTGCAGTTTCTTCAGGTGTATGCCCAATATCGACTGAGGTCACAATTTGAACTAACTTCTTTGATAAAAGTCCTGTTTCCAAATGTTCGGTGAAAGCTTCAATGACTTTTTTACCTTTTAATTCTTCACGGTGAGCAATAATATTTTCTAATGTTCCATATTCAGCTAAAAGTTTAGCTGCACCAACTGCACCAATACCTTTCATCCCTGGAATATTATCCGAAGTGTCTCCAACGATAGAAAGATAATCGACAATTTGCTCAGGCTTTACACCCATTTTTTCGAAGACATCTTCCGGCGTATAAAGTTTATCTTTCATGGTATCCAGAAGCTTAGTATTGCCTCCCACAAATTGCATAAGATCCTTATCACCCGAGGCAATAAAAATTTCATCAAACTCTTCTTTCCATTGCACACAAGCAGATCCAATAATGTCATCGGCTTCATAGTTATCGTGTGAAAAAGTTGGCAAATTCATTTTTTGAATCAATTGATCTATGAGTGCAAATTGAGGAATGAGGTCATCGGGAGGTGCTGAGCGATTGGCCTTGTAATTTTCATAAAGCTCGTGGCGAAAGTTCCCGCCTTTGGTATCTCTCGCTAAAAAAAAATGGGTCGGCCTGTGATCTGCCAATAACTTTAAAAGCATTGTCAGCATGCCATAAACTGCATTCGTTGGCGTTCCATCAGGGGAATGCATAGGTCGAATGGCAAAAAAAGCTCGGAAAATAAAGTTAGAGACGTCGACGATTATCAGACGTTTTTTTGACATGACCCGTTCCTCGAAAGATGGTTCTAGATAGAACCAGTTGTATTCGAAGTAAACCAACTTGTCTTTCTATTTTTCACACCTGCAAAATTGTCATCGTTGGCCATTACTGAGGTGTCGGCCATGACATCACCAAGGCGATGACCCGAGTCAAGATTATAGAGAAGATAGAGTTCAAAACCAATGAGAACGATTCCCAAAATTGCCCCTAAAATAAGTCCCACAATTTGTAAAACCAGTACAACCATCAAAGGGAGTGTAAAAGGAAGGTTGCGAATAATTGACTGACGGTATGAACACGGAGAGCCATCTTCAAGTGACTTGACAGCGAAGCCCATAAATTTTTTTCCGGCCGATTGGCCATTACTCATTCCGTCGCACAGAGACAAATAAATAATTCCCAGCACTAAACCCAATGGATAAAACCAAATAGAAAAACACACCACAATAAATAAATCGATGGCCTTCGCTATCAAGCGAGTGAGTTTTGCGACACGAATGGCTTTTTCTAATAGATACTTTCTATCCATAAATTAATCTTAGTGACACACTGGAGAAATGGCAAAGAAAATGAAACTAAGACAATGGCAAGGCAGTGCATTTTTAGGTTTTCACCTGTATTTGATGTAGGCTAAGATAAGATAAAATAAAAAGGAGTTCCTAGTGGGATCAGTAAACAAGACAGATGTAGCGCACTTTGAAGCAGACGTTCTTAAATCGGAAAAACCAGTATTAGTAGATTTCTGGGCCGAGTGGTGTGGTCCTTGTAGAGTATTGGGTCCAATTCTTGACGATGTTGCTCGTGAATTAGGTGATAAAGCTCAAATTGTAAAAGTCAACGTTGATGACAATCCTGAGTTGGCTCAAAAATATGGAATACGTGGAATCCCAACAATGATTTTTTTCAAAAATGGTCAAGCTGCTAAAACACTTGTTGGTGTTCAAGCAAAAGACGAAATTAAAAAATCATTAGAAGAGATGGCGTAATCTATGTTCATTCTTGAATCATTAAAAGACGCTCAAAAAACATTAAGCTCTTTTGTTGAGAACAAAGAAAATACTGACAAAATTAATTCGGCCATCAATTTGATGGTCGAAGCCTATCATCAAAATGGTCGAATCTTTAGTTGTGGAAATGGCGGGTCTATGTGCGATGCTATGCACTTCGCTGAAGAGCTTACAGGTCGCTTCAGAAAAGAAAGAAAGCCCTTAGCTGCCATGGCAATCAATGACTCCTCTCACATAACCTGTGTTTCAAATGACTACGGGTATGATTTTATTTTCTCTCGCTATCTAGAAGCCTGGGGAAATCAAGGCGATATCTTGCTCGCGATCTCAACTTCTGGAAATTCTCCCAATGTTATTTTAGCTGTTGAAGCTGCCAAGAAAAGAGGAATGAAGGTTGTTGGTCTTTTGGGTAAAGGTGGCGGAAAATTAAAAGACATGGTCGATTTATCTATCGTAGTTGATTCAACAATCAGTGATCGAATTCAAGAAGTTCACATAAAATGTATTCACATTTTCATTGAAGGAATTGAAAGAAAATTATTTCCAGAAAATTATTAATAGCGATCTTTTAGACAGCAAAGGCTCCAAAGACAATTAAGAGCACTGCCATATTCGTTATGATGAGCCAGCTCTTTTGTTGGGTTTGACGGTAGTTTATAAAAGCATCCAGTAAAAAAATCTGGGCCCACAACATGAACCCTAGCTTATAAATGTAGAGTCTCACGGCATTCGTAACGTTGAGTTCATCCAATAAAAAAGTCATTAAAAAGAGTACTAAAAAGAAGACTGACATCACTGATCTTTTCATTCTTTCATTATTAAAATGAGTTAGGTCGGTTCGTTTAATTTTAATGTATAGATCATTGAGAAAAAGAATATAAACCAGGCCAATGAGATAATCTTCGAATGACTGAAAGCCAATGAGTGCCTGTAATAACAATAAAAGAGAGAAAGCCATTAACAAAACAAACTTAATTCGTGTTAACTGCAGTCCCGTTAATGTCGGTATCCTATCTATTAGTCCCATGGGTGTTATTATACACTTAAGTCTAGGTTCTTCTTAGTAAGAAGCTTAAGTAATTGAATAAGTGAAAAAAGAGTAAAATTCTCCGCCAATAAAAACTGTCATATGAGACAAAATACGAGAAAGACGAGAAGGGCGACTTAGCGGACGCGTTCAATGCCTTTTTTGATTTCTACGGTAAATGAACGTCTATAGGGAAGTCTATTCGTAAAGCGTTTTTCATGAATAGGTGAAATTGATAAGTCACTAGGTGTGCCTGTGTCACCTTCAATGTTGAGATCATCAAAATCAAATTTTTCATATTGTTTATACGAATAGATAATTTTTTTTCCACCTTTCATAACGACCTGGCCATCTTTTATATCTTGAGCATCTTGAGCAAAGCTCGTCGAGGAAAATGAAATTGATAAAGAAATCATCGAAAAGAAAATCATCATAGTTTTTTTCATCATTTTAATTCCTAATAAATGCTTCAACTTTAGAAGCATACTCTGCCTGTGATCCTGTCGCTCCAGTTACGTTAGCAAAAACAGTTTGAGCATCCACTGGTCTGTTTAAATATTTAAGGGTAAGGGCGTAGTTAAGACCTACTGCAGGTCTAGACAATGTAGCCTTATTCAATTTTGTGTAAATATCGACTGCAGCTTGATAGTCACCCTTGATTAACAAAGCTGTAGCATATGATGTGGCAACTGAAATATCGTTGGGACTTTTCTTATAAAGCGCTTGAAAAACAGGTAATGCTTTGCCTACTGTACCAAATTGTAAATAAAGTTGTGCAAGATTATAAGTAGGAGTGATTGAAAAATTATTAAGATCAGAAGCCAATTTAAAAGCTGCTAAGGCTTTTTGAAATTTACCTTGTTTTTGGTATACAACTCCTAAATTATTGACTGGTGGGATATACTTAGCATCAAGGTCTCTTGATTTATTATAAAATAAAATCGCCTTTGCATAATCCAATTTTAAAAAATAACACGTTCCTATCTGATTCCAATAGCTGGTATTCTTTTTAAATTTTTCGTATTCTTCGTCTGCTATTTTAAAAGCTTCATCAAATTTTCCTTGATAGCATCGAGCATTGATTTTCACGAGAGAATCATTTGTTTTTTTGACGGTTTCTTCTAATTTAGCCGGACTCAACATTGAAAGTGTTTCTTTTAAAAGTGCATTTTCAGCAATTTCGTTAGAAGAAAAATTAAATTCGTCTTTATCGGCTTGATATTTTTCTTCATTCTTTTTATTGAAGTCTAAATCTTCAACCCATGATAAATCTTCTTCTGTCGAACTTACATTGCGATTGGTAGGTGACTTTTTCATAGTCACTTTAGAATCTTCTACTGTAGAGCACGCTGATAAAACAAGTAAAAGAGGAAGTATTATTTTCATTGGGCACCGGCCTTATCCATCAGGATGCTTCCAGATTCATTAAAGGACTCTGGAATGACTTGAACATTTCTCACTAAGAACCAAGAGTTATCAGTTGAAAGAATATTTTCTTTTTCAATTTTCTTAATTGCAGTCATTCGAAATTCATTAGCTTGCTTTTCAAGTGGATTAGCGAGACCTTGCATTCCTTTTTTAAATGAACTTACGTACTCTGCAGATTTCCCCTCAGGAGTGAAGCTAGTCATCTCAAGCTTGAGAGCTTCATGCCCTTCTACTAGGATGCGATAAGCTTTTACAATACCAATTCCAGAACCAAGCTCCGCAATTGAAATGGCTTCAGTCGTAATTTTATCTAGCAATACAAATTTGCTTTTCAAGTTTTTATTCCATTCCGATTCAGGAAAACCTAGCTTAATTGAATTCATTTTTTTGACTTGCTCCTCAAGCGCGGCTAACCTTAAAAGTGAAACTGCATCAAGTGCTTCTAATGGTAAATCCATTTTGGATTTTAAAGCTGTTTCCAAATATGTAAGCATTTTAGATCTTACTTTTTGAGCATCCTCCACTCTTCCTATACTTTCTAGTTCATTCGCCAAGAGTCCAGAAGGATAAATCAATTGTGGCCACAATTCCTTAGAAGCTTCTAATTTTTTTATGACTTCATTGAATGAACCCCATTTATTTGAAGCTGCCAGCTCATTTAAATGATCCATATATCCTGGTAGAATGATGTCGTTGCCTAAACCACATTTAGGAGCTTTATTAAGTAGGCTTAAGCTTTTATCAAATTGTTTGTCGGCTAAATATATGACATTGGCATTTTTAAAAAAAGTTCTCGTATTTTTAGATGTGCTTGTGCAAATTTTATCTAAAACTTTTTCACTCAATGCTGCCGATTCTGCAAATTGTCTTCTTTGAAATAAATCTGTTGTAAAAAGAATGAAATCTTTTTCAAATTTAACTGCATCCGCTGCGCCCATCATGCTTACAGCACGATCTGCCCAGGCATACATCTGTTTCCAATCTCCAGTTTCATAAAATAAAACAGCAATATTATAAGCTGCAGTTTTTTTAGCTTCATTATCTGTTTCAGGAGCTTTATAAATTTGTAAATAACCCTTAAGAGCTCCACGTTTATCACCTTTCACACTGGCCTGCTCGACTTTTTCAAACTGCATACCCAAGATTAGTGTTTTCACTTTTTGAGCATATTCTGGATTAACTTTAAATTCACCACTTTCAATTCTTCGCGCCCAGTTTCCAAGAGCAACTTTATTTCCTGTCGATCGATAATGATCCATCACTTGTGCCAACATCTTTTCTTGTGTTTCAGATTCAGATGGAAAATTTTCTTTATATCTCATTAAAACTTTTTCAGATTCAGCAATGTTCTTCTTTTGCATATGAGTAGAAAAAAGACGCTGATAAACTACGCTAGATTTCTCACCTTTTGGATTAACAGAGAGAAAACTTTCGTAAGCAGGAATTAAAAATTCTTCAGATGTCTTTTGGTTAACATTTTTCCCTAGTGAAACCATCATGGCATTGCTGGCCTGAGATTCAATCCCTTTGTCTTTGTTTGATTGTGCTCTTTTTATTGCTTCTGCATATAACGGAATTGCCCTATCAAATTTACCGATTGAATAATATGTTTCTCCAGCATGGAAGTATGCAAGTTGTGACTTCTCAGGCGACAATTGTGCACTCATCATAAAATATTCACGAGCTGCCTCTGCCTTACTCTCTCTCACTTCAGACTGATTTTCATAAGTTTTTGCAACTAATTGCTGTTGAATCAAAGCCGATAGTTTATCAACATTAAACTTCACGATTTCTATTTGTTCAGGATTTAAATTTCCTTTTGAAAACTGGGCCGTCAATGCTCTAGAAGTTTCAAGATGTTTTTGATCACGTCCAAATTTTTCATACAAGCTGATGAGTTCAACATTAAGCTCAATTTCTTCTTTCTCACTAGTTTTATACTGTAATGCATCTCCAAGGGTCTTTTCTGCGGCTGCAAATTTTCCTTGTGTTTTTAAGTAACGGCCTACTTTTAACATAATATCGGAAACACTTTTTCCGTTCTTTTTATAAAATGCAATTGCCTCATTTGATTTTCCGGCTTCAGTGTAAAAGAACGCTAAGTCTCTTTCGATACTTTTCGACATATCAATATAGTTACTGCTTTTCGATAATTCATACGACTCAGTCATTGTATTTATGGCTTTGTCATAACGACCCATTTTAAAATATGACCAAGCTAAATTAAAAGCATCTTTGGTCCACCACTTATCACGCTTATTTTTTAAAGCGATTTCATAGAGAGTCATCGATTTATCAAATGATCCTTTATTAAAATAAATTTCAGCAAGAGCAATTCTTGATTTATCTGCGACAATCGAACCACTACGAGACTCATCTAAGGCTTTTTGAAAAAACTTTTTTGACTGTTCTTCTTGTTTTAACTCTTTTGCATTATAAGCAAGAATATAATATGCATCGCCTTTCTCATTATACTTAGGAAATTTTTTAAGTAATACCAAAACTGTTTTCTGAGCTTGATCAAAATATCTTTTCGATTCTTTATAATAAGTGTCTCTATTCACCTTTTCTCTTTGGGAACTAGGTATTTCTAAGATTTTTTGAGTTTCTTGATCCTTGAGTAAACGGGCTTTTTCTAAAAGGACTTGCGCCATTCTTAACATCAAATCTGGTCTCTGGGCCCCAATTTGTTTATTAAGTCTTGTGACTTCCCTTAATTCTTCATCGAGTACTTTAAATAACTCGGTCCTTCTTTGTTCTACATCGGCATGTGTAACAGAAGGCTTGCTAAAGACAGTAAGGAGCAAGCAAAAACTAAAGCAATAAGTTAAGCGTAAATTCTTTTTCATCATCATTTACATTCCGATTTGAGTGAGAAGACATAGTCACCTAGTTCATCTGCCCAAAACTCTCCATTAAAAGTCCAAAAATATTGTTTATCAGTTCTTCTGAGGTGAGAAACATCCCCACGCAGACGTCCCTTATCAGTTAAAGTTACATCCTCATATAACTCCGTTTTTCTCTTTGAAAGTACTTCAAGATTTATATAAGACATATCTTCAAATGCCCGAACGACCTGAGCGGCATATAGTTGCAATTGTCCTCTTATATAACTCCCAATGAGATTTCTTTGTAAGCCAAGTGACTCACGTAAATTTTCATTAAGTGCTGCTTTAAGAGAATCATTTGGCAGCGTGCGCATCCGTTCAATCTCATCTTTTCCATTTGTAAAGGCACTGTACAATTCTAGATAAGCGGGATCTCTACCAATAGATGAGAGTGCCGAACTTAATATTTTATTTTCACTATATTTACCCTCTTCTCTGTCTTTGACCAGTAAGTAGTATTGTCGATAGTCTTTTCCAAGTGAATCAATAAATTTTTTATATCCTAAACTTGCACTTTCATATGTTGAATAAAAACTTTCGACAGATTTTTTTGAGTCTTCCCAAAGGCAAAGCTCCATATAAGAAAGTGCCTTCAATACTTCAATTTCAGGATTGAAAATATAATTAAAGACAGGTGCCTTATACGTCACCAACTTACCAAGTGTGCGGTTATAATCTTTCAAATAAAAACTATTCCATGCTTCTTCAAATAAAATTTCCGGCCAGATATAAGATGACTTTGGTAAATCTAAATAACTTGAATAAGCAACATCAAATTTTTGAGTGGCAAACTGAGACCGAGGAATCCCGACCACACAATAATCCCTTGTAATCTTCAACTGTCGAAGCCTATCTTTATTTTCTTCTTTTTTAATTTGTTGCTCAGAGATATCAATACACTCTCTAAAAACTGAAACTGCCTTATCCTCTTTCTTGCTCACTGAATAAGTACTGGCCTCTAGTAAAAGAGCAAAGGGCTTAACTGGGTGCCAATCTTCAATTTTTCGATCGAGGTATTTTAAGGCTTGATCAAATTTTCCAGCGCGGAATGATTTTCTAGCTAAAATATATCTAATTGTTGGAGCATTTGATTTCTCCAATATATTGGCCGGCAATACTTCAAACTGCTTAACTCCTACATTGGTAATTATATCGTCCAAGGCATTATCAACCGCATTATCATTTATTCGACTTGTCGAAGAAAGATATTCTTTTATAAAAGGTACGGCACTAAAATACATTTTTGCTTTTACGAGTTCCATCGCGACTTGTGGATAGCGAGATTTGTCACCGGATTGATAGTATTTTCTTGCCCCTTGTATCGATGCTTGAGCACTTCCTAAGATGGATAGTCCAAGAGTCAACAAAGGTAATAATAAAAATGAATGCTTCATAATTTTTCTCCTAACGTGACAACTAGAATGAATACCCTATTGAAGCACTTGCATCAAAATTCGATTTATAGCTCTTTCCTGCTGTTGCAATATTAGGAGCACTGTAATGAACGGCCGTTAAATCAGTTCTGATACTAAAACTCTCATCAATATAAAATTTTAATCCTGCTTGCCAAATAATACCCGTATGCGTTTCGGGTGTTTCGATCCCTTGTGCAGTTTGGCCTTGAGTAAATCTTAATTTATTATTTTTTTCTTTAAGTTGAGCGTATCCCAACCCAAAAATCCAATCCATATAAACAATCGAGTTAAAAGTATTGATCTTACTATAAAAAGGAGACCATAAAAAAAGTCCACCAATATAGCTTTCAGTTATTCTTCTAAACGGAGTAAAACCAGTTGTCGCTCCTGGAACTGTAGCACTGACACCTTTTGAAGTTTCATTATCCTTTCCTGAATTTTTTGCATAGACAATTTCAAATCCATAGTCTTCAGTAAAAAAATAACCCGCTCTTCCTTGTATTGTCGTTGCATCAACAAAGGCACCTGAAGTTGTTATTCCCCCCCCCAGATTTAGATGAAAATTATTTGCTTTTCTAAATTTACGATTTTGAAGTACGAAGACTTCTTTGTCAGGATCTAGCCAAGAAAATTCATAAATATCCTTTTCACTAGCAAATAAATTTGTTGTAAAAGTTAATGTAAAAAGAACTAAAGAAGCCAAAATTTTTGATTTCATACGCATCCTGCTTGTAAATATCTCGAGTCCAAAGTTTAAGAATATTGATTTATTTTAACACAGGAGGAACTTGTAGCAATAGAAGATCAAGTCAAACGTGATGTGGGCACAAAGATGAGTATTCACAAGATGAACAGTGTAGGACATTTACTTGATTAAGCGACTCTGTCTTTAGCCAATTCTCGAAGAGAAAATCGTTAATATGTTGAAGTGTCATTGATCTATTTACAATTTTCTTTTCATCAACATAGACCAAAGACAGTGGGATCATTTTTTCCGGACCAAATCGCTTTAGTTTTGCATGAGCATAACCATAACACATTAATTGAAACCAATAATGTTCTTCTGAGGCTTCATCACGCATTCCCGTTTTGAAATCCCAAACAAGCACATCATCTGAGTCTTCAAAAACCAAATCAGGAGTTCCTGAAATCATTTG
Organism: Bacteriovoracaceae bacterium; assembly: GCA_013141065.1. GTDB lineage: Bacteria > Bdellovibrionota > Bacteriovoracia > Bacteriovoracales > Bacteriovoracaceae > Bacteriovorax. Next base: position 87,651 of record JABFRR010000001.1, on the reverse strand, counting down.
TCCAAAAAGTGAAAACTTGATTTGCTTTTCACTGATGACATTTTTGTTATTTTTTACGTTCAATGCTTCTTTGTAGGCCCATTCAATTTTATCTTTATCTACACTTCCTAACTCTGATAAAGTTACTTCTTCTAGTAAGAGCTGTGATAAAAAGGCGTGTATTTTTGTTCCTCGTTCTTTATTAGAATAAAAAGCAACTGCTGAGCTTTCAATTTCAGATTCAGTTTCATCACCTTCCCATCCAAATGATTTAAGATTTTTTTGATCAGGAGGACTAATCTTGCAAATATTTGACAGGTAAAACTTAAAAGGACACTGAACTAGTTGAGCAAGTGTGGTGACAGATGTTTCTGCAAAAATGCCCAGTCTTTGCTCGTAAGAACTCGTCAAAATCCCTAAAGAATCCTTTAGCATTAGTGGAACATCTTGCGGATATACTACATCGTGTGAATTAATTTCCATTGCTATTTCAGCAAAATTTTCATTCGGCTGAGTTAATAATCGGAATGCTTTAATCCAATGACTTGATCCTGTAGCCAATGCAGTATTTTCACCATTGATATCTGCACTCAAATCAACCCATGTTAGATATTTTATAGCTCGAGTATTGGCTACATACAAAAGTCGTTTACTTTCAGCGAATTCTTTTGCCCGATCTAATTCTGATTCTATGTAGTAAGTTGGAGATTTATAAAACTTCTTTTGATTAAAAAGCTTTTTCCATTTAAAACTTTTAGGCAGTTTACCTACGGCTTCTGTTTTTCCTTTCTGGGTACCATTTGTATGAATGCCACCCAGGCAAACTGCATCGAACTCCAGTCCCTTTGAAGCATGCGCTGACATGATAATTATACGCTTGGCACGTGGACCACTCATTAATTCAAGCGAGTAATTTTCATCACTCTCAGAGGCAAGTAGATTATAGACTTGTACTGGATCTTCATTGCAAACTTTGCAAATTGAATCTATAAGCTGACTGTTGTCTTGATAGCGAGAATTACTGATTCCTAGTGAGTAAATCAGTTTATGAAAAGCTAATCTCAAACCTAAAATTTCTAAGTCACCTAGGAAAATGTTAGTAATTAGATCAATTCTTTTTGAATTAATTTTAGCTATATCCAAAACCTCAAACAAATTCGACAAAAGGAAATGCGTAGAACGTAATTTTTTATCATCTTGCCGATTAAGTTTTAACTCCACACATCTCATAAAAAGATTTATAATGGGATCTTCATTGTACTGAACCTTAACTTGAGCACTAAAGGGAACGTTCTCTCTAGCAAGCAACTCTAAAAGATAAGAGCTGGGTTTTAGTCTTCTATAGAGTATGCATACTGACTCTATGTCATCTCTTCCCAATAATTCTCTAGTGATTTTAAAAAGAGCTTCGGCCTCAAGAGCATCACAATTAGCTTCTTTTTCACTAGCAAGACCAATCACATTTGCTTTTACTCTTACCACTTCTCCAAAGGATGCCTTATTTTCGGGTATGGCCTGTTCCTCCATTTCAATAGAGTGCCCATCCTTCCCCTCGAATTCAACTCCCAATGGAAAGATTTGGTCAAAAAAACAATTGTTAAATTTGATAATATTTCCGAAAGAGCGAAAGTTATTTTTTAAGATAATATTATTAGTGGCTCCCAGTTTTTCAAGACATTGAGCAAATACTAGTAACTCCCCACCTCTAAATCCATAAATAGCTTGTTTTTTATCACCTACGCAAAAAAGCCTTTTGTTATCAATGCCAACTAAGTAATTTAAAATTTCATATTGTATCGAAGAGGTGTCTTGAAATTCATCAACAATAAAATAATTATAATTTTTCCTGATAATTTCTTGTGCTTTGGGATTTCTCAATCCCACACAAGTAAAATATTCAAGATCTGAAAAAGTGAAACCTTTTTCAATAAAGTAGTATTTATCGATATATAAAAAAAGATCTTGATAAATCTCTACCCATTTCCAATAAGTGTCATAATTATCAATAAAAGTAATAAAATCATCTTCTAGGCTACGAAGCCGAACAACAAATTCCTTGAGATTTTTTACTAATTCTTTATGGCCCTCTGTCATAAGTTTTGTTTCTCTAGGTAGAGTCCCTAACTGAGAAGCCCACAAGAGATAATTTTTAAAATTCTTGGCTTCTATGTCACCATTACTTTCTTTAAAGGCAAAAAATTCTTGAAGAAAAACAAACCAACCTTTTGTTTTTTCTTTACCATCAACATCAGCTGGCAAATCGGCCTCAAACAACTTTTCTAGGGTCAAATCTTTAGACATGCCTTTCAAGTAAAGCCTAATTTCTTCTTCGAAAGTACTTTTAATGATTGGCGTTTTCCACATCATACGAAGTTCAGGGGATTGATATATATCAATCATTGCCTTTATTAAGGCTTTTGAATTAGCTTCAAAAACCTGACCAAGGCTATTATTTTTTGAAATAAACCATTGGTTGAAGAGTGTATTAATTTTATTTTTAAACTCTACCTGAGATAGAATTTGCACATCAGTGCTTAAGTCTGAAAAATTTCCCTGAGCGATGAGCTTGTGACAAAAAGATGAAATAGTTGTAATGTTCATCATTGATAAATGTTGACGAACAAGCATCCAGTATTCATCATTTGTTTCATCACATAAATCATCTAAACGCTTCATCATTCTTATAGACATTTCACCGGCAGCTTTTTTAGTAAATGTCATCAGAACAATTTTAGGAATTTGAATTGGTATTACAGATTGCCATTTGTCTTTGGAGGTTTCCTGTTTTAATTCTTCAAGCCGACTTATTATGTGTTCAATTAAAACAAAAGTTTTTCCTGAACCGGCCCCAGCTGATAATATTTTACCTCCGCTGTGATTAATGGCCAATAATTGCTCTTCATTTGGCGATTTTATTCTCGTTTGATTATTCAAGGATTCCGCCTTTAAGACAAAAAAGAGCGACTGGGCAAAAGTGACATACTTTTGTTTCTCGCGGTTGATCCAAGAAATCTTGCGTAGAATTGATCTTGGTCATTGTTGTCTCAAAATGTTCTGTAAATCTTTCAATGGTTGAATCTATTAAATTTATTGCTTCGTCTTCATGAAAAATTAGCTTGCCATCCCCAGGTTCACTTAAGTTCAAGTAGCCAAATGAATCAATTTCAAAATTGGCTTTTTTCATAATAAGTAAATAAACCCAAATTTGAATTTTTTTAAAAGTCATTGTCTCAGCTTTTGTTCCCACTGCAACTGCTGATCGCTTAAAGTCAATGATACTAATTTTTCCATCTGCTCCAGTTACGATACAATCAATTGATCCAACCACATGCCAATGGTTTACTGGCAATGAAGTTTCAAATTCAACTTTTAAAGCTTTTTTAATTTTGAAAAAATCTAATAAATACAAAATTCCATTAAGTGAAAAATGGACCACTTCATTCAGTGAGTTGATTTTATTTGACTCATTGATTATTAACTTGCTTTCTGCAACATAGGAATAAAAAGCTTGTTCACTGATTTTACGATGATGTTCATAATCCATCACAACATCGCTGACACTTTTTATAATAAAATACTGGGCAATAATTTTATGCTCAATTTGACCTAGTTCATCTGCTCCAAGATTGACTCTTTCATTAGGACGATTTTCAATTTTATCTATATAAGTAAAATAATATTTTCTTGGACAATCCAAGTAAGTTTGTAACTTAGATGCAGAAAAAAACTTTTGTTCATAAATTCCAGGCATTACTTTCGGTCTTAATATCTCTTTAATTTTCTTTATTGAATAATTCATACCTAGGTCATAAGAGGCAAGGCTGTAAGATTTTAGTATTTCTCTCCATGCAATATCTGATTCGATTACCTGTTCTTCAATTAATAAAACCGTATTTTTTTTATCTAAAACAGAAAGAATCTCGGATTTATAAAGTTGAAATTCTAATCCAGCTCGCTTTAAGGGGCCTACTGCACTCAAGGCCTTAGACATATTTTCACTTAGTATTTTTTCATTAGACCTAAAACCACTTAAACTGCTCGTAGCTAAAAAAACGACTGGTTTATCTTCATCTTTAAAGCTTAAGTCATTAACATTTAAAATGAAGTGATTGACTACTTTATTTAAGCTCATCAAAGAGACTCGTGGAGAATTCAGCCCAATCACAATCTCTAAAATATCGATTAAGAATTGATCTACACCAACTGAGAGTTCAAAGTACAGGCCAATGGCTTCTTGAAATAATTGAATCAGTTTGTATTTTTTAAACTCACCACTCTTCGCATAATCCAATTTAATTAATTCTAAGAAATTATTAAGTCCCTCGGCGTTTAGACTCTCCATTGTTGAGATTTTGTTTTTTAAAAGTGAAATTAACATTTTTTTTTCGGTTAAAAAGATGTCTTCGCTGGTTTTAAAAAAAGTCATTTCTTTATGAACTTCTTGATAATCTGACAGACTGACTTTTGAGCTAGCTAAAACCAAATCATAGTTCGGGTTGATGTTTAAAAACTTACCGACAGCTAGGTTTGCTTTTCCTTTTGGAATCATTGAAACAAGTAGCTCTTGTTCATGTTTGGTAATGTTTTTTTTATTTACCCCGTCGGGACTTAACCATCTAATCCAATCTGTCGAAAAGGATTCAATATAAACGGCTTCAGGAAAAGTAACCGCAACTTCGACATTTTCCCCCAAGGTTCTCAACATATCGATTTGCACACCGCTCATATGCTTAAAACCGGTAAAAACTACATTTTGTGCTAGTTCAACTTCGCCAACTTTTTTATAAGAGAGATGTTCATCAATTATTTTTTCTTGGTCTAGAAATGTCCAAAATAACAAAATGGACTTCACCATCTCTTCATCTAGCTCTTTAAAAAACTCTGACAATAGTTCTAAATCGAGTGTAATTGAGCGAAGTTCAGTGAATAATTCAAAAGATTGCAAAAAAAGTGAAGTTGGATGAGTGGTAAAATAATGCCTCCAAACGGCAGCTAGCTTAATCATTAATTCAGATTTTCTGGCACGCACTAATCCTTTATTTTTGAGATGGTCAGTTATCCACTTTGAAATCGTAAGAATCTCAAGCTCTGGAATCTGTAGTCTTAAATTATCGGCAATCTGAGGGCTTGGGCATATAACCAGGCAAGACTTTGCTCTTAGTTTTTTAATAAGTTCTTGGTTGGATTGATAAAAAACCACGTCTAGCACAATTTTTTTCTCCAAGACAAACAAGGGATTTTTTGTTAAAATATCTTATGCTTCCAGAAAGTCGATTGTATAGTTTTATTGATCAAAAAGAAGGCTTCACTCTTCACTTCCTTGAAGGGCAAAAGCTCATCAAAGATCTAGCCGTCATTCACCATGTAATTGGTGCAGGTTTTAACTATTTCCGAGATGCAATTCTAACCTTTCAACCTATGATAGCTTTTTTAAAGCCCGGAGAAGGGCTCGGTGTTTATATTGATTCCGAAGATCCCTACTTCCGTTTAAAAGTCGAAATGAGTGACCAAGGCCAGATGCGAACACTCCTTCTACCTGAAGAATTTAATGAATTTCCAAGTCAGATTACCGGGAGATGCAGAATTGTAAAAATTATGCCTGATGAGCGTAATCCTTACACTTCGATAATTAATATCGACGGCGTTGATTTTCACCAGGTTGCTAATCAAATATTAAGTGAATCCTACCAGATTCGAAGCGAAGTTTTTCTTTCAGATAATTCTGATCAAAGTATTATGCTGATGAAGTTACCAGAAATAAACGTCAATAAAGTTCAAACCAATTACTCTAAAACCATTGAAGAATATTTAAAGCACATTGAATCAGAAGTGAAAGATTTATTTGACCAAGGCACCACTGAACAACCAATTATTCAAACAAAATTTGAAAACTTAGGTTTACTTTATTTGGGTTCTAAGGAAATTAAGTTTAAATGCAATTGCTCCAGAGAGCGCATGCTAGAAGGAGTAAGGACGATTGTTAGGGCCAGTGGCATAGATCACGTTTTTGCCCCTGAAGAAAGTGAAATAGAAGCTAAATGTGACTACTGCAAGACTGCTTATCTCTTAAAACGTTCTGAGTTTTATAGCTAACAAACTTAAAAAGGTTTCAAATTATCCCAACTAAATTTCTTCCCTTCTGGTCTGTAAATCAATCTATTATACATTTCTACTTCTTCAAAAATTCCACAAAAATTTTCTGACATTGGTCCCTGAGCAAGGACTGGTGATGTTAGTGTTGAATTTTTATATAATATATTTCTTCCACTTCTTTCAAATTCAACCCACTCTTTTCCCTGTAAAGGAAATTCAATTGGTAAAGATTCAGCACCACTAATAACAATGAGTACATTCTTATTTTTTCGTATTTCACCAACTAAACGGTCAATTTCTTGAAGAGTTTCTCTGGCCATGCTTAAATCTTTTTTCAATAAAGCTTTTTGAAAATTAAAGTCCCGCAGGATAACAAAATTTTGGTCAAAAGATTTTATCCATTGTTGCCATAGAGACTTAAAATTATTTGAAAGAGATGAATAGCAAGTTCCCTTCTGGCAAGAGCGGTCATAATAAAGTCCAGGCTCTTTATAAGTTTCAACTTGCTCTTGAGGATCTTGATAGTGAAACGTTTTTTTACTAGAGTTGATTTCAGGTCCCATGAGAAAAAGTCTGACTTTATTGAGATCAATAAATTTATTATTTGAACAACTCATTGCATTTTCTAAAGTTTGATTACCCAAAGCTCCAGACTCTAAAATTGAAACTTTATATCCTGCATCTTCTAGTTTTAACCATAAGGGAGCCCGTTCATAATCAGTACATGAACCATTTATATTTTTTGTCCCGGCCATTTGTGACATAAAGCTATTGCTTGCATTTGGTCTTAACTTAAAAAGATTAAAACTCCACATTTTTCCGACACAATCAACTTGTTCTATATTTGTCTTAAAGGCTGCATCTGCAATGTTAAACTTTAAAAGTGGAATATGCTCCTCTGAAAAACCTGCCAACTGGATCCATAAGACCTGCACAGGAGTTTCAGAATATAGATGTGGATTAAGATTGAGTGTTTGCACTCTCGCACAGCCAAGACTTAGTAATAAAAACACCAATAGAAAGTTATGTTTCATAATATTTTCCAACCAAAACCATCAATGAGATTTATTATGCCTCAATTGAACAAATTTCTCATTTAATTCTTTTGCAATATACCTTATCCTATTGAGTATAATTAGATATTAAAACTTGATCAATTTGTTCGAGCATTTTCAAGAGGAGAATTTATGGGAGATGTAGTCACACTCGCTACTAGAGAAGTGATGTGGAATATTCCATTTTCATTTAAGATCACAATGTATTCTTTACTTGTCGTAAGTTTACTTATTTTCCTCAAGGGCATGTATGGAAAACTTTTGTTTGTTACAAAAGGTGAAGGCCTTGGGGGGCTTAAAAACCTTGCACCAGAAAAACTTAACTGGATTAAGTTTTTCCAAACCGCTTTTCTTACAGGAAAAGTTCCTCGTTTTCGTTATGTCGCTTTTTTTCATGGACTCATCTTCTATGGTTTTATGATTCTCTGGATAGCCACTGACTTAGTCGCTATTCATTACGATACTCCTTTCAAAGTTTTTCAAGGAACAACTTACATTGTCATTTCTTTTTTAGCAGATATCGCTGGAATAATGATTCTTGTAGGAATTGGATTTGCTTATCATCGACGTTACATTAAAAAGCCAGCTTACCTTTCTTCCACAAAACCCAATCAAGAACTTTTTATGTACGCAATGTTAGTCAGCTTAGTTCTCATTGGATATCTCATTGAAGGACTAAGGATTTTAGGCACTGGTATGCCGATAGGTGAATCCTCTTGGTCACCAGTTGGTTGGGCGCTTGCTTTAATTTTTGGAAAAATTGGTTTGAGTGATATTGCAATGGCATTTAGCTATAGAACCTTATGGTTCCTGCACATGCTCAATACAATGGTATTTTTAGTAAGTATCGCTTATACAAAATTTTCACATATCATGATTTTACCCCTTGCGGCCCTTGTCACTCCTCCAATGCGAGGCGCTGTTTTAAATCCAATGAATTTTGAAAATGAAAACGCTGAAACTTTCGGACTTGGAAAACTTTCAGAATTATCGATGAAAAATAACTTAGATCTACTCTCGTGTGTCGAATGTGGAAGATGCACACAAGTTTGTCCTGCCAATTTGGCCGGTAAGATTTTAGACCCTAAAAAAATTATTACTAAAACTCGTGACCTTGCTTTTCAAACTGCTGCAGACGGAAAAAAAGATGCAGACATTTGGGGCGATAATCCGATTTTTGCTGCCAATGAACTTGATGCATGTACAACATGTGGCGCTTGCATGGAAGAATGTCCTGCCAATATTGAACACGTTAATATCATCATGGAAGCTAAAAGATATAAAGCTCTTACTTTGGGAGATATTCCTGCAGCTGCTGGGGATGCCATCAATAAAATTAAAAACCAAGGAAATCCATGGGGAATTGCTCAAGACGATCGTTTTAAATGGGCCGATGGACTCAATATTCCTGTCATTCAAACTGGGAAAAAAGTCGACTACCTTTATTATGTGGGCTGTGCTGGATCATATGATGGTTCAAATCAAAAAGTCGTAAAAGACACCATTGCAATGCTTAAAAAAGCAGGAGTTAGTTTTGCGGTTATGGGAAAAACTGAAAAATGTAATGGAGATCCAGTCAGAAGATTTGGCGATGAATACTCTTTTTATGAAATTGCCATCGAAAATATTGCCAACATGAGACAATATGAATTTGGAAAAGTAGTGACCCATTGCCCTCACTGCTTGCATACAATTGGTAAAGAATATGCAAAATTTGAAGATGGTGCTTTTGAAACTGTTCACCACACAGAATTACTGGCCGAGCTAATAGCAGAGGGAAAACTTATTCCTGAAAAAGCTATCAATGAAGAACTTACGTTTCATGATCCATGTTATCTTGGTCGTCATCACGGAGAATACAATGCTCCGAGGGCAATCTTAAATTCAATCCAAGGAATTAAACTAAAAGAAATGGAAAGAAGTAAGGATAAATCTCTTTGCTGTGGAATGGGTGGAGGAAACATGTGGTATGAGCTTCCAGAAGGAGAGCATATCGCGAATAACCGACTTAAAGATATTGGTGAAAAAGAAGTTAACAAATTGGCGACAGCTTGTTCTTATTGTATGATTAACTTCAATTCGTCAAAAGCTCATTTAAAGGAAACGGAAAACCTTGAAGTTGAAGACATTGCTTCTATTTTGGCAAAATCTGTTCTGTAAAATATTTTTACTTTTATGCCTTATTGGGTCTACCAATAAGGCATATTCACAAACTCAAACATCTCCAGGAATCATTGAGAGCTTTGAGCGTTTGTTAGAAGTCCATAATGATCGTTATACTAAAAACAAAGTTGCAATAGCTGCAAATTCCAAACCCACCATCAATCTTACTGAATTAAAAAATGTAAAACTTGATCCTAAATACGTACAATCTCTAGTTATGCATTCAGATGAGCGTTTTTTAAAATATGCTCAAAAAGATGAATGTAAATTTCTTTCAAGTCTTGAGAACTCATTATTAAAATCAACAGATCCAAGGCTAGATTATGTCTTGATTCAATACCAAAATAAACAAAATCAACAAGAGTCCACCTCGATTCTCAAAGATGATTTTTTTGAGCAGATTTATAAATTAAAATGCATTAACAATAAAGAGTTTTCAGTTATTTTTACCGAATTGAATTTTAAGAAAACAATTGAGGGTATAAAATTTAGTATTCCAAAAAATAAATCCGAGTGCCTAGTTATACACAACGAATGGCTCGATAATCCCTACACGCCTTATCTTTGTAAAATTCAGCAAATAATTAAAAGATCACCATTAAAAAAACAAGTTGAGTTTTACAGGGAAAAAATACCTCTTGTTCAACGAATTTATTTGGACAATCTCTGCAATTCTCTCAGTAATCCAGAGCTCTTTTGTTCAAGTTATTTAAAAGAAGACGTCTGGAGCAAGATACTCAATTCAGAAATGCCTGAATATAAAATGTCGTACAAGTGCCAGCAGATGTATAACAAAAAAGAAACTTTAAGTAATTTACAATTAAGAAACTGTGGTAGCAAACTAGCTACCGATAAAGCTTTTTGTGAAACGAGAGGTTCGCAAGACTATCCTTCAAACTTTCCATTTCAAAACTGTGAAAACCTCTCTCGATCTTTGGTAAAATCAAAGCTTGTGACAAATTACCATGATTGCCCAGGAAACATAGACAATGAAGGACTCACAAATATCCATCGCATTATTAACCATTTCTCTCCGAGAAACATAATTACCTCTCCAGCTAATTGTGCTGGTGAAACTAATTACACTTTGGCCAAATTAAACTTAGGTGTAAACTTTGAGGAAGGATGGCCATTAAAGGTTTGTTACTTAAGTCGAGTTGATAATAAAGAAAAATGTGAAACTTACATACCAGGATCTCGTCCCGATGAGCCATTGAGTGAAGATCGCATGATTGCTCGAATCTTGTATCAAAATAAAGGTGCCCCCTCGAAAACTAATTGTAAAATCGTCGATAAAAAAGATTATAATCCACTAAGATCTGAATATAAGTCTGGCTGCTTTATCCTTAACAGTGCAGAAAACTGTTCTGCAATTTTTTGTGAAAAGAAAGTTATATGGGACACAAAAGAACAAGCCGATATCAAGTTTATAGGCGTACCTATATTCGACTACTTTCCCACTACCTATAAAAACGAGCGTTATGCTTTCACTAATTTAATTAATGAAGTTCACAAGACTCAAGACCGAATGATTCGAAACTTAACAGACATAAAATATTTCCTCAATACCCATCCAAATGGCATAGTCCACGGTGTTGGATGTATTGAAGACCTTATACCTGAACAATTCCAGAGAATCGCAATTAATCAATGTAGACCAATGCCTTTTATTATCGATGGGCACAGTTTAAAAAATGATGAAACCTGGCTTGTTGGGAGAATTGCCATTGACGACATTCACACGCCTCGTACATTAACCTGGCCGAATGTATTTAATGCTGTCAGTGCTTATCAAGAACTTCATCCACTCAACACTTGGACGTTATATGGCATTAGGAAATAAGGCGCTTATAATATTTTTAATGGTTGTTGGAATTTCTTTTAATCAGAAAGCTAATTCAAAGATTATTTTACCGGAACTTCTGGCCAAACAAGCAGTCGCCAACATTCGTTTTCTAAGCCAAGATGGAAAGTTTACATATTATCAAAAAAGTTCAGGAAGTTTGCTTTACTCAAGCAATTATAAAGTTTTTGAAATGATTAAAGCTTCAAGCGGGACGCAGTATACTGTTATTGGATCTAGCTCACGAAAAAAAATCATCGTAATGCAAAATGAAAACTTTCACACTTTTTATTCATTGCGATCTAGAGAAAAAATCTATCTAGTAGATTTTGGCGGCACCACATTGAGAGAAATTGGAAAAGGTGCCAATGCCCAACTTCATCAAGATGACACTTGGATGTCCTATTATGACTATTATTCTAAAACGATAACCTTTGAAAGTACCGCCAACTCAGCTTCACGATTTAGCATTAAACTAAATAATAGAATTAATCCCTATTTCACACCTCAAGTTGTAATGAGTGACCAAAATACGATTTTTTATTCAGACTTAGGCGAAAATGGTTCTGTGGGATTATTGCAGTACCAGCGCACTACTGGGAAATCAGAATTAGTATTTAAAGCAAAAACACCAATGGTTCGCGCAGAGATTTGCTTAAACAATAACCAACTTATTATGAGTTTAATCGGACTTAATTCTTCCAAAGAAGGAACTAGTATTTCTAAGATTAGTCTACCCATAACTAAAGATATTTCAAATCGAGAGATTGTCTATACTTCTCCCATTAATGATGTCGGCCAATTAATCTGCAATACAAGTAATAACATAATCACATTTATTAAAAACTATGGTGAGAGTGATCAGTTCATTACGGATGTTGTTGAACTCAACTTACTCACAAAAGAAGTAAAGCTTCTTAGTGAAATGAGAACAATAACCAGTGTGATGAATATGGATGGTACGATATTGGCAATAGATAAAGGGAAATACTTTATTGTTAAAGGTAATTTAGATTTTAAAAACATTGATTCTTTAAAATCACTTCCTCCTGCAGGTTTTGGGGAAGCTATAAAAAAAATAGATGAAGAACTAAACGATGAATAAAAATAAAGCACAAATTATTATTTTACTTCTTTTTCTTTTGCCTAACATTGCTTGGCCAGAGAAAGTCCTTAGTGGCTCTAAATCTTTACCTAAAGAATTCAATCTTTTATTAGAGAGCCTTCATTTATACTCTCCTGAGGCAATTGAAAAAATTCGCCCTCAAATTTTCTCAATAGACTATCATGCTAGATACTTTGCAAATGAGGATCTTCTTTTTCTTATTAAAGTTGAAATCTACAAAACTTTCTTAAAATCCTATGATGTCCCTTCGAAAATACCAGTAGACGGTAAATCTATTGAAGTCATTAAGCTGGCCATTAGTAAGTCGCAAGATAACTTTATGACCTGGTTTCTTAATGCACTACTAAAGGACACACAAGATCTTATTAATAATCCATTTTATAAAGAATTCTTATTACAAAAAGATGTAAATGTTAAAATTCAAAAAGTTGATTATCGTAAGGCTCAAAAGAAAGCTGAACTTTTACAGTCATGGATATCAAAAATATATCCCAGTACGGACGATTTTCCAGATAATTTTAAGACCAGATTAGCTCCCAAACTGCTAGAGTCTATTGCCAATATTGATAAAAGCTTATCTTTCATTGTCAGAGAATCCTATTCTGGTATCAAGATAACTGAGCCAAAATTAGACAGTGATTTGAAATTTATTAGCTTTAAAGATTTCGTTGTCCCTGAAAAAAAGCCAAACGGCTTAACAGGGGAATCTAAGTCAGTTGAAGATATATTAGCCCCGGTAATCGGCAGCCCATTGGAAAATCTCCCTGCTCCAGTTCCGGATAGCTGGATAGAAGAACCTGAAGCTAATCCTATTTTACCAAAACCTGCTAATGATGCTGAGTGGCTAGAAGACTTTTAGCTCTTTATATGCTAAATTTTTCCTCTCATCAGACTAGTCAATGAAGGAAATAAAAATGGCGCTAAATAAACAACCCTATAGAGGCACGAGAGATTTTTTCCCGAAAGATAAAAGGGTTCGTGATTATCTCTTTTCAATCATGACAAAAACCGCCGAAAGTTTTGGTTACGAATCATACGATGGACCTTTATTAGAAGAAGTTGAACTCTACAAAGCAAAGTCTGGTGAAGAATTAATCAATGAGCAAATATATTCATTCACCGATAGAGGTGAAAGATTTGTGGCCATTAGGCCAGAAATGACTCCCACACTAGCTCGTATGGTTGCTCAAGTACACCGTGAATCTAGTAAGCCACTTCGCTGGTTTTCGATACCTAATCTTATGAGATATGAAAAACCTCAGCGCGGAAGAGTGAGAGAGCACTGGCAATTAAACTGTGACGTGTTCGGTGCACCGGGTAGAATGGGAGAAGTAGAAATATTACAAATGGCAGTTGAGTTATTTCAAAACTATGGTGCAAATCAAAGTCACTTCGAAATATTGCTGAACGACCGTGCCATAGTTGATACCGTCTTTATAACACTTATGGAATCAACTCCTGAACAGAGTCATAGACTTTATAAAATTGTCGATAAAGCTAAAAAAGTTAATGAAGAAGCTATTGTGAAAATGGTTAAAGAAGTAGGACTCAACTCAAAAGCAGAAGAGCTTTTTTATTCTTACTTAAAACTTAAAACTTTTGATGATGTACAAAGTTATCTTACAAAACATAATCAACTTGAAAGCGCTTCGCAATTTGGACTATTTGTCGAACAAATACAAAAATTAGGCTTAAGTGATTTCATTACTTATGATCCTACTATCGTCAGAGGCCTTGATTATTATACTGGAATAGTTTTTGAAATTTTTGATAAGCATCCAGACAATAGACGTGCCTTATGTGGTGGGGGTGCTTACGCTAATTTACTTCAAATTTTTAATGAAGACCCTCTTCCAGGTGTTGGATTTGGATTGGGTGATGTCACACTGAAAGATTTTCTCGAGGTCCATAAGCTTCTTCCTAATTTAGACAATCCTACTAACGATATCTTTATTACTTTTCAAGAAGATGATGGTTTAGATGCTTCTATGAAATTGGCGCACTCACTTCGTAAAGAAAATTTAAAAGTCGTCACCTCGCTTGAGGCCATCAAATTTAAAAAAGTTTTTCCAACTGCCGATAAAAAAGGTGTTCGATTTGTGACCCTCATGGGCAGTGAAGAGCTTTCAAAAAACCAGATCCAATTAAAAAATCTTGCCACTAAAGAACAACATACTTTAGATCTAAACGATCTACAGACACTCATTAAAATAATAAAGGCATAACACATGACAACTAATACAACTGAACTTGCAACCACTTACTCTCCAAAAGAAGTCGAATCAAAATGGTACAAATCGTGGGAAAAGGGCAATTACTTTAAACCCAAAAAAGGTAAGGCGAATAAACCTTATTGCATAATTGTTCCCCCTCCTAATGTCACCGGTAAACTTCATGCTGGGCACGCTTTAGATATCACAACCCAAGACTCACTTATTCGATTTAAAAGAATGAAAGGATATGAAACACTATTCTTGCCGGGACTTGATCATGCTGGAATTGCTACTCAATCAGTAGTTGAAAAAATGGTTTTTGAACAAGAAAAAAAGACTCGACGAGATTTCAAACGCGAAGAATTTGTCAAAAAGATTTGGGACTGGAAAGAAGAGTACGGTAACTTCATCCTAGATCAACAAAGAGCGATGGGAGCCAGTTGTGATTGGGATTATCTCACTTTCACACTTGATCCAATTCCTAATCAAGCTGTTAAAAAGTTTTTTGTCGATATGTATAATCAAAAAATGATTTATCAAAGTGATTATATCGTTAATTGGGATCCAATGCTTCAGTCAGCAATCTCAGAGGCAGAAGTAGAACATAAAGACGTTCAGGGCAATTTTTATCACATCAAATACCGAATCAAAGATTCCGAAAGCACACTAGAAGTTGCTACGACTCGTCCAGAAACTCTTTTTGGAGACACTGCTGTAGCGGTTAACCCAAATGATGAACGCTATAAACACCTGATTGGTAAAATGGCAATTATTCCAATTTGCAATAGAGAAGTTCCTATTATCGGAGATGAACACGTTGATCTTGAAAAAGGGACCGGTTGCCTAAAAGTAACTCCAGGGCACGACTTTAATGATTTTGAAATCGGCAAACGCCATAAACTTCCTATCATTAACATACTCAATTTAGACGGAACTCTAAATGATCACGGTATGGAATTTAAAGGAATGTCTACGAAGGAAGCTCGGAAAAAAGTTGCTAAAAAATTAGAAGAATTAGAAATTTTGCTAGATACAAAAAACCATATGCACCCAGTAGGCCATGGTGAGCGATCGGGAGTACCGATTGAGCCGATGATTTCAAAACAATGGTTTGTTAATGTTACAGACATGAGTAAACGCGCAGTAGAAGCCGTAGAAAATGGTGACATGAAATTTTATCCAAAAGAATGGGAAAATACCTATTATTCTTGGTTACGTAATCCAAAAGATTGGTGTGTCTCACGCCAACTTTGGTGGGGTCATCAAATTCCCGTTTTTTACTGTGACGATTGCGGGCACCAGTGGGCCAGTGAACACAACGAAATTGAATGCAGTAAATGCAAATCAAAAAAAATGCACCAAGATCCTGATGTCTTAGATACGTGGTTTTCCTCAGGACTATGGCCTATGTCGACGCTGGGATGGCCAAACCCGGAAGCAATGAAAGAAAAGAAATTTGACACCTTCTTTCCGAATTCTGTTTTAATCACTGGCCACGATATCATTTTCTTTTGGGTTGCTCGCATGATGATGATGTCGCTTCAAACTCAAAATAAAGTACCATTTAGTGATACCTACATTCATGCCATTGTTCGCGACAAATTAGGTCGTAAAATGAGTAAGTCTCTCGGCAATGGTATCGATCCTTTTGATATGATTGCTCAATATGGAACAGATGCATTCCGTTTTGCTCTTGCCGCAGGGGCAGGTTATAACCGAGGAATAAATCTCGATCCAGAAAGAATTGGTGGATACAGAAATTTCATTAATAAAGTTTGGAATGCCTACAGATTCATTCAACCTCATTTAGAAAGTTCTTCTGCAAAAATTACAGACCTTACGAAACTTGATCACCACGAAAGATGGATATTGGCCGAACTCAATTCTACGTCTAAAATTATGAACGAATCATTTGAAGTTTATCGTTATGACGATGCTTCTGCTGCTATTTACTCCTTCGTTTACGATAAATATTGTTCATGGTTTATTGAGCTTTCAAAGAACATCTTAAATGGTGAAGCGAGTCCGGTAAAATCCCAAAGAATTTCAGTATTAAAATTTGTCTTTAAAAAAATGTTGGCCTTGCTTCATCCGATCACGCCATTCATCACTGAAGAACTTTGGTCTCACCTAAAAGACGACACTGAGGATCTTCTGATTGTTCAAGCTTATCCTGAATTTGATGCCACTCTTGACTTCAAAACTGATCAAGACCAAATGAATAAATTTGTTGAAGTTGTTACCGGCATTAGAAATCTTCGAGCAAGTGTGAATATTAAACCTAAAGATGAAGTCAGTGTTGAACTTTTTACAGATAACATTGATCTCATCACTTACTTTAGAAAGAACCTCATTAACTTTCAAGAACTCGCTCGTGTAAAAGAACTTAGCGTGGGTAGTAAAGAACTGAACCGTCCAAATAAATCTATTATGAACGTCCTCACTCATACAGAAATTTTTCTTCCTTTGGAAGGAGTCATAGACCTCAAAGAGCAAGTTAACAGACTTGAAAAAGAACTTGCAAAAACAAAGGCCGACTATCAAAAATATGAGTCAAGAATGAACAATGAAAATTTTATGAAAAATGCCCCTGAAGCCGTCCGAGAAGAAGTGAAACAAGGCGAAAGAGACTTAAAAGAAAAAATAACTAGTTTAGAAGAAAACTTAATCCAGTTTAAAGGGTAAAAAAAAGGCTCCTTACGGAGCCTTTTTTTATGTTACTTTTAATTTCTTTTTTAAAGCTTCAAATGTTTTTTCTTCACGGATTGCATACATCATATTGTTTTTAATCTGTGCATTTGAACTATAGTATTTTTTAACTGTCTCGAAATCAATTCCAGCAGTTTTAGCACTTTCTTCTAATTTATTATTGAAGTCAGTTTCACTCGTTTCGATTTTAAATTCTTGAGCTAGGTGGTCTAACACTAAACCTGATCTTACTTGGAAATCAGCTTTTGTATTAATATCGGACTTCCATCTGTCGAAATACTCTTCGACCATCCCTTCATTAAAGCCTTGCGACTTTAGGTTTTTGGCCAAATCTTCTTGCAAATATTTTACTTGGTTTTGCACAAGTGTTGCAGGGACATCAAACTTATTTTCTTTCACTAATTTTTCAAGAATGTCTTGGTGAAGTTTTTCGTCTGCTTGTCTTTGTTTTTGTGCAACTAAGTTCTTTTTATTTTTTTCATTGAAATCTGCAACAGACTCATAGCCAAAATCTTTTGCTAGCTCATCAGTGAGAACTGGATATTTTTTTTCTTTAATTTCTAAAAGTTCAACTTCAAATGTAACTTTTGCACTTTGAAGATCCGTAGCATGATAATCAGCAGGAAATGTCACCGCTACACTTTTCTTATCACCTTTTTTCAGTCCAATCATTCCGTCTTCGAAACCTGGAATAAATTGACCTGATCCAATTTCTAATTGGTACTCTGAACCTTTCATATTGTCAGGTCTTGAGCCATCAGCTTTCACACCTTCGAAATTAAAAATCGCAAAATCACCTTTTTTAAGTGCTGCCTTAGCATCTGCCACTTCAGTCAATTCAGCTTTTTGACCTAAGTAGTTTTTAGTCATTTTGTCTAAATCATCAGCTGTCACATCAGAATTTTCTTTTTTAAAAGTGTAAGAAGAATAATCTGCAATTTTAATTTCTGGAAAAATTTCCACAACTGCTTCAAAGCTCACACTTTTTCCAGTTTCATATTTTACATTTTCAAACTGAGGGTATCCAACAGTTTTTAATTTCTCTTTTGTCACAGCTTCAAACAACTGAGTTTGAACAAATTGGTTTAATGCATCTGACTCAATTTGTGGGCCATAAACTTGCTCAACCATGGCCAGTGGAGCCTTTCCTTTTCTAAAACCTTTAATGTTTGTTGTACTTTGTTTTTTAACAACTGCTGCTTTAATTTCTTTTGATAGATCTAAAGTCGCAAAATTGAATTCGATTTTCTTTGTGCATCCATTGACGCTCTTCATAGTATAAGACATATAAATCCTCGCTTAAAAATAGTTCTCCCAAAGTATTAAAGTAGGCTGATCTTGTCAATGTAAAGCATAGCTTTCTCATTGGAGAAAAGGGAGTTATGGATTGATCTTAGTAGTGAACTTCTTTGAGGTATAAACCCTGAGGAGGAGCTGTTGGCCCCAAGCGATTTTTAAGTGGCGATTTTAAAGATTTTTCTAAGTCTTCTAATGTGATCTTTCCCTTACCCAGACTGACTAGTGCGCCTATCATGAGCCGCACCATTTGCTTTAAAAAACCCGTTCCCACCACACTAAAAACATAATATTCATGGGCCAGATGTTGCCAATGACCCGAAGAATTGTATTTTTTAATGTCACATGTAATAATTTTTCGCACTGTGCTTCCAACTTCTGTACCAGTGCATTGATAATTGATAAAATCATGCTCACCGCAAAAAATCTGACATCCCTTTTTCATTAATTCAATATCTAGTCCTGGTGAAAAATAAGTCATGAGTTCACCTGCAAAAGGCGAGACTTGATCTTCTAAGCAAAAAACATAATTGTATTCTTTCGACACTGCGCTAAATATAGGATGAAACTCTTCCGTAACAACTTCGGCATCGATAACTCGAATATCTGGCGGAAGATGAGAATTCATTGCTCTAGCTAAACTCATTACAGAAATATTTACTGGTATTTCAATTCGCATGACTTGAGCAAGCGCGTGAACTCCAGCATCTGTACGTCCTGAACCTAGAGTTTTAATAGGCTCATTGTGTGACAACACACTTAAGGCTTTATTGATCTCACCTTGAATTGTTTGATCCTCAGCTTGAACTTGAAAGCCAAAAAAATGTGTGCCTTTATATTGAACAGTAATTTTATAAATATTCAAAAGTAAAACCTAGTCCAAACGACGTCCCCGAAATTTCGATCGCATCATTAAAATTTGAATAGCTATGATGACGAGCTTCGAGATTCATAGATATATTTGTAATTTCACTTGTCGAGAATGCATCATAGGCAGACTCACCACTAAAACCTGTTAGGTTAATTTTAAATTGAGCATTGGCAAAGTAGCCAGGCCCAAATTGATATTTTCTTTTTCCTTTCTCACTAGATTCATAATCCGATCTATTTTGCATGATGAACATTCCACTTGCTCCACCTGTTCCAGCAATTTTAAACCAACTATAAACTGGAATTTCTAGGCCAACACCTAAATCTATTGGTGCTTCCCATAAGTTAAAAGTG
This sequence comes from Bacteriovoracaceae bacterium, assembly GCA_013141065.1. Classification (GTDB taxonomy): domain Bacteria; phylum Bdellovibrionota; class Bacteriovoracia; order Bacteriovoracales; family Bacteriovoracaceae; genus Bacteriovorax. Next base: position 67,950 of record JABFRR010000001.1, on the reverse strand, counting down.
GTGTCACTTCTTTCGCCGGTAATTGAAAAAATCCCTCGTCCTGAGTTATATCCCAAACCAGCACCTAGCGACCAATAAGCATTGATTAACAGAGATTTTACGAGGTAAGAATCATGTCTCACAAACAATGCCCCACCCTTGACACTTTTATAGCCTTCAGAAATTGTTCGATTAATGACATCATTTGTAGAAGTATAGGAAAAATCATTTTTTATAAAAGTTAAATTCAAAGCACCTTCAGAAACTTTCCGAAAACCTTTGGCCATGGCATTTTTATCGAGTTCCAAATAATTTTCTTGATTTTCAAAAGTTCCAGGAGAGACATAACCAACATCTTTGTACTGCTTCTTTGGATCTATCTTGTCCGAAACTTCTTTAACATTGTGATTAAAAATAAAATCTTCACCACTTGATTTCGCTTTTTCAACAGAATCAGTTGGCTCACCGTCGACAATAAAAGGACTATTACTACTTTCCTTGCTGGAACCTAGTATGTCGTCTACTTCACTTCCCAAAATAATTTGATTAAGATCATCAGCTTTGACTGAAAATGAAAGAGTAAAAATAATTGTAAGGATCACTAGATTCCATTCTTTCATATCAATACTCCATCATAAGTATAGTTAGTTTTAAAAACTAATGTTCATCGTCTTCAGGTTCACTTTTCCAATGAAACATTTCTTCTAATGCACCCTTATTCATAAAGAAATAAACAAGTGAGCCCAAAACATAAAATAATATTACCCCACCAATCATCACTTCTTCATAAAGAAAAGTTAAAATCATGACTGAGAAAATAATAAAAAGAACTCTTTTTTTATGGCTTTTAACCCACGCTGAATTTTTAAATGAGTTAAAAGGTATATTTGAAATCATTAAAAATGAATAAAATAAGACGTACGCTACCAGTATTGGTTTCAAGTCATTTATAACTGGAAACTCAAGAGAAAACAAAGTGAGGCCTATCATCGCCAGAGCACCGCTTGGTATCGGTAAACCTTGAAAAAAGTTTGAACTCACTTTATCAATATTGGCATTAAATCGAGCAAGTCTTAAGGCTCCACATAATAAAAAGATAAAAGAAGTAACTAACCCAATTCGACCAAGATTAATAAAAAACTTATTATAAACTAAAAATGCCGGAGCAACACCAAACGAGACTACATCAGAAATTGAGTCGAATTGTTCACCAAAGACCGACTGAGTCCCCGTCATTCGAGCAACTCTTCCGTCAACAGAATCAAAAATAGCCCCAAGCCCTAAAATCATCGCTGCTTGATAAAATTGACCTTGATAACCTAATATTATGGAAAAAAATCCACAGGCCATATTTAAAGCAGTGAACGTGTTCGGGAGAAAAAATGCAAGTCGTTTTGGATTATTTAACATGTAACGATACCTTATGCGTGTTCTGGATTAACCGCGATAATAGATTCACCGGCTATAACCTCATCATTTATTTTCATTAGTATCTCATATTTTTTCGGTAAATAAAGCATCACTGTACCACCAAAAGGAAAGAAACCAATATTCACACGTCTTCCCCCTCGATCTCCAGGCATAACCATAAGTTCAGGCCATAATCCAAGCTTACATTTAAAAAAGGTCAAACCTATAGACTCTCCACGATTATCAAGAGCGAGTGTGACACCTTTACCTTCTTTCGTTCCAATAACTTCCTCAGCAATTTGGGTTCTGAAAAACGATTGGCCCTTTAGAACTAAAAGCGTTTTTATCTCAGAAGAAAGTGGCATGTAGACACCCATTTCCTTCCACCATGGAATCATGATTTGGATTTCTATGAGGTTATCTCCGTAAACGCCATGAGAAACATTTTCTTCAATATGAACAATTTTACCATTTGCGGGAGAATATATTACTCCTCTTGTAATTGTGGGGTCATCTCGAAAATCGTTGCGATTTCGACGGAGAATAATATACAGAATTACATATAAAAGTATCGAGACTACTAATATTTTATAGAAGCCAAAAAGCCAAAAAAGTAAAAAAATAAAAACCGCGAGAGTATTGAATCTTGCCGGTAAATAAGATTTCAACATTTTATTTAAACTCCTCTTCAAGAGTTCTAAAATAAAAGGGAGGCTCTCTTAATTTATTTTGAAGTACAAGACTAAAGATTTTTTGTGATTCATTTTTAATGAGATCTTTAGTGCTTTTTAATGACTCAAAAATATTTCCACTGTTATCAAGGGTGTAACCTAGATTCGAATCAATTATGCTAAAATCATTATTATTAATTATGGACTTTTCAAATAAATTTTTATCCTCATCCCATTTATAAATAAAAACTTGTCCTTTAAAAGCATTTGTTACCCAAAAGCCACGATTCACGCCTGCAAAACGTGGAACGTCGAAGTGAAAAAAAGAGAAAACTTTAAGTAAATCCCAATCTAAGACTTGTGCAATACCTTCACCTAACCTCATCCCAGTGTAAGAACCTGGTCCTGAGGAAAATATAAAATTAATATCTTGAAAATTAAGTTGGTATTTCTTTACGAGATTATAAATCTCTACGTGGATGACTTCTGATGGCTTTTTTTCAGCAGTGTCTTTATATTCGAGCCAGTTAAGACTAGAATCAAGAAGACCAACTACCAGTCCAGAAGTACTATCGACGTAGAGAGAGTGCATTAAAAAAACCTAGTCACATCATTAAATATTGCCCCAACCATTAACATGAGAAGTACAGAAAGTCCCACTTGTTGAGCAATTTCCATTTTTCTTCTTGAAAGAGGTCCTCTGTTAATAATTTCTAAAGCAATGAACATGATATGGCCACCATCCAAAACTGGAATTGGAAATAGATTAATTACACCTAAATTCACAGATATGAGCGCCATTAGCTGAAAGAAATAAGAGAGTGATGTATTAAATGAATCATGTGCCACTTTACCAATCGCTAATGGCCCACCAATTGATTTTAAGGAAACTTGATTTGTTATCAATTTAACAAAACCATCTAAGGTTTTTTTCATTGAGTCCCAAGTCCTAGTGACTGCAACTGTTGTAGACCCAATTACACTTTTTGATTTTGTTAATACAAAATTTGTTCTTATGACTTCAATAAAACTATATACACCTAAAAGCTTTAGAGTTTTTCCATCCTGTACAGTTTCATTTGGAGTCACTGTGTATTTTTTAAGCTCTCCTTTACTATAAACCTCTACATCAACTGAAGCCTTGGCAATGGTTTGAAGCTTGGTTCGCAATTCTTCAAAGCTATAAACATTTTCCCCTTCAAGCTTTGTAAAAATATCATCATTTTTAATTCCTACTTTATCTGCAGGAGAACTCATGTTTACACTTCTCACCATGAGATCAATAGTCCAATATCCCTTAGACTGAAGTGATGCCGAAAGAGTTTTTAAATCAGTGTAATCAACTGCAATCTCCACACCTTTTGTGCTGTCAAACTTAACTACATCTTGACTCACATCTTCGTCTTTTAGTATTGGGTAAGCATAAAGAGTTTTTACATTTGATAAATTCGCAATTTCTTCTATTGAAATATTAAAATCTACATTGTCTTTTTTAGTAGTGATCGCATAACGAACAGCATTTTGATCAACAAGAAGAGGCTTTCTTAAATTAGGTGGATATTTTAACACCTCTTCAAAAAATTTATCGCCCTGAAGATCTAGAGTTAACTCTTTGAGCTCTCCACTTCTTTTCACAGTAAGTGAAGTGACTTTTGTACTGTTTTCTACCATCAAATCAGATGGGTTATAAACATCACTGTCATTGACTTTAACGAGAACGTCACCTGCTCTTAATCCACTTTGAAATAAAACTGAATCACTAGAAATGGCTCCCATTTTAATTTCTGGAATGCGTTCTCCGACAATTAGAAGTGAAAAGAAAATAACAAATGCTAAAATAAAATTAGCAAGTGGGCCACCCATGACGATCCAAAAGCGCGCCCATTTATTTTGATGAGTAAAACTTTTTTTGCGGTCTTCTTCAGGAATTTCATCTTTGGTGAATGGATCATCACCAAACATTTTCACATAACCTCCCAGAGGTATAAGCGAAATAGCATATTCAGTATCCCCCATTTTCTTTTTAAAAAGCTTTGGCCCAAATCCAATTGAAAAGACTTCAACTCTCACACCAAATAAGCGCGCGAAAAGGAAATGTCCCAACTCGTGAAAGAAAACGAGTGGACCTAAAAATATAATAAAAATAATAATTTTTTCTAACAACATATATGCCTCTTAATATTCCGAATTGTACCTTGAGTTTACTACCCTAAGTATTTTACAACAATCACGAAAAAAGGCGATAAAAAGATAAGACTGTCTATACGATCATAAACTCCACCGTGACCAGGAATGAGGTTGGAACTGTCTTTGATTTCAAATTCTCTTTTTAGTTTAGATTGAACTAAATCACCTAGTTGAGAGATACCGCCGCAAAGGGCAAAAATAACAGAGTAATACCATCTTGATTCGTCGAACAAACTCCACCACAAGAGTGAACCAGCTAATCCCGAAATAAACATCCCACCAAATAAACCTTCAACCGTTTTCTTAGGGCTTACTGATGGCCATAATTTTGTTTTCCCAAAATTTTTTCCAAAAAACCACGCACCAGTATCCATTCCAAAAGTGACAATAAGAAGTATTGCTAAAATCTGTCTCCAATAATCTCCGTTAAAATGAATCCCAAAAGAAAGAAGTGGGAGAATAATTAGAGTTGCAATTAATCCCGGATGTTTTATCGTGCTATTTTTCATGAAATGATCATTCAACGGTATTTTAAATAAATAATAAATCAAAAATAAGTTCAGACAAAGTGCTGCAATCGTAAACAGACTTAACGTAAACTGAGTACTAATCCCATTAACTCCGAAATAGAGAATGGCAAAAAAAGTTAAAACATATTTATAGATAAAATCACTGCGATTTACTCTCGAAAAATTGATTAAAATTTCATCTATGCTCAATACACCTGCAATAAAAATTGCAATGATGGTCGCCCATTTTCCAAGATAAACGGCCAACACCACAAGAAATGCCATTACTAAAGCCGAAATAACTCGTGCTTTGGTATTAGACATCTTGAACTCTAATAATTTTTTGATTTTCCCGAGCTATGATGATGTTGCTCGCCAAATTGTCAGTCGCCGAGATCGCACCAAATCTTCTTTCTCTTTTTGAAATTTGCTCTATGATGTACCTAAATTCTGTTACTGTAAAATCAGGCCATTTTGTATCAGTAAAAAACATCTCAGCATAGGCAATTTGCCACAGCATAAAATTTGAAACTCTATGATCTCCACCTGTACGAATAAGTAAATCGACATCCCCAAGTTCTGGAATCATAAGATTTGAACTTAGGTCCTCATCTGTAATTTTTTTTCCAGGATTTTCTGCAATAAACTTATTAATCGCAAATGCTATCTCTGCTCTTCCGCCGTAGCCAAACGCGAACGTTAAATTGAGTCCTGTATTGTAAAAAGTTTCTTGTTCGAGCTGCGAAATCAAAGTTTGAGTTTGCACTGGCAGATTTGTTACATCTCCCATTATGCGAAAGCGTATATTGTTTTTTAAAATTCGCTCACGTTCTTTACGTAAGAATTTATAGAGTAAATTAAAAAGCACACGAACTTCAGTTTGCGGCCGACTCCAATTCTCAGATGAAAAAGCATACATTGTAAGGGACTTGATTTTCAAATCATCTGCTTCTTGAACTATATCTGAAACCACAGAAGTTCCACGAACATGTCCCCACACTCTCGGATGAGAGCGCATCTTAGCCCAACGACCATTGCCATCCATAATTATAGCGACATGATTAATGTTGTGTTGAAGATTTTCCAAACTCATACCCAATTAAACTGCTAATACTTCTTTTTCTTTATTGGTAATAACTGTGTCTACTTCTTTGGTATACTTGTCAGTGATATTCTGAATTTCAGTTTGTACTTTTTTAGAATCATCTTCTGAAATCGTCTTATCTTTTTCTGCTTTTTTCACTAGTTCATTTTGATCACGTCTTAAGTTTCTCAAAACGACTTTTGCATCTTCGCCAATTTTTTTAATTTCTTTAGCGATATCTTTTCTTTTATCTTCAGTAAGTGAAGGAAAATTTAAACGAACAAAGTTTCCATCATTTGTTGGAGTTACTCCAAGATTCGCTCCAAAAATTGCTTTTTCGATTGCAGCAATCATTGTTTTATCAAAAGGCTGTATTTGAAGTAAACGTGCTTCAGGAGTACTAATTTGTCCTAATTGAGAAATCGGACTCATTGATCCATAGTAATCAACTTGAACTCCATCAAGAATCGAAGCCGAAGCTCTTCCCGTACGGACTTTAGTTAGTTGATGCTTAAGTGAATCAACTGCTTTTTTCATTGAATCATTTAATGATGTTTTAGTTTCGTTCATCATAATGAGATCCCCTTTTTAAAAAAATTATTTATTCGTTACAATTGTGCCAATATTTTCACCTAGAACAGCTCTCTTAATATTTCCTTTTTCAAACATATTGAACACAAGAATATCAATTTCATTGTCCATGGAAAGGCTTATCGCTGTAGAGTCCATGACTGCTAAGCCCTGATTTAATACATCGATAAATTTTAGCTTATCAATTTTTACAGCATCTTTAAACTTCATTGGATCTTTATTATATATTCCATCCACTTTTGTTGCTTTCATTATCACCTGTGCGTCAATCTCATTCGCACGAAGCGCCGCAGCGGTATCGGTCGTAAAATAAGGGTTCCCTGTTCCAGCAGCAAAAATAACTACTCGCTTTTTTTCAAGATGGCGAACCGCACGTCTTCTAATATAAGGCTCTGCAATTTCTTGCATATCAATAGCAGTAAGAACTCGTGTATTGATATCATGTCTTTCTAAACTATCTTGAAGTGCTAGTGAGTTAATCACAGTGGCTAGCATTCCCATGTGATCTGAAGTCGTTCTATCCATCCCTTTAGTTGCACCAGCAACACCACGGTGAATATTTCCTCCACCAATAACGATCGCGATTTCCACTCCCATCACAAGGAGTTCTTTAACTTCAGCAGCAATGGTATTTAAAACATCAGGAGAAATTCCATGTCCTTGGTCTCCAGCGAGTGCCTCTCCAGAGAGTTTAAGCAATATTCGAGAGTATTTCATTCATGTTCCTTGATTGATGATAAAAAAAAGGGGCCTTTAAAAAGCCCCTTTGTGATACTAAAAATTCTTAATTACTGTTTTCCACCAGTCATAGCAGCAACTTCTGCAGCGAAGTCATCTACTTTTTTCTCAATACCTTCTCCAAGGTTGAATTTTACAAATCTTCTTACGTCGATTTTTTCTCCAACTTTAATAGTGAGTTCATTGATTAAATCCTGAACTGTGATGTCAGGGTTCTTGATGAATTTTTGGTCAAGAAGACAAACTTCCGAAGCCAGCTTCTTCACTTTTCCTTCTACAATTTTTGGGATCATGTTTTCTGGTTTCCCTTCTTCTTTTAACTGAGCAGTGTAAATTGCCACTTCTCTATCAACAAAAGCTTGGTCCATTTCAGTGCTTCTTACAAATTTTGGATCAGCAGCAGCTACATGCATAGCTACGTCTTTTACGAAAGTTTGGAAGTCTTCTGATTTTGCTACGAAGTCTGTTTCACAGTTGATTTCTACCATAACTCCAAGTTTTCCACCGTGGATGTATGAACCAATTGCACCTTCAGCTGCAATACGAGATTGTTTTTTCTGAGCAGCTGCTAGACCTTTTTGTCTTAGGAAGTCGATCGCTTTTTCAAGGTCACCACTCGTTTCCCCAAGCGCTTTTTTACAGTCCATCATTCCAGCACCAGTTTTTTCTCTTAATTCAGATACAAGCTTTGCAGTAATTTGAGTCATATATTTTCCTTATCGTTTAAATAAAAAGTAAGTCTTATTCTTCGCCAACTAGATCGATATCATTTTCATATTTGCTGATGATTTCTTTTTCAAGAGCGATATCACGTGAAGAATCTTTTGGTTTTTCAAGCTTGTTATTTTTCTTAGCAAGGTTAATTCCTTCAGAAACTGAGTTTGCAAAATATTCAGTAAACATTGATACTGATTTAATAGCATCGTCGTTTCCTGGAACAACATAATCAACACCAGTTGGATCACAGTTTGTATCTGTGATAGCAACAACAGGAATTCCTAAGTTGTTTGCTTCAAGAATAGCGATTCTTTCATTGTTAGGATCGATAACAAAAAGAGCTCCTGGAAGCTTTCTCATTTCTTTAATCCCACCAAGAACTTTTTCTAACTTGATAACTTCTTTTTCAATGTTGATTCTTTCTTTTTTTGTAAGAAGACCAAAGTCTCCAGTTTCTTTCATTTTTTCGACTTTGCGAATTTTATCAATTGAAAGAGCTACAGTTTTGTAGTTCGTAAGCATTCCACCTAACCATCTTGAAGTTACAAAGTTAGCTCCACAGTCGATAGCTGCTGCTTTTACAACTTCTGCTGCTTGTCTTTTTGTTCCTACGAAAAGAACTGGCTTGCCTTCGCTAGCAGTTTTTTTAAGGAAATCGTAAGCTTCTTTTGCTAATGGAATAGTTTTAGCAAGGTCGATAATGTAGATTCCGTTTTTTTCACCGAAAACATACTTCTTCATTTTTGGATTCCACTTTTCAGTCTGGTGACCAAAGTGTGCGCCTGCCTCTAAAAGGCTTTTTAAGTTCAATTCTGACATAGATACTCCGTTGGTTTATCGAATTGTCTGTGAGCCACTTTTTCCATTACAAATTGGTGGACCAACATTTCAGACAACTGAAATTATTAATGAGATAAGGTGATAACACATCCCTCTAAGTTTTAGCAAGAATAATGCTGGAGTTTCATAGGGAAAAAGTGCTTAAGTCAGCGATTCAGAACCCATTAAAACCTTCCGCGGTTTTGAGCCTTGAGCGGGACCTACGACACCTTGCGCCTCCATCTCCTCTATGAGATTTGCTGCCCTGTTATATCCCACACCAAGTCTTCGTTGAAGTAGTGAGGCACTCGCTGCTTTGTGTTCAATAACAACTCTTACGGCGTCTTCATATTTGTCATCTTTTCCACCAGAAAGGTCTGCATCTCTGGCCGATATAGTTGACGCGGCTTCTTCTTCTCCACCGTTTTCTAAAAATTCCATAACAGCTGGATCAAATGACGGTGCCATTTCTGAAAGCTTTGCCGTCAGAAGTTCAATTTCTTCTTCTTCTATGTAAGCCGAATGAATGCGGGTAGTATCTACGCCTTGTTTGAAGAGCATGTCCCCTTTTCCAAGAAGTTTTTCTGCACCCATTGCATTTAAAATAGTTCGAGAGTCTGTGGAGCTAGTCACTCTAAATGAAACTCGCGTAGGAAAATTCGACTTAATAACCCCGGTAATGACATCTACTGAAGGCCTCTGAGTAGCTACAATTAAATGAATTCCTGATGCTCTGGCTTTAGCAGCTAATCGATTGATGTGAATTTCAATTTCTTTACCTTTTGCTGATAAAATTAAATCTGCAAACTCATCTACAATAATAACAATTAATGGAAGTGAATAAGTGTCTTCACTTGCATAGTCATAATACTTTCTAATTTTATCCATTGAAGCAGGTGTTGCGCTTTTTAGTTTATGATTAAAACTCTCAACGTTTCTCACTCCACATTCAGACATAATTGAATAACGTCTATCCATTTCTTGACAGGCCCATAAAAGTGCCGTGGTTGCTGTTTTTGGCTCGACAATAACCGGCATTAACAAGTGGGGAAGTTTTGAATAAAGTGCCAACTCAAGTTGCTTTGGATCGATAAGAATTAACTTCATTTGACTAGGTGATTTCTTAATTAAAAGCGAAACTAAGACGGAGTTAATAAAAACTGACTTTCCAGCGCCTGTTGATCCTGCAACTAACATGTGAGGCATAGTCGCAAGATCTGTAACCATTGGTTCACCAAAGGCATCTTTACCCATTGCTAGTGGCAGTTGGTGATTGGTTTCAATAAAATCTTTTGAATGGACAATTTCATCTAAGAAAATAAAGTCACGCGGATTACGTGGAACTTCAATTCCCACTGTCGTTCTGCCTTTTAACGGATACACCATGCGAATCGGAGAACCTGAAAGTGCAAGCGAGAGATCGTTTGCGATTGAAGTAAGCCTTGCTACTTTTTCACCAGGACCAAGCTCCCACTCAAAAGTATCGACTACTGGGCCTTTTAAGACATTAATGATCTGCCCTTGAATTTTAAACTGTCCTAATTTATCTTGAATCTTTGCAATGATATCTAAGAAATACTTATCTTCTAGTTGAGAAAAACCCGTATCTGGTTTTTTATGTGAAGAGATTTTAACTAAATCGAAATACGCATCGTCGTTAATTGAATGTGACCGAAGATTTTTTGTCTTAAAAGTTGAAATTTCAGATTCATCTACATATTCATCCTCATCAACATCTTCATTAAAGCTTATTTCTGTAACTTCAAATTCTTCATCCACTACTGGAATCACTAACTTTTGAGTCTCAGTTAGATCTGGTAATAATATTGCTTTAGCTACCTTATTCGAATTAATTTCTCTTGATTCTATATTTTTTCCTTGAAGATTATCTTGAGAGTCGTCTTTATTATCTTTGCCAAAGTGCTCAATTTCTAAAGAATCTTTAGATTCATTAGAATCCTTAGAATTTTTTGCAAATTTATTTTTTAACTGAAGCCATTTTTCACGAGCAGCTTCTGTTGATTCCTGATAATTAAATTCTTTAATCTCAAGAGCTGCATTCTTTAATGTTGACGTAAAATCTCCTCTGAAAGTTCCCCAGAGAAATAAAGTTAAAGAGCTTATCCATAAGCCAAACATTGAAAATCCGGAAATTGAGGTATTTAAAAACTGATAAAGTCCAAAACCTAATAATGCTGGTTGAAAATAATAAATTGTGAGCAATGAAAATATTGATAAAAAGAAGATGTTGAAGACATCAATCCAATCTGACCTTTTAGAAAAGATTAAGACATAGAATGAAGTAAAGATAGCACATGGTATGAAAACCCACGGCCCTGAATAGTAATTAATGAAATTCAATAAACTAGTTCCATAATAGGCAAAAAAACCGCTAGACCTAGCCGAAGAAATTGATAAATAACTGTCTGGTAAAGCCTCTTTGTAATAAAAGACAACCAAAGTCACTACCGTTAAGAAAAATAAAGAAAAGAGTTCATATTTAAGTATTTTTATATTCATACTTAAATTTTACATGATGTTAAATCTTTGGGAATAAAAAAAGCCCAAGATAAACTTGGGCTTTTTAAAAATAAAGAGGGTGCATTGACCTTTTCTCACACCAAGCTTCCCTGGCACTACCTTCGGCGCTGAAGAGCTTAACTTCCGAGTTCGGGATGGGATCGGGTGTTTCCTCTTCGCTAATAACACACCCAAACTGGATATATTCTAACAAATTATATATTTCGAAGCTGGTTATAGTCCTATCAGAACCTATAAATCAACTCCTATTTTGAACATTTTTAACATTCACAAAACAAGACCAGATAAAATGAGAACCCATGTAATCAAAAAAAAGCAAAACGACAAATTAGTATTGGTCAGCTCAAAGTATTACTACTCTTACACCCCCAACCTATCAAACTCCTAGTCTAGAAGTTGTCTTAATAGAAATCTTATCTTGTAATAGGCTTCCCACTTAGATGCTTTCAGCGGTTATCCCTTCCGAACTTAGCTACCCGGCGATACAACTGGCGTCATAACCGGTTCACCATAGGTTCGTCCAACCCGGTCCTCTCGTACTAAGGTCAGATTTACTCAAATTTCTTACGCCCACGGAGGATAGAGACCGAACTGTCTCACGACGTTCTGAACCCAGCTCGCGTACCGCTTTAATTGACGAACAGTCAAACCCTTGGGACCTGCTCCAGCCCCAGGATGCGATGAGCCGACATCGAGGTGCCAAACCTCCCCGTCGATGTGAACTCTTGGGGGAGATCAGCCTGTTATCCCCGGAGTACCTTTTATCCGTTGAGCGATGGCCCTTCCACTCGGAACCACCGGATCACTAACACCTGCTTTCGCACCTGCTCGGCTCGTTTGCCTCACAGTCAAGCTCCCTTATGCGTTTACACTCTATGGCCGGTTTCCATTCGGCCTGAGGGAACCTTCGTGCGCCTCCGTTACTCTTTAGGAGGCGACCGCCCCAGTCAAACTGCCCACCAGACATTGTCCCCCGACCGGATTACGATCGTAGGTTAGAATTCCAATTAACATAGGGTGGTATTTCAAGGTTGTCTCCCCGTACACCGGAATGCACGGATCGAAAACTCCCACCTATCCTACGCAATGTTAATCGAAACTCAATGCCAAGCTACAGTAAAGGTTCACGGGGTCTTTTCGTCCTTCCGCGGGTAGCGCGTTTCTTCACGCGCTCACCAATTTCGCTGGGTCTCCTGTTGAGACAGTGGGGAAGTCGTTACGCCATTCGTGCAGGTCGGAACTTACCCGACTAGGAATTTCGCTACCTTAGGACCGTTATAGTTACGGCCGCCGTTTACTGGGGCTTCAATTCAAAGCTTCTCTTGCGATAACCTCTCCTTTTAACCTTCCAGCACCGGGCAGGCGTCAGCCCATATACTTCCACTTACGTGTTTGCATAGACCTGTGTTTTTGATAAACAGTCGCTACCCCCTTTTCACTGCGACCTCCAATAGCTTTACCAGCAAGTGATATTACCATCAAAGGCGTGCCTTCTCCCGAAGTTACGGCACCAATTTGCAGAGTTCCTTAACAAGAGTTCTCCCAAGCGCCTGAGGATTCTCTCCTCATCTACCTGTGTCGGTTTATGGTACGGGTTAATAAAAATCTCCTAGCGAAACTTTTCTGGGAAGCAGAGGATCATGAACTTCGCTTGCGCTCGTATTCGTATCTCAGAGTTACGCCGACCGGATTTTGCCTAATCGACCCCTACATACTTAAACCACAACCAATAAGTGGCTTCACTACCTTTCTCCGTCATTCCATCTAGTCAAACGATTTTTACTAAGTACAGGAATATTAACCTGTTGGTCATCCACTACGCCTTTCGCCTCATGTTAGAACCCGACTAACCCTGGGCGGAGTCACCTGGCCCAGGAACCCTTAGATTTACGGCGGAAATGATTCTCACATTTCTTATCGCTACTCATTTCAGCATCAGCTCTTGTGAGACCTCCAGTGCTCCTTACGGTACACCTTCATCGGCAAACACAATGCTCTCCTACCATTATTTACATAATCCATAGCTTCGGTACGTCACTTTAGCCCCGTTACATTTTCGGCGCAGAATCACTAGTCCAGTGAGCTATTACGCTTTCTTTAAAGGGTGGCTGCTTCTAAGCCAACCTCCTGGATGTCAAAGTAATTCCACAACCTTCACCACTTAGCGACGATTTTGGGACCTTAGCTGATGGTCTGGGCTCTTTCCCTTTTCACAATGGACCTTAGCATCCACTGTGTCACTGCCTGATAGTACTCATTGGTATTGTGAGTTTGATATGGTTTGGTAAGCTGGTAAGCCCCCTAGCCAAGTCAGTGCTATACCCCCAATGGTATTCGTCAGACGCTGCACCTAAATGCATTTCGGAGAGAACCAGCTATCACGGAATTTGATTGGCCTTTCACCCCTAACCACAAATCATCCCAGACGTTTTCAACCGTCACGAGTTCGGTCCTCCACGAGGTATTACCCCCGCTTCAACCTGTTCATGGCTAGCTCATCCCGTTTCGGGTCTACGACGTGCTACTAATCGCCCTATTCAGACTCGGTTTCCCTACGGCTACACCTTCAACGGCTTAACCTCGCAACACATCGTAACTCGCTGAATCATAATGCAAAAGGTACGTCATCAGGCTTTACAATAACCCTCTGACTGTTTGTAAGTGTATGGTTTCAAGATCTATTTCACTCCCCTCATCGGGGTTCTTTTCATCTTTCCCTCACGGTACTAGTTCACTATCGGTCAGTAAGTAGTATTTTGCCTTGGAGGGTGGTCCCCCCAGCTTCAGACAAGGTTTCACGTGCCTCGTCCTACTCAGGATACTCTCTAGAGGACAATTATTTCGGATACAGGGTTTTCACCTTCTTTGACCGGACTTCCCAGACCGTTCTCCTATAATTGCCTTTCCGTATGAGAGTCCTACAACCCCGGAGTACAAGTACTCTGGTTTGGGCTCTTCCGATTTCGCTCGCCGCTACTGCCGGAATCTCAATTGATTACTCTTCCTGAGGGTACTAAGATGTTTCAATTCCCCTCGTTCGCTCCTATGTAGCTAGTTTACTCACTACATGGTTGATACTCTTTCAAGTACCAAGGTTTCCCCATTCGGACATCACCGGATCAAAGTCTATTTGCCGACTCCCCGATGCATTTCGCTGGCTAATATACGTCCTTCTTCGCCTCTTACTGCCAAGATATTCCCCATACACCCTTAATAGCTTTTAATTTCTTGTATAGTTTAAGTTTTTTGAAAAAAACTTTTAAAAAAACAAAATATGACTGCATTACGGTCATATCTTACATGGGTTCTCGTCTTCTATCTGATCCTGTTATGTCAATGTTAAAGAGCAAATTTCATAGTTAATGGTGGGTCTGGCAAGACTCGAACTTGCGACCCCGTCCTTATCAGGGACGTACTCTAACCACCTGAGCTACAAACCCAATTTTTATAAAAATGAAATTATATTTCTTATAGATAAAGAAATTCAAAAAAGAGAAAGGTTTCCCAAACAAACTTGACCGGATAAAGTTCTTAACGAACTGGATCCTTTAAAAGGAGGTGATCCAGCCGCAGGTTCCCCTACGGCTACCTTGTTACGACTTCACCCCAGTCATCATTCCGACCGTAGACGCTCCCCTCCTTGCGGTTAGGGCCACGGCTTCAGGTAAGAACAACTCCCATGGTGTGACGGGCGGTGTGTACAAGGCCCGGGAACGTATTCACCGCGGCGTGCTGATCCGCGTTTACTAGCGATTCCAACTTCATGGAGTCGAGTTGCAGACTCCAATCCGGACTGAGATCGGTTTTTTGAGATTAGCTCCCCCTCGCGAGTTCGCATCCCGTTGTACCGACCATTGTATTACGTGTGTAGCCCTAGACATAAGGGCCATGAGGACTTGACGTCATCCCCACCTTCCTCCTGGTTAGCCCAGGCAGTCTTTCTAGAGTGCCCAACTTAATGCTGGCAACTAAAAATGGGGGTTGCGCTCGTTGCGAGACTTAACCCAACATCTCACAACACGAGCTGACGACAGCCATGCAGCGCCTGTCACCATATTCTCCGAAGAGCACTCCCTCGTTTAAAAGGGATTCATGGGATTTCAAGCCTAGGTAAGGTTCTGCGCGTTGCTTCGAATTAAACCACATAATCCACCGCTTGTGCGGGCCCCGTCAATTCCTTTGAGTTTTAGTCTTGCGACCGTACTTCCCAGGCGGAACACTTAACGCGTTAGCTACGGCACTGAAGGGGTCAAATCCTCAATACCTAGTGTTCATCGTTTACAGCGTGGACTACCAGGGTATCTAATCCTGTTTGCTCCCCACGCTTTCGCGCCTCAGCGTCAATACTCGTCCAGGAAGGCGCCTTCGCCTCTGGTGTTCCATCGCATATCTACGGATTTTACCCCTACATGCGATATTCCCCTTCCCCCTCCGAGATTCTAGACCTGTAGTTTCAGACGCAGTTTCGGGGTTGAGCCCCGAGATTTCACATCTGACTTGCAGGTCCGCCTACGCGCGCTTTACGCCCAATAAATCCGAACAACGCTTGCACCCTTCGTATTACCGCGGCTGCTGGCACGAAGTTAGCCGGTGCTTCCTCTATGTGTACCATCAAACACCAGGCCTATTAGACCCGATGCCATTTTTCCACATTAACAGAGCTTTACAGACCGAAGTCCTTCCTCACTCACGCGGCGTTGCTGCGTCAGGGTTTCCCCCATTGCGCAATATTCCCCACTGCTGCCTCCCGTAGGAGTCTGGACCGTGTCTCAGTTCCAGTGTGTCCGATCATCCTCTCAGACCGGATAAACATCGTTGCCTTGGTAGGCCTTTACCCCACCAACTAGCTAATGTTCCGCAGGCCCATCTTTTAGTGGATGCATATACAGAGGCATCCTTTCAAGTACTACTCTTAGATTTGTACTTCGTATGCGGCATTAGCCAAAATTTCTTCTGGTTATTCCCCTCTAAAAGGCAGGTCACCTACGTGTTACTCACCCGTGCGCCACTTTACTCATCCCGAAGGACTTTCGCGTTCGACTTGCATGTGTTAGGCACGCCGCCAGCGTTCGTTCTGAGCCAGGATCAAACTCTCCAAGCTTCAATATAAAATTTTTCAAAATTAATTTACGAATTACTATACGGATTGTTCTATTCATTTTGATTAGAGACTATCACTAGTTCTAACTCCGACTTTTATCGCATCTAAATTATTTTCAACTTTTTACAACTTCTACAATTAGATATCGACTGAATAGTTACGTCAGATATTTTTGTTTGGGACCTTTCTCATCTTGAATCGCAACCTTTCGGCTGCAAATCTTTTAACTCTATTTGAATTTTAAAGAACGTTGCTTGAAGGAAAAATGGTGGACATGACAGGGATCGAACCTGCGACCCTCTGCGTGCAAGGCAGATGCTCTCCCAGCTGAGCTACACGCCCATTAATCTATATATATTACTATAAGATACAGTGCTTGCTAATCAGTTTTCGCTTCAAACGTGAGGGAGAATTTAATAAAGCCTGATCGATAAGTCAACCTATTATTTCTAATTAATTAATAAAAATAAAAAAAACTTTTTAGAGCACCAGATATCGGTATAATTCATATTAATTATCAATGCTTAACTCGTGACGACATATGCACATTATAAAAAAAAATTTTTTCATTCTTTTATTAAGTTTTTTCAGTTGTTCTAAGAGCGGACACAAGGTTGAGATCATTTCTCGTCCTAACGGTGAAGAGATCAATATCGAAAAATTAAAAACAGATATTGGTGGTTTGTCTACTGCTTCAGCAACCGTAAAAACTGTCCATGGTGATATTGTTTTTCGTTTTTACACCAAAGCTGCACCACGAACAGTCGCAAGAATCATGCAACTTATACAAAGTAAATTTTATGACGGCCTTCTTATAAATAGAGCAATTCCAAATTTTATTATTCAAACAGGTGACCCAACTGGTACTGGCACAGGTGGAAGTGGCTTCAAACTTAAAGCTGAATTTAATGAACTCCAGCACATAAAAGGTACAATGGGAATGGCAAGAGGAACGAATAAAGATTCAGCTGATTCTCAGTTTTACATTAGCTTAACTACACTTCCACACCTCGATGGAAAAAATACTATCTTTGGCCAAGTTGTTGATGGCCTAGATATTTTACATAAACTCTCCAAAGGAGATCGAATTATTTCCATCACTCTCAATTTTCAAGATTTCAGTGCTAATTAATGAATATTTTATAGACAAAAACTATTATTATCTTAATTAAGTTATAAGCATTCCAAGGTAGGTATGTTTATGAAATATATTTTTTTAATCGCAATATTAATAAAGTCATCATTAGGTTTAGCTGCTTTAGTTTCTAGTATTCCTTCAACATATAATGAAATTGGAATACCCAACTCTCATCTTGTGACAAATAATATTATTCGTGGAATGGCACCTAGAAATCATCAAGATCTAGAGGATTTAGTTGAACTTAATGTGCAAAAATATTTGCTTTTTAAAATAGATACCAACGGTGAGATAGCTAAAGAAATTACGGCATTAATTGAACTTGGTATTTCTCCAAAAAATATTTTACACCTACCTTTTCCGTGGAAAGACATTACTGATTTTAAGCCCGTTTGCGAGATGACTATTGAAGCTTTAAACATGCTTTCGCTTGCAGAAAGAAATAATCATAAATTATTTCTTCATTGCACGGTTGGCGAAGACCGCACAGGATATATAGCAGGGCTTTTTAAACTTTATAACAATGCTAATAACGAAAGTATTGATGAGATATTTGCATCTGAATTGTGTGATAAAGGCTTTGAAGCCGGGAATCCAAAAAAAATATTTCATGTTGCTCAGAAAGTTAGAGACAATCTGACACCTGCATTTTTAGGAATGAGTGAATTGATAATTGCAAACAGAGGAAAAAAATTAACTAAGAACCTTTGTAAAAAGCTAGTTATTCCAAAAGTAGATTTCAAAAAATATAGTTGTAAACAATCAAAGTTAATCTAAAGCAGCAGACTTGTATTGCGGCGTAGCTACCACAAGTCTGCTGGCACCTAACGGAATTTGCTTTCTAGGATGAGGGCAACGGCGTAAAAAGCAGCTGAAATAGGAATCGCGGCAATGAATTTAAGCCATGCAGTTTCTTCTTTTAAGTGCATATAAAAGTAGGCAACAACTAAGGCTTTTCCAACGGCAAGTCCGATTAGTCCAATCGCTTTATTAGAATAAGCTGTATCGAGTCCAGGAATCATTAATTCTACAACAGTTAGGAAAGTTAAAACAAAAAATACAATGATGTATTCTTTTGTGTGGCTTTTATGTTCGTGGGATTCACTCATAACTTTATCTCCTTATCACTAGGTATTGGACGTGGCTCAACCTTAGAAAAACTATTGTTCACTAAAAGCCCGAGATCAATCATCATGCGATCCATCTCCACTCTCTCAGTTCCATAGTAGCCTCTGATCTGACCGTTATTATCGACTAAAACTAATTTTTCAGTGTGAGCGATATCAAAAAGTGTGACTTTTTCATTGCCGACTTGTTTTTCGATTGCTTCTTTTCCACTCATCGGAACTTTAAATCCCTCAATTACTATCTTTTCTAAATCGGCCCTTGGGCCAGTGAGATAAGTCCAGATAAAAGGATTTGAATGTCTTTTTCTTGCAAATTTATAAAGCACTTCAGGGGTGTCGACTTCTGGATCAACAGTGAAGGTCACGATAGCAGCTTTTGTACCTAAACCTCTAATTCGCTTTTGAACCAAGTCAAGCTTAGTCAGAAGCGCCGGACATGTCGTCGGACACGAGGTGAACATAAAACTGGCAATATAAAATTTGCCTTGAAGATCTTTGTTGCCGAACTTTTTTCCAAACTCGTTTGTCAGGCTAAATTCCGGAACAGTGTAATAAATCGGAAGAGGTGGCGGTAAAGTTCTGTTGAGAGTTTTATACACTGGGTAACTAAAAGATAGTATCCAGAATAAAAGCCAAAAAGACTTTTTCCGTACCAGTTTTTGAAACCAGTTATCTTCTCTATAATAGCTCGCTAGTGTCTGTGCCATATTTATTTCTACTGATATTTCTATTTGTTATTTTTAGTTATACTTTCAATAAACTGAGCTCTCGCAGGAGTGTCTTTAAGATCCATAAGTGATTTTACGTAATGTGAAACAGCCCAAATTTCATCATCTTGAAGTACACCTTTCCAGCTCGCCATCGCTGCTCCACCTACCCCAGCATTCAGTCGAACATAAAGCTCTTCAACTGTAACAGCTGAGCGAACGAAGTCACTTGTAAATTCTGGCGGCATAGAAGAATAACCGTAGTCTGATGGCTGGATTTTTACGTGATACATATCTGGATCAAATTCAGTTGCGGGAGATCCATTTATTTTTTGCGAAATTTGACTAAACTCATCGTGACCTACGTAAGCCCTGTGACAAGTCCAGCATTGGGCTACAACGTGGTAAACTTCTTTACCTCTTTGGATGGCACTTTCTTTATGAGCCACTCCATATGGGTCTTTGCCAGCAAAAATTGGTGCTCCTAATTTTTTATCTACGCCTTCCCATTTTTCAGGTGCAAAAGTTTTTATGTATTGGACGACATTAAACATTTGTTGATCTGATAAGTCCCAAGGAAGCATAGCTGTACCATGGAGACCTTTTTTTAAAATGTCATAAAAATCTTGATCATTTGGCAATTCACCAGAGACAACTTTTCCAAACTTATATTGTCCAAGTTTAAAATTTCTAGGTGGAACTGATAAACCTTTCCCTGAATAGCCTGCACCATCACCATTAACTCCATGGCATGATAAACAGTATTCTGTGTAAACTGATTTACCGTTGTTGAGTTGTTTAGCTGTAGCGTAAACTCCACCAGCGAAGATTTTATCTTCCTTGAAATGAGTTTCACTACAAGACACAAGTGCCAACAGTGAGAAGACGGTTAAAACTAAATTTAATCCTTTCATAGAATTCCTCTTATAAAACAAAAATAGTCACAAACATTATTAACCAAACAATACCTAAGAAGTGCCAAAACTTACCGACACTAGAAACTTTGACCGAAGTCATTTTATCCGCTGATTTCAAAGCACTATAAAGCCAAACTAAAAGTCCAAGACCTGCTACAATGTGTGCAGCATGAATCCAAGTAAAAGCATAAATTATCGAGGCGAAAACTCCTGAAGAAACATAAATCCCTTGAGATTTTAAATGATTCCAAAAAAGAAATTGGCTTAACATAAAGGCCAAACCTAAAACTAAAGTTGCCGTTAAATTTTGACGGTCAACATTTCCAGCAACAGTATTTTTTTCAAATTTCGTATAGAAAAAAGAACTAAGAAAAATCATCACAGTACTTAATGTCGGCAAAAATAAATCAGGTCTTGTCATCCCCGCTGGGGGCCAAACTGGAGCCGTGATACGAAACATTGCAAACGCCATCATCAAAGTTAAAAAAAGCATTCCAAAAGACACAAGAGTCACGATCATTGCAACTGAAGAGATAATTTTATCTCCATCTTTAGCTGTCACAATTGTTTTTGACATTACTTCATTCATTAATTACGCCTTCACCAATTCTTCAGTTTGGTATTGGAAGTCTTTACCTTTTAAATTTGGATTTCCGTATTCATGTGGTCCACATTTTACCACTGGAATTTCTGCAAAATTGTAATGAGGGGCCGGAGAAGGAATTGTCCATTCAAGTGTCCCAACTTCCCATGGATTTTGTGAAGCAACGGGGCCTTTGTACATCGAGTGAATAAAGTTATACACAAATAAAAGTTGAGCTGATCCCATTAAAAGAGCTGAATAAGTGATGAACATATTCAGTGGAATTAAGTTTTGTAAAAACTCATATACGAAAGGATTGTAGATACGTCTGTGCATTCCTGCGTGACCTATAACCATCATCCCCATGAAAATACCATTCAGACCAAGCATTGATAGCCAAAAGTGCCATTTGCCTAAAGCTTCGTTCATCATGCGACCAAACATTTTGGGAAACCAAAAGTAAGTTCCAGCAAATCCGCCAAGGAGAACAGACGCGGCCATCGTATAATGGAAGTGACCAACAACAAAATAGGTATCGTGCAAATAAAGATCCGTTGAAACTGTCGCTAGGTAAAGTCCTGTCAAACCACCTAAGCCGAAAACAAAAACAACACCTAAAGAAAAAAGCATTGGAGTTTGAAATCTAAGCGATCCTTTCCAAAGTGTTCCAAGCCAGTTAGCAAAAAAGACAGCGGAAGGAATTGATATTGTCATGGTGAGCATCATGAAAGATTGAGTTAAAAGTGGACTCATCTGTCCAGAGTACATGTGGTGACCATAAACAAGTGTCGAGAGAATGGTAATAGAAGTCATAGAAAGAGCAGTTGATTTTGCACCAAATGCTGGCTTTCTAGAAAAGAAAGAAAGTAAGTCTGAAACAATTCCCCAAGCTGGAAGAATTAAGATGTAAACTTCCGGGTGACCAAAGATCCAAAATACGTGTTGGAATAATACTGGATCCCCAGAACCACTAGTAGCCGCAGCACCTGCTAAGAAAAAAGTTGTTCCAAAGACTCGGTCAAAAGTTAAAAGAAGTAATCCTGCTCCAAGAACTGGAAGGAAAATAGCATTTAAAACAGCCGTAAGCCAAAGGCCCCAAACCGTGAGTGGCATATCAAAATACCCCATGCCCGGAGCACGCAAAGTAATGATTGTTGCAATATAATTAACTGCACCCATTGTTGAAGAAACACCCAGAACGAAGAGAGCCAAACACCAAAGTGTTTGCCCGACTCCAGCTGAACCAATCAAAGTTGAAAGTGTTGGATATGAAGTCCATCCACCTGCGGCTCCTCCCAATGGAGTAAAAAGTGAAACTAATAAAAGAAGTGCTGAAAGGACTGCCAACCAAAATGAGAGCATGTTCAGTGTTGGAAAAACCATGTCCCTTGCACCGATCATTAGCGGAATACAGAAGTTACCGAAAGCACCAATTAAAATTGGAGTAATGGCATAAAAAATCATAATTGTTCCATGCAAAGTAAAAAGCATGGCGTATGTATCAGGTGGGACAACACCATTTGTATTAGGAAATAAAAGAGTTCCAATGACTGGGAAAGCTTGACCTGGAAAAGCCAGGGTCCAACGGATCATTAGGGCCATCATGCCGCCAATACCTAAGAAAGCAATTCCGTACCACAAAAATTGCTTAGCAATAACTTTGTGGTCAAATGAAAAAACATACTTCGACAAAAATGTCGTTGGTGCGTCGTGAATTTCTTGTTCAAAAAATGCCATGAGAATCCTCTCTATAAATCTTTAATTAATCTTTCGTTTTTAGTTTGAAGCTACCCACTTCCAGCCCCAGTAATTTTCTACTTTCTCTACTTCTGTAACATGCTTAGTTCTCTCTTCCATTTCAGCCATCCAAGTGTCGTACTCGGCTTGAGTGTAAACCGTTAACGTTGACTTCATTCTGTAGTGAAAAGTTCCACAGATTTCAGCACAAGCGATATCATAGACACCGGTTTTCGTTAGTTCATACCAAAGTCTTGAAATTCTTCCAGGCATCGCATCGACTTTAATTCTCGCATTGGGAAAATAGAGAGAATGGATAACGTCTTTAGCAGTGATTTGGAAAATAACTTTTTTGTTCACTGGAACTCTTAAATCATTCAAGGTAACAACATCGTCTTCTGTGTTAAAAACACCATCTTTTCCAGCATATCTAAAATTCCACGCCCATTGTTGCCCGAGTGCTTCAACTCTTACAATGTCATCAGATTCTTTAGGATAGTTTAAGAAAACATTTACATAATCTCTGTTAGAAATTGTAGTAATTTGCATATCAACCATTACAAAAACGAGTGCACCAATAAGTGCAACAATCGCGATTTGTTTTTTACTAGTTCCATGAGTATAAAGCGGTTGAGGGTGTCTTTTTTTAGAATAGAGATATGAAAAACCAAAAATCCCTAAACAAACAAAAAAGAAGAAAAATAAAATCAGTTTTGTCGTTAACATGAAAAGATCGTCTACGAGATGACCGTAAGTTGAAATATCTACTGGTGGTTTCATTGCCTCCCAAAAGCCTACATTGCTTGCAGCCTCAGACGATGTTACAAAAAACTTTAAGTAGAAATTTAAAAGTAGATTCATATTAGCAATCCTGTCGATGGAAAGTTAAGGAGTCGTTATTATTAAAAAATAGTCCTTTTATCATAATCAAAAAATTCAAATTTATCTATTTAAAGAAAATCAGAGCCATTAACAAGAGTGGCAGATAAAAAAGAGAGCCATAAAAGTAATTTCTTGCCCACTGACGTTCACGTACATCATCTTGTTTGATAAAAAAGCCGACTGCTGAATAGACCAAAAAGAGCCCGCTTAAAACTAGAGCCGTATTAGTATAAACAGAACTAGCATGAGAAAAAATTGTCGGAAGAAGGGATGTAAGAAATAAAAAAGCTGTAAATATAAAGATACCGAGCTTAGTGATGGCAACGCCCCGCATCAGATTCGGATAAATTTTTATATTCGCAGCGCCATAATCATCGGCATGATAAAGAGAAATTGATAAAAAATGAGGTAATTGCCAAACGAAAAGAATTAAAAAAAGAGTGACGGCCATAATATCAATTTGGCCAGTTACTGCTGTCCAACCCATAACTGGAGGGATGGCGCCAGGAATTGCTCCGACATAAACGGCTAATTCACTTTTTTGTTTCATGGGTGTGTAGGCGTATAAATATAAGACCGCTGCAACCAAGGCGAGTATGCCGGTCGTTATATTGATAAATATCGCAAGGGCCGGAACTGAAAATAGAATAAGCACTAAGCCAAAAATCAAGGCCACTTTGGGCTTCATTCTCTGAGATGGCAATGGCCTATCTTTGGTGCGATTCATCTTTGCGTCAATTTCTCTCTCCATGTAACAGTTTAGTGCAGCGGCACCAATAACCACCATTGTAGTGAGAAAAAAGGCAAGCAGTGCTTTAAAAAAATTTATTTTATCAGGAGCAATCATTGACCCGACCAGTGCCGTAACCATAACCAATAAAGAAAGTCGTGGCTTCGTTAAATCGACTACGTCAGTAAGAAACGAATGGGAATTTCCAATAAAAAATGAAGACTCTACATCTTTAATCATTAGGTTCAGTTTCCAAAGTGAGATTAAAGAGAGTGCAGCTCCTGCTAAGTGAAGTGTAGTTGGAACTACAGCTAGGTTTTTCCAAACGGCAAGAACGCCGACCCCAACTTGAAAAGTGACAAATAATAAGGGAAGTAAACTTGCGACTCTAAGAGTTTTATCGCCTTTAAAAAATTTGAAGGTTCTCAATGAAAAAAATGCGACCACTGAAAAAACTACGAGTCCATAAAAACGATGAATCATGTGTAGCTGTGAAGGACCAAGGCTAGGCCAAAGTGAAGCCTTCCATGTTGAAACATCCATGCACAAGAGAGCACTGTTTGGACCTAATCCACAAGCAGCACCAGCGCCTGCGTGCCTCATAAATGCTCCAAGGAGAATTTGAGAAAACAAAAGAGTCATTGAAAATAAAACTCCGTGCCTAATAACTGGCTTCCAATTATTTTTAACGTGATTCTTAAAATCGGCTGAGTAAATTTTTAATGAGTGAGATAGTGAACTGGCTTGATGATGAATGTAAGCAATAAAACAAAAGAAAAATAAAGCTAAGCCTAAGTGTGATGTTGAAGCAATTGTTGGCAATTTATAAATAACAGTGATTCCACCGAGAGCTCCCTGAGCGATAACTAAAAACAAGGCCATTAAAGAAGCTTTAAATAGGTGCGTGTGCTTTTCTGATTTTTTTCTGTCGATATATGAAAAAATAACTAAAAGAACTGTAAGAAATCCAACAAAGCTAGCCAAGAGGCGGTGACCGTGTTCAATTAAAATTGCGCCTTCCATTAGAGGAAAAACTTGATCATAGCACAATGGCCAATCTGGACAGGCTAAACTCGATTGAGTGTTATGAACAACTGCACCCCACATAATCAGAATGAATGTTGTAAAAACTGTGAAAAGTGAAAGATTTTTAAGTCTCATATCTTTACTCTGTTTGGGCTGGCGTTTATCGCTATTATATACTAAATCTTTATTGCAAAGTCATATATATCTTGTAGATAATTTCACTGTATAAACGACGTCTTTTGAGGGGATTAATTATGCATAAAAATAAAGGGCCAGTTTATTATGGAGACTACCTGCAACTTCCAAAACTTTTGGATTCACAACTTCCACTAAGCAGAAAATATGCTGACCAAGTTAACGGAGAATGTCACGATGAAATGCTGTTCATCGTTGTTCATCAAGTGTATGAGCTTTGGTTTAAACAAATATTACACGATCTTGATTCTATACTCGCCGTTTTTCATAAAGCCTTTATCCCTGAAGCTGAATTATCTACTGTCGTTCAAAAACTTGAGCGCATCAAAAAAATACAGGGCCTATTAATTGGTCAATTTGACGTTCTTGAGACAATGACTCCAATGGATTTTCTTGAGTTTAGAGATTTACTCATTCCTGCTTCTGGATTCCAAAGTGTTCAGTTTCGCGAAATCGAAATCAAACTCGGACTCCACACAAATGACCGCCAAGATGTAGATCGAGAATTTTTCATGGGACGCTTAAGTGAAAAAGATAGAGGTCATTTGGGTGAAGTCGAAAAGCTTCCTACTTTATTAAGAAGCTTAGAAACCTGGCTGGAGAGACTTCCCTTCACTCTCTCGGGAGATTTTAATTTCTGGCAAGAATATCAAAAATCTATCGATTCAATCTTACAGGATGATAAAAATATTATTGAAACAAATAGTGCCCACTTGTCAGACAAACAAAAAAACATACAGCTTGAGAATTTGAAAATTACTCGCAGTACTTTTGAAAGTTTATTTGATGAAAAAAAACATTTAGAACTTATTAATAATAATCAAAGAAAACTTTCACAAAAAGCTATTTTAAATGCTCTTTTTATTTTGCTTTATCGACACGAACCAATGCTCACGATTCCCTTTCAAATTATTACGAGCATGATGGATATTGATGAGAACTTTACAACTTGGCGATACCGTCATGCTTTATTGGCTCAACGAATGTTAGGGACAAAAATTGGGACCGGTGGATCATCTGGACATCAATACTTAAAGAGAGCTGCAGATAATAACCGAGTATTTTTAGATCTCTTTAATCTTTCAACGTTTTTAATACCCAATTCACGATTGCCACAAATACCTTTAGAGGTAAAAAGAAAGATGAGTTTTAATGTATAAGAAATATTATTCCAAGTTTTTAACGGCCAATCCACATATTCAGCACTATGCCAGCCATAGTCATCACTTTTGGCCGGACATCACGAGAGAAGCGACTCTCCAATATTGGGATGATTCTGCAAAATATATCGATGATAAATGGAATCATATTTTCGGAGAAAAAATACCGAATACTCAAAAATTAATTGCTGAAATTTTAAACTTAAGTCATCCGGAACAAATTGTTTTTGCGCCTAATACCCATGAATTTGTTTACAGACTTTTAAGTTGCTTTCCTCAAAATAAAAAAATTAAAGTACTTACCTCTGACTCTGAGTTTTATAGTTTTGATCGACAAATTAACCGATTAAGAGAAGATTCGTTAATTGAAGTTGAAAAAATTGCGACACAACCATTTGATCACTTTGAAGAACAATTTATTTCAAAAATTCAGAGTTCTCAATACGACATGATTTTTATAAGTCAGGTTTTTTTTAATTCAGGAATGGCGCTAAAGAATATTAAAGCGATTGTTGAAAGTGTGACAAACCAAGAAACTATTATTGTAATTGATGGATATCACGGATTCATGGCCCTTCCGACAGATTTAAGTTCTGTTGAAGACAGAATTTTTTATCTTTCAGGATCTTATAAATACGCTCAAGGTGGTGAAGGTTGTTGTTTTATGTCTGTTCCAAGAAATTCAAAACTCCGTCCATTATATACCGGATGGTTTGCTGGATTTGACTCCTTAGCACAAGATGGAGGAAACACAGGATACTCAAATAATGGTTTAAGATTTGCAGGATCAACCATGGACTTTACTGCACTTTATAGACTGGAGGCTGTATTAAAATTATTTAAAAATGAAGGAATTACTGTTTCGAAAATTCATTCACATGTTCAATCTCTCCAAAAAAACTTTAGAAACCATTTACTCGAAATTGACCATCACTTCTTAACCGAAAAAAATATTTTAAATGTAGACTACACTCACCACGGTCATTTTTTAACCTTTGCTATGCCAAGCTTAGAACACGCTAAAAAAATTCATGACGATTTAAGGTCAATTAATATTTGGACTGATTACCGGGGAAATAAACTTAGGTTTGGTTTTGGTCTGTATCAAAATGAGTGCATTGATCTATCTGAGTTAATTAAAAAAAGTTAACAAAATAAAAATTAAAACACCTGTCACTGAAACATAAAGCCATATTGGGAAAGTAATTCTTGCAATTTTTCTGTGCTTACTAAAGTTTTTTGTAGCTGCAAAATAAAGCGTTGTGAGAATAAGTGGAACTTGAACTATGGATAGCAAAATATGACTAATCAGTATGGAAAAATAAATTGGTCTAATGAAACCTTGTGCTAGAAATTGAGTATCACCTTTAAAGTGATGATAGGTTATATAACTTATCAAAAAAAGAGCAGAAGTCATTGTCGCCGCTATCATGACATTTCTATGTGCAATTTTTTGATTATTTTTTATTAACCAATATCCACTGATCAACAAAATAGCTGTAATTGTATTAAGTGTAGCATTGAGTGCAGGCAAGTAAGACACCCAGCCAACAGATTCAACACCTGCACCGACTTTAAAATAAATAAGCCAAAACAAAAAGCCAATAACCAGAGCACTTAATACTCCGATAAGAACTAATACATTTTTTTCAGATTTCATTATTTAGAATTTTCAATATTGTTAACATTCTTAAATTTCATGAATGTTTTAAACAAATAGAACATTGGAAAATAGATCACGAGAATAAAAATACCTATGATCCAAAGATAGTACTTATCATTTTGATTGTTACCCATGCACATCGGGCAAGCGAGAGCATTGCCCGACATTATAAGCATAGTGATAAAAATAAATGTGAGTCTTCTTTTCATATTTTTTAATTAATTAAAGTAAGTACACAAAGGTAAAAACTAAAATCCAAACTAAGTCTACAAAGTGCCAAAAAAGCCCTGCTATTTCTAACTGATTATAGTCCCCATTATCAAAGTCGCCACGATGTGCATGAACATACATTGTGATGAGATAAATAACTCCTGATAGTACGTGCAGTCCATGAAAGCCGGTAATTGCATAGAATGTTGAAGAAAAAAGTGCATCTCCATGAGCATAAGAACTAAAAGACATACCCATTGAATGGAATAAATGTTGATACTCATAAACTTGGATTCCAAGAAAAGCTGCTCCTCCTACAATTGTTGCAAGAAGCCAGTTCAACATTCCTTTTCTATTTTTTCTCTTACAAGCATCAATCGCTAAAACCATTGAAACTGATGAACAAATTAAAAGAAAAGTCATGAAGCCCGAAAGCTCAACTCCACCGAGTGCTTCTGAAGGATTTGGCCACTGACGAGAAGATCTAAGCACAGCATAAGAAATGAGAAAACCTGAAAAAGACATACCGTCCGTTGCAAGAAATAACCACATCCCAATTTTTCCAGGACTCGCCTTTTTAAATTGAGGGTCTACTGGATATTCGTGATAAGGCTTCGGCCCGTCATGTGAATGAGCATGTCCCATTTTTTAAGCTCCTTATTTTTGTCCTAATTCAATTACATATTTTGTTAATGCTTCTACTTGCTTATCAGCGTCTCCACCGAAGTATCCTGTTTCAATAGGTGTCTTCCCATCATCTCCCCAGAAGCTTGGCATAGATGTTCCAGGTAAAATAGCCTGTGGATTTGTTAACCATTTTTTAATCCAAGTAGGTCTCAAGCGCTTGCTTGCAAGGTGAAGATTTGGTGCCAACGCAACGTCATTAGTAAATCCACCTGAGTGACAAGAAACACAGTTGAGAGCATTCCAAAGTTTAATTGTTTCTTCTCGTTCACCAGGAATCCATTTAACAGATTCAGCTGGCTCAGTGAATGTCGGTTGTTTTGATCCATGTTGGAATCCACCAACGATTCTATTTTTTTCTTCAGTAGAAAGATTAAATGAAGGCATTCTAATTTGTAACCATGGTCTAATTGGTTGAACATTTCCTAAAAAGTTATAGAACCAATCTGTTTGAACTCTGTGACCTTGTCCAACCAAGCGAGGTGGGCCTTGGTTAATATCATCCATGTACATGTTGAGCACGTCACCTCTGAGACCATCAACTTGATGGCAACCAGTACATCCATACTTATTAACGACCTTCATCCCATCGTGATACATAGTCTCACTTGCAGTGAGGCGCTTAACACCTGATAGAGGAATGACATCAGAAACTTGCCCGAGTAAAGCAACAGTTATTTTCTTAGCTTCAGTTTCACTCATGTAGAAATTTGGCATTTTATTTAAGTCTTTAAAGACTTTATCAATTCCATCATCCCACATTGCTGGTCTTTGTAAGTGAGCTGTTATCCAAGCATCTCTACGGTGAGGAATATCATGATGAATACCAAAACCAAATTGGCCTGCTGGTTTAGATCCAACTTTTGTAAGCTCTGGACCAATACCGGCCAAGCCATCAAAACCTTCCACGTTGTGACAACTGTAGCATCCATATTTACCAATTGATCGTTTACCTAACTCTAAGGTTTTTTCTCGCGAATCCATCTTAGCAAGTTTTTCTTTTGCAGACGCTACGGTATCAAATGCTGTGTAATAATCTAAGAGCACTCTATCTTGGTCTGCAAGATTGAGCTTAGCAAATTTCAAATCTTCAAACTGAACATTTCTTAAACCAAGCAAGTAAGCAGCAATGTCGTTTGCTTCTTGATTCGATAAACGCATTGAAGGCATGATCGTATCTTCTTGGTAGTGCCAAGGTTTTTTAAGCCAAGATACTAACCAATCTGGCTTTACTTTTGATCCAAGTCCAGAAAGCCAAGGGCCAGCATAAGCTTTAACTTTTTTAGAATTATCTTCTAATCCATCCACTCCGTGACATCCCATACATCCCACTTGAGAGATGAGTTCTTTTCCTTTCTCGGCATTTCCACCAGTGTATTTTTCGTTGGCTTCATAAGGCTTAGATTTATCCCAAACATATTCTGCGATCGCATTAACTTCGGCCATGTTAAGTTTTGCAAATTCTGGCTTTGAGTTATTTGATTGCATAAAAAATGCAGGCATTTTTGTGTGTTTATTGAAAGCTTTTGGCTCCCAGACCCATGACTTAAACCATTCTTTATCAACTTTCCCAGCAATTTTTAAAAGTGAAGGACCAGTTTTTCTTTTATGTTCCCAGCCATCAATTTTATGACAACCATTACAACCATATTTTTCAATGGCCATACGGCCTTCATTTAAAACAGTTGCTCCTGGAATTAATTCAACTCCAGAGTGGCACTTTACACAGCTTGCTTCTGATTGTGATTTCGTTAGCATTGGTTGTTGAATTTTATGAGGCTCATGCCAATTGTATTTTGTAATCCATTCTGCTTTTTGCTTATCAGTATCTGGCATGTGAGCAGCAGATCGAAAGTCATGAACTCTGTGACCTTCTCCTCCATGACAAGAAGTACAGCCAACTTGTTTCATTGGATGTGGAGATTCAAGACCAACCATTTGATCGATGCGAGGATGGGTCTTATGTGGATTAACTTCTTTTTCATAACCGGGTTGATCGATAAAAGTATGACAAGTAATACAACGATCAACTTTTGGAACATGTCTGAAGTATCTGTCGTCAGTTACATTGTTAACAACGATTTGATGAATTTTAATTGTTGGATCTAAAAAATCGATAAAAGGTAAATTTCTTAAAGCAAATACAGGATCAATCGTAGTTGTTTTTTTTGCTAACTCTAAAAGATTTAATTTATTCGTTATTTCCTTAATTTCTTTTTCAGTTCTTGTAACTTCTTTTTTGTACTCTGTAATTTTTGTGACAATGACTTTTTCTTCAGCTTGAAGTGCTTTAAGAGAATCTTTCCCTTTAACAAATCTAGCTTTTAATTCTTGAAGTTTATTGAAAGCTTTATCAGTTACCGCTTTTGGATCCTTGTGACTCAATGAAGTTTCATATTTAAAGTTTATGGCACCGACCTGGCCGTTTAAGATACCATTCGTGATTGTTTGATCTTTGAATTTTGTAACAATTACTTTTAGATCTTTTTCGGCAGATTCAATATCAGACTTTCTACTTTGAACAATTTCTTCTACTTTTTTTAATTTAGCATTGAGTTCAGCCAGTTTCGTTGAATCTATTTCTTTAGCGGCAGCTTTGATTTGTTCATCTAGATGACGTCTTTTAATTTTTAATGCTTCAACTTGATAAGCTTTCCAAGGTCTCATGTAGTCATCTAAAAAAACCCAAAGGGTTGTCACTAAAAATATAAAGGACAAGATCGCCATGATCTTGTGGAGCTTAGGCATGCTGTATGCCATTCCTGGTTCCTTATTACTCTCACTCATTTCAATTATCCTTAAAAAATAAACTTAAAATTAAAAAATATGCTTGAACCTATTATAAGTTTAACTCCCACTCTGGAAGTGCCACAATATACTTTAAGCTAAACAACCATCTAAGAACCATTTTAATTGGTAAACTCATCATGGTCACAAACAAAAACATAAAAATATAATAGCGAATTGAACCCAAATCTTTGTAGAACTGACGTCCCATCTTTGTAGCCTTTTGAGCCCAAACAGGAATCACTCCAACATAAAGAATCGTTAAAATTATCCCTAAACTCTCTCTCAAGATAAGATTTTTCGGCATTGCTACGCCTAAGCCTTTTATCCACAAATACTCAGAGAGGTTAATGTTGTATTCCGGAACAATTTTATAAAGTGACCAATATTCAAATGGACCGTAAAATGTCCAGTTAGGTCCCCTGAAGAAAACCCCGACGATAATGAGGTAAACCCATAAAACGAGCCATCCATAAAGAAATGAAATGATCGCCCACTTTCGGTCTTGAAAACAGTAGTAACCATTTCCTTTTGGATTTGTATCTATATAAGGAATGGCAATTAAGCCTGCGACAACTAAACCAGGAAGAACAACTCCGGCCATCCAAGGATCGAAATAAACAAGCATTTCTTGAAGACCTAAGAAATACCATGGTGCTTTCGCTGGGTTCGGTGCCCAAGTTGGGTTAGCAGGTTCTTCTAATGGCGCTTTAAAAATAATGGCCCATACAACTAAGAAGGCTGTACATGCGATGATGGCGAAAAGTTCTGTATAAACAAGGTTCGGCCATGACCAAACTTTTTCTCTGTTTTCAGGTGTGGCTTCTATGGGACCTAAGCCTTGTTCGATTCTTACATCGTTTTCTGCAGCTTTATGCAGAGAAAACCAAGTGAAAAAAGCCACCATGACGAGAAGAATTGCGATCGGAACGTTATCTGGAAAAAGAATAATGAGAATAAAGTTTGGATCCGCTAAAAACCAAATGATAACTGGCACTGATAGTATAAGCGCCCATTTACCAAATTTCTTAGAACCAAAAATTCGGTAATATCTCATCATAAGATAAAAAAGAAAGGTCGTAATGGGAAACGAATAGAGCGGGTCGGCTATTTTGTTAATGAGTTCTTTTAACATATCTATTTTCCTTAATAGTTATTTTGTCCTTAAAGCGGAGCTGAGATCCCACCGTCTTTTCTTACTCTCCAAAAGTGAACTGCAATTAAGACCCCAACAACAAGTGGGATGAATACACAGTGAAGAATATAAAATCTTAAAAGAGCTGGTTCACCAACAAATCGTCCACCTAGTAACTGAAAACGAACGTCGTTTTTATCAGAGACCATGACAAAATCACCAATACGAGCGAGCATTGCTCCAGGGCCACCGTGACCGGCAAATGGTGTTGCCTTGGCCATGTTAGATCCAACTGTGATCGCCCAAATTGCTAACTGATCCCAAGGTAATAAATATCCTGTGAATGAAAGAAGTAATGTTAAAACGAGAAGGATAACACCAATACCCCAGTTAAATTCACGAGGTGGTTTATAAGATCCAGTCATGAAGACTCTGAACATGTGAATCCATACAGTAATAACCATCGCGTGCGCTCCCCAACGATGGATCTCGCGCATGATTCCCAATGGAACGTGCTCTCGAAGGGCAATAATATCATTAAAAGCATATTCAGCTGTTGGTCTATAATAAAACATTAAGAGTAAACCAGTCACAGTTAGAGCAAGAAAGATAAAAAATGTTAATCCTCCCATGCACCAAGTGTATCCAAGTTGAACCCCAGATTTTTTTAATTTAATCGGGTGAAGGTGAAGAAACACGTTTCCGGCAATAACAGCTGCTCTGTTACGAGCGTTGTCAGGTGGGCCATGTCTGAAAATTGATTTCCAAACTTGGGTGTCGCGTACTTTTTTTGCTAATCCATTTCCTGCCATTTTAAAAAACCTTGTTCGAAATATTTTTAATTTTTAATATTACACATTTAAATAAGCGTCTGGATTATCCCACTCGCCTTTTTCTTGACGAAAAACTTTTGTCTTATCAACTTTAATTTTTCCATCTGGCTGCAACGAAACTTTATATCTTTCTAGTGGGCGTGGAGCTGGGCCTTCAAAATTAATCCCACTCATGTAGTAACCAGATCCGTGACATGGACATTTAAATTTTAACTCTGCTGGAAGCCAAGTAGGAATACAACCTAAGTGAGTGCAGATGTTTGAAAGTGCAACCAGCTTTCCTTCTGACTTAACCATCCAAACACCAAAGGCATTTTTATATCTTTCATCAACACCACTTGCATAATCAGTAGGTGCTCCTGCTAAAAATTCCATCTCTGGATCGAAGTTGACGTTGGGATATGAAAATCGAAAAGCCATTGCGGCTAAACCTGCACAGGCAGCACTAAACATTACCCAGCCAACAGTTAGGTAACTAAAAAACTCACGACGATTCAAACTTTGTTTTGTGTCACTCATGACCAAATTCCCCGTTATAGACGCAAATAAGCCCAACCACGAACATCATTTTTTTAAGAGTCTTGGTTAAGCGAAAATTATTAAAAAATTCAATACTTTAGATTATGCGAAGGATCGTCTATTTTTTCAATAGATTTAATACTTCTTTCGCTTTTGTAGCGACAGAATTATTTTCGTCCTTTTGTGCGACCTCTAAAATAGTCTCATTCAAAAAAGCCCAATTATATTTATGTAGAGTATTTAATGCACTCAACTTTAAATCAGTAATTTGTCTCACATCTAACGCAGGAGGCATGATGCGCGCATCAATTGCTGGATACTTTAACAATAAAATTTCTTCAATTATTTGTTTAGCTGCCGAATCTTGATATGCAATTAGAGCGATACCTGCTGCGTACCTAACAACCAGGCTTTGATCGACGAGCAATCTTCTAATGCCTTCTTGGGCTTCAGGAATTTGGTGTGTAGCAAGTGCCATTAAACTCGCTTGTCTCAAAATTGACTCGGTAGATGATAAAAGTCCAATTGTCGTGGTCCAATTAAAAACAACGCCCTTTGGCATACTCGCAAGCGAAACTATTGCATGAAATTTTACATCCGTGTCGGCATCTTCAAGAGCCGTTGTAAGTAAAGGGAGCGCAAGCTCAGTTCTGAGTGCACCTACTGCAGCAATAATAAATCCCTTCGTTCTAGGATCAATTGAGTCTTTAAAGGCGATAGATAAATTCTCGATGAGCCAAGGATATTCATCCTTAGGAATCTGAGCACTGTTGATTTGTTTTGATAACTCGTAAGCTGCAATCCATTTGTTACCAAATGATTTTGATTGAATTTCGTTGACTAGATCTTTGTAGGATCTTTCGGTAGAAAGCATTTTTGTAACACCAAAAATAATCAATGCTCCAACGAGAACAATGGCGACTGGGACAACTAAGCTGCCAACAAAAGGATTCTCGAGAATTTTCTTTTGTACTTGAGGGGCTTTCGAATCGCTTGATTCAGTCGACATTTTTTTCACCAAATAGAGGCAGATGCTTTATTTTTATTACTTTTGCTTTCACTAAAATCTTGTTAATGATAAATAGCAAATCTACTTTATCATGACAATTAAGTTTTCACTAAGGCGAGATAAATTATGGCCTACTTACTTCGTTCCCTGATCCTACTCATGATCTCTTGTATTATTCTCACTTCACTGCTTGCGTTAAATGTAATTCATCTGCAGTTTAACCATATCCAGCTCGCAATACCCGCTTTTCTTTATACCATTTTCGCTCAAGCATTTGTTATGTTCTACTTTATCGGAGTTGCACGTCTAACCAACAATGTTTATACAATCATTTCAACGCAAACAAATCTTGGAGAGCTCTTTGACAATCCTCCAGCAGACCTAGAACCTTACCTAGAAAAAACAAAAAAATTTGTTGAAGAGGCAGACCGATCTAAACGCCAAACTATTCCATGGACAATTTTAATGCTAGTTCTTGGAATGATTGCATTTCTCTTAGGAGGAGCTCATGATACGGGACTCGTCCAAAAAACAACTCACTCTGGCGTAGTCTTAGGATTTTTTGTTGCCATGACAATAGGATTTTTTAGGCAATGGTATTATCTTGGAAAATCGCATTTGCTTTTAAGAAAATTAAAAGGTCTCTACATGATGCCTGACGCTCAAATGTAAAATTGCTTAAATTGATTTTACCATAATAAAAACTCTTGTTTTCCCTGGTACATTTTTAACATTTGAAGTGTTACTCTCAAAGAGCTTTCCTTGATTAACTTTCATAACATCACTCATAAAGTCTTTAAATTCTGCTCTTGGAATTTGGATATTAAAATAGACTCCACCGGGAACATCGTTACCTGGCTTTGAATCTCCAACCGGTTCTGCACCATATTTTTTAACGAGTTCATTAATTTGATCACGAGTTAAATAAGTATTCGTAGAAGTCATCATCAATCTATAAATCTTGGTCGTGCCTCCACGAGTCTCGCGATATCCGTTAGGGTTTTCAGCATCGCCTTCATATTGTGAGGCTTCTTTATCAGCCTTCGTAAAGTCTCTGGGAATATTTTCAAAATTGGTCAGAGTCACTTCAGACTCTTCTTCATATTTTTCTGGGTCAAAAAATTCGTTAATCTCTTCGCTTTTGGAAATATCTTTAATCCCATCGAAATCCAACTTAAACTCTTGAGCTGGTTTATTTTCTGCTGCTTTAAAAACACCACTTTTATTTAACCAAGAAAATTGAGGTTCATAAATACTTACCTTATTTGCAAGATGTCTTTCATACCAAACATTACCTTGCCTAACTCCTAGTATAGTTAGAGTAAAAAGAAGTAGTAAAACTGTTACATCTTGAATGACTTTTACTTGTTTTAAAAAAGTCGATCGCTCTTTAATTTTACTTAAATCAAAAACCTTTGAAGAAAAATCTGCTTTCATTTTCTTTAAAAAAAATCCCCACTCATCAAATAATGTCACTTCCATTGATGGCATTATTTCTTCTTCTCTTGAACCACTAGTTGGAGACTGAATATTTATATCCAATTTAATTTTATTAAATGACGTAGCTAAATTTGGACTTAGTATATTTCCGACTTGAAAGACTTGACTGAAGTATTGATCAAGATGAGGATATTCATCCAGAAGAAAACCTCTCAAAATTGTCGCCACTAATGACGGAGACATTTCAGCCTCATCAGCTAACTGGCCAATTGATTTGTTTTTAAAGATGAAAATATAATTGAGAAATCTGTCCCTAAGCCATAAAAACCAAGAAGACAGTGCTCCAATTCTCACTTGAGAATAAGCGTATTCAAAACGAATCATAAGAGTTTTTAAAGTAAGATTTTCTTCAAAAAAAGTATCCCAAAATGATTCAAATTCTTTCTTAAACCGCCCTTGCCAAGTAAGCCCTTCAAGGTTGAGATTTAACCAGTTTCGAAATTCAAGATAATCATTTTTATTAAAAATTAACTCGTTCATTTGGCTCTCTGTTTCTGTTTTAAACGCTCTTGATTAAAATAGCAATTCCTTGGCCGCCACCAATACAGGCTGAAGCAATACCAAAATTTTTCTTATAATGTTTAAGCTGTCTTGCCAGCGTGTGAGTTATTCTAACACCAGATGCAGCTAGGGGATGGCCAATGGCAACAGCTCCTCCCCAAAGATTAATTTTTTCTGGCGAAATATTAATATCTTTCATGCATGAAAGTGTTTGTCCTGCAAAGGCTTCGTTAATTTCAAACAGATCAATCTGATCGAGAGTCATTTTATTTTTTGAAAGCAGTCCCTTAATCGCGGGACTTGGACCAATACCCATTATTTTTGGATCTACACCAATGACAAAACCATCAACAATTTCAGCCAACGGAGTTAATCCCTCTCTTTTAACAAAAGATTCTGAAGCGATTATCACTGCAGCAGCACCATCAACAATTCCTGAAGCCGAAGCCGCTGTAACCACTCCATTTGTTTTAAAAGTTGATTTCAAACTCTTCATTTCTTCAACTGAGGCATCTTCTCGCATGTGTTCATCTCTTTCACAGCTGCCTTTTCTAAGCGCAACTGGAGTAATCTCACCTTGAAGTAATCCATCCTTATAGGCTTTAGCAGCACGAGCGTGAGACTGATGAGAAAAGACATCGCACTCTTCTCTCGTTATTGAAAATTTTTCTGCTAAATTTTCTGCAGTGATTCCCATTGGAGTTTCTGCATATTGATCAGTCAATGCATCTAACAACATGTCCACTGTTTTTAAAGCTCCATACTTTGTTCCAAAGCGTGAGCCGTAAACAAGATGAGGAACCATAGACATGTTTTCAGTGCCAGCTGCTAATACACAGCTAGCTTCTCCTAACTTAATTAGTCTCGCTGCACTTAAAATGGCCTCGATCCCAGATCCACAAAGTCTATTTAAAACTAAACCTGGAGTTTCTTGCCTACATCCTAATTTCAATGCCAGATGTCGACCACCGTACATAGTATCTGTTGACGAAGAAACAACACTTCCAAGTATGACTTGATCTATTTTTAATGGGTCTAATTTTATTTCAGATATCAAAGATTTAGAAGCCAATACGGCAAGATCTACCGGAGTAATATCTTTAAGTGAGCCTCCAAATTTACCAAATGGAGTTCTCTTTCCTTGTACTAAGTATATTTTTTCTGGTGCGGACATATTTGCCTCCTACATTAATCATTCTAGTCTTCGTATCATAATACTAAGGCGTACTTAAATTCTAGGCAAAGAATTAATGGAAGGAAACTTATGTCCACAATAAATGATCTGAAAGCTCAAAAATATGTCGAAGCCGAATCTAAAAGGTACGAGACAGAATTTAAACAGCTCAAAACTGAGAATGAGCGCACTTACTCTTCGGAGTCTAAATCAAAAGAACTTGAATTAAAAAAGATGCGTGATGATTATGAAACAAGAATTGATAAATTAAAAAATGAACAAGAAAGAAAGTTAAGTGAAATTAGGCAAAAACAATCTCGCTCCTTGGCAGAGGAAAGTGCCAGATTAAAGCAAGAAACACAAAACTTAAAACAAATCCATACAGATCAAGTTGAAGAGATAAAAATCAGTCAACAAAATGAGCTCCAAGAAATAAATACTTCACATCAAAAATCATTAGATATTGCACGCGAAAAATTCATGAAAGAACAAGCTAAGTGGAAAACATAAATAAATAAATAAACAAAAATGGCCTAAGGAGAAATAATGGAAAATAATAATAACAACAGCGCTAGTGGTGTATTCATTAACGGGAAAGCCCAAATCATCGAAATGCTCCAACATATGCCTCGAGATGAAAGGTCAAAGCTTTTAAAAAATTTAAAAGTGAGAAACCCTCAACTTGCTGAAGAATTAACTGAACAATGTTTCACTTTCTCAGACCTTGATAATTTATCTGACAGCGAACTCAATATGATTTTTCAGTACATCACTGCACCAATTTTAGGCATGGCCTTAAAAAACATCGAAAGGGCATTTCAGCGTCGTCTTCTTTCCCTAGCGTCTAGAGATTACGCAGAAGTAGCTTTTAGAGTACTTAAAACTCCTTATTCCACAGAAAAAAGAGACATCAAAAGGGCACAGAATAAAATTATCGAAGTATTGGTCTCTCTCAAAAAAAGAAAACAAGTTCAATTTTAAAAATCAGCGTTATAGTCGGCTAAATTTTGAACATATTTTTTTTCATCATCTTTTGAAATGATTAATCTAGCATCTTTGTCAGTTGCTAAATTATGTTCATCTATCATTTGTTGGGTGTGTTTTAGTCTTTCACATAATGTCTTAAATATATCAGGAATCCAAACGGGAGAATTCTTAATGATTTTCAAAACATCACTCTGAGAAACTAGCACGAGCTCTACTTCAGTCTTGGCTATCGCGGTCAATTCATTAACCGTACTGCTTAATACCGACACTTCGTTTAAGATATCTCTTTCACCACAAAGTTCAATAGCGGTGCAAGTGCTGCCCTTTATTTTAACCAGCATTACCTCACCTTTTTTAACGATATATAAATATTTTGATGTCTTTCCTTGAGCAAATATTATTGATCCTGCTTTAAACTTTAGTGGTTTATCAGTCCCACTACCTGTTGCTGTATCGTTCATCAATTCCTCCCGCTAAAACTGTGCCGTAGCGCAATCCTCTCGTTGATATTTTTATTTTATTTATTTTAAGTAATTTGCCGATTTCGACAGCTATTTTTGATCCACACCCCACCATTGGTGCTCGTTTACCCAAAAACGGAAAAAGCATTAACAAATTTTGAACATTGGTTTTTTGTAGATCTGAAGCAAAGTCTATAAACGACAAAAAACTTAACTCAAGACCATCAACTTTTTGATCATCATAAACTTTTTGGCCGAGATACATCGAAGCCATTGCGGTCATACTGCCCGCGACACAAATCAAAGTTGAAGTTTCATAGGAAGATAAATTTATTTTGAATATTTCATTGAATTTTTCCTCCAGAACGCCTTGATTTAACCAGTCACTTGCCCTTACTGATCCAAGCGGAAGACTAATGGATTCGATGATCTTAAAAGGTCTAATTTGAATTTTAATTAATTCAGTCGAAGCTCCGCCGATATCCATGACAACTATATGATTATCTTTATTAGCATCAATTGAAGAGATAACTCCTAATGCCGTATAGTGAGCCTCTCCTTCACTGCTTATAACTTGAACTTCAAAACCAATGTCCGCTTTAACTTTTTCATAAAATGATTTTGCATTTTCTGCCACACGACTTGCTTCGGTCGCAGTTACGATCACATCTTTTATTGGAAAATTTATTTTCTCTAGAAGTTTTTTGTAAGTGCTTAAAGCCTCTAATGTAGAATTCATCGACTCGGAATGAAAGCACTTAGTTTTATCTAAGTCTTTTCCAAGTGAAGTAATGAAAGATTCATTGAGATACTCTTGAACTATCGTTTTAGTCATAGGATCAATTTCTGCCGCCAAAAGCAGCACAGAATTTGATCCTATATCAATACTAGCTCGTCTCACTTATGACCTGCAATTTTTGTTACATTCAAAGTGGTAACTGGAGAAATTGTTCCATTCTCACAGAATATTCCGGTAATACATGAGTGATCAGAAACATCAAAGCTAGGATTTAAGGCCTTCGCATCAGGATGAGCAATATATTGATTTTTATATTTTAAAATTTCATTTGGATCTCGAAGTTCAATTTCAATTCCCTCGCCACTTTCTGTGTTCAAGTCAAAAGAACTGACTGGTGCGACGATAAAAAATGGAACTCCATAGTGTTTTGCAATTATGCTCAAACTTGAGGTTCCAACTTTGTTGGCCGTATCACCATTTCTTGCAATTCTGTCTGCACCTGCAAAAATAACATCAACCATTTTATTTTTCATTAAATAAGAGGCTGCTCCTTCCACTACAATATTATGGTCTATCCCTTCTTTAAGAAGCTCATAACTTGTCAATCTTGAACCTTGTAAGTAAGGTCTGGTTTCACTTGCATAAACACTCTTTACTTTATTTTTATTATTAAGATAAACAATTACTCCTAAAGCCGTGCCCAAGACTCCACACGCCAATGTACCTGTATTACAAATCGTCATTACGTTTAATGGACGATCACCATAAATTTTTGTCAGTTCAATTTCAGCGAGATGGGCCATCTTCAAATTTTTCTCATAAAGATTATTCATTTCTTGTTGAGCATGCAAGACAAGCTTTGGATAAAGGGCATTCATATGTGTTTCGTTTCTGGCCATTTCTACACAGCGATCAATTTCATAAGCCAAGTTAACAGCTGTTGGCCTTGAGCTTTTTAAATAATTGGCAGCTTGTTCAAACTGAGGGAATACTATTTTGGGATTATTTTTTAGATAAAGTGCCATACCCCAAATACCAGTAAAGCCGATAAGAGGAGCACCTCTGACAACCATATCTTGAATAGCTTTATAGCAATCTTCAATCGTTTTCATGGTCAAATAAACTTCCTCTAGTGGAAGCAGTCTTTGATCAAGAAGTTTTAAAATTTCGTTATCGTATTTTAATGGCTCGATTACATTCTTCATTGATTCTCACCTTTATTTTATTTTTTCTTGAAAAACCCATCTAAAAGTCCTTTAACTTTCTCTCTGGCTTTTTCTGGAACTAATTTATCAATATTTTTTTCAATAATTTTCTGAGCAGCTTCAGTCCCTTTCGTTTTTAAAGCACCCTTGGCTATTTTTGATAAAGTGTATTGGTATTCAGGTTTCATCGCAAAACCTGGCCCTGAGACTTTCATAGGCAGAACTTTTGAGCCAATGTTTTTTAGTAAAAGATCACCAACTTTTCCATTCTCAGTAAGATTGACTTCCATAACAGACATATTGGGAGAGCCTGGCAATGGATAAATATTTCCTGATCCAGTCATCTCGACTTTTTTATTAAGACCAATGAAATTAAACGATGAGATAGTGTAAGTGGTATTTGTAAAGCGCCCTTTCATATTGAGAGTTTCAAAGTTTCCATCAAGTTTGACTTGCTTATCTTTTACTTGATCCTTAACCATAGGAATATTTGCTAATAAGGGGTTAATGTATTCTGAAATATTTAATTTTTTAATTTCACCTTTCTTAGCATCAACTAAAACATTTACATCGTAAGCAGGTGGTTTTTGAGACTTAAAGAGAGTGGCACTTCCATTAACCTTTCCGCTAAAAATGCCC
The DNA here is from genome assembly GCA_013141065.1 of Bacteriovoracaceae bacterium. Taxonomy (GTDB): domain Bacteria; phylum Bdellovibrionota; class Bacteriovoracia; order Bacteriovoracales; family Bacteriovoracaceae; genus Bacteriovorax. The sequence goes on along the minus strand of JABFRR010000001.1, from coordinate 25,355 downwards.
GAAAAATTTTCAACAAAAGGAGGTAAAAATGGTTTAAAAGACGAGAGGTTTAAATCCGTTATCCCCATGTCAAAAACAGAATCATTCGACTTTGAACCCATTTTCATGGTTTGAGTCAATCGACCACTTCCTTTAGAAAACTTGAAATTTAAATCATCAATAGCTAAAGACTGTGCGCTTAAGATAATTTTACCTTTGCCTGAAAAATCTTCACCACCTACTAATATATTGTTCCAATTCACTAGGACATTTGCAGGAGGTATCATTGGTCCGGCAGCGGGAGAATCATTTTTGGTATTTAGTGCCAACTTCACTCTATCCGCTTCTTCTTTTGCGACAATAGCCGGGTCTTTTTTCGCCCATAGTTTTTCTTGAATTAATTGTTCTGGAATTTTTAACTTAGAAGCACTAATTTTAATATCAAATGGCTTTAAATTTTTTATATCAAATTTTTGATTAGGATCAAATTCACCTGCGACTAAAGTCTCAACAGTTCCTCCGAGCACATCTGTCTTAACTTTTACGTCAATATCTTTTTCTTTAAATGATCCACTTATTGCAGTTGTAGCCGAGAGACCATCTTTGGAATAGCCGACACCTGGGCTGATTGAAAATGAAAGATTCGCATTAATTTTTTTATCTGCACTGTAAAGCACTGAACCCTTGGCATTGAGTTTTGCTTTAGATAGATCAATTGATCTATCCAACCCCATAATTAATCCGACATCTTTTAAAATTATGTCGACTGCAATATTTGAAATTTCAATTTCTTTTGTCATTTTGAAATTAGCTGAAATTTTATTTTGCGATTCAAATGAAGACTCAACCTTACCAGAAATTTCCCCATCTTTTTTTAGAAGTATATTAACATTTGTTGTAATTTCCGGAAATTTCCACTCTAGGCCGGTCTTTGCAATATTATTAACTTTTACTATGACAAGAGAGCTGACAGATCCGTTCTTTACTAGATCAGCGATATTGATTTCTCCGATTACAAGAGTAGAAAACGAAACTACTGATTTATCTGCCATTACAAACTTGGCATCGGAGGCAATTTCAAATGCCGTAGAAGTTTCAAAATTAAGTCCTTTTACTAAAAATCGTGAAACCGATATTTGACCATTTGAATTGTCACGTAGCTTGTACTTAACTGCTACGTCAGACAAACGAACATTGATTTTACTTTTACCAAATAAACCAATAGCTGCAGCATTGTCTCCCGGAGAAGCTGCATCCTCAGTCTTTGCCACTTCATCTTCTTTGGTTTTATTTCCCATGGCATAAGTCCAATTGTTCCCAACTGCGAACTCCGAATAATTCATCACTGGTCGATCTAGTTGGATTTCAATAATTCCACCATTTGTCAAAATGGCCCAAAGAGGAACTTTGACATCGAAATCATCTACAGACATCAATTCGACGACTGCGCCGTCCTCTGCTTTTGTAGTTAGTGCGAATTTCTTTAAACCGATTTTAAAATTTAATCCCCATCCAATATCGACACTTTCTAATGAAACTGTGGCATTAGGAAATATTTTTTGGGATTGAGTAATTGCAATTTTACGAATTTCTTCTGGGTTTAATTTAGTAGATGCATAATAGACAACTCCACCAAATAAGATAAATATGAATAATAAAATCCCGCTAATAATTTTAATTTTTTTTGACATTACCTATTCCTCTTATCCTTTAAGTTCATTTTTATTTTTATTAATTTCTTGTTTTTCTTCTTGGTAAGCAATTTTCAACACATCTTTCAGGGGACCATGCAAAGGATGTTGACTGTTAAATGAATAAAGTTTCGAACGTCCAACCAGTCGAGAACAAAGAAAACCTGCCTCTTCAAATCTTTTAAGTTGTTTTTTTATAGGATCTAAAGCGGTATTGTAAAATTTTGCAATGGCAGACGCGTGAAGTTCTTCTTTAATATACAAAGCAAACATAACTTTCTCAGCAGATTTATTACCCAATAATCCTTCTAACATAGCAAAGATTATTAACTATAAATAAGTCTATATCAACTACATTCTAGTCGAAGATTTTTGCATTGTGTGTTGGCTGAGAAGAATAGATGCTCTCTTTTCCAGAGAAGAGATAGCTAATCGAAATGGCCAGTGCGGAATAAAGTCCAATACCAGAACCAAAAAGTTCAAAAGCAAGAAAGAAGCAACTAATCGGTGTGTTTGCTGCACCTGCAAAGACTGAAACAAAACCGAGAGCAGCGAGCACCGGATATTCTAGAGGTAAAATAAATGAAAGTGTATTGCCAAGTGTTGAGCCGATGTAAAATAAGGAAAGAACTTCTCCCCCTTTAAACCCCGAGCCTAATGAAAGGGAAGTTGAAAAAATTTTCCCTAAAAAATCCCATGGGTAAACTCGTTGACGAAAACTTGCATGAATTATTTCTTCTCCTAGACTATGGTATCGATCAGAATCAATTAAATAAAAGAGACAAATTAAAAGTATTCCACCAACAACTGGATGTAGAAGATTATTTTTAATAATTTTAGCAAAAGTTGATTTGGCTTTTTTTACAGACCAGATAAATAGTTTTGCAGTATAACCAAAAAAAATACCTGCTATTATTGCTGCGATCAATCCCCTTAATTCAATATGTGGAATATCGATAGGGAAATAGTGCGCACTACTTACCCCCAACATAAGTGTTGTGTAATACCCTACTATCGAAGAAAGCAAACAGGGAATTAAAGCTTCATATGCAATTGCTCCTAAAAAAAGGACTTCAATTCCAAAAATCGCACCGGTCACTGGAGTTCCAAAAACAGCAGCAAAACCGGAACTCATGCCCATCATAAGAAAAAGTCGACGGTTTTCCGCACTTACCTTCAAAAGACTGGAAACAAATTCACTTATTCCCCCCCCCATCTGAACAGCTGCTCCTTCGCGACCAACCGAAGCACCAAATAAATGTGACAAAATTGTACTTATAAAAATGAATGGAACCATTCTCAAGGGAATCTTTTTTTGAGGCTTGTGAATTTCATCTAAAATGAGATTGTTTCCAAGATGGGCAGTATTTCCAAATTTTTTATATACCCATAATACGATAAATCCGACTAGTGGTAAAAAAAAGATTATATACTCATGGTCTTTCCTGAAGGAAATCGACCACGTAATCAAACGAATAAAAAGTGCTGAAATCACTCCTGTCATTGAGCCAATGAGGATCGCAGCTGTAACAAAAAAAAGTAAACTCTTAAGTCTTTTTGCCTCGTACTTCGGCATTATTCTAGTCCTTATCTATTTTTTAATAATCTTAAGGTCTTAAGACTATGCTATCTGGTCACTTCCTCCCTGTAAAGTTTACAACTCATACTTAATTTTTTTTAGACATGCCTATAATAGGAAAAAATTTATTAGAGAATTAAATGATTTCATTAAAAAAAATATTAAGATTAGTTCTCGCTTTTATGACTTGGACTAAACTCACAATTCACAATACCTGGGGTATTATTAATGTCTTTTTCATTGTCTGGATAAGACCAATGAAAGGGGGATTAATCAGCGACTCTCACCCTATGGCCACAGGAATTAATCCCGAAAGTAAGAAGCCGATTTGGCCAGAAAATATTATTTTTCAATCAATTAGAGATGAATCAAAAAATTATCCAATCGACGTTGAAATAGTTACCGACGTCGGAAACCATTTGCGAAAAATGGTAGCAAATTCCTGCTCGTCAGAAAAATACCCAAGTGGAAAAGCGGATCGGATGCCTCCAGCTATTAATTATATTCATGGAGCTGTTCACTACAATGGTGGATTTTTGTTATTTAATGATTTCGCTGATGCAATCTCACACTTTAGCAATAAAGAATTTCAAGAGTCATTTAAGAATTTCGTCACAATTGAAAAAAGAGAACCTGTGACTTTATTTAGAAACAGAAACTATGACCGAATGGAATATACTGCTCATGATTTAATTTTCTAGTAAAAATTATTTGGCCTATTGTTATGGCCGTACTATTATACTTTTCATGTATAAATTTCTTAACAAAGACCAAAGACAGGAACTACTTGACGAGCTACAAATTGAGCGTTCAAAAAGATACGCTGATAGGATTCGGGTTATTTTACTCTTAGATGATAATCAGACGTACAAAGATATTTCTAAATTTTTATTTCTCGATGAAGGATCCATTGCCAATTACAGAAAACGCTATATGGAAGGTGGAATCGAAGCGCCTAATTCTGGATGAATACAGCACCAAAAGAACAAAGTTAAATCTTGTTGAAGAATTTCAACTTGCCAATGAACTTGACGATAGAATCTTTGCTTCAACTAAAGAAGTTGTTAATCATATTTTTAAAAATATAAAGTAAAATTCTCTATTAGTGGCTGCAACAACCTTCTTCACCGGCTTGGATTTTCGTTCAAAAAGCAAAAAGGCGTACCTGGTAAAGCAAAGAAAAAGACCAAGAAGAATTTATAGAAAAATACAATTCTCTCAAAGGAAAAGGAAAGATTTACTTTGGCGATGCAACTCATCCACTTCATAATACAATCCTTTCTGCTGGGTGGATTAGAAAAGGCGAAGAAAAAGAAGTTTTCACCAATTCAGGTCGAAATCGCGTCAATGTCTTCGGGGCAATTTCTATTGACGACTTAGATATCGTAACTCGTAGCTACGATATAATAAATCAAATCTCAGTATGTAATTTTCTAAAAGCATTAAGAGAGAGAAATCCTAATGGTGAGAAAATATATTTTATTTTAGATCGTGGACCAAGCAATAAGGCATTATCCGTAAGAGAGCTGGCGAAAAAATTAAATATTGAGATAGTGTTTTTGCCCGCCTATAGTCCAAACTTGAATCCTATAGAACGTTTATGGAAATTTTTTAAGAAAAAAGTTTTATACAATCAGTATTATGAAAAATTTAAAGATTTTAAATTAATTTGCGCCTCATTTTTTCGAGGAATACGAAAGTATGAATTAGAGCTTGCAACTTTAATTACTGATAATTTTTCAGCAGTAGGCACTTGAAAACTTAACTGGCTTCAGTATATCTAGAGTTTGTTTGCTTCATGCGAACAATTTTTCCATGGTTTTCTAATACAAACGGAAATAAAAAAAGAATAGGTTGGGGAAATCCTGCTCCATATCCATCCGTCAATACGATCACAGGCCACTGGATAAAAGATACCTATAAAATTTACTCCCAATTAGGCCGAGAGACGGTTTGTAGACCACCTATAAGAAAAAAATATTTTTCAAAAAAATCTTACGACGGAATTCGAACCTACGTTTTTTCAGAAGAGAAATTTTTAGCCAGGTTTACAAACAATAGAGTTCTTGCTCGCGGTGAAAAAGGGAATATGTTTTTTGTAGATTTAAGAAAACTTTCTAATGGTTATAAATTTGACCCTTCTCGACCACTTCCTAACATTATTGATCGAATAAATGAAAAACTCGCTCGAATGATGGGAGCTTAATGAATTTAAAACTTCCACTTAATTTTATAGATGTTTCAACTGAAGTGACCAAAGCCGACGGTACTAACGATGGTATCTGGTATTTTGGAGATAAATTAAATTTAAAAGAAGACCTAATCATTGGATTTTCACCGACTAATTATCATTGTTTTATTATTTCAGGTGAATATGAATTCCATGCTCGCTTCAGCATCAATCCATGTAAAGTTCAACCTTCAAGAAAGGACAATGTAAGGGCAGCTTTATTTTTTCGTTATAAAGGTATTTCAAAAGAAAAACTTGAAAATTTTCAAATATACCTTGGATCAGTAAAAAATAAGCGAACACCATCTTGTCATGGTGGTCTATTGCAAGTTCTGTCAGAAGGCCTTGGGTTAAAAATTCCACATTCCAAGATCTCAAGCTTAAGTCCAAAAAGTTTTTTAAAAAACTTATGGCTCAAGGGACTTTGTGATGAAAATGGCTCTAAAATCCCTTTTGAAGTTTATACAACTAGAAACAAATCACCACATAAAATTCTCTCTGACATCAGCTGGATAGAAGCACGTTATGGTTGGGTCTTTTTTCTCAGCAAGATTCATTTTTATTTTTTAAAGATTTTTCAACCAGACATAGTTGTCGGTGGTAGGTCATGAGCGAAAAATCAAAAATAATCTATCATAGATCTCTTGTGCTTCTTTCATTCATCTTAATAATTGGGTTGGGTTTCTATATTCACAATAACACCTCTACCTTTATCCTTATAAAAAACATACGCCTTGATATTGTCTTAGCTTTAATTTTAATTCATGTAATTAATTATTGGCTCCTAGGCTTGACTCATAAATTACCCTTAAAAAAGCATCAAATTAATTTAAAATTTAAAGAATGGTACGGCCTATGCATGGTCTCAGAGCTTTTCAACATGTTACTCCCAGCTAAAGGAGGAACAGGTATTCGAATGCTTTATATAAATGATAAAAAAAAATTGGCCATGCGGGAATTTTTATCCATGAGTTTTGCCATCGTTTTAATTGGTTTTACACTTTTGGGTCTCATTGGACTCGCCTACTGTCAGATATATCTCAAAAAAACGCATATCGTTTTTAGTTTGCTTGAATCTGTTTTTTTAGCCTTATCTATTTCTGGTATCATTTTAATGTTTATGACAGAGGCGATAAGTAAGCTTTTTAAATTTAAACGTCGCTATTCACCTAAAAATTACCTTAAGGATTTAAAACTTACGAGCATTGTGAGTTTGTGCTGGATCGGAATGTTTGTTCTCTATCCAGTTAAAGTTTATCTTTCGTTTAAGGCTATTGGAATTGATTTAAATTTTTATGATAGCTTTGAAATCAGCTTAGTCTTACTGGCCGCTTCATTATTTCAAGTTTTACCTGGGAATATTGGAGTTAAAGAGATTGTAACAGCATATATCGGTAGGCAATACGGAATTGATTTTGAAGTGGCTTTGCTTGCCAGTATCATTGACAGGGCCATTTTATTACTTTTCTTATTTCCAGTTGGATTTTATTTTTATTGGGAATTATTTTTAGAATCAAGTCTACCGCGGATTAACTGGGCAAGGATTGGTGCATCTTCTCTAATCCCTCTTAGAAAACGACTCTTAAAGGTCCGTTGAGCACTTAATCCAAGATAAAAAAAGTCTTTATACTGACTAGATTCAAAGTCGCTCTGAATTTCATCATAGCGTTTGTATCCAGTAGTAAAAATAACTAAGTCTATACCTCTCACTAATTTTCCATCGACAAAAGTTATAGTATTTCCATTGATTGAATCAATGTCGGTGCAAATTTCAACATTCGTTTTAAAAATAGGATGAACTTCTTTATTCAATGGAATTTCAAATGTGCTTTTTTTCTTAATGAATAAGCTTAAGACAAATTCAAAAACAGTTAGATATCTCATAAGGATAGATAAAAAAAACTGAGGGGCACTGAACGTTACAGGACCACGACATGAAAGAAAAATTTCAACATTAGAGTTTGCATTATAAAACTCACTAATAATTTGACCTGCTGATAATCTTTTTCCAACAATCAGGATCTTTTGACAATTTTGATAGTCTAGAGCACTAGTAAATTGATTAAAATGAATAAGACGAGGGTGATCACCTGAGATCTTATAATCAGGTATAAAGGGAAAGGAGTAGTATCCTTGGGCATTAATATATACTTTTGATTGGAAGCTCTGATCTTGTGTTTTAATTAAAAAAAGATTATCAGATTTTTCGACTGTTAAAACTTTTTGACCAAAGAGCACTTCTATTTTTTCTTCATTCTGAAATCGCTCTAAGTAAGCTTGATATTCAGTGGCCGATAAAATGCTATTAGAGTCATAATAGGATGAATGTTTTTCTAGTAATTTATTGGAGTGCCAATAAGTAATAAGCTTTAAATGCTTTGGCATAGTGGCCCAAGAACTGCCTACTATTTGATTTTTTTCTAAAATAATATAACTTATATTCAATGCCTTAAGATGAAAACCTAAGCTTAATCCAGAAGCACCTGCACCAGAAATTATGACATCAAAAGTTTGATTTGTTTTCATTTATTTAAGCCAAAACTATTGGCGCGAACTTGACCATAAATTTCTTTTTATTTCCATCTGAAAATTTTATCAAAACTTTTTCATCCGTTCCAGCTCCCTCAGAGCTTTCAACCTTGCCGGCACCATAAAGAGAATGCACAACCATCGCTCCTTTGGGGAATTTTGGTTGATGAAAACTTTCTTTTATTTGATAAACAACTTCTTCATTGGAAAAGTGATTTTCCTGACTCTGGTCATAGGGGTCAAAATCTTTTTGGTATCCACTTGTGAACGAATGTTCAAACTGATCATTTTGGCTGGTTTTAAGTTTTTTCCATGTATAAAGCTTTTCTGGAATTTCATCAATGAAACGGCTCGGTCCATTAAATTTAACTTGACCAAAAAGCATTCTTCCTTGGGCAAAACAAACGTAAAGCTTGATCATCGCTCTAGTCATCGCAACGTAAAAAAGTCTACGCTCTTCTTCCATTGCGGTTTCTCCACCATCGACACTCCGATAGCTTGGAAAAACGTTCTCTTCTGCACCAACTACAAAGGCGTGGGTAAACTCTAAGCCCTTAGCACCATGAACAGTCATAAGAGACACTTCACCGTCTTTTAAAACTGCTCCTTCATCAAAATTTGTATTTGAATCAAGAGTAATTGTCTCGAGAAATCCAGAAAGTGTAGGGACATCGGAGGATTCTTCAAATTGAGATATCGCATTTAAGAGTTCATCTAAATTTTCTAGACGGGCAAGTGTTTCATAATCCTTATTAGCTTTTAAGAATGCGTAGTAACCTGATTCATGTAATACTTTTTCGTAAATGAGAGAGGGCTTTACTTTATTTGAGTCCAAATTTCTTAATTCACTTATAAGGGTCACAAATTCTGAAAGTGATGATTTGATTTTTGCTGATAATTTAATATGGGCATACTCTCCACTATTTTCAACGATCTTTTCAATAATGTCCCAAAGAGAGGTGTTTTGATTGACGGCTTCCACTTCTAACTTACGAAGTGAAGTTGCACCTACCCCACGTGCTGGAATGTTGACAACACGACTAAGTGCCAAGGAGTCTTTGGAGTTAATAATTAAGCGCAAATACGAAAGCATGTCTTTTATTTCTTTTCTTTCGTAGAACTTTACACCACCAACTACTCGATAATTTATTTTTGATTTTCTCAGTGCATCTTCAATTTGTCTGGCCTGAGCATTTGAGCGGTAAAAAACTGCCATTTCTTTATAAGGCACTCCACTTTTATAAAGTCTTGATGTTTCTTGAGCTACAAATTCGGCTTCTTCTTTGTCATTAAAACACTCCACAATGTCTATCGCATCTCCCTCAGGATTTGCCGTCCACATGTGTTTACCTTTTCTCATGGTGTTTTTTTCAATCACACAAGAAGCAGCTTCAATAATAGTTTTACTTGATCGATAATTTTGTTCTAATTTTAAAACTTTAACATCCGGGAATACTTTCTCGAAATCTAAAATATTTCTGATATCTGCTCCACGCCAAGAATAAATTGACTGGTCTTCATCACCAACTACACATATATTTCTGCGTTTTCCACAAAGCATCTTGATAAGTTCAAATTGAGATCTGTTTGTGTCTTGATACTCGTCAACTAAAACGTAAATAAATCGATTTTGGTATCGATTTAAGACTTCAGGATGCTTTTCAAAAAGTTGAATGACTGCAGTTATGAGTCCACCAAAATCTAGCGCATTCGCTCGATGGAGTTCTGATTCGTACTCTTCAAAATATCCAAAAAACTCATCACTTGGATCTGCTCCTTCACCTGCGGCCATTACCCTGCCCGCGTAATATCCATTATTTTTAAGTGAATCAATGTAACTTAAAATATCATAGGGATTAATTTCTTTTGTTGAAATTCCTCTTCTTTCTAAAAGTGACTTAGCAATGGCCTTAGATTCACCTTCATCGTAAATAGTAAAATTTCGAGATAAGCCCAAGTAATTAGCTTCTGACCTAAGAAGTTTTGCACAAAAGGCATGGAATGTTGTGATCTGTAAGGCACCAACATCTATGGAGACTTCGTGAGCGATTCTCTCTCGCATCTCACGCGCAGCTTTATTTGAAAAAGTAAGGGCCAATAACTGATGAGCACTGACATCTTTATCTTCGAGTAAATACGAAATTCGAGCCACTAGTGTCTTCGTTTTACCGGAACCTGCACCTGCCAAAATCATGATTGGCCCGTCGGTATTGAGAACCGCTTGTTGCTGCACAGAGTTTAAAGAGTCAAGCTTAACTTTCATCATCTTTTTTTACACTTTTATTGTAATTGTGGCCCATTATTTTTAATAAAAAATGAAATGAAAATCGATTACTTTTGAATAGGAAGCCTTATTTCAAAACAGGTCGTATTTTGATTTTTAACGTAAGTCAAAATACCTCCATGGTCTTTAATTATTGAAGCAGAAATACTTAATCCAAGGCCAGTTCCTTTTCCTACATCTTTAGTTGTAAAAAATGGTTCGAATATTTTATTTAAAATTTCATTTTTTATTAGGGGTCCCGAATCACTCACTCTTATGACTAATTCCGATTTTGCATCATAAGCTTGAAGTATGACCCATTTTTTATCAAGATCCTTAACTGCATCAATTGCATTGTTAATAAGATTGATAATAACTTGCTCAATTTCAAGCCTATCACAAAATATTTCTGAATTAGAATTATTTTCAATTTTAAAATCAACTAATTCAGCGCTTGCTTTTAGTTCAAAATAAGTGAGCGAATCATTTAATATTGACTGAATTGTACAAGATGTTTTTATTACTTCGAGGTTAAATCTTGAAAACCTTTTTAATCCATTTACGATTTTAGTAATTCTATTAATGAAGCTTTTGAGAGTATCGATTTTTTTATCAAACTTTTGAGGATCATCCAAACTATGTTTTAGAGATGAGGCTATTCCACTTATAATTGCCAAGGGATTATTTATTTCATGAGCAACACCTGCAGACATTTCTCCCAATGAAGCTAGCTTAGCAGAATGAATGGCGCGTGCTTTTTCTTGATTAAGTTTTTCTTGAAGTGCAATATCTCGAGTAATATCTGTTAGTATTCCATTCCAAATGACACTTCCATCATGTTCTTTGTGTGGAAAACTTTTTGCATGAATCCATTTTAATTTGTTACTTGGCGTGATGAGTCTTCCCTTCCAATCAAATGTAGTTAATTGTTCTGCACTACTTAATATACTATCCATTAAGTTTGGATAATCGTCTCTATGAATTAAATCAAAAACCAGTGAAGACTTATTTTTAAAAACCTCGCCCTCCATTTCGAACACTTCTATAGCTTTTTTACTTACAAATGGAAAACTTACGACCTTGTCTGCGGCAAGTTTAAATTGATAGATCATACTAGGTGAATTTTCGATTACACTTTGTAATAATTTATCCTTATTGAATTTTTCAGTGATGTCTGTAAAAGTTACTAGAACTTTTGTTTTTCGATTTTCAAATTCTGTTTCAAATTTGACTGTATTTATGTTTAACCAGCGCGTATTTCCATCACTGCTATATATACCCATTTTAATATTTTTTTGTGCTAATCCTGTTTTGATAGTGCACATTGCAGGATGTTCATTTGCTGGAAATAACGAATAGTCTGGCCGAATAGCTTGCCAATCTGGATCTTTCGATGCTTTTCCCTTTAACTGATCTGTTGTTAATCCCAAAACTTTTTGAGCAGATTGATTAAAGTAGATAATTTGAGAATCATTATCTAGTACGACAAAGCTCTCGTGAATCGTATTTAAAATTTCAGAATAGAACCTTTTTTGTTCTGACAATGATTTATTAACCATTTTTATATCATTAATATCAGTGACTATGACAAAGAAACCTTCTACGTGTTCATTGATTATATTAGGCACATAAGAACTTAGAACCCACCTGAGCTCACCTTTGGAGGTTAAAATTTCTCTTTCGAAATTCTGAATTTCACCCTTTAAGGCTTTCTCCATATAAGAAAAATTCTTATTAAATAGCTCATTTCCTAATATTTCTTTAATATGCCTGCCAACAATTTCATCAGGATTTATTCCAAAAAAATTCGAATAAGCTTTGTTTGCATGAATATTGATCAAATCCTTATTCCACTGCCCAATCATTGCAGGTATAGAATCAAGCATTCTGCTTATTTGATCTTTTTGTTCACTAGCTTTTTTTTCAGTGAAATACTGTACAGACAGGTCATATGTAATTATATAAAAACCAACGATGTTACCTGACTCATCATTTTTTGGAATGTAACTTGTCTTGACGTATTTTAATCCAACATGTTTGTAATGAACTTCCTTTTGAAAGGAAACTTTTTCGCCATTTAAGCATTTATCAACAAATGGCTTAACGGTATTTGCTCCTTCTTCGCCAAGAATTATTCTAGCATTTTTTCCGATTAAGTCTTCGCATTTTACATTAAACCAACTTTCATAATTTTGATTAACATATAAGTAATTCCAATCTCTGTCACAAAGCGCTACAATCGCTGGAAGTGTATCGAGGATTACAGTGAGTAAATCTTTTTCATTGATGTGTTGGTTTTTTAAAAGATTTTGCAACTGAATTTCTCTTTGTTAAGTATAATTAAAGTATATTGTATAAATTAATTCTTATAACAAAAAATTTCACTTAAGTTGAAAATTAAAAACTATTTATTCAAACTCAATTATTCAACAGTAACCGATTTAGCTAAATTCCGTGGCTTATCAATATCAGTTCCCTTAAACTTTGCCATATAATAAGCAAGTAGTTGATTAACTACATTCACATATAAAGGGGCTAATTCTTCGAGGCCATCAAAATCCAGAGGAATATAAAAATCACTAAGACCCATTAATTCTTCATTTCCACGAGGACCGATTCCAACAATAATTCCTTTTCTCGCTTTAATTTCTTGTACATTTGAAACCGTTTTTTCAAACAACTCTGGTCCAACTAAAGCAATATTAACCATCTCTTCATCAATTAAAGCTATTGGCCCGTGCTTAAGTTCACCAGCGGCATAACCTTCAGCATGAACATAAGCGATTTCCTTTAACTTAAGTGCTCCTTCTAAAGCGATAGGAAAATAAGAACCTCTCCCTGTATAGAAGAACCCCTTTTTATTATAAATAGATTCTGCGACAGTTTTAATTACTTCAGATTGAGCAAGTAAGCGGTCAATTCGCTCAGCGAGTAGAGCAAATTTTCCTGTTAATTTTACTTTTTTACCTTCGTCATTTAAGTCTCCAGCTAAGGCTGCAGAAAGAAGTCTTCCTGTAAGAGATTGTTGTGTGAATGCTTTTGTTGAAGCTACTCCAATTTCTATCCCCGCTCTGATTAAAAGATTGTCATCACAATCTCTATAAAGAGTTGAACCATCAACATTGACTATCGACATAGTTTTAATATTGGCTTTTTTGCAAAGTTGCTGAGCTGCTAATGTGTCAGCTGTTTCTCCAGATTGAGAAACAAAAATTCCAACATCTCCACTTTTCAAAATAGGATTTCTATATCTGAATTCAGATGCCAGCTCAACAGTTGAAGGAATTCTATTTATGCCTTCAAGAAAATCTCTAATCACAAGGCCCGCATAAGCAGCAGTTCCGCAAGCCGATAAATAAATTCGCTGTGGCTTATATAATGCCACTTTTTCTAAAGACTCTCGTCCTTCTCCAGCAAAATAATAAGAAGTTAAATTACGAATGAGTTCGGGTTGTTCATAAATTTCTTTAAGCATGAAATGTTCATAGTCACCTTTTTCGCTGACTTCTAGAGACATGTCTTGTTTTTTAGAAAGGTATCTTTTTGTTTTAGTAAGATCCATTTCATAAAAATTAATGAGATTTTTATTTTCACCAGATAAGTGAACAATTACTTCATCTTCTGGAAAATAGAGTTGGTGAACGATTCCCGCTAATGCATAAGGATCAGAAGAAACCAAAGCTTCGCTCGTTACTTCATTTATGCCACAAACAAGAGGTGCTCCTCTTTTGACTGCATAAATTTCTCCTGTTTTTGGATAAAGAATCACAAATGCAGAGTTTCCATGAATTCGCTTAAAAGATTTTGCAATTGCCTCTTTAATACCTAATCCATTTTTTAGTTCAAAAGTGACTAATTCTAAAAAAGATTCAGAATCTGTCTCTGATTTAAACATCACGCCATGGGCACTTAATTCTTTTTTAATCTCATTAGCATTTTCAATAATTCCATTGTGAATAATTGAGAGTGTTTCATTGTTATGTGGATGTGCATTCGCATCAGTAACACCACCATGCGTGGCCCATCTCGTGTGGCCAATACAGGTTCTAGAGATAATATCCTTACCAATAAGCTCAGCTTTTAAATTATCTAGCTTTCCTGCTTTTTTATAAAATTGCATATTATTATGTTGGTCTATGAAACTCACACCGGCCGAGTCATAGCCTCTGTACTCAAGACGTTTAAGTCCTTCGAGAACAATTTGAACTGAGTTTTGAGATGGCCCGAAATACCCGACAATTCCACACATGAATAAGTACCTTTTTTAAGTTTTTAACTTATCCAAGATACCAAAATTGTAGGTCGCTGTTTACTGTTTTTTCTTAATGAATCGGTGGGCCATGCCCTCTTTCGTCACCTGCGGGGTCCTAGATATAGCAAAAGCTCCATCTGGCATGTCTTTAGTGATAGTTGTTGAAGAAGCAACGAAGCAATTATCACCAATTTCTACGGGAGCAACTGTTTGTGAATCTGATCCGATAAAGCAGTTTTTGCCAATTTTAGTGACATTTTTATTGGCACCGTCGTAGTTACAAGTAATAAAACCACAACCAATATTTGTCTCTTCTCCAATAAAAGCATCACCCACATAACTTAAATGGGAGACCTTAGCTCCCTTACCTAAAACTGACTTTTTAATCTCAACAAAATTGCCAATTTTTGCTCCTTCACCAATGTCTGCTCCCGGCCGCAATCGGGCCAATGGACCAACTTGAGCACCAATATGAAGTCTTGCTCCGTCTAAAATTGAATAGGTCAACACTTGAGCATTATCAGCAATAAATGAGTCTTTAATCTGAGATCCCATTTCAATAAGAACATTTTTGCCAATTTTTGTTTTACCAGAGAGAAATGTATTCGGATAAATAATTGTTCCTGCTCCAACTTCTACTTCATCGTCAATATACGTATGTGTTGAATCAATAAATCTCACCCCGTGATCACGAAGTTCTTTTATTTTTTTTAATCTAAGTATTTTCTCAACTCTTTCAAGTTGTTCTAGATTATTTACACCTAAAAATATATCCCCTACAGGAAAAGTAAGTGCCTTAACATTTAAGTCATCTTTAAAGATATCTGTTAAATAAAACTCACCCGACTTATTATTGGAATCAACATTTTTTAAATGTTCTAAAACATATGCCGTTTTCAACAAATAAAGACCTGAGTTAACTTCATTAATTTTTCTTTGATCATCACTTGCATCTTTTTCTTCTACGATATGAAAGCCTGTTTTTCCTCTGATAATTCGACCATAACCAGAAGGGTTGGCTTCAAAAAAGGTTGCAGCAACAGCATCACATTTTTCTTCAACGAGTAATTTTAGCATTTCTGTCAATTCAAGTTCAGATACAACAGGTGTGTCAGCACAAATAACAAGAGTAAAATCAAATTTATGTGTTTCAGCCGAAGAATTAAAATAAGATCTTAAAGCATCTGCTGTCCCTAACTGCTGGGCCTGGATGGCAAATTTCACATCTGCATACCTATTTGCGATATAAGCCGTTACTAATTCACGTTGATGCCCAACGACCGCAGTTCTAAAACCTTGCAATTTATTCCGACTAAAAAACTTTTGTATTTCTCTTAATGGAAAATCTACTAATTTTTTATCCAAACAAGGTGCTAAAGGTTTTGGTGCATCTAATTTAAGACGCTTACCCTCTCCAGCTGCCAAAATAACTGCCCCTATACTCATTACCATGCTCATTCTCCCTATCAAACGTATCAAGTAATCACGTCAAATTCATTTAGAACAGTGATTACTGCTATCAAGTATATCTAAAAATATTAATAAATATTCACAAAATCTTAATTTTTTTTAAAGAGTTTATGCCAGAACCCGATTTAGATATTTGAAAGCAAATGAAATTGCATCAGGCCATTTTGGAGGAATTTGTATGGTAACTAATTACGAGGGTGACAACATAGAACTTAAAGATCATCTCCCTCTCCTACCAATTAGAGAATTAGTAGTTTACCCGTTCATGATACATCCATTTTTTGTTGGAAGAGAATCCTCAATACTGGCCGTAGAGCATGCTTGGACAAAAACAGATCGACTTATCTTACTTTCTAGTCAAAAAGACATGAAAGCTGAAGCACCAACGCCTGATGAAATTTATGACATGGGCACAATTGCAATGATCATGAGACGTAGACAGCTTCCTGATGGCAGAACTAAAATTTTAGTCCAAGGACTAACAAAAGCTCGGATAACACAATTTACACAAGAACAACCTTACTACATGTGTAAAATCACCCCAGTTAATAATATTCAACTTGAAGAAAAAAATATAGCGGCCAGTGCACTCATGAGAAACATACGTGAACAACTTGAAAAAGTTATTCATTCTGGCAAAGCTCTCGCGACCGATATTCCGATGATACTTGAAGAAATAAAAGATCCAGGAAGATTAGCTGATCTAGTTGCCTCAAATCTAAATCTCCACGTGGAAGAAGCTCAAGCAATACTTGAAATTCTTGATCCAATGGAAAGATTACACAGAATTAATGATATTCTCTCTCGAGAACTTGAAATTTTGGCGATGCAAACCAAGATTAAAGTCACTGCAAAAGAAGAAATAACAAAAAATCAAAAAGAGTATTTCTTAAGAGAACAAATAAAAGCCATCAAGTCAGAACTTGGCGATGAAGGTCATAAAGAATCTGAAGATGAGTTCAGTGAAATTAGAGATAAAATTAAAAAAGCCAAGATGAGCGATGAAGCTGAAAAAGAATCAAGTAAGCAATTGGCGCGTTTAGAAAAAATGCATCCCGATTCTTCTGAAGCCTCCATACTTAGAAGCTACCTTGAATGGATGTGCGATTTGCCGTGGAGCAAATCAAGTGATGAGAAGATTAACCTTGATGCAGCACTTGCGATATTAAATGAAGATCACTTTGATCTCTTTAAAGTTAAAGAAAGAATTCTCGAGTATCTTGCCGTTAGACAATTAAAGGGAACCGGAATGAAAGGCCCAATTCTCTGCTTTTCGGGTCCGCCGGGTGTTGGAAAAACGTCTCTAGGAAAATCTATTGCTAAAGCTTGTGGTAGAGAATTTGTGAGAATCTCTCTTGGTGGTGTAAAAGATGAAGCTGAGATTAGAGGTCATAGAAGAACTTATGTTGGTGCAATGCCAGGGCGATTCATTCAAGCACTCAAGCAAGTTAAAACCAATAACCCTGTCATTCTTCTAGATGAAGTCGACAAGCTCGGTGGAGACTTCAAAGGGGATCCATCATCGGCTTTACTTGAAGTATTAGATCCAGAACAAAATATGAATTTTAGAGATCATTACATGAACGTAGCTTTTGATTTATCAAATGTTATGTTTATTGCAACCTCCAATGTCCTTGATCAAATCCCTGCTCCACTTAGAGACCGTATGGAGATTATCAATCTCTCTGGTTACACCCAAGAAGAGAAGGTCGCTATTTCCAAAAAATATATCATTCCAAAACAAATGGATGAAAATGGAATCACTGAAAAGCATATAGCATTTAGCGATGAAGGTGTGGCAAGTGTTATTAAAGGCTATACCGCAGAGGCAGGACTACGTAACTTAGAGCGAAAAATTGGCGCCATTTGTAGAAAGGTCGCTATGAAAATTGCCAAAGGTGAAGCTGATCTAACTCACGTTATGACAGATACCGTTTTTAAACTTTTAGGCCCTCCAGTTTATACAAAAGATGATGAAAAAGAGACAGATGAGATTGGTGTTTCAACAGGTCTGGCATGGACCTCTCACGGCGGTGAAGTTCTCTATATTGAAGCCACAAAAATGAAAGGTCGAGGCTTAACTCTTACCGGACAACTTGGCGATGTAATGAAAGAGTCAGCTCAAACCGCAATTGGTTACATTAGAAGTCAATCTTTCGAACTTGGCATCGATGAAGACATTTTTGAAAAGCATGAAATGCATATTCATCTTCCGGCTGGAGCGACTCCGAAAGATGGGCCAAGTGCTGGAATAACACTTGCGACGACAATCGTTTCACTTTTAACAAATACACCAGTAAGCCGTGATGTTGCAATGACGGGCGAAATTACACTTACGGGAAAAGTTCTTCCGATTGGTGGATTAAAAGAGAAGGCACTTGCTGCAATGAGAATGAACATCAAAACAATAATCATTCCTTGGAAAAATAGAAAAGATCTCGAAGAAATCCCTGAGGAATACAGAGCGAAATTAAACTTTGTTCCAGTAAAAACATTTGATGAAGTCCTAGAAGTTGCTCTCATTGGGTGGAAAGAAAAGAAATCTTCAATGAAAAAGAAAAGCTTTACAAGAACCAAAGAAACTCTGCCGCCTGCAGCAGCATAGTTTCCGACAAGTACAGTCTATTATAAAAAGAGAAACCAACAGCATTGTTGGTTTTTCTTTTTTAAAGTTCAGGATTTGCTATCATGTAACCTAGGGCACATTTAAAACTAGGTTATTTTATGAAACCAGCACGAAACCATGAAAAATTAAAAATCCTTATAGTAGATGATTCTGAGTTCAATAGAAAAAGTATGATTGATATCTTGACCTATGAAGGCTTTAACGTCATTGGACAAGCCTCGTCGGCAGAGGATGCAATTCAAATCGCTCATTCTGCTAAACCTAATCTAATATTTGTTGATATCGTCATGCCAGAGATCTCAGGCCTTGAATTAACAAAACACTTGCAAGAAAAAGGCTCTGGTGAAAAATTCATTATCATGATGTCATCACTAAATATTGAAAGTATAGTTATTGAATCAATCTCTAATGGAGCCACAGATTTTCTACAAAAGCCATTTGATAGAGATGATTTGATAAAGGCCGTAGAAAAAGTCGAGAGAATAGTCGAAAATGATCATAGGTAGGATAAGTATGTTTCTAATAAGGTTTATTTTTTATTTCACTTTAAGTTTTGCAATTTTATGCATTCCCATTGGTAACGAGCGACAATTATTTGATAAACTTTATGCTTTGGTGACTCCCTACGCTAAAGATGCAGTAAAAACTACCAAACAAAAAATTTCATCTACGAAACGATATTCAAAAAAACTGTATTCAAACTCAGAACCAGCACAAGAAACTAATGAAGACCAAGTCAAATCAAAAATGTCTTCCGTTTCCAAAAAGAAAATAATCAAAAATAATAACATTCCACCCGATGATATCTATACCGAAGAAGAACAGGAAAGACTAAGGCGAGTTTTAAGCGAAGAATAACTTAATATAAAATCTATCTTTCGATTACTTCACCCGATTTTACAATCTCAATCTCTAGATTTGGCTTTTCAACTACCTTCACTTCTCTTCCATTTTGTGGTGAATTTATACAAACACTGTTCGAATTTTCACCAACGATTGCAGACATCGCTCTAACTGAAAAAAATAAAAGTGCTGAAATGATTAATGCCTTCATACTAACCTCCTAACTAGGTTTTAAGTTTTCTTAACTTATAATGAAGCACGAATGATGCCATAAGTTTCCTAATGGTTTTGGGGCAGGGGCTCCCGGCCTTTTATGAATCATCTCGCAATATTAGAATCTTGAACTGAAGATAATAAAATCTTTGTCCTAATCAAGAAGTTAAGAGTGTATAAAAAGTAGTCATCGATGCGTCTAAAGAATAGTAATTTTCAAGGTTCCAATTTTGCCAGAGCGATTTTTTTGCTCAACTTGTATTCGATTTAGGGTTCGAAGTTCTGCCTAGTTGTGATAAATAGCTCCATAGTTCGAGCCACGATTCAAATTCTCTGCTCACGAGAAGAAATTCAAAAGACCTCCAGATTTTAGAGCATCGTTTTTTAAATCTTTCGAGAGTCGCTTTAAATAAGTCACAATGAGCCTCTTGTACTTGATCGACGAGAAAGGCAAGCATTGTGAGCATGGCAAAGTTATTGGCAAGATACTTTTTCCCATGTCCATAATTGTGCTCTAACTGATACCCCTGATTCTTTAGAGTGTTAAAAACTTCATTTTCTATCTTCCAGCGCGACCTCCCAGCTTCAACTATTTTTTCAATATTATCTTTGCTAATTTCAATATCAGTGATCCAAGCATATTCGACTTCTTCTTTTTTATTTGTCCCTTTTTTTCTACCAGAGTCAATGATCCATTCAATAGCTTCTTTGAACTTAATAAAATTGACGGCCACATCACCTTTTCCTGTCATTGGCAAAGCATTTACATATGAGTAGGTTCTCGTCCTTGTTTTTTTAGTTTTATCTCCAATGATTGAAGTATTGGTGAACTCTACAGTGTCTTTTAGCCCTTCTTTTCTTTTATCAAATCCAAAAAATAAATTTTTACAACGATCTTGTTTTGCAACAATAATAAAACTTAAATTATGTTTTTTTAGTTCCAATACATTTGCCCCCGTAGAATAAAGTCCATCTTGAAGCAAAATCATTGGCAGTTTAGGATGGGCGGCCCGAAGATGATAATAAAGTCTTTTCGCCGCATTGATTTCACAATCATTTTTTGCTTGTCCATCTTGCTGAATAATAGGTTCTGGACAGAGAGGAATAACTGTTTTTTGTTTTGGGTGCACCATTGATGCGGCTAAAAGTTGATGATGGTAATGAAGTTTTTCTCCGTCATCATCTTGCTTTTTTTGAAGTTTAGCTAGGCAGTAATCACACTTTATATTGGTAGAACCAAAGATACCAGTAGCATCACAAGAGACTAAATACTGATCTTTGTGTCCGTCAAAAAACTTAAATTGTTCGAGGGCTTTGTCTTTTTGAAGCGAATGAAAAACTAAATTAAATGAGTTGCGAAACTCATCAGTAGGTACGCGATCTAAAACATCCCTTAGTTGAGTATCAGATGGAACTTGCTTTATATCGAAAAGGCGCTTTAGGTTTTTGTGAGCAAGCGGCTCGCTCCGCATATCATCTAATAAGAGTAGAGACGGGATTTTCAATTGAAATACTGCAAGACCAGACATGATTATATCAACAAGGGGAAGTGATTTTACCTTCCTTGGGTCTTTGATTTTTGCAAAGTGAGCTCTGAGTTGGCGATTTAGTGCCTGAATATTTAAGTTTTTGCGTGTTTGAATTTTCATCAAACCCATGAGATCAAAAAATATACATTTTGTGAAGGCCAGAAAAAAACTCAGAAGAAAAATATTTTTGGGCCCCGCAAAACTTCACGAAATTATACAGCTAAAAAATAGACCGGGAATTGCTGGTTTTGGGGCCTTAAAATTTTGAGAGTGACCAATTTTTTGACAATGTGTATTCTTTACACAAAATAATGGCCTGCTATTCAGCAGGCCATTATATAAGTATTTATGAATTAAACAGGTTTAGCGGAGTCTGTCTTTACTTCTTTCGTTGGAGCTACTGGTTCTGTTGCCAAGGCTTTAGGTATTGTTTTTCGCCCAGCCTGTACTCCTTGCGTACATTCACCCTTTTTATCTTCACCCACTTTTGCGTTTCCAGCAAATGAGTTAAACGAAATTATTGCAAGTACAAAAATAATTAAAACTTTCATAAAGTTCCCCTTTGTTGTTTATTTATTATTTTGCATGGATCATGCCAAGCTTAGGAATAACAATTTTAAGGGAGTTATGACGTGACATCACTTTGTAGTGTTTAAAAATTAAACACTAGTGAATGTTAAATAGACACTATCTACACTTCTGATTACTAGGCTCATTTTGACAAAGGAGCTTAACTTCCAAAGTTAAATTGGTTTCAGTGGCCTTTAAAAGAGGAATGATTTCATCAATCTTATTTTGGACATTATCCGCTTCATCGGTAGTTAAGTCAGCGGCCAAGCCTGAGAGAACTCCAACAGAAGATGAAATACCAAATATAAATGAAGAAATTTTTAGGACTCTAATTTTATCATCAAAAAAACAACCTGCGATTGCTCCACCTAAAGTTGCCAAGGCAGATACCGCGTCGGAATATCGTTTTGTTCTATTCCAGGTTTTTTTTCCACTTCTCTTCTTCTTTGCTTCTACTAAGGCAATCTCAAGTGTACGCATCTGAACTTTCAATGACCTGATATTGTGTTTTAATTCTTCAATATTTTCTAAGCGTTCAGTTGTATCAAGCGCTACTAACTTATCGACCTTGGAGCTTGCATTCGCCCAAACTGGTAATGATAGACAGAAGACTAATATAATGGTGCTAAAATATTTTTTCATGAAAATATCTTATGACTTAGAAGAGTTTTTTAAAATGTAAATGCTGACTTTTCCCCATAATTACATGGTCGAAAATAAAGTGTAAAAAGATTGGTCGGCCTCAGCGAGGATAACTGGCTAAAAAATCATAAAACTAACTGATTCGCTTCTTAAAGGGTGCTACTCGGTTTGTAAATTACTTATTGATTGGTGTTGTATCGGGAAGATTTATTAGAATTAAAATTGATATTTTTCTTTGAGGTATCTGAACATTTCTACTTTTGCTTCAAGCTTTATTAATCCTCGCCAAATACTAACCGTCCCGGGCTCTCCGTCGCTTTTACGGCCATTAAAGCCCCCCATCTTAGCGACAAATCGTAGGGCCTCTCTAATCGTTATTCTTTGATCATCAGATATCTTATTTTCTATTTTCAAAACGAGTGATTCTTCTTCTGAAAAAGAAAGACTTGAATCTTCATCTGGAGCTGCTTCTGCTAAATGTTTAACGTAATAAATTCTCCACGCAATAACTGAAAATAATGTGATATATTTTTCTAGTCGCTCAAATGTTCTTAATGATGCTCTCTCAACTTTGCATCCGCCATCTTTTAAAATTTTAAAATAATTTTCAATGTGCCAGCGTTTCTTATAATAATCAATGACTCTAGAAGCATCTCCAAAATTTTTCAATGGCAAACTTGTCAGCAAGATCCAGTGCAATCGATCTTTCTCTGCAACTTCCCCAGTCGTACTTATTTCTAATATATTTAACACCACTTTTCTTTTACAGAAGTAAGTCCATTAAGTTTGAAGCTAGGATCAAAAAAATTCTATCTCACCGTACTTTACAATTGCATCCACATCTTTTTAACTTCGTATGAAATATTTTGAATTCATGATCAGTTTTCTTTTTGTTCAAATGCCAGCGAAGATAATGATCTCCATTTTCGATTATTCGATCGTGCTTGGATCTAATTATAAAATCTTTATTATTTTTTATTAAAGTAAATAGAACTTCAAACTGATCTGCCTCCCTGTCAGCGACGTGAATGAGTTTTGTGCCTTTAGGACAATGCTTTTCTGTTTCTAAAATTGCCTCTGCCCAACGATCACTTTCTTTCTCCCACATATCATCGTATGCACGACTCCATGTTGATAAGGCCATAACTCCTAGAGGTACATCATTGATATTTACAGCTAAGGGCTTGTCAAAAAATAAGTGATCATTCTTGAAATAATATTTGGCCAATCGAAAAAGATATGATTTCATATTGAAGTGAATAAAAAACTTCAGGATGAATTAAAAATAAAACTATCAGGAGTACTTCCTGAACTCAATGAGCGACAGCGGAGAATTTTGCTGGCGGCAGAAGCTGAGTCTATAGGCTACGGCGGAATAAAAATAATATCAGATATTTCTGGCGTTGCAGTATCAACTATTCGGCGTGGAATTAAAGAACTAAAAAGAAACCTAAAAATTAATTTCAGTTCGTCGAGAAGGCGGTGGTCGTAAAAAATCTACTGAAACAAATCCCGAATTAACAAAGATTTTGCAAGAGATTATTGAACCAGAGACACGGGGTGATCCTGAAAATCCACTCCGATGGACTTGTAAAAGTGTAAGAAATATTTCCGATGCTTTAAAAAAAAAAAAGTTGGATGTCTGTCATCAAACAGTAGCCTCAATACTTCATGATCTGGAATATAGTCTCCAAGGAAATAAAAAAACCAAAGAAGGCGCAGACAAACCAGACCGCAACAAGCAATTTCTTTATATTAATAAAATTGCAAAAAAATTTCTAAAGCACAATGATCCCGTAATATCAGTCGATGCTAAAAAGAAAGAATTAGTAGGGAATTATAAAAATGTTGGGAGGGAGTTGAGTAAAAAAGGAAAACCTGTTGAAGTTAATGGCCATGATTTTCCAGATAAAAAAGTATCAAAAAGCAGTACCATATGGAGTTTATGATATTGCAGATAATAAAGGCTGGGTGAATGTTGGAATTAGTTCAGACACTGCGGAGTTTGCTGTTGAAAGCATTAGGCAGTGGTGGTTGAAAATGGGAATTAAGCGCTATCCAGATTCAAATAAATTATTAATATTTGCCGATGCTGGTGGAAGTAATGGTTATCGATCGAGACTCTGGAAGAAAGAAGTGCAAAAACTTTCCAATAAAGAAAATCTTGAAATAACAGTCTGTCATTTTCCTCCAGGAACTAGTAAGTGGAACAAAATAGAACATAGATTATTTTCTTTTATCAGTATAAACTGGAGAGGAAAACCATTACTTTCGTATGAAGTAATTATCAATTTAATTTCTTCTACAAAAACTAAAACAGGGTTATCAGTTAAGGCCCGACTTGATAAGAAGACATATAAAAAGGGCATTGAAGTTACTTTAAGAAATGGAAAAAATAAATTTACTAAAACATTCTTTTCACGGCGAATGGAATTATACGATAAAACCCAACTCTAAATCTTGACTCAAGAATGAGCACTTATTTTTTTGACAGGCCTAAACTATAATGTCAATAAAACCATGAGTCTCTTGATCTCCAGCTTTTCCATATTACCGTTTTATAGATCTTTTGAATGGATCCTTCATCGAGAAATAAAAATTTAGAAAATCTTTGTACGTCTGATTTATCATCTAAGAAGAAATAACTCACGATCCTATCAGCGTATCTTTTTGAACGCTCAATTTGTAGCTCGTCAAGTAGTTCCTGTCTTTGGTCTTTGTTAAGAAATTTATACATGAAAAGTATAATAGTACGGCCATAACAATAGGCCAAATAATTTTTACTAGAAAATTAAATCATGAGCAGTATAATTCAAATTCAATATTCTTAAATTCTTTTTCTAGCCAATCGCTTTCACTCATTTAATAAAAATAATTGCAACGATGTGGATGGCCAAGCAAAAAAATCTAACAGGGCCTTACATTTGAAAATGTCAACG